>NZ_JAQMHQ010000003.1:0-324592 GCF_042055255.1 Psychrobacillus sp. PGGUH221
TCCTGCGCAAGCTCGTCGCAGAAAATCAAGATCTTTTGCTCCTGCGCAAGCTCGTCGCAGAAAATCAAGATCTTTTGCTCCTGCGCAAGCTCGTCGCAGAAAATCAAGATCTTTTGCTCCTGCGCAAAGCTCGTCGCAGAAAAACAAAGGAACGCTTTTGCGTTCCTTTGTTTTTTGCTATGATATACATAATTGTCGAATTATAAAGGAGATTTTTTTTTCAAATGGAGAATTTAGAAAATATACAACTATTAAAAGAGAAAAATGCTTTGCTTGCTACTCTTTTTCAACGAAATTTAGATGAGGAACGTTTTGCAAAGGCTAAATTGTTTGCAGATAAACTGGAAAATGGCACATTCACTATTGCGTTTGCAGGACATTTTTCTGCTGGAAAATCTAGCATGATTAATGCTCTAGTAGATGAGCAGTTACTTCCAACAAGTCCAATACCTACTTCGGCAAATATTGTTACTGTAAAAAAGACAAATAATAATTATGCCCTCGTTCATTTTGTTGATAGAGCACCTGTAAGATTCTCAGGTGAATATGATATTCAACTTGTAAAAAAATACTCAAAAGACGGAAGTAAAGTATCTCAAATTGAAATTGGTCATTCAACCTCCAGTTTACCAGAAGGTATTACTGTTATGGATACTCCAGGAGTGGATTCAACGGATGATGCACATAGGATATCAACTGAGTCAGCTCTTCATCTGGCAGATATCGTTTTTTATGTAATGGACTATAACCATGTCCAATCTGAGCTAAATTTTCAATTTACAAAGCAATTGCTTCACTATAACGAAAATGTTTATTTAATTGTTAACCAAGTGGATAAGCATCGAGAAGAAGAGCTTTCCTTTGACGCTTTTAAGCAATCCGTTGCAAATGCTTTCAAAGCATGGTCCGTTGAACCGAAGGATATATTTTTTACCTCTTTAAAAGATAAACAGTTTATACATAATGATTTTAAGAAGGTACAAGAAATTGTTCTAAATTCTATTAATAACAAAGAACAATATTTTATTACATCTGCACATGCGACATTAGAGAAACTAGCGGATGAGCATAAACAGTATTTAGAAAATGAAAAAGCTGCATGTCTAGAAACTTTTGATGGACAACTAACAGAAGAGGAATGGAATAATAAAGAAGATATTAAAGAGCAACTTGAAATAGCTCAAAAGCAATCTGCATTACAAGATATAAGTCTATGGAAAAAGACGTTTGAAGAACAACGAAAAGAAATCTTAGAAAACGCTGTAATTATGCCATATGAGGTGAGAGACTCACTCAAGACTTATGCTGAGAGCATGCAAGGTTCATTTAAAGTAGGTTTTATAGGAAGCAAAAAGAAAACAGAAGAAGAGCGATCTAAACGCCTTGAGGATGCAAGAATTCTACTTGAGAAGGTTGTACTAACGAATATTACCGTACATCTGAAACAGCTTATGAAAAGTATGCTAAAGGATGTTTCTTTGTTAAGCAATGAAAGAGCCAATGAAATTGATGGGTTGGATTTCGAAATATCCTCATTGTTTATTGCAGATTCCTTACATGAAGGTGCTGGTATAACCGGAGATTCTATTCTTCATTATGCAAACAGGGTTCAAGAAACAGTCAACCGATTTTTTGTACGTGAGACAGATATTTGGAAAGAAAAAATGATCATCGCAATGAATGAAAATCCGGTGGAAGACACAGAAAAAGCAGATCAAAAAACTGAAGTTCTCAATGAAAAAATACTAGCTATCCAATCATTGGAAGAAATTGACGAAAGAATACATGGTTTTGAACAGGAAACAAAGACTCCGGCTTTAGCTATAAGGAAAGAACGGGATCAATTATTAATAGCATGGGATGAGGAACGAAATAGTTTTCAAAAATCTATTGCCGAATATGATCCAAGCTTGGAAGAACAGGTACAAGAATTAGAAACAATAGCTCCCATAGAACAAGAAGAAGAAAATAGTATACTATCTCCCGAGCAAGTCTTAAAGCGAGCAAACAGAATTGGTGAGGTATTAAAAGAGTTACCAGCTTTTAAAGAGGAAGCTGAGATTATTAAACGAAAAGCTAAAAGAGTTGAAAATCAACAATTTACAATTGCATTATTTGGTGCTTTTAGTGCAGGGAAATCTAGTTTTTCTAATGCGTTAATGGGTGCTAATGTATTGCCAGTTTCACCAAACCCAACAACTGCTGCAATAAATAAAATACGCCCAATATCAGAAAAACATCCACATAATACTGCTGATGTTACATTTAAAACAAAAGAGCAATTATTAGAAGATGTATCGTTTGCTTATAAACAATTAGGAATAACTATTATGTCTTTAGATGAAGCATTCGATCAAGCAAGTGGGGCAATAAATCAAACAGTCTCAGAAGAGGTTCATAAATCTTTTATTTCCGCTTTTCATAAAGGGTATCCAACATTTCAAAGTCAACTTGGAAATGTGTTACGGGTGAATGGCGAAGAATTTGAAAGTTATGTGGCGGAAGAAGCTAAAAGCTGTTTTGTAGATTTCATTGATTTTTATTACGATTGTGAATTGACTAGACTTGGAGTTACATTAGTTGATACTCCGGGAGCAGATTCTATCAATGCAAGACATACAGGGGTTGCATTTGACTATATACGGAATGCGGATGCAGTATTGTTTGTGACTTATTTTAACCATGCATTTGCTAAGGCTGATAGAGAGTTTTTAATACAACTAGGTCGAGTAAAAGATGCCTTTGAATTGGATAAAATGTTCTTTATCGTTAATGCCATTGACCTTGCAGAAACAGAGGAAGAAGCAAACCTTGTGAAACAATATGTGCAAAATGAGCTTCAACGATTTGGCATTCGTTTCCCAAGAGTATATGGTATTTCAAGCTTACAAGCACTTAAAGAAAAAGTAGGACATTTACCTGTACACGAAGGAATGGTGCAATTTGAAGAAGCCTTCCATCGTTTCTTGGAAAAAGATTTAAAGCAAATTGCGGTTTCATCACTAGATGAAGAGGCGTCTCGCCAACAAAATAAATTATTAACATTAATAGAGCAAACAGAAAAGAACTTAGCTAGAAAAGATGAAAGGTTAAAAGAATTACGTGAGCAAGAACAAAAAATTCGCAAACGTTACTCAAATTCCATGTCTTCTGTAATAGCGAAGGAAGCTAAGCAAGAACTAGAAACTTTGTTGTACTATGTATTACAACGAGTATATTATCGTTTCAATGAATTCTTTAAAGAGGCATATAATCCTTCTTTGTTTAGTAATCAATCAGCAAATACAGCACTTGGAATTGCATTGAAAGAACTGTTAAGTATGCTTCGTTTTGACTTGGAGCAGGAAATGCGTGTAACAAACTTTCGAGTACTGCAGTTTATACAAAAACAAATTAAACAGTTAGAAAAAGAAGAAATACGTGTGCTAAAAGAATGGAATGAAAGTTTTACTTTTACACCTCATGAGAGTGAAGACCGTGATTTATTAGAATTTGTTGGTCCTTTTGAGGAAATTCAAAAATATGAAAACGTAAAATCTTATTTTAAAAACAATAAGTCTTTTTTCGAGAAAAACGATAAAGAGAAGCTTCGTGATTCCTTATCTGAGCAAACGAAAATCGAAGCGGAAAGCTACTTAAAGCTGGAGCATGATCGACTTACAAAATGGGCAGATCAATATGTAGATATCGAGACAGAGGCAGTTCGATTAAAGTGGTTAAACGAGTCAATTATTCAAATTGATGCCGAACGAAATCTTTTAGAGCAAGAAGAAACCCTTGCCAAATGGAAAGAGATTTATGCCAAAATTTAATTGAAGGGAGAGAATAACATGAGCAATATTTTTATTGATTTGGATAAAATAATTGGAAAAAATGTTCGATTTATTGATACTCGTTTTGATTTAGGAAATGTGAATGCAGGAAAAGAAATGTTTAGGATGGAACATTTAGAAGGAGCAATCTATTGGGACTTGGAAAATGATTTGTCCGAAATGGGAAGTGAAAATGGACGCCATCCAATGATTTCAAAGGATAAGATGACAAATCTAATTCAAAAGGCAGGATTGCTTTTAGATGATCATATCGTCATTTATGATCAAGGAGGTTCACCATTTGCTTTAAGAGCATACTTTTTATTGGAATGGGCAGGCTTTAACCATGTTCATGTACTTCGTGAAGGATATGAAGAGGCGAAGAAGAAATTGCCTGTTTCCAATGAAGAAATTGAAATTAATGCTTCGTCTATTTCCCCAAATTGGAAAGATGAAATTTATGTAGATGTAAACAAGGTGAAAAAAATTGTTAGTGGTGAAATGGATGCACAGTTAATTGATGCACGATCTGCAAATCGATATCGTGGAGAAATGGAACCAATAGATCCTGTTGCTGGTCATATTCCGACTGCTCTAAATTTCGATTGGGAACAACTTAAAAGTGATGGTAAGTTTCTGCAACAAGAGGATTTACATGAAAAACTAACAGGATTAACTGATAAATCAAAGCCTGTCGTTGCTTATTGCGGTAGTGGGGTGACTGCTGCACCACTTTATGCAAGTTTGAAGGAAGCCGGGTATGAAAATGTCCAATTATATGTAGGCAGTTACAGTGATTGGATTCGAGAAAATGAAGTAGAAACAAGTAAAAAGTAGTCTTAAAGGAACTAATTAAAAAGTTGAAAATTGCGCCTGAAACCTCCATTTGAAATGGAGAAATTCAGGCGCTTTATTTTTTTCTAAGACTTGTTAATTGATACTGTTGTTAATTACTAGTTAAAAAGTACAAACTTTCAAAACCGTGGTTTTAAACTCCATGCATTGATGAAATGAATACGAAACTATATCCGCAGGTGTCATCAGGATTTGCGCCTTATACGCCGCATGAGCGTGAAGAATGAGACTCCGCGTAAGGATGTGGGAGTGAGTGAAACGAATGACTCATCATGCGTAGCGTGAGGCAAGCGCACGTCCGAGTGATTGGCAACGCTAGATGAACAGATTTCTTTCTAATACAACAAAGAAGTTTAACAGAGCCATTCCAATAAATACGGACAAGAGTGATTTATTTAGGGAAAAAGCTAAATTTATATCTTTTATTTCTTTTTTTTTGTATAATTAATTGTAGAATGTAAACATTTATAGTATAATGGGCAAATTGTACACGAATGAAATGAGGAATATTAATGCAGAAATCAATTTATGGTCTAACAAAGGATCAGTTAATAGAGTGGTTATTAGAACATGGTCAAAAGAAATTTAGAGCAGAACAGGTTTGGGATTGGTTATACATTAAAAGAGTGCAAAGCTTTGATGAGATGAATAATGTCAACAAGGATTGTCTTCAATTGTTGAAAGACAACTTTGTCATTCAGACGTTGAAAGAATCTGTAAAGCAAGAATCTGCCGATGGAACCATTAAGTTTTTATTTCAAATGCAGGATGGGAATCTTATTGAAACAGTGTTAATGCGTTTTAAATATGGACTGTCTGTTTGTGTAACGACACAGGTAGGGTGTAACATTGGTTGCAGTTTCTGTGCTAGTGGATTGCTTAAGAAAAGTCGTGATTTAGACGCAGGTGAGATTGTAGGGCAAATTATGAAAGTGCAAGAGCATTTGGATAATTTAGGTAAGAGTGAGCGAGTAAGCCATATCGTAGTAATGGGTATCGGAGAACCATTCGATAACTATACAAACTTAATGAGCTTCTTACGCGTCGTGAACGATCAAAAAGGACTTGCGATTGGAGCAAGACATATTACTGTTTCAACAAGTGGACTTGCTAAGAAAATCTATGATTATGCTGATGAAAATCTTCAAGTGAATCTTGCTGTTTCATTGCATGCACCAAATGATGAGCTTCGTTCACGTATTATGGTCATCAATAAAGCATTCCCTATTGAGAAGGTAATGGCTGCAGTTGATTACTATCTAGAAAAAACGAATCGCCGAATTACTTTTGAATATATTCTGCTTAAAGATGTAAATGATCATGTAGAGGAAGCACAACAATTAGCAAAACTGTTGGAAAACAAACGTCACTTATCTTATGTGAATCTAATTCCTTACAACCCAGTAGACGAGCATGGCCAATATCAACGTAGCTCGGAGGAATCCATTAGTGCGTTTTTCCAAACGTTGAAAAACAAAGGAATTAACTGTGGTGTTCGTATGGAGCAAGGAACTGATATTGACGCAGCTTGCGGGCAACTACGAAGCAAACAGATAAAAAAACAAAAAACTACTGTATAACACAAAACGCATCACCTTATGGTTGATGCGTTTTTTCATTTTTTTCTTTTGGTATTTCATCAATTGTATGTTTAAATGCGTAACCTTTATTTATGGTGAAAAAAGAAAGGCACATAACAAGAATAAAAATAAATACTGTCAAAATCAAAACCCAAACCATCTTTTCTCCTCCTAAATCATGTTCAACCATTATCATAGCACATGGGATTAGAGGCTTATACAAATTTCATTTTCATATATCTAGGAGTGAGTTGCTTCCAGCGAGTTGTTTGCATTGTTTTTTTAAATAACTTGCTTTTTCTGAAAGTTCATAAATAGATAAAACAGTTTTGTTTGTAACACCTGCGATGGAAATAGTCAAAAGTGGAAAATGCTCTTCAATTCCATGACGGTTTTTAGAGATTATACTTCCTTTTAGAAGATCATGCGAATGATAGAAGTGTTCAACGGAAGAATTGAATTCCTCTATAACTTTTTCACATAATTCCTTACTTTTATGGGTATGGACAATCATGATGAAATCGTCACCACCTATATGTCCTACAAAGCCATTCTCTGGTGCATTTTTTTCTAATATTTCTGCTAATCTTATAATGACTTTATCGCCCTTTTCAAATCCATATACATCGTTATAGGGCTTAAAATTATCAATATCAAGATAAAGAACTGTTAACTCATCAGCGCTATCGATACAGTTTTGTAATTCTTTTTCAATCATTATATTACCAGGCAACTCAGAAAGTGGATTTAAATGCTTGGCATAGTCAATTTCTAACTGCATACTTTTTTCAAGTAAATCTTTTACCGTTACAACTCCAAAGTATTCGTCTTCTTTTGTAATCGTTATGAAATCGTATAAATGAATCGGATCACGTTTCATGGCAATTTTAGCAACTACATCAATAGGTGTGGATGCATCCACTTTCATATAATTTCTACTCATAATTGCGGTGACTGGCTTAGTATTATAAAGACTGTATCCGTACGGGCCACTAAATTTTAGATGTAACTTGTTTCTTGTAATAACTCCAATTAATTTATTTCCATCTTTTATACAAAAACCTGGTAAGGCATCGTTAGAATCCATCAATTTACTAACTTTAGAAATAGATGTATGACTTGCAATAGTACGTAAGGGAGTAGCGATTTGTTCAATGGATGTGTCCGTTAAACGATTGGAGCTTATTCTATTTTTTCGAACACTTTCTAACTCGATAAGTTTTTTTAATTCTTTTCTAACAGGGAAGAGTTGTTTATTTGGTTTTTGTATGAAGTATCCTTGTCCATAATGAACTCCTATATCAATTAAAGTAAGCAGCTCTTCTTGTGTTTCAATTCCCTCGGCAATAATATGTATTTGTGAATAATTTGCAAATTCACTTAAACTTTTCACGAGAAGTTGTTTAGTACGATCTTTTTCTATATCACGAATGAGCTTCATATCAAGTTTAATAAAGTGTGGACGTACATCTGTTATGACATTTAACCCTGAATATCCAGAGCCGACATCGTCAATTGCAATTTGGTAAAACTGCTTTTTATAATGTTCAACAGTACTAATAAAATCCTTTAAATTATTAATCGCTTCTCTTTCCGTTATTTCAAAAACAATTGAATCCGAATCCATATTAAATCTACTTAGAAATTCTTTCGTAAATCCTTGTTTGAACTTTGGGTCATTCATAATATTAGGATTCACATTAATAAACAATTTTCCTTCTGCCTTTAAGTGATGTGCATATTTTAATGCATTTCCTCGACATAAATTTTCGAGCTCCCATAGTTTTCCACTTTTCATAGCATAATCAAAAAGTACTTCTGGGTTTTGTAAAGGAGTATTTTCGGGACCTCGAGATAATGCTTCATATCCATAAATATGGCCGTTTTGAAGCGAGATAATTGGTTGGAAAACAGTTTGAATTGCTTTTTCTTCAATTATATAAGAAAGTAAATCTCCGTAATCTATTTCCTCAATTGCCATCTAACTTTATCCTCCTACAATGAGCAAATTCTCGTCAATTTATATTATAAAAAAGTAATGTCAAGAACATGTAAAGAAAATGTAAAGATTTCATTTAACGATTAATATCTTCATATATTTATCAAAATATTTTTAATGTTATTGACTATCAGTCAATTGCAGTGTAACATATCTTTAAATTGACACTTTAGCGAGTTGAATCGGTAGTGTGAATGATTTAATTAGGGGGTTTTAGAAAGATGAGAAAAAGTATAAAGAGATTAGCATTTATTCTTATTGGGGTTGTTCTTCTTTTAGCGGCATGCGGAGGAAAAGATAATTCAGGTTCAACCGCTACTTCAAGTGAAGGAGCAAGCTCAAATGGAAATGGGGATGCTAAAAAGGTAAAAATAGGTGTGACTCAAATTGTAGAACATCCATCTCTAAATGCGGCTTTTGAAGGATTTCAAAAAGCATTGGAAGATGCAGGCATAGAAGCAGACTATCAAATTGAAAATGCTCAAAATGACAATAGTGCCAACACTACGATTGCAAATAACTTAGTAAGTTCTGGTGTTGATTTAATATTTGCGAACTCTACGCCAAGTGCTCAAGCAGTAGCAAGTTTAACGAAAGACATTCCTATCGTTTTTACATCTGTGACAGATGCAGTAAGCGCTGAACTTGTTCAATCGATGGAAAAACCAGGAGCAAATGTTACAGGTACTGTAGATACTCAACCAGAAGCGATTCCTAGTACAGTAAAATTTTTAAAAGAAGAACTAGGATCTAAAAATGTAGGAATGGTGTTTAATTCAGGTGAACAAAATTCACGTGCACAAGTAGACGCAGTAAAAGCAGAGATGAACAAGGTAGGATTAAATGTAGTGGAAGCTTCAGTTTCCACATCAGCTGAGGTTAAACAAGCTACGGAATCCTTAATCGGAAAAGTAGATTCACTATATATAATTACGGATAATACGGTAGTATCCGCGCTTGAATCAGTTGTGTCAGTCGCAAATGATAATAAGTTACCTATGATGGTTGGTGAATTCGACTCGGTAAAACGTGGTGGATTAGGTGCTTATGGTTTTGAGTATTTTGATATCGGATATGAAGCAGGTGAAATGGCTGTTAAGATTTTAAATGGAGAAAGCACACCAGCTGATCTACCAGTCCAATATCCTCAAAACTTAAGATTTGTAATGAATAAAGAAACTGCTGATTTGCTTGGCTTAGAGATTAAAGACGAGTGGAAAGCAGAATTTGCAGAATAGATAGGAGATTGATTCTTTATGTTTTCAGCTATTTTTGGATCTGTTGAGCAAGGAATCATCTATGCAATCATGGCACTCGGAGTGTATCTTACATTCCGAGTACTTGATTTTCCGGATTTAACGGTAGATGGAAGTTTCGTTACGGGAGCTGGAACAGCAGCTACGATGATCGTATTAGGATATCATCCGGCACTCGCAACATTAGTAGCAATACTAGCTGGTTTTATAGCTGGCTGTATAACTGGTTTATTACATACGAAAGGCAAGATTAATCCTTTGCTGTCAGGTATTCTAATGATGATTGCTCTTTACTCCATTAATCTAAGGATTATGGGGCTAACAGTTGAGAATTCGATTGGAAGACCGAATATTCCACTTCTAAACTCTGAAACATTGTTTAGTCAGTTTTATAGTTGGTGGGGGAGTTTAGGAATTGATGAAGTCATAAATAATTTTTTGAGAAGTATAGGAATAGAGTTTGTTCCTTCAACTTGGGGAACGATTGTTATCGTTGCAGTTTTAGTTCTTGCTATTAAACTAATAGTAGATTGGTTCTTGAAGACAGAAGTTGGCCTAGCTATCCGTGCAACGGGAGACAATAAAAAAATGATCAGAAGTTTTTCAGCTAATACTGATACTCTCGTTATTATAGGTCTAGGTATTTCAAATGGTCTTGTTGCTCTCTCTGGTGCACTAATAGCACAATATGCAAAATTTGCGGACATTGGAATGGGTATCGGAATGATTGTCATAGGTTTAGCATCCGTTATTATAGGTGAAGCAATTTTTGGTACAAAAACAATTGTACGAACTACTTTAGCGGTAATTGCTGGAGCGATAATCTATCGTATTGTACTTGCACTTGCACTTCGTGTGGAATTATTAGATACCGGTGATATGAAACTAATCACAGCAGTTATCGTTATTTGTGCATTAATTCTACCTCAATATTTTGATAAGCGACGAGAAAAAAGTAGAAAAGCTAAGCGTCATGCTGAGCGTGCCATTTCCAATGTAAATGTGATAAAGCGGGAGGGGAATGACCTTGCTTAAACTACAATTTATTAATAAAATATTTAATGAAGCGACTGCAGATGAAAAAATTGCACTTGATGAAATAAATTTAGAACTAAAAGCAGGGGATTTTGTAACAGTCATCGGAAGTAACGGGGCAGGAAAATCAACGATGATGAATATGATTTCTGGTGCACTAACACCAGATTTTGGGCGTATTTTAATAGATGGAAAAGATGTGTCTAAACTTGCAGAATATAAACGATCTCAGTTTATTGGTCGTGTATTCCAAGATCCAATGGCTGGTACTGCGCCTTCGATGACTATAGAAGAAAATCTTGCTCTTGCATACTCAAGAAATAAAAAGCGCGGGTTAAAAACTGGTGTTGATAAAAAAAGACGAGCGTTTTTTGTACAATCGTTAGAAATGCTCCATTTAAATTTAGAAAATAGATTGAATGCAAAAGTTGGATTACTATCGGGAGGGGAGAGACAGGCGCTCTCTTTATTGATGGCGACATTTACGAATCCTTCCATTTTATTGTTAGATGAGCATACTGCTGCACTTGACCCATCTAGAGCAGAGCTAATTACTAACCTAACAAAGCAACTTGTGGAGAAAGATAAACTGACGACACTAATGGTTACGCACAATATGCAACAAGCTTTGGATTTAGGAAATCGTTTAATTATGATGGATAAAGGCCAAATTATTTTAGAGGTAAATGAAGAAGAGAAAAAGTCACTCACAATTGAAAAGCTTATGGATGAATTCCAAAGGATTCGCGGTGAAAAGTTAACGAGTGATCGAACACTGTTATCAGTATAAAAAAAGAGCTACTACCTAAGTCATTATTGACATAAGGAGTAGCTTTCTCGTATAAAGAGAGCTGTCTTTCTACAAGAAAGACAGCTCTTTCTTGTTACTATTAAGCCATAGCAGCTTCAATATTGCCCCATGGAATATCCATTGCTTCTGCAAGACCTTTACCGTATGCAGGATCTGCTTTGTAGCAATGAATGATGTGGCGAACTTTAATATGTTCTTCTACGCCCGTCATATTACGAGCAGTGTTTTCAAACAATACTTGTTTTTGTTCTGGACTCATAAGATTGAACAATTTACCTGGTTGTTCATAGTAATTGTCATCGTCTTCACGGAAGTCCCAAATTGATGCTTCGCCATTGATAGCTAATGGTGGCTCTTTGAATTCAGGTTGTGCTTTCCATTGACCATAGCTGTTTGGCTCATAGTGAAGTGTTCCGCCTTTGTTGCCATCTACACGCATAGCACCATCTCTATGGAAAGAATGAACAGGACATTTTGGTTGGTTAACCGGAATTTGATGGTGGTTAACTCCTAAACGATAACGTTGAGCATCTCCATATGAGAAAAGTCGACCTTGTAACATTCTATCAGGGGAGAAGCTAATACCAGGTACTACATTCGCTGGTGTGAAAGCAGCTTGTTCCACTTCTGCAAAATAGTTTTCTGGGTTACGATTTAATTCCCATTCACCAACTTCAATTAGTGGGAAATCTTTTTTATACCAAACTTTTGTTAAATCAAAAGGATTATAAGGCATATTATTTGCTTGTTCTTCTGTCATCACTTGGATATACATTTTCCATTTAGGGAAGTTACCTTGCTCAATACTATCGAAAAGATCACGTTGATGACTTTCACGGTCTTTACCAACTAGCAATTCTGCTTCTTGATCTGTTAAGTTTTCGATAGGTTGCTGAGAGCGCATGTGGAATTTAACCCAAACACGTTCGTTGTTTGCGTTGATCATACTGAATGTATGGCTACCAAATCCATGCATATTACGGTATGTTGAAGGAATACCACGGTCACTCATGACAATTGTTACTTGATGAAGCGCTTCCGGCAAAGAAGTCCAGAAGTCCCAGTTGTTATTTGCACTACGCATATTCGTACGTGGGTCACGTTTAACTGCATGGTTTAAATCTGGGAAGTTAAGTGGATCACGGAAGAAGAATACTGGAGTATTATTACCAACTAAATCCCAGTTACCTTGTTCAGTGTAGAATCGCATTGAAAAACCACGGATATCTCGTTCTGCATCAGCAGCCCCACGTTCGCCAGCTACTGTGGAGAAACGAACGAACATTTCTGTTTCTTTTCCGATCTCAGAGAATATACTAGCTTTTGTATATTGAGTGATATCATTAGTTACAGTAAATTTACCGTAAGCAGCAGAACCTTTAGCATGCATGCGGCGCTCAGGAATAACTTCTCTATCGAAGTGAGCTAATTTTTCTAATAACCACACGTCTTGAAGTAATAATGGTCCTCTTGGTCCAGCTGACATGGAGTTTTGATTATCTACTACAGGTGCTCCAGCTGCAGTTGTCAATTTGTTATTATTTTGATTCTCTGTCATTGACTATTTCCCCCTAGATTAGAATATTTATAATACAAGAATGATTATATCAAAGGAATAAATATTTTGCTAGGAATCTACTGAGAGAAATTTATTTTTTTTATTTGTTTCTAATTTGGAGACAAAAACACTCGTGAAACCTAGATTTCACAAGTGTTTAAACAGTGATTATTATATTAAAAGCTCAAAGAGAGTACTGTCTTTATTCACTTCTTTATAAGAGAAGCCATTCTCACTTAGACGGGAAATTAGACCATTATAGTCCGAGCTATTTTTCAATTCAACTCCTACAAGGGCTGGTCCGCTTTCCTTATTGTTCTTCTTAGTATACTCAAATGTCGTAATGTCGTCGTCCGGTCCAAGTACTTTATCTAAAAACTGTCGCAGCGCCCCAGCACGTTGAGGGAAGTTTACAATAAAGTAATAAAGTAGGCCTTCATGCATTAATGACTTTTCTTTAATTTCTTGCATTCTACCAATATCGTTATTCCCACCACTGATAATGCAGACGACAGTTTTTCCTTTTATTTCGTCTTGAAATAAGTCGAGAGCGGTCACAGGAAGTGCTCCTGCGGGTTCTGCAATGATTGCGTGTTTATTATACAAATCTAATATGGTTGTACAAACTTTGCCTTCTGGAACGAGAAGGATATCATCTACATATTTTTGGCAAACATCATAATTGAGATTACCAACACATTTTACTGCAGCACCATCTACAAATTTATCGATAGATTCTAAAGCTACTGGTCCATTGTTTTCTAAAGCAGCTTTCATGCTGCCGGCCCCAGCAGGTTCGACTCCAATAATTTTAGTTTTTGGTGATATGTTCTTTATATAAGTAGAAACTCCAGATATTAATCCTCCACCACCAATACTTCCGAAAACAAAGTCAATGGGTTCTTCCATGTCATTCATTATTTCCACAGCAACAGTACCTTGCCCAGAAATAATTTCTCGGTCATCAAATGGATGGATAAAAATCCGATTCTCAGCTTCAGCATAAGCGATAGCGTTAGTAGCAGAGTCATCAAAAGTATCACCTGCGAGAATTATTTCAACATACTCACGACCAAACATTCTCACTTGGTCGATTTTTTGTTTTGGAGTAGTAAGAGGCATGAAAATCTTTGCGGTAATTTGCAAATGTGCACATGCATAAGCGACTCCTTGAGCATGATTACCCGCGCTAGCACACACGACTCCTTTTTCCCTTGCATCATTCTCAATTGTTTTAATCTTATAGTAAGCTCCACGGAGTTTAAATGAGCGAACATGCTGCAAATCTTCTCTTTTGAAATATACTGTACAATTATATTTTTCTGATAAATACTCATTTTTTTGTAAAGGTGTATGAATAACTACATCTTTCAAAAAATGATGTGCTATTAGCACATTTTCTACTTGAATGGTTTTCGTATCTGTTACTTGCATATAGATAATGACTCCTCCAATTTAAAGATTAATATATTTTAACACACTACAGTAGTAAATCGCCATTATTCTTTCGAAGAATTCGAAATAATGTAACAACTATATTCCTTACAAGGATGTTATTAGTGGTTGTATTACAGAGGTGTTACTGGTGCCTGGCACCAGTAACACCTCTGTAATAATATAGGAGGAGGTTACCTAATATATGGCGACCTCCTCCTGTAAGTTTTATATTTTTACTTCATACATAGGTGTTCAGCTATTTTAACGAAATACTCTGTACCATACTGTAGAGCTTCTTCATCTACCATGAACTTTGGATGATAAAGAGGGTAGTTGTTTCCGAGTTCTTCATTGTAAATACCAAGAAATTGCATAGAGCCAGGACTTTTACGTAGATATGCTGAGAAATCTTCTCCACCAAAGAAAGGTTTATCTATATGAATGACATTTTCTTGCCCAAATACTTCAATAGCAGCTTTTCTTGAAATCGTAACACTTTCTTTATCGTTAATAACAGGATCGTATCCTTCCATCCAATTAATCTTAAATGATGCTCCGTGTGCTTCTGAGATTCCTTTAACTATCTGATTGACATACTTTTTTGCTTCTTCTCTGCTCACACTATCAAGGGAGCGAAGTGTTCCCCCGATATAGGCAGTTTCTGGTATAACATTTAGTACATTGCCGCTTTGAAAAACAACAACAGATAAAACAGGAACATTTAATGCTGAAATTTTTCTAGCTGTTATTTGATGAAGATTGGAAACTACTTCTGCTCCAATTGCAATTGGATCTATAGATTTTTCGGGCATTGATGCGTGTCCGCCTTTACCTATTATGGTAATTTCAAAATCGTCAATTGCTGCACATAAGACATCATCCTTCATTGTAATCGTACCTGATTTAACGAATGGATCCACATGTAATGCAAATATATGGTCAACATTGTCAACGACACCTACATCTACTAGTCCTAACGCTCCTCCAGGGCTTACTTCTTCTGCGTGTTGGAAGATGAAACGAATTTCTCCACTAATTTCTTCTCTTTTGGAGGAAAGTACTTTTGCTGCACCAAGTAACATGGCAGTATGTGTATCGTGTCCACATGCGTGCATGACACCCTCTTTTTTGGATTTAAAAGGAACGTCTGCTTCTTCTACTATCGGAAGTGCGTCGATATCTGCTCGAAAAGCAATAGTAAGAGGGGAGGCAGAAGGCTTTAATCCTTTAAGTACTGCTAGCACACTTGTTTTAGTTGGCCTTGATATTTCTAAACCAGAAAATGATTGCAACAGTTGATAAATGTAATTCGATGTTTCCACTTCTTCAAATCCGAGCTCAGGATTCTCATGAAGTTGCCTTCTCCATTTAATTACTTCTTCTTTAATTGTTGTTTCCTTTATTGTCATTATTCATTAACTCCTTTAATTAGAATGGACCATAATTCGTGAATTGTGCGAACATTAAAAAGCAAATGGAAATTGCTATTAATATTCCTATGAACGGGAAGACCCATTTTAGCCATTTCGTATAGGGGATACCATTTAAAGCTAGTGCTGCTATTAAAACACCTGATGTTGGGAAAATGAGATTGGAAATACCGTCTCCAGTTTGAAAGGCAAGCACGGCTGTTTGTCTTGTAACACCAATCAAATCTCCTAGAGGTGTCATAATAGGCATCGTCAGTGCTGCTTGTCCACTTCCAGATGGAACGATAAAATTCATACACATTTGGGTAAAGAACATACCAAGTGCGTTAATAGCAGGAGGGAGATTCCCAATTAGACTTGACGCATAATATAAAATAGAATCTAACAGCAATCCATCACGTACGATTACTAGAATAGTTTGAGCGACTCCAATAATTAAAGCCCCAGAAATCATTTCCTTTGCACCATCAATAAATCCTTTAGACATATCGCTAGGGGAGAGCTTACAAATAAAACCTATAATAATCCCAAATAACAAGAATATCCCAGCGATTTCTGAAATATACCATTGAAGTTTGATAACCCCATACATGAGAATAATGAAGTTTAAAAGCAAAGCATACAAAGAGATTTTATGTCTCATTGAAAGTTTGAAATTTTCTTCAATTGTATCAGTGGATTGTCTAGTATATTTTCCAAACACACCTAACTCCGGGTTCTTTTTAACTTTCATTGCATGACGGTAAATATATAAAACTGTTGCTAGATACATTACAACAAATAGTGCAATTCTCAGCTCAATACCTGAGTATATTGGAAGCTCAGCTATACCTTGAGCTACACCGACGTTAAATGGATTTGTAATACCTGTAAGAAAACCGACCATAATACCAAGCATGACTATAGCAAATCCAGTAAGCGCATCAAATCCTAAAGAAATAGTCATAGGTACAAGGATTGCTAGATAAACAAGAGAATCTTCTGCCGAACCAATTAAAGTGCCTAACAAAGAAAATACTAAAACCATAATTGGTATAAGCAATTTTTCTTTAGAAGAATATTTCAAGGATACTATTTGAATAAAAGAATTTAATGCACCAGTCATTTGTATTATTCCAAGTGCTCCACCAAATAGTAGTACAAAAAGTATAATAGGCGCGGCTTCAGTCATACCAACATGAACATTACTAAATATATCAAAAAAACCAACAGGTGCATTTTCAACAAAATGAAATGTGGAAGGGTCCACTACTTGTCGTCCATTTACTTCCACTTGATCGTATTGTCCAGCGGGAAAAATATACGTTAATATAGCCACTATTAATACTACACAAAACAAGCATCGATAGATATTTCATTCGTTAATTTACTTTTTACATTTGATTTTAAATTTCCTTTTTCTATGATTTTTGCCAATACAATTCCCCCTA
Source organism: Psychrobacillus sp. PGGUH221 (assembly GCF_042055255.1). Taxonomy (NCBI): domain Bacteria; kingdom Bacillati; phylum Bacillota; class Bacilli; order Caryophanales; family Bacillaceae; genus Psychrobacillus; species Psychrobacillus sp. PGGUH221. The sequence continues at coordinate 17,204 of NZ_JAQMHQ010000003.1, forward strand.
GTTTGTCGTTAATTTCCTTATTAATGTAGCAATCCTTTCAGAAGTTAGAGTTTTGGAAGAATCACTTCGACTTTTCCGGTATACGGAAAACGTTTTCAATATTCGGAAATATTAAAATTAATTATATATTTTATTTTTTGGATGTCAATATGTTCTGAATATAAAGAATATTGTTCCTGTATTTGTAAAAGAGGTTGCAAACATAGTCTATGCATTTTTGGGGATCGCAGTGCTATACTAAAAAACGTGTTGACTTGTCGAATATTGTACATTCGATAACTAAAGATTATAAGGAAAGAGGAGATTTACAAATGGCAATTAAAGTGGCAGCAATTATAGGTAGTAACAGAAAAGAATCTTACAACTTAAAACTAGTGGAGTACATGAAAAAACGCTATGCAGACAAATTAGACATTGAAATCGTATTAATCAACGATGTAGAGATGTTTAGTGCTGATATTGAAGAGAATCCTCCAAAAGGGGCAATGGATTTCAAAATGAAAGTTCGTAATGCGGAAGCGGTGCTATTCGCAGTACCTGAATATAACTTTTCAATCCCAGGAGTTTTGAAAAATGCAATTGATTGGATGTCTCGTAGCGGACATGACCTAAAAGATAAACCAACTTTTATCGTAGGTTCTTCTATGGGCGTACTTGGTAGTGTTCGTGCTCAATTGCATTTAAGAGAAATCATCTCGAATCCAACACTACAACCAAAACTACTTCCTGGAAATGAAGTATACATTGGTGCAATTCATACAAAATTGAATGAACAAAATGAAATTACTGACCAAGGTACAAGTGATTTCCTTGATTCCGTAGTTAACAATTTTGTTGAATTTTACAATAAAGTTAAATAATTTTAGTAATTAATAAAACAAACGTGAAAAACGTGAATTTCACGAATTTCATGTTTGTTTTTATTTTCTTTTCGTGCCAGGCACCTGTAATCTATTTGTAATATATGAGAGGGACTAGTCAATTTTTTGTTTTTTTTGATAGATGGTTTTTTTCTTTGGGTGTATAGTGGATTCATAGACTTGGTTTAGTTTTGAAGGGAAGTTATAATGTTGAGTAAGGCATTTACGAAATCGACAATGGCACTATTAGTGCTTATTTTAGTGTGGGGTGCTAGTTGGCCAATTTATAAATTAGCGTTACCTTACACACCTCCGTTGCTATTTTCTGGAATGCGGGCAACGATTGGCGGAGTCTTGTTAGGAATCCTATTGTTGAAAAGGTTAGATAAAATTAATTGGCGGGAAAATTGGAAGTTATATTGTATTTCGGCTTTATTTAATACAACATTATTTTTTGGAATACAAACTGTAGGGTTAAATTATTTACCTGGAGGCTTGTTTTCGATACTTGTTTATTTTCAACCAGTGTTATTGGGTTTGTTCGCATGGATTTGGTTAGGGGAATTTATGACCCCAGTTAAAATTATTGGTCTCTTGATAGGATTCCTAGGAATATTAATGGTTAGTTTAGATGGGTTAACTTTTCATGTGTCCATAATTGGGGTTGTTCTTGGGATAGTCACAGCAATATGTTGGGCATTTGGTGTGATTTACGTTAAAAGTATAAGGGATAGAGTAGATGCTTACTGGATGGTTTCCTTACAATGTATCATTGGAGGAGCGGTTCTTCTTGGAACAGGGACATATTTTGAAAGTTGGTCTGAAATTCAGTGGAATAGTACATACATATTTGGTTTAAGCTATGGCGCAATTTTTGGGATTCCTATTTCTTATATTATCTACTACAAGTTGATTAATGAAGGGGAAGCAAGCAAAGTAGGCTCATATACGTTTCTTGTACCAATTATTGCTGTCTTTATAGGTGCTGTTTTCCTAGATGAACCAATTACCTACTTGCTTATTATTGGATTAATCATGGTTGGTGCTAGTATTTTTATCGTTAATTTTAGAAGTAAAAAGAAGCTTATTAATTTTGTTAAAGAATAAGAGAGTTACTTGTTAAAGGAGAGTATATGAAAAATAAAACAGTAGTTCGTTCGATGGATATTTTAAATTTATTTATTGATCATGCGGCTTTGACATTTCAAGAAATAATTGAACTTTCGAAGATTCCTAAATCATCCGTTTATCGAATGTTAATATCTTTAGAGGAAATGGGTTTTGTCGTAAAAGGCGCTGATTCTAAATATCGGTTAGGTCTCCTCTTTCTTACTTATGGAAATCTCGTTTCTTCAAGATTGGATATACGACAAATCGCATTTCCTATCATGCAAGAATTACATAATGAATTAAAAGAAGCGATTAATTTAATTATACGGCAAGGTGACGAAGCCATTTACATTGAAAAAGTAGATGTATACCAAAAAGTCCGATTATACACTGCTATTGGAAGAAGAAGCCCTTTGTATGCTGGAGCTTGTTCAAGAGTCATTTTATCTTTTTTAGAAGATGATGAAATCAATTCTTATTTAGAAAATGTAGAATTAAAGTCTTTTGCTATGGGAACAATTACGGATAAAGAGATTTTGTTAGAGAGTATAAAAAATGCAAGAACAAATGGTTATACGATTAGTCATTCCGAATTAGAAGACCATACCTCAGCTATTGCTGCTCCTATTTTCAACAATAAAGGAGAAATCATAGGTGGAATTAGTATAGCTGGAATTGAAGCAAACTACCAAAAAGATCAGGTCGATTTCTTTGCAAAAAAAGCAATAGATGCTGCGAATATAATTTCTGAAAGATTAGGCTTTGTAAATAAAAATCCTCTATTCCAACGTGAATAGAGGATTATTTTTAATTACTAACTATTTTATAATGGATTGCATTTTTTATGTTTTTTATCTGCTGCTCATTTTTAAATATTTCATTTTCAGCTTCAGCAAGCGTGACTTCCTTAAAGCGTATTGTTCCGGTTGGTTGAATCTGAGCGAGACTTGGTAAGTCAGCAGTTATCACTTGTGCTATTTTAGGATAGCCCCCAGTAGTTTGACGGTCTGCCATCAGGATAATTGGTTGTCCATTTGATGGGATCTGGACAGTTCCAAACGTAACTCCTTCAGATAAGAGCTCAAAATTTTCAGCTAATGATAGGGTAGGACCATCTAATCTGTATCCCATTCGATCGGATTGGACTGTAAGGGTATAAGGTTTTTCGAAAAAAATGTTTTGGCTTTCCTGATCAAAACGGTTAAATTCAGTTCCTTTTAGCACTCGAATATACTGATTCTGTTCAAATCTTATCAAATTATTAAAGTCTACAGACCAAGTTGCATCACTGTTTTTCAACTGTTCAATAAGCTTTTCGCCAATTTCACTTACTTCTCCTACTGAAAAAATATCTCCTTTTTGCAACGCTCTCCCTTTAAAGCCACCAATATTTGCACGTAAATAGGTACTTTTACTCTTCATAATTTCCGGGATATCTATTCCACCTGCAAAAGCAACGTATGCTCTACTTCCTTTTATAGCTGAATTGAATTTTAAGACAGAATTTTTCTTTATTAAGATTGGTCGCCACGACAGAACTTTATTTCCGTCAATCGTAGGGAGAAAATCTCCTCCAGTTATTGAAATTAAGGTATCTTCATCAAATTGAAGCGTTGTGCCGAATAAAGTAATCTCAAGTGTGGCTTCATTTTCTTTATTTCCAACTAAAAGATTTGCCAGTCTTAAAGAATAGCTATCCATCGCACCACTAACTATAACTCCAAACTTTTGCGATCCATATCGACCTATGTCTTGAATCGTAGTTAGTAGTCCGGAATGCAACACTCGTATGCTCATTTCTTCAACTCCTTATAATTTAAATAATCACTGGAAGAAATCGGCACAAAGCGGATAATATCGCCAGCTTGCAATAAGGTAGGAGGGGACATTTGAGGTAGAAACAAATCTAGCGGGGTGCGTCCAATGATCTGCCATCCACCAGGAGTCTCTAGTGGATAAATACCAGTTTGTTTACCTGCTATTCCAACTGATCCGGGTCTTATTGATAATCTAGGTGTTTCTTTTCTAGGTGTAGCTATACGTTCATCCATTCCACCCATAAAAGGAAAACCAGGTGCAAAACCGAGCATGTAAACTAAACATTCACTCTTTGAATGAATGCGAATAACCTCCTCTGGTGAAATGTTGTGATATTGAGCGACTGTATCTAAATCTGGTCCATATTCTCCTCCATAACAAACAGGGATAGAAATTACCCTAGCAGACTCGTTTTTATTTTTCGTCATTTTTTTTACTAAATTTTTCATATGAATAGAAACAAATTCAAAGGAATTTAAGTCACTTTTCTGGGAAGTATGAACAATATATGGATTATAATACACAGTTATATTGTTATAAGCTGGAACAAATTCTGTTAATCCTTCAAATGGACTATTAGCTAGTAGTTCGGATAGATTTTTAACTTTTTGATGAATAGCTTTATCTATACCTTCTCCGAGCTGTACAATTAATGCGGAATCTCCCAAAGGTTTTATAATGCAATCAGAATAGGAATTAGGCATACAAACAGCTCCTTTAGTTTCGAAATATGGTAATGAAGTTCTTAAAAATGAAATATTACAATTATTATAATTCTCTAAAATCAAAATACAAGCTATAGTTTAAAAAATAATTAAATAAACAATTGCAAAATAGTATCTATTCAGAAAAAAACGATTGTGCTAATATTAAGTTTAAGTTTCAAAACTTCGGTTTCATAATTCGGAACTAAAGTATTGTGATGCTAATAGAAGTTTAGGAGGGATAAAATGTTTCGAGTAGATATAAATTGCGACTTAGGGGAAAGTTTCGGTCGATACAAATTAGGAGAGCAACAGGAAATACTAAAATATGTTACATCAGCGAATATTGCATGTGGATTTCATGCTGGAGATCCAAGTGTAATGCGGGAAACTGTCAAGTTAGCTATTGAAAATGGCGTTAAAATTGGTGCACATCCTGGTTTGCCTGATCTAAATGGATTTGGTAGAAGAGAGATGAAAATAACTCCCCAAGAGGCATATGATATGGTAGTCTATCAAATTGGTGCGCTTAATGGGTTCTTAGCTACTTTTGGTGAGCAGATGCAACATGTAAAACCGCATGGTGCATTATTTAATATGGCTGCTAAAGATTTTGAATTGGCCAAAGCGATAGCCCAAGCGGTATATGATGTATCTCCTTCACTTGTCTTATTTGGGTTAGCTAATAGTGAATTAACTGCGGCAGGAGAAAAAGTGGGCTTACGAACAGCTCATGAAGTATTCGCGGATCGTACATATCAGTCAGATGGTTCATTAACTTCGCGTCACCAGAGTAATGCTCTAATAATAGATACTAACGAGTCGATAGCCCAAGTTGTGAAAATGGTGACGGAAGGAATCGTAATTTCACAACAAAATACAGAAGTACAAATAAAAGCAGATACAGTTTGTATTCATGGAGATGGAGAACATGCTGTTTCATTTGCCCGAAATATTAAAGAAACTTTAAAAAATAATAATGTAAGCGTTTCAGCTTTCGTTGATTAAGGGGGAGAACATGTGGGAGAACAATTAATACCAAAAGACAGTACTAAAAAGACAGTAGGGAAAAGTGTCTTACTAGGGGCGGCTTTTTTGATGGCGACCTCAGCTATAGGACCGGGATTTTTAACACAAACAACAGTTTTTACTGAACAACTAGCAGCTAGTTTTGGATTTGTCATTTTGATTTCACTTTTACTGGATGTTGTTGCTCAAGTAAATGTTTGGAGAATTATTGCTGTTTCAGGGCTTCGTGGACAAGAAATTGCCAATAAAGTATTGCCGGGTTTAGGGGTGCTATTGGCGATTCTAATAGTAATGGGTGGACTTGCATTTAATATTGGGAATGTTGCTGGAGCAGGCCTTGGTTTAAATGCGATGCTTGGTTTGGATCCGATCACTGGCGCAATTATTAGTGCGGCATTTGCGATTTTTATATTTGTTGTGAAAGAAGCAGGAAAAGCAATGGATAAGGTTGCTCAAATTGCTGGATTTGTCATGATTGCTTTAATGGTTTATGTTGCTTTTTCTACTTCACCACCAGTTGGCGAAGCGATTGTACATACGTTTGCTCCTTCAGAAATTAGTATTTTTGCCATTGTGACACTAGTAGGTGGAACAGTTGGTGGTTATATAACTTTTGCAGGAGGTCACAGACTTTTAGATGCAGGAGTAAAAGGTGTGGAGTCATTACCTGATGTAACGAAAGGTTCTGTAACAGGTATTGTAGTAACGGGAATAATGCGTGTTGCATTATTTTTAGCAGTACTAGGGGTTGTGTCACAAGGATTACAAATTGATCCTGCAAATCCACCAGCTTCTGTTTTTAAACTTGCTGCTGGTGAAATTGGTTATCGTATGTTTGGTGTAATTATGTGGGCAGCTGCAATTACATCTGTTGTTGGTGCGGCTTACACATCCGTATCATTTATTCGTTCATTCCATCCTTTAATAGAGAAATACCATAACTGGATTATTATCGTTTTTATTCTTACATCAACTATAGTTTTTGCTTTAGTAGGAAGACCAGTTAATATTCTTCTTCTTGTTGGTGCTCTAAATGCACTAATTTTGCCAATAGCACTAGGTACGTTATTAGTTGGAGCATACAAGAAAGAAATTGTGGGAGATTACAAGCACCCAATTTGGTTAACAATTACTGGGGCAATCGTAACTATTATAATGGGTGTGTTAGGAATCATGACGCTAATAGAACAAATTCCATTGCTTTTTAAATAGGAAGGGGTAGTTGACCGATGATTAATTATGGAACAATGGCTCCAAATGAGATCCGTAAATTAATAAGTTCTGCGCAAATTACAGGTCCGACAGCTGGTATGGCTAAAGGGTATACACAAGCAAATTTAGCTATTTTGAAAAAAGAATATGCTTTTGACTTTTTATTATTTTGCCAAAGAAATCCAAAGTCTTGTCCATTGGTAGATGTTACGGAAGTAGGTTCATATAATCCGAGTACTATTGCAAATGGGGCGGATATTCGAACGGATATTCCAAAATATCGTATTTATAAAGACGGTGTTTTTACAGAAGAAGTGACTGATATTAAGGATTACTGGGAAGATGATATGGTAGCTTTTTTAATTGGTTGTAGCTTTACCTTCGAAACGCCGTTGATTGAAGCAGGCATACCAATTCGACATATTGAGGAAAACTGCAATGTACCGATGTACAAAACAAATATTGAGTGTGCAAAAGCAGGTGTTTTCGAAGGTCCAACTGTAGTAAGTATGCGTCCAATGTCACAAGCTGATGCGATTCGAGCAATACAAATTACTTCGCGTTTTCCAGGAATGCACGGAGCTCCGATACATATTGGGGATCCGAGTATTATTGGTATCAATGACATCCATAAGCCTGACTTTGGCGATGCTGTTACAATCAAAGAAGGTGAAATCCATGTGTTTTGGGCTTGCGGCGTTACACCACAAGCGCCACAAGCGGTTGCGATGCAGAGTAAACCTTCGATCATGATTACGCATGCTCCGGGCTGCATGTTCATCAGTGATTTGAAAGACGAAAAATTAAGCGTATTATAACAAACAAATGAATGCCATTTAAAAACAAACATGAAAATCGTGAAATACACGTTTTCATGTTTGTTTTTATTTTGGTGCCAGGCACCTGTAATACTTTTGTAATAATTATTGGTATTGTCCAAGTAAGGAGAAGAAACGGATAACGAAATGGTGAAACACTTTTTCTGAAGGAGACAACTCTCTTGAAGCTGGGCTAAGGATACCGACCGTTCTTCGGATGGCAGGTGAGTCTATTGGGATTTTTGTGGTAAATCTCGGAGTGGAGTCGGTAAACGTACTATCGGGTAGTAGACTTACTCCTATACCTGCTGCAACTAGACCTTTAATAGCGTCCATATCCTCACCTTCCGACGTAACTTTGGGTGTGAATCCAACAGAATTACATGCTTCAACGACAAGTTTGTTTAATACATAGCCTTCAGGGAATAAAACAAAATTTTCATTTCGTAAATCAATTAAAGGAATCCTATTTTTATTGGCAAAAGTATGATGGCTTGGTAAGAGTACTGAAAAATCTTCCGTAAATAAAATAGTGCTATTTATCAATTCATCCTTTGGGGGGAGAGGACCTAAAAATGCAAGGTTTAATTCTCTATTTTTTACAGCATCAATCAAATAGTTATAAGATCCTTGGCGTAGATGGAAGGCTACATTTGGATGTTCTTTTTTAAAAGCAGAAATAACTGTTGGCAATAAGTGGCCAGCTAAACTGGTTGGAAAGCCAATTTTAATAACTCCTTTTTCAGGATTTAAGTATTCATCAATTTGTTTTTTAGCATGGTCAATAGCTTGCAAAGCGAATATACTATGTTGCATAAATATTTTCCCGATAGGTGTTAACTTAACATTCCGCCCCACGCGTTCGAACAATTCTACCCCAAGTTCCTCCTCCAAATTTGCAATTTGTCTACTTACAGCTGATTGAGCGACATGCAAATTAATGGCTGCTTCCGAAATATGTTCACGTTCTGCAACTTCTATAAAATACCTCAATTGACGTAGTTCCAAATTCTCACTCCTCTAATCAATCTAAAAAGTAGATGATTTATATCCAAATTATATATTGTTTATATTATTTTGAAAACCTACAATATTCATAAGTAACATGTAAGGTAAATTGGAGGGATTTAATATGACTTTTCATAAGCTACCAAAAGCACAAGGGCTATATCAACCTGAATTTGAGCATGACGCTTGTGGGATTGGTTTATATGCACATATAAAAGGTTTAGCTACGCATGACATAGTTAAAAAAGGATTAGAGATGCTATGTCGTCTCGATCATCGTGCTGGAAGAGGAAGTGATGGTCAAACGGGAGATGGCGCAGGCTTAATGGTTCAAATACCAGATGTGTACTTTCGAGTAGTGTGTAATGAATGGGATTTACCAGCCAAAGGCGGTTATGGGGTTGGAATGTTATTCTTTACAGATGATGACAAAGAACGTGAAGAAATCGAAAAAAAGTTTAACGAGACAATCCAATTAGAAGGACAGCAACTAATTGGATGGAGAACAGTTCCGATTAACGCCAATGCGTTAAGTAAAACAGCAAAAGAGACAGTACCAGTAGTTCGTCAAGTCTTTATAAAATCGTTAAACGAAATGGATTCTCTTGCTTTTGAACGAAAATTGTTTGTAATAAGAAAACAAGTAGAGCATTGGGCACAACAACAATCAAAGAAATTTTATTGTGCAAGCTTATCAAGTCAAACGATCGTATACAAAGGGTTATTAACTCCTGATGAAGTAGATTTATTTTATCTTGATTTGCAAGATGAATTATTCACATCGGCTTTTTCACTTGTGCATTCACGATATAGTACAAATACATTCCCAAGTTGGGAAAGAGCGCATCCTAATCGTTACATTGTCCATAACGGTGAAATAAATACTTTACGCGGAAATGTAAACTGGATGAAAGCTAGGGAGAAACAATTTGTTTCTGACGCATTTGGAAAAGATTTGGAAAAAGTATTGCCGATCATTGATACAAACGGTAGTGATTCATCAATGCTTGACAATGCATTTGAATTTTTCGTACTAGCAGGAAGAACTCCTGCTCATACTGCTATGATGCTCATACCGGAACCATGGACAGAAAATCCTCACATTAGTGAAGAGAAAAAAGCATTTTATGCTTACCACAGTTCTTTAATGGAGCCTTGGGATGGTCCAACCGCAATTTCATTTACAAATGGGAAGCAAATAGGAGCAATTTTAGATCGAAATGGATTACGACCAGCTCGTTATTACGTAACGAAGGATGACTACATCATTTTCTCTTCAGAAGTTGGAGTTGTGGATGTTGATGAGGGTAATATCTTATATAAAGAGCGACTGAGTCCGGGAAGAATGTTGCTGATAGATTTAGAACAAGGACGCATTATTTCTGATGAAGAAATTAAGCAGGAAATGGCAAGTGCATTTCCATATAAGCAGTGGTTAGATGAGAACAAACTTACTCTGACAACCGTTCATGAGGAGCCTGAGCAATTAAATAATCTTTTATTTCAACAAAAAGCATTTGGCTATACGTATGAAGATATTCAAAAGTATATTGTTCCAATTTCCTTAGATGGCAAAGATCCGATTGGTTCGATGGGGAACGATACACCACTTGCAGTTTTATCAGAACGTCCACAATCATTGTTCAACTATTTTAAGCAGCACTTTGCACAAGTTACGAATCCTCCCATTGATTCTATTCGTGAGCATATAGTTACTTCGACGATGACATTGCTTGGTGCTGAAGGTGATTTGCTACAACCAAATGCCTTAAATGCTAAAAGAATATTTTTAGATAATCCAGTTTTAACGAACAATCAATTAAAAAATTTACTAGAAATGAAAGATCCTAATTTCCAATATGGTTTAATCGGTTTAGAAATGACAGAAGATTTAGACTTTGACTTAGAGAATATTTCTAAAATGGCGGACCGTTTTATGGAACAAGATAAAACCATTTTAATTTTATCTGACCGAATGATCAATAACGAACAAGTCACTATTCCTGTATTACTTGCTGCTAGTAGTCTTCATCAGCACTTAGTTCGTACAGGAAATAGAACAAAAGTGAGTATCATAGTTGAATCAGGGGAAGCCCGTGAAGTACATCATTTTGCAGCGCTTATAGGATACGGTGTTGATGCCATTAATCCTTATTTAGCTTTTGCAACCATTGGTGAAGCGATTCAGAATGGTCATATAGATAGTAGTTATAAGGAAGCGATTTCTAAATATAGTAAAGGAATTGCAGAGGGTGTAGTAAAGGTAATGTCAAAAATGGGTATCTCTACAGTGCAAAGTTACCGTGGAGCGCAAATTTTCGAAGCTGTTGGCATTAGCAAGGATGTTATAGAACGTCACTTTACTGGTACAGTTTCTCAATTGGATGGAATTGATTTGGGGACAATCGCCGAAGAAGCAAAAAGACGTCATAATCAAGCGATTGACTCTACACAAGTTTCCCTAGAATCGGGAAGTGATTTCCAGTGGAGAAGTACAGGAGAGCACCATGCTTTTAATCCTAAAACAATTCATACGCTTCAATGGGCTACACGTAAAGGAGACTATGGTTTATACAGACAATATGCGGAAATGGCAAATGAAGAACGAATAGGCTTTTTACGTAATTCATTTACATTTAAACCAAAAAACAAGCGAATACGACTTGATGAAGTTGAATCCGTAGACTCCATCGTAAAACGATTTAAAACTGGCGCTATGTCGTTTGGTTCCTTAAGCCAAGAAGCTCATGAAACTCTTGCGATAGCAATGAATCGATTAGGTGGAAAAAGTAATAGTGGAGAGGGTGGTGAACATCCTAGTCGTTATGAACTTGATGCAAATGGGGATAACCGAAGAAGCGCTATCAAACAAATTGCATCCGGAAGATTTGGAGTGAAGAGCCATTATCTTGTTCAGGCAGACGAACTACAGATTAAAATGGCACAAGGAGCAAAACCCGGGGAAGGCGGACAATTACCAGGTAATAAAGTTTACCCTTGGGTAGCGGATGTTCGTGGCTCTACGACTGGTGTTGGTTTAATATCCCCCCCACCACATCACGATATTTATTCAATTGAGGATATGGCTCAATTAATACATGATTTGAAAAATGCTAATCGCACAGCTCGTATAAGCGTCAAACTAGTAGCGAAAGCTGGAGTAGGGACAATTGCAGCAGGAGTAGCAAAGGGTGCAGCAGATGTTATTGTGATCAGCGGTTACGATGGAGGGACAGGAGCATCACCTAAAACGAGTATAAAACATACTGGACTTCCGTGGGAGCTAGGACTAGCAGAAGCACATCAAACACTCATGTTAAACGGCTTACGTGATCGAGTGAGGTTAGAGACGGACGGTAAGCTCATGACAGGAAAAGATGTAGTAATGGCTGCTTTATTAGGTGCAGAAGAATTTGGATTTGCGACCGCTCCTTTAATTGTTTTAGGGTGTGTTATGATGCGTGCTTGTCATTTAGACACATGTCCGGTTGGTATTGCCACTCAAAATCCAGATCTACGTGATAAGTTTACAGGAAGTGCAGATTATGTAGTAAATTACATGCGTTTTGTTGCTGAAGAAATGCGCGAATATATGGCAAATCTAGGATTTAGAACAGTGGAAGAAATGGTTGGACGTACGGATGTATTAGAAGTGAGTAAACGTGCCAAAGAACATTGGAAAGCAAAACAGCTAGATTTTGCTAATTTGTTATTCCAAGTTCAAGGAAATAGAACATACTCAACTCCACAAAATCATAAGATTGATGCTTCTTTTGATTTACGTGAACTACTTCCTAAAGTGGAGAAGGCAATTACGAATCAAACAAAAATTGATTTACAATATCCTATTTCGAATACAGATCGAGTAGTAGGAACTATAATCGGAAGCGAAATATCTAAGCAGCATGGAGAAAGAGGATTAGCCGACGATTCCATTATTTTACGCTTTACTGGAGCAGCTGGCCAAAGCTTTGGTGCGTTTGTTCCGAAGGGGATGTCCATGTACGTAACAGGTGATGTTAATGATTACTTTGGGAAAGGATTATCTGGAGGAAAACTAATTGTCACGGCACCACTTAAAGGAGCTGCAGAAGGAAATGTTATAGCAGGTAATGTTGCATTATATGGAGCAACTAGTGGAACTGCATTTATCAATGGACGTGCTGGGGAGCGCTTTGCAGTTCGAAATAGTGGGGTAGATGTTGTAGTAGAAGGTATAGGGGATCATGGATGTGAATACATGACTGGTGGTCGTGCAGTCATTTTAGGGGATGTAGGAAAAAACTTTGGGGCAGGAATGTCCGGTGGTATTGCGTATGTACTTGTTGATGATGTGAACGGATTGAAAGAAAAATGTAATATGGAAATGATTGACTTTGAGAAGATAAGTTCTTCAGATGAGTTGCATTCTTTACGCCAATTGATTATGGATCACTACTATTACACAAAGAGTTCGAAAGCGATGAACATTTTAGACAGATGGGAAGAAATGTCTAATCGATTTGTAAAAGTAGTGCCAAATGATTACAAAATAATGCTAGAAAAAATCCAAGCATTTAAATTGGAAGGTTTAACGGATGATGCAGCAGCAATGAAAGCATTTTTATCTACTTCAAATAACAAAGATAAAAAAGAACTAGAACTATTGAAAAAGTAGTGGAGAGGGGAGTAACTTATGGGTAAACCTACAGGATTTATGGAGTACGAACGTGAAAAAGGTAAAGAGGTGGCCCCTCTCAAACGGGTAAAAAATTGGAGCGAATACTCAACAAAATTAACGGATGAATCCCTTCAAAGGCAGGGGGCTAGATGCATGGATTGTGGAACCCCTTTCTGTCACATGGGAATTGAAATAAGAGGAGCGACAGCAGGCTGTCCGATATATAATTTAATTCCGGAGTGGAATGATTTAGTTTATAAAGGAAAATGGAAAGAAGCTCTAGTGAGATTACAAATGACAAATAATTTTCCAGAGTTCACAGGTAGGGTATGTCCAGCCCCATGCGAGGGATCATGTACACTTGCTATTTCAGATCCAGCAGTGTCGATTAAAAATATCGAGCGTACCATTATAGACAAGGCATTCGAAAACGGATGGATTACACCAAGAATTCCGTCTAAACGTACTGGAAAAAAGATTGCAGTAATTGGTTCAGGTCCAGCTGGGCTTGCAAGTGCTGATGAGTTAAATCAAGCAGGTCATTCTGTTACTGTTTTTGAGAGGTCAGACAGAGCAGGCGGATTATTAATGTATGGTATTCCGAATATGAAACTGGAAAAAGAGATAGTGCAACGCCGAATTCATTTGCTGCAACAAGAGGGAATCGATTTTGTTTTGAATACGGAAGTTGGGAAGGATATTTCTGCGGAACAATTAAAAGCAAACTTCGACGCAGTTATTTTATGTATTGGAGCTCATAAGCATAGAGAGCTTCATATGGAAGGTAGCACTTCTCAAGGTGTTTATTATGCGATGGATTATTTAACAACTACAACAAAAAGTTTACTAGATTCCAATTTTACAGATGGTCAGTTTATTAATACAAAAGGTAAAGACGTAATTGTTATTGGTGGTGGGGATACTGGAGCAGATTGTGTGGCTACTGCGATACGACAAAAATGCCGAAGTATCGTACAGTTTGGTAAGCATCCTCAGTTGCCTGTATCAAGAGCTGAAGATAATCAATGGCCAACTGATCCGAATATATATAAATTAGAATATGCATATGAAGAAGCAGCTGCAAAGTATGGGAAAGATCCACGTGAATATTTAATACAGACTACAAAAATGGTAGCTGATAGAAACGGAAATTTAAAAGAACTTCACACTATACAAATGGAAAAAGTATTAGGAGAAGATGGATTTTTCTATTTTAAAGAGCTACCTGGAACAGAAAAAGTCTGGCCAGCACAATACGTATTTGTTGCTATTGGATTTGAAGGAGCTGAACATTCATTAGCGGAACAATTTGGAGTAAATATTGTAAATAAAAAAATTGCTGCTTCTACGAAGGATTACTCCACTAATATTGAGGGAGTTTTCACTGCAGGTGATGCTAGAAAAGGGCAAAGTTTAATCGTCTGGGCAATTAAAGAAGGGCGAGAAGTAGCGAAAAAAGTAAATGAATATGTAAGTAAAAAACCAGTCATTTTATAAATGACTGGTTTTAGTCTGCTAGTGCACTAAAGTTTTTGTTTTAATTTTAATAGATAGATGGCATAATAATAGCATACTAAAAGTGGAGGCATGAGAATGATTGGCATTATAGATTACGGAGCAGGAAATTTACATAGTGTGATGAAAGCAATTGCTCGTTTAGAATATGATACAAAGCTAATTACGAAACCATCCGATCATGATGAATCGATTACAAAGTTGATATTACCTGGAGTGGGTAATGCAAAAGTTGCTATGGAAATATTAAATGAATCGGGTTTAAGTGATTATTTAAAGAGTGAAGTCGTAAAAGGAACTCCATTGTTAGGAATTTGTCTTGGTATGCAACTACTTTTAGAATCAAGTGAGGAAGGGAATGTTCCTTGTTTAGGTCTCTTAAAAGGGACAGTACCGGAATTTAAAGTGGATGCCGAAAAGATTCCACATATGGGTTGGAATCAAGTGAAAGATGTTCGGCAACATTTCTTATTCAACAACATCCCAGATAATACTGATTTTTATTTTGTACATTCGTTCTTTGCAAATCCATTAGAAGAAAAGGATGTACTAGGAACAACTAATTATGGGATAGATTTTGCAAGTGTAATAGGAAATGAGCAAGTAATGGGTGTTCAGTTCCACCCTGAAAAAAGTGGGAAATTCGGGATCCAATTATTAGATAATTACTGTAAGTGAGGAGTTCATATATATGCTAAGAAAAAGAATAGTTCCTGCAATCGATGTATTAAATGACAAAGCAGTTAAGTATGTACAATTTAGAAATCCTACTATTATCGGTGATCCTGCAGAACTTGGGAAGAAGTATACGGAAGATGGTGCAGATGAATTAATTTATTTGGACACGACGGCTTCACTAAAAAACCAAGACTTAAAAATTGAATGGATTCGTAAAGTAGCAGAACAAGTGTACATTCCATTTTCAGTAATCGGCGGTGTCCGAACAGTTGATGACTTCAAAAACTTGCTTCGAGCAGGAGCAGATAAAGTTGGAGTGAACTCAGCAGCAGTACAAAGACCTGAGCTTTTAAGGGAAGCAGCAGATATATATGGAAAACAATGTGTAGTATTAGGGCTAGATGCGATGCCAATATATAATGATCAAGAAGAAATAATCCGTTGGGAAGTTTATACACACTCTGGTCATGAAAAAACAGGGATGGATGTTGTCGAATGGGCTCAGCAAGCGACAGAACTGGGTGCTGGAGAGATTATTTGTACAAGCATCCACAAAGATGGGATGAAAAATGGCTATGATGTAGAGCTAATTAAATTACTCTCAGAAAAGACAAATGTACCAATAATTGCGTCTGGCGGTGCTGGAAAGTTGGAACATATTGAAGAGGTATTTTCAGCTGGCCAAGCAGATGCTGCACTTGTTGCTTCAATGATTCATTATGGTGATTATACAATTTCTGAAATTAAGGCCTATTTACAAAACAAAAATATTAATGTTCGTTTATAAATACAAAAGGAATCGCCATAGAAATTAGCGATTCCTTTAATTTTATCCAATAGATTAATTAACTATTAACGAGCTATTTGTCACGACAGGATGTAGCTCCCCGTCAATTGCAAAAGATACTCTTCCTGTCTCTTCCGAAACAACTATTACGAGTGCATCACTTTTTTCAGATAAACCAATTGCCGCACGATGACGTGTACCTAGTTTCTTGTCTCCTACAAATATACTCGACAAAGGAAGAACATTTGATGCAGAATGTATTTGATTGCTTCTTACTAAGACCGCCCCATCATGAAGTGGATTACCAGGGTAAAAAATAGATTCTAATAAGGAGTGTGTTAGTTTTGCGCCGATGGGAGTACCTGGTCTTAAAAATGGATTAAGTATATCATTACGCTCAATTACAATTAATGCACCATGTCTTTGGTGTGATAGATGTTGAATAGCACTAGAAATATCTAAATACATATCAGTGAATGGAGATAAATAACAATTTAAATAAAAAGAAGCGGCAACTGCTTCTGCCTTTTCAAATTGTCCTTTAATAGTAGCGAGCCCTCCTAAAAGGCAAAAGTTGTCATTATCTAATGTAGTTAAACCTTTATTGATTTCAACCGAGATAGTTTCCAACTCTATTTTTAATTGTTCTTTTAGAGGTGAAAAGTCACAATTGGATTGTTTCATTTATTAAACCTCATTTCAACAAATGATGATTGTTTTGGTAATTAGATTGTATGGTAAATAGTTTACCCTAAAAGCATTAGTTCATTCTTTAATATCCCGTATAACAAATCTATCCATATGCTTGCTAGTCACAATGTCTATATAATCTCAATAAAGGGGAAGAAGTACTAAGTTATGATAGATTGGGTAAACTCTAAGAGTACAGTCGATTTAAATGCAATAATTTATAATGAATTTTATAAAGACTAGTCTTTTATTGGGGAGTATAATACATGGAAAAAGAAATGGTGCAGTTAAAAGATGATTTGACTTTAGTTCAATATCTGGAAGAATTATTTGAAAAGGGAAACGGAGAAATCCAAGTAATACATGAAGCTATGTACAAGTTTATTGCTATTAATAATAATGAAATTATAGATGACCATTTAAAAGCCGTTAGACAAGAATTAGCTAAAATCTATATTTTAGTTGGAAGAATGCAAGAAGGTAAAATTAATCAAACAGATTTTCGATATACATCATTAGATATTGAATTGTTTTTTGTTAAATATCGAACAGTGATTGACCACATTATCGAATCCATTAAATTGTATTTCGAGATCCCACCTAAGCCTAGAAAAAATTTATGGGAGATATTTGAGATTCTCAATAAAAAAATAGAAGAGCACCAATTAGAAGATTATCCTTTACTCAAAAGTAGTTTGTGGTTTAAAGATATAGCAAACTATAGAAATGGTTTAGTTCATGGGGGGAGTAATTGCATGGTATTTAAGCATGATACCGAAATAATCTTTCAAATTTTTGATTTAAATTTTGATAATATCATTAATGACCTGGAATATTTAAAATATGAAAAGAACGTTTACTACTTTAGATACTTCTTAGTAGTATATATGGCATATCTACACTATTTTTTAAATGACATTTTCAACCTAATGATTACTTTAAATGGTGGAAATATTAAGTCTCAACCCCAATTTATAGAAAACGAGATGCCATTTGGTACGATTGATAATAGTGACATTATAAAGTCTTGGTGTAAAGATTGTATTAATGCCATTGAAGAAGAATTAACTAAATTTAACTAATCACTAATTTAATGGATTTTTCATTATTTTTGGAGAAGAAAGTAGAAAAAAGTAAATTTGCATTTTAATAGGCGACCTTCTCTATAATTGAGTTGGTCGCCATTTAATATAATTATCTGAGGCAATCGGAATTTTTCTCCGCTAAATATACGATAAAAAAGTGGGATTCTCCATAGTTTTTTATACCAAATGCCTTAAGTGGAACGAAAGATAGTTCTTTTTTGTTAACTTTCTATAATATTTCCCAGCCTCGTTCTTTTGCTATATTTCTAAGCTTTTCTTCTGGTTTTACCGCAACGGGGTTTCCTACTAGCTCTAACACCGGTAAATCTGAGTAGCTGTCCCCATAAGCGAAACTATTTTCCCAATCTATTTGTTTATCCTTTAAAATTTTCAAGATATTTTCTGTTTTGCGAGATCCATTTATGTGCGTAATGGGGGAATGGATATCTATTTTATCCTCTTTGTAATGTATGTCTGTACCTATAATTTGGTTAAAGGTCATCCCAGCAGTAACGCGTTGTAAAAACTGTGTATATGCTCCCGAAACAAGTAAAATATGTACATCTTCAGATTGATGCTTTTCTAATCTTTCTACCACATCTTGATTAAAATCTTTTTGCATTTTATCTTTTAATTCTTCAAAATAAGCATCCATTTCAGCAGTAGATATTCCGCCGAAAGCTTCTAAATACAATTGCATGGATCGTGCTTTCATTTTTGAAGTAGGATAAAGTTTAAGTTTATTCGCAATATAAGGAGGTACGATTGATCTATAAAAACGTTTATAATTTGTTTTATAAATGGGGTGTTCTTTTAAATGATTCATTAACAATTTAAATGTTTCTTCGGCATATAATGTTCCGTCAAAGTCAAAAATTGCGACACGCATATAATTCACCCTTTTCATTTGTAATAATATACTTTAGGTAAATTATACGTTATTTCGGAATAGAAACAATGTATTTAAAAACTCGTCCCCACAGAAGGGACGAGAAAGGGAATTAACTCATCATTTTTCCTTGTACAGGAGCATATGCGTTTAACATTGCTTGCATGCTTTGTTGATCAAGTTGTGGTACTTGGTAGTAGTGATGCTTGTTTTGATAAATAGAAAGCTCATAAGCCATTTCTATGCAGTTTGGAATTGAATCTGCAAGAACTCGACGCACTACTGGGTTTGTAGTTTCTAAAGCAGCACCAGTTTTAATTGTTGCAGCAGCTTTTGCAGCTCCCAGTAAATAACCAGAAATCATTTCGTCATTAATTTCATTTGCATTTTGCATAGGCTTTTTCGGTTGAGAAGGCTTCGTTCCATATACAAAGTCATTGCCTTGTTGCATTTTATAGCTTGTTGTTGGATGTGAAGGGTCTTGTCCAGTTTTAAAGCATTCAACCGTAATATTATATTCATCAAGTGCAAATGCATATTGACGATCCAAGATGTTCAACAATTCTTGGTCTTTTACATGTGGACGTAAAATTGTTTTCAAGTTTAAACCAGATAAAACAGTTGATAAAACTTCATGAACATCAAATACTTCATGACCACCATGATTCATTTGTTGAGAGATATTTCCGGTTTGCATATTTTGATGAGTTTGACCTTGACCTTGAGCTTGAGCTTGACCTTGACCAAATGGGTTTTGAGTCATTCAATAATTCCTCCTTGTAGAAAATGTGATGAAACCATCCTCATTAGTTTGACCACAATATTTGTTCATATGCATAAAACAGGGGAAATTAAAATATTCAAGAAAATCTATGTTACAAATCCATTACAAGTGCCAGGCACCAGAAACAAACGGAAAAAATAAAACAATCATGAATAGTTGAATTCATGATTGTAAAGTATTATTTATTATTTTCTACTGCTTCTACTAATGAGAAGATAAAGGAATACAAAAATTGATAAGTTTGTTCAATCGTAGTGTCTTCGTTAAATCCTGCCATATAATTTAGTGGTAAGTTCACTTCCCATAATCCATCTTCACCAGAAAACATTAAGCTATAGTTCATCTTTTCGGAATCAAAATGTTGATTTAAGTAATCTCGTATAGACCCACCAAATTTCTTTTGTAATGCTAATCCAAACATTGCTGTGTATACTTCGAATACTTCGTCGAATTCTAATGCAATAGCATCTACATTAATAATATCAAAGCTTTTAGATTCTACATATACATATTCAGTTTGGTTTTCTTTGACATGGGAAAGTGGAGATTGAAAAAATTCCTTAGTACCTTTAGAAACCGTTTCATCTGTTTCTTTAACGAATCGTTCAATTATAGCATCAGAAAACTGCTCATTTTTTTCAGTTATTACTACTTTTTGTTCGGCAGAAAGTAATTGATGTCTTTCAGCATAATCTTTTTCTTCTATCAATAAATTAATTTTCACGCCATTTGCTTCGTTGATTTTTTTGGACAATTTTTCAGTTATCATAAATAATTATTCCTTTCTTCCTCTGCGATTTCTTCTGCTATCACTTGAAGGTCATATGCATCAATTATGAATAAAGTGTAGTTTTCTTTTTCAGCAAATTGTTGTGCAAGTTTTTTAAAATGTTTGGGAGACCCTTCGTTTTCTTCGTCGTAGACAATTAGAATTCCATCCGAATTTCTAAGTAGGAATTTATTTTTTTCGATGAATTGCCATGGTGCCTCGTAAGGTCTTTTAGTAATACTTGTATGATAATCCGCTTGAAAAAGCAAATTTCTATACTTTTCTTGTTTTTGCTCATTCCAATTTTTTTCTTGTTCCAGAAAAGGGGTTATTATAGCTAATTTTAAATGCGGAAAATCGACTTTCATCTCTAGTAATACTTCGGCAGCCCAAGTTTCAACCCCTTGTTGACCACTTAATATTACCCATTCAAGGCCCTCATCCATTAGTAAAAGCAATTGATTGTATATTGCTCTTTTTATAATAGGTATTCCTGCATGTGAATCATTAAAAATACCCAATTCATGTGCTTTATAACCAGTTATAACTAAACGTTTTGTCATTCTTTTCGACCTACTTTGTTTTACATCTACATTTTATCATACCACTTAATTGTCACCATATAAATATTCATCTCATACACTAGTGTGATTGTATAGAAAGGATGGTTAAAGTTAATCCAAATTCACAGCCAAATGTTGAGTTTGTCAGTAATGTTGAATCTTATCTTTACCAACAGCTTATGAGATTGAATGGACAACATATTGCAGTTCAAACTACTAGAAGTACACTTCAAGGAATATTAACAATGTTAACTCCGGATCACATTGTATTAGATGTTAGCGGCACTCCTTTTTTTATACGAAACCAGCAAATTGTTTGGGTTACACAAGCGCTATGAGGGAAGGAGAGACTATATGTTTCAACGTGTAAACAAGCTATTAATAGAACTTCCCAACGTAGAATATGGTGATGCAAATGCTGCTTCGGCTGTTCAAGAGCTGTTAGGTGGAAAATTTGGTGAAATGTCCACATTAAATAATTATATGTACCAATCCTTTAACTTCAGAGGGAAATCAAAATTAAAGCCTTTTTATGATTTGGTTGCCAGTATCACAGCAGAGGAATTTGGTCATGTAGAGCTTGTCTCCAATACAATTAATCTTTTGCATAAAGGAACTTCATTTACTGGAGACCCAGATATAACTCCGCTTCAAAATGCTACAGATAAACGGAACACCTACGCCTTCATTGCAAATGCACAGACTTCTTTAGCTGGAGATTCAATGGGTAATCCATGGAGAGGAGACTATGTGTTTTCAAGTGGAAACTTGGTACTAGACTTGCTTCATAACTTTTTCTTAGAATGTGGCGCTCGTACACATAAAATGCGTGTATATGAGATGACAGACCACCCTGCTGCTAGAGAATTAATTGGCTATTTACTTGTTCGTGGAGGTACACATATTCTTGCGTATGCAAAAGCGATAGAAATGGCAACAGGAACAGATGTGACAACGATGCTTCCTATTCCAAGTTTAGATAATCGCGTTTTTGATCAAGCAAGAAAGTATGAGGAACGTGGTTACGGAAACGTATTATTCACATGGAATAATGTAGGCGACTATAAAGATATAAAATATATTTGGAAAGGGACTAATCCAGCAAGTGGGGATCAGCTCTTTGTAAAAGAAGGTAGTCCAAAAGGATATGATATTCCTGATTTAGAGTCAAAACCTGAAGAATTCGCACCTGGCATAGGACCTGATGAATATGCAGCAATTGCTAAAAGATTAATGGCTAATATGTAAAAAGAAAGGACCGAGTGTGAACTCGGTCCTATTTGTTAATTACTTTTTTACTTAAAAGGTCATTAATTTCTTCTACTGAAAATCCTAGCTCATTCAACACTTCACTATTATGTTGTCCCAATAGGGGAGCAGGGCTCTTGAATTGTCCAGGTGTTTCTGAGAATTTTGCAGGGAATCCAAGTGTCTTCATCGGACCAGCTACAGGGTGTTCATAATCTAAAATCATTTCTCTAGAAAGTATGTGTTTATCCGAAAGAGTTTGGTCATAGGAATAAATTGGCCCTGAAGGAATCCCGTGCTCATCTAAAAGATTCAGCCAATAGGATGAGTCGTGTTCTTTTAAAATATTTTCAATTTCAACTTCTAATTCATCGACATGAAGTGAACGTATACTATTTGTTAGAAATCGCTCATCCGATATCCACTCTGGTTTATTTACTACTAATAAGCAAAATTTTTCCCAAAGCTTTTGATTGGCTGCGCCGATTAAAATAAATCCATCTTTCGTTTTGTAACCTTGATAGGGTGCAGAAACTCGGTGTGCAGTACCATTCCTTCTTGGCACCTCGCCTTTTCCAAAGTATGCAGCAGCTTCCCAAACAGTCCAAGCAAGTCCGGAATCTACTAACGAAACGTCAATATACTGACCATTTCCTGATTTCAATCGATGGATATATGCAGCTAAAATAGATTGTATTGCTGTTTGAGCTGCAGCGATATCATGGATTGCAATACCTACCTTTACAGGCTTTCCAGTGCGTTCTCCTGTCATTTCGATTAAACCGGAGAGACCTTGAGCCATAATATCAAAGCCACCTTTATTCTTGTAAGGTCCAGTTTGGCCATAACCAGATATAGAACAATAAATAATAGCAGGATTAATTGATTTTAACGAATCATAATCAATACCAAGTTTCTTCGTAACACCTGGACGATAATTCTCGATGAAGACATCTGCATCTTTTATAAGTTTATATAATATTTTCAAGCCTTCTTCTGTCTTCAAATTAAGACATATCCCACGTTTATTTCGGTTGACCATCATATACATATAACTTTCTTCGTTAATATATGGACCCATTGTTCGGGTATCATCGCCCTTAGGAAACTTTTCCACTTTAATAACATCAGCACCCATATCTCCTAGCACCATTGTGCAATAGGGACCAGCAAGAACTTGTGATAAATCAATTACTTTCATTCCTTTTAAAGCTTGTTTCATTTCCAACTTCCCACCTTTAAATCTGCCATTAGCTTCTAACAATTTTTAATTTGCGAAGCTCCTCTAAATTACGAGCGCCACTCAAAGAAATAGACACATTTGTTTCTTGAAGGAAATTTTCAAGAACCCTTTCCACACCAGCTTGCCCACCACTAGCAAGCCCCCAGACAAAAGGACGTCCGATGCAAACTGCAGTTGCACCTAGTGCTAGAGCTTTTACCGCATCTGAACCTCGTCTTACGCCACTGTCAAATAGCACAGGGATTTGCCCATTTACGACTTCTACTATTTCCGGAAGGGCATCGATACTTGCGATAACCCCATCTAACTGACGACCACCATGATTTGAAACAATTATTCCATCTATCCCTTTTTCAATTGCTAGCTTTGCGTCTTCAGGATGGAGAATACCTTTTAGCAAAATCGGCAATGAAGTATACTCTCTTAATTCTTCGATATTGTTCCAATTTAAAGTAGGATGATAGATGTTCTCTAT
Source organism: Psychrobacillus sp. PGGUH221 (assembly GCF_042055255.1). NCBI lineage: Bacteria > Bacillati > Bacillota > Bacilli > Caryophanales > Bacillaceae > Psychrobacillus > Psychrobacillus sp. PGGUH221. Next base: position 41,149 of record NZ_JAQMHQ010000003.1, read on the forward strand.
CATACTATCAATAATGGCATCCATCGAATGATCTGAAAGGGCAGCCATAAAAATAGGGTCAGAAGTATAATTTCCTTGACCAAAACCACGTTTAAGTGGGGAGAACTGATTTCGAACATCTTCTTCACGCCAACCAAGCATAACTGTATCTACCGTTAACACAATTGCTTCATACCCGGCAGCTTCTGCTCTTCTAACCATGCTAAATGAAATTTCTTTGTTTTGAGACCAATATAATTGGAACCATTTCGAACTGCCCTTTGTTGCTTCTGCGATTTCTTCGATTGAATAACTAGATACGGTACTTTGTATATATGGATAATTAAATTTTGCCGCTGCTTTAGCAACAGCAATTTCCCCATCCTCATGTGCGATTTTATTTACTCCTACAGGAGCTATGAAAAGGGGATGAGGATATGTATGTCCAAGGATAGTTACTTCTGTATTTAAAGTAGAAACATCAGTAAGAAATCTTGGTACAATAGAATACTTTTCAAATGAATTGCTATTTTTACGATATGTTTCTTCACCGCCAGCAGATGACCGGATGTAACCAAATGGACCTGCATCTAATTTTTCCTGTGCAGCTTGTTCTAATTCACTAAAATTAATAGGGTATTTTTCATTAGAACCAATATTATCTAGTAACAAATCATTATTTTTTATAGTTGACATGAGCTCACCTCTTAAGAAAAATTAGGTTTTCTTTTCTCTAAAAATGCTTGAATTCCTTCTTTATAATCATCTGAACTGAATGAATCTAAAATTAGTTGTTCAATTTCTTTCGTTTCTGCATTTTCACCGTCTATAATCGATTGGATTACTTGCTTGATGCCATTATTTGCTACAGAAGATTTACGGGTAATTTTTTCGGCAAACTCAAGACATTTCTCTTCAATCTCTTCCATAGGAAATACATAATCGATTAAACCTAATTCTTTTCCTTCTTCAGCAGAGATTAAAGAAGCAGTATAAAGTAATTCTTTTGCTTTTGAAGGACCGATTAATTTCACTAAACGCTTAGTACTTGTTAAGTTATAAATAATTCCGATATTTGAAGCGGTAATACCAAGTTTACTTCCTGAGGTAGCAAATCTAAAATCACAAGAATTAGCTAGCTCTAACCCACCACCAATTGCCAATGTTTTAATAAGAGCTATTGTTGGTTTTGGAAAACGATACAATTTCTCAATAGACTCCAAAGTTGCATCATTATAATCTTTTGCTTTTTGTGCGGAAAAACGATTTTCAAGGAATTCTGATATGTCAGCTCCAGAAGAGAAGGCTGATTCGTCCACACCTTTTAAAATTAATATTTTTATTTTAGAATCACTTTCGAGCTCATCCAAAATAATACCTAGCTGTTTAAACATAGCGAGTGAAAAAGAGTTTTTCTTCTCTGCCCGATTAATAATGAGAGTAGCGATTGATCCGTTACGTTCAACATACAAATAGTTAGTCATATGAAAACCTCCGATTAATCTTTCTTCAATCTTGCTGCTAATCTATTGCCGATGGATTGAATACTTTGTACGAGGATAATTAAAATAAAGACAGTAGCGTACATTACATCAACTTCGTAACGTAAATGTCCAAAACGGTAGGCTAAATCTCCAAGTCCACCAGCTCCGACCATTCCAGCCATGGCAGTTGCGCCAATTAAACTAACTGTTGAAATAGTTAATCCTAAAATGATAGAAGGGCGTGCTTCTCTTAAAAGTACATGCCAAATTATCGATCTAGTTTTTATCCCCATCGCTGTATAGGCCTCAATTACACCATTCTCTACTTCAAGTAAGGCAGACTCCATTAAACGTGCGATATAGGGAGCGGTATAGATAACTAATGGAACTATAACTCCTTTAACACCGATTGTTGTACCAACAATTATTTTCGTAAAAGGAAGTATAAAAAAGAGTAAAATGATAAATGGAACTGAACGTACTATGTTAATAAATAAATTACTAATTTGATACAAAACTTTATTTTGTAATGCCTGACCTGGTCTAGTTAATACGATTAAAATTCCTAAAGGAATTCCGATTAGGACAGAGAAGAACAGTGAAATACCAACCATTTGGAATGTTTCAATCACTGATTTTCCGATAATCGGTAACCATTGCTCTGTAAACTGTTCATATCTGTTCATGATTGTCCCTCCAAATCCTCAGTACCAACTCCGTGGTCTTCGAGAAATTTTAGTGCAGCAGTTACTTGTTCCTTCACACCAATTAAATGAACGACAATGTTTCCAACGATCCCATTTTTTAATTCAATAATATTAGCAGTTAAAATATTTGGCTGAACATTGAACTTTTGGCTAACTTCTGCGAGTAGAGGCTTACCTGTACTTTCTCCAACAAATGTTAAACGTGTAACAGCTCCTGTAACATTTAACTGAGTAATCAAAGTAGGAGAGAGATTTCGCTGACTAATTGTACTTAAAAACTTTTTAGTAGTTGGATGACTTGGTTTAGTGAATAGATTAATAGCAGTGTTCTGCTCAACCACTTCTCCATTTTCCATTACATATACATAATCACAAATCTTTTGAATCACATTCATTTCATGCGTGATCAGTAAAATTGTTATTCCTAGTTCTCTATTAATTTTTAATAATAGTTCTAAGATAGAATCGGTTGTTTCAGGATCAAGCGCACTAGTTGCTTCGTCACTTAATAACACTTCCGGTTCTTGCGCAAGAGCACGTGCAATTGCGACCCTTTGCTTTTGACCACCTGATAATTGATTTGGATAGTTATGATGTTTATCAGTCAGCCCTACAATTTCTAAGTATTTGTTTACTCTCGTTTTTACTTCTGTTTGATCATACCCAAGAAGTTTTAGAGGGATGGCTATATTATCGTAAACAGTAGCTGTTTTTAATAAGTTGAATCCTTGGAAAATCATTCCGATTTTATTTCGGACTTCTCTTAGTTTAGGAAGGGGAAGGGAGGTAGCTTCCTTGCCGTTAATGATAACTTTGCCTTGAGTAGGTTTTTCTAGCAGGTTTACGCAACGAATGAGTGTACTCTTTCCGGCCCCGCTGTATCCTATTACTCCATGAATTTCGCCTTTTTTTACATGAATATTGACATTCTTCACTGCTTTTACAATGCCATTCTTGCTGTTAAATTCTTTCGATATATTTTCTAATACAATCATTGTTTGTCTTCCTTTCTAAAGAAAACGTTACCAAGGTCGGTAACGTTTTCGAATATTATCTACTCTTCCCAGCTAGGTAATACAGAACCTTGAAATTCTTCTTCGATGAATTTTTTAACTTCTTCTGATTGATATGCTTTTACAAACTTTTGAATCGTTGGGTCGTCTTTATTCTCAGCGCGTACAACAATGTAGTTTACATAAGGTGAATTAGATGACTCTAGTAAAATAGAATCTTCTTTTGGATTAATACCCGCATCTAAAGCAAAGTTAGTGTTGATTGCTGCTGCATCAACTTCGCTTAACTGTTTAGGGATTTGAGCTGCTTCTAGCTCAATGAATTTTAAATTTTTTGGGTTTTCTTCTAGATCATAGATGGAAGCAGTTTCTCTTTTATCCTCTTTTATTTTGATTAGTCCATGTTCTTCTAAAATGTATAGTGCACGAGCGCCGTTAGTTGGATCGTTAGGTAAACCAAAAGTTGCTCCGTCTGGAAGATCATCGATTGAGTCAAATTTGTCTGAGTAAACTCCCATAGGATTTAGAATTGTTTTCCCAACAGGTACTAAATCTGTTCCATGGTCTTCATTAAAAGTATTTAAGAAGGGCTCATGCTGATAACTGTTAGCATCTAAGTCTTCTTCAGATAGTGCAGTGTTTGGAAGTATGTAATCAGAGAAAACTTTTAATTCAATTTCCAGACCGTCTTTTGCAGCTACTTCTTTTGCAACTTCAACAATTTGTTCATGGGGACCTGCTGTAACTCCTACTACTAATTTTTTCTCATTTAACGCTTCCGTTTTTTCTCCTTCACTAGAGCTATCCCCACATGCTGCAAGTGCTCCAGATAAAAGTACTGTTGATAAAAGCAAACCAAATTTTTTCATTTCTTTTCCTCCTATAATTTATTAGTATTGTTGAATAAATATAAAAAGCCTCTCTTTCACAGAAAGAGAGGCACACAAAAATATGATTGTCCTCTCTTATCTGTCAAAACAAATGTTTTGCAGGATTTAGCACCTTTCTACATTAAAAATGTAGATGGTTGCCGAGCTTCAACGGGCCAGTCCCTCAGCTACTCTTGATAAGAGATAAAAGCTATTTAATTTTTCAGCTATTCCATAAAAGTTAATTTACTACATCAACTTATTAAAGTCAACAAATTTTTTCTAGTTGAAATTTTCAGTCGGGTTAGTTTAAAGTTATTATCAATAAATAAATATGCAGGGATGATGAATTTTATGTCTTTAATAAGAGCAAATTATGCCACTGGTCAGTTAGGTAAAACTGTTGGTGCAAGACTAATTTATGGAACAGATTTACTAGAAGGAATTGAGCAATTATGTAAAGTAAATTGTATCGAATATGCAACAATCATAAGTTGTTTTGGAAGTTTTCAACGAAGTGGTTTTGTTTATCTTGTATCGAATAAAAGCTCTAAAATTGGTGTTGGATATAATGACCTTATAGTAAAAGAGGGTCCAATAGAATTTTTACAAGGGACAGGTGTTGTATGTAAAAGGGAAGGGGAATACGAAACTCATTTTCACGGGTCCATGTGTGATCAACATGGCAACATTTTTGGAGGTCATTTTATCAAAGGAGAAAACACTGTTATTACGGTTGATATAGTTTTAGCTGAAGTTACTGGAATGGAGTTTCATCGTAAGTTTGATGAGGAAACAGGAGCAAACCAATTTTACCCAGTGGATTCTAATAAAACTTCAACAAATAATCTGTAATAAAAAACCCGATTTACAAAAGTAAATCGGTCGGGTAAGTTGTAGACAAAAAGAAGTTTGCTAACTCTAGTTTGTTATGACAAACTCGAATTATTTTATAAAGGATAAATAAGGTTTTCCGAAGCTTACCCCTCGCTTTCCGCGGGCGAGCGCCGAGCCTCCTCCGCAGCTCTCGCTACGTGCGGGGTCTCGTCTGTCTCGCTTTCCCGCAGGAGTCGAGTGGACGCTTCTCCAAACTAATAAATTGCTACCCTATTATTTTCTATATACTTAGGAAGAATAATATTGAGGTAAAAGAAAATGACGGCAAAAAATCAAAAATAATGAACGTTCAATTAGCAAACTGCCTTTATTCTACAATCTGAGCAATTTACAAAAGTAAATCGATATTTTTATTAAAATAGATTTAGTTTTTCAATACGATTTATAGCTTCTACCAATCGAACTTCATCCACTAATAACCCAACACGGACATAGCCTTCACCAAAGGATCCGAAACCATTTCCAGGAGCTACAGCTACATCGGCTTTTTCTAAAAGTAAGTTTGCAAATTCTTGACTTGTGTAACCTTTTGCAACTGGTAACCATGCAAAAAAGGAGCCTTTTGGTGCTTTGACATTCCATCCTATTCTTGAGCAAGCATCTACTAATGCATTTCTTCTACCTTCATACAAAGAAACAAGTTCATTGACACATTCCTGGCTCTCATTTAGTGCAGCAGCGGCAGCAGTTTGGATTGCAGGGAACAGACTAACAAATAAATGATCTTGAATAATATTGATCGCTTCAATTATTTTTGGGTTTCCAACTGCGAAGCCAACCCTCCAACCCGCCATATTATAAGTTTTAGAAAGGGTATACATCTCTATACCTACATCTTTTGCACCTTTAACCTGTAAAAAGCTGATTGGTTTTTGACCGTCAAAACCAATTCCTCCATAGGCAAAGTCGTGAACAATCGCTATATCTGATTCTTTTGCAAGTGCAACAGTCTCTTCAAAAAAATCCTTTGTTGCAGTTGCCCCAGTAGGATTGTTTGGATAATTTAAGTACATTAACTTCGCATCTTCTTTTTGTATTTCTGTTAATTTACTGTAATCAGGAAGAAAGTTGTTTTCTTCTAGTAAAGGCATTGTTTCAAATCGAACACTTGCTAGCCCCACACCTGATAAGTAATCTGGATAACCTGGATCTGGTAAGAGCATTAGTTCATTTTCGTTCATCATCGCTAATGGTAATTCAACTAGACCAATCTTCGTTCCGAACATTATTGCTACTTCGGTATATGGATCTATTTCTACATTGTACTCACGTTTATAAAAGTCTGCAGCTGCTTGTTTTAACTCATTTATTCCTCGAAAAGGGGAGTATTTGTGTGCTAAAGGATTTGTTGCTGCATCTTGCAATGCTCTAACTATATGTTCAGGAGTAGGTTGATCTGGATTGCCCTGACCTAAGTTTATGACATCTCTTCCTTCTGACACAGCTAATGCTACTTTTTGAACAAGTGTTGCAAAAAATTGAGTAGGTAAATTTTTTAGTCGATTTGAAAATTCCATGTGTGATACCTCTTTTTCTAAATAGTTGCATAGATTAGACAAATCTTATAATCTTTTTAGTATTATGTCTATAGGTGGTGGCGAAATGAAAGTTGCATGTGTTCAATTAGATATTGCGTTTGGAGCGCCAAAAGAAAATTTTTTGAAGGTTGAAGAAAAAGTAAGAGAAGCAGCCTCTTTAGGAGCTAAAATTGTTGTATTACCAGAGATGTGGAATACAGGGTATGATTTAAAGAGATTAATAGAAATCGCGGACTTGGAAGGCGAAACTACGAAAAAATTATTTTCTCGATTGTCCAAAGAATTAAACATTCATATAGTTGGGGGATCTGTTTCTACCAAAAAAGGGGAGCAGTTTTACAATACAATGTACGTTACAAATTCTCATGGAGAGATAATTTCCGAATATAACAAGGCACACCTATTTAAATTAATGGATGAACACCATTATTTGGAAGAAGGTAATGAAAAGAACCTATTTACATTAGATGGTGTCAAAATGGGTGGAATTATTTGTTATGATTTACGCTTCCCTGAATGGACACGAGCTCATGCATTAAGTGGTGCAAAGGTAATGTTTATTCCAGCTCAATGGCCAGATGCACGAATTGATCACTGGAAAATATTGTTGCAGGCAAGAGCTATTGAAAATCAAATTTTTATTGTTGCTGTAAACCGTGTAGGAAGTGATCCAAACAATTCATTTGATGGTAATTCGATGGTAATAGCCCCATGGGGAGAAGTATTGTGGGTAGGCGAAAATGAAGAAAAGGTTAAACTAGTGGATATTGATATAAATGAAATTGAAGATGTTCGAAAAAGAATTCCTATATTTCAAGATAGAAGAGAAGTATTATATAAGTATCTTTAAAAACAAGGGGGATTTGAGAGATGGAAGAAAATATTCGCGCTATTCAGGATGACTATCCAGATGATTTTGCTTGGTGTTATGGGTGTGGTAGATTAAACGAAGACGGGTATCATTTACGAACGTACTGGAATGGGGACCAGACGGAAACTGTATATGAGCCAAGAGAAGAACATATTGCAATACCAGGATTTGTGTACGGAGGATTAATAGGTGCACTAGTAGATTGCCATGGGACAGGATCCGCATCTCTTGCTTTACATCGGAAGAATGGTCATGAGCCGGGAAGCGGTGAAACACCACCTCGTTTCGTAACAGGCTCATTGCATGTTGATTTCTTAAAACCTACTCCGAAAAATGTGTTGCTTAAAGCGATAGGTACAGTAGAAGAGATTCATCCGAAGAAATGGAAAGTGACAACTGAAGTATTTGCAGGTGACGTACTTTGTGCTAAAGGAGAAGTAATTGCAGTTGTAATGCCGTCAACTTTTGCCCAATCAAAATAACATAAGATTACCGAACACAGGATTATTTTTTTCCTGTGTTTTTTTCATTCCTCAAACATATATTTTTATATGCGGAAAGGTGATGATCATGTTTTTACAAAAGTCTCTTATTATTTTTTTAGGAAGTATTTTAATAGCAATCGGAATCAATTTTTTTATTGTTCCTTATCATCTATTGGACGGCGGAGCCATTGGTATAAGTTTAATCATTCATTATTTATTTAATGTAAAAGTTGGGATTGCTATTATTTGTGTCAGTTTGCCGATATTTTTAATAGCTTGGATGAACTATCGAACATTTTTTTATAATGGTATTCATGGATTATTATTTTCTTCAGTAATCATTGATTTCTTCTATCCTTTACATATTGCAGGGCAGAAATTAATTACGAATGAATTGGCTGGAGCGATAAGTGGTGGGATTTTTGTTGGCCTAGGAATTGGTTTAATGCTTCGATCAGACATAACAATTGGTGGAACAGATTTACTTGCTCAGATGATCTCTAAAATGTTACGCATTAATCCGGGATTAGGGATTCTATCGATTGATATATTAGTAGTAGTCATGGGGAGTCTCCTAGTCGATTCTGTATCATTATTGTATTCTTGCATCACTGTAGTTTCTGTTGGTATTACCACTACTCTTTTAGCCAAAAAATATTAAGAAGACTGAATAACCGGATTAAGTAAGAACAAAGAAGGGGATATAGAATGCGAGAGGGGTGACGGAAACTGGATACAATTTTATATATTGTTTTTACACTTGCTTATTTAATATTTCTCGTAGTTGGATTAAAAGGAATCAGAAAGGAAGGCCTGCATAAGTGGACTAATGTTATCTATTTAATTGTAATAGCACTTGTTTATGATAATTTTATCATTGCAATTGGTAGATGGATTGGAGAAAGTTCTTTCTTAGAAAGTTTAAATTTAGCGAGGTTTTGGTTTCATGCTCTTTTTACACCACTCTTAGTTATATTTTCAGTTGGTTCACTTCAGGAAAGTGGGGTCAAATGGGCTCAAAAGACTTGGGTAAAAGCTGCAACTATTATTTATACACTAGGTATGATTGGATTAGAGCTTGTTGTTGAAACAATTGGACTCAAATTAATACCAATACAGGAATTTGGTGTTCTAAGGTACGGAACAATAGAAGAGGTTTCTGGACCACCATTAATGATTTTGTTTGTAACACTGATACTAATTTTATGTAGTGTTGTTCTATGGGTAAAAACAAAGTGGGTGCTGTTTTTTATAGGTGTATTTATCATGACGATTGGAAGTGCGATACCTATAAATGTTGAAAGTGGGGCAGTGACCAATGCATTTGAGTTATTTCTCATTTTCACTCTTATTTGGACTAAAAGAAAGCTCATTCAAAACAAAATTTCAGTAAAGTAGATTCTGGTCCTAAATGAGCAAATTAATTAGGGTTTAGGTTATATGGAATACTACATATCTATATGCATTCGAAGCTTGCCGAACGTTTGCTTGAGCCGCTATTTGCACTAGGCGGAGCCATCTGTCTCATACTGACGTCATGCGCTTAGGAAGGCGCGAATGCAGTTGTCAGCGATTACGATTAAAAGGTTTTCTTGAAGAACATAAATACTGTAATCAATGACTTATAAAAAGGGATTTTTTTATCAACAGTGGAAAATAGGATGTGCGCCTCCCACGCCGCAAGACCGCGAAGAATGAGACCCTTAAAAAAAGCGACTCATCCTGCAGAGGCTCATGCAAAGCGTGTGGCAAGTGCACATCCGTGTTTCAAGTATTCTATAGTGCTAAAACACTTTTTTAGTTTACCAAAACTTTCATTATGCTAAACATGGCATCCAATTTACGAACCAAATGGTGTTTCGGTACAAGTTTCTCAATGTTAGCATTTCAAGTTGTTCACGTTCATTGATTTGGTTTTTGGTCATCATGATATTCAACACCTCAACTTCTTAGAAGATTTAGAACCTCAACACTTTTTAAATTAGCCAACACTAGTCGATTGGAGTGGAAGGCGCGAAGACTCCTACGGGAACAGCACGAGCCGAAGCACCCGGACTGAGCGTAGCGAAATTAATTTCTGCGACGAGCTTGCGCAGGAGCAACGTTTTTTCTGCGACGAGCTTGCGCAGGAGCAACGTTTTTTCTGCGACGAGCTTGCGCAGGAGCAAGGGGGAAGGCTGAGGCAGTGCCCGTGGAAAGCGTAGCGCCTGAAACGGAAATTGACGATTTCTTACTATGTATTGTAAATAAAAAAAACTATAGACAATTTCAAATTTCTTTGAGTTTGTCTACAGTCTGAAGAGACATGCTTAGCATGTCTCTTGTTTATTATGATGTGGAAACAACTTCATCAACTGGTGCTGCTTCTTTTGGTTCAGGGACTCTCGATAGAATGAAAAGGCCGATAATAAATAAGACAACTAAACTAAACACGCCATAGTTTGATTTTCCTGTAAGTTGAGCAGTAAATGCTACTAATAGTGGACCCATAATAGAAGCAAACTTGCCGAAAATATTGTAAAATCCAAAAAACTCATTTGAATTTTCTTTTGGTACTAATTTCCCGAAGTATGATCTACTGAGAGCCTGAATACCGCCTTGGGAAGTTGCAACTAGCATTGCTAAAATCCAAAAATCCACAATTGTTTCTAAGAAAACTGCGTAAATACATACAATGATATAAATTATTATGCCGACATAAAGCATTTTCTTCTCGGAAAATTTTCCTGCAAGTTTGCCAAACAGTATAGCGAATGGTGCAGCTACTACCTGAGTCGCGAAAAGCACTAGTAATAGCCCGGTAGTGTCAAGTCCTAAATCTGTACCATATGCAGTAGACATACTAATAATTGTTCCGACTCCATCAATATAGAAAAAGTACGCTAGTAAAAATAAGAACAATGCTCGGTATTTTCGTATTTCTTTAAATGTATTACCTAAGCGTTTAAAGCTTTGAATAACCGGGTTACCATCACGTTCAATAAAGTGTATCTGTTGGACATTTTTGAATAAAGGAATAGAAAACACGATCCACCATGTAGCTGTAATTAGGAATGCAATCCGACTAGCATTAATGCTTGAAAGAGGAATTACTTCCTTGCCTGCTAACAAAATAATAACAATACTAATTAAAAAGGGGATAGTGCTACCAATATAGCCTAAACTGTATCCTCTTGCTGAAACTTTGTGCATTCGTTTATCCGTGGTTACATCAACAATAAATCCATCATAAAAAACATTTGCGCCAGTTGCTCCGAGTGCTGCTAATGTATAACAAATTAATAATAGTAACCAATTATCATAGGGAACAAATGCTAGTAATGCAGTAAATGTAACTCCAAGTACAAAGAAAAAAGTGAAAAATTTCTTTTTCATGCCGCGATAATCTGCGATTGAACCTAAAATTGGACCAAGCATAGCTAAAATAAATGTGAATATAGCGATTGTATAACCAAGATAAGCCGTTGAATCCGACCCATCTACACCAGCAGCTGTCGCAGAAGATTTATAAAATATTGGAAATACTGCAGTTGTAATAATGATCGAGTAAGCGGAAGAACCCCAATCATAAAGTGCCCAACTATTTTCTTGCTTTGTAAATTTCCCCATTTCTTATTATTCCCCCTCTTTATTACTAATATTGTACATTAACAAAATTCATTACGGTATATAAGAAGGAAAAATTACTTAATTTTTACAATACAATTGGATATTGTACAATAAAATATATTCAGAAATTTAAGAATACATTATTTACAAAAGCTTAACATTTAGTTAAGTAAAATCGGATAAAATTAGTAATAGAGGAGTGAGAGTTTTATGACGATAAAAACAGATCAAAAAGCAATTATTGATATTGGGTCAAACACTATTCGACTTGTTGTATATAGCTACAATTCCTCTCAAGGCCTTGTTGAACATCATAATTTCAAAACAGTAGCAAGATTGAGTATGTACATATTGAGAAATGGAAATTTAAGTACAGATGGTATTAACATATTAATAGAAACACTTACCAAATTTAAAGAGATATTATTAGATATAAAAGTAAATGATGTATTTGCTGCAGCTACTGCTGCGATCAGGCAAGCAAAAAACCAGAAAGAAATTTTAGAAATTGTGAAGTCTGAAGTAGGGTTAAACCTACAAATTTTATCAGAGGAGCAAGAAGCATATTATGGGTACTTTGCAGTAATTCATTCTACTAATATCTCCGATGCAGTAACAATTGATATGGGTGGTGGAAGTACCGAGGTTACGTATTTTAAAGATAAAAACCTTATTCGTTTTCATAGTTTTTCATTTGGAACAGTCTCATTAAAAGGAAAGTTTATGAAAGGGACAACCATTACGGATGAAGAAAAGTTAGAACTCATAAATTACGTGAGTGAACAGTTCGGTTCTTTAGGGTGGTTAAACCAATTACAAGTACCGATTATTACAATTGGAGGAAGTGCGCGAAATTTAGCGCTTGTTGATCAGCAACGAAAAAGCTTTCCTTTAAATGGAATTCACCAATATGAATTAAAGAAAGAAGACATACAAGAAATTAGTTTTATGTTTGCGCAATGTTCAGCGGATGGGTTGAAAAAAATAGACGGTCTTTCAAGTGATCGTTCAGATATTATTATCCCTGCGTTAGAAACATTTCGTACTTTAATGGAAGTAGTGGATGCTCCGTCAATGGTTTATAGTAAAAAAGGTTTACGCGAAGGTATAATTTTTTCTCAGTTGGTAGAAAAATTTCCGGAAGATTTTAATAAAAATGAAGTGATTAAGAAATCCATTCGTCATATATTAGGAAAGTTTCATGTACATGAATTGGAAGTTTCTCATTTATATGAAATATTTCAAAAGATATACATGTCCTTTGTACAATGGAAATATATTCAACCATTAGAAAATGAAGAACTTTTATATTATGCGTATCAGCTTTATCATATCGGAAAACATATAGATCAAGATGCTACCAGCGAACATACATTTTACCTAATAACAAATCTATCCATAAATGGTGTATCTAACGAAGAACGATTCAAGCTTGCCTTACTTGCTTCCTATCAAAATAGAGAGACTTTTAAACGATACGTAAATTCATTGCCAGCTTTTTTGAATGAGAGAGAAATAAAACAACTACGTGATATTGGTGCGTTATTTAGATTTATAAAAGGATTAGATATACTGAGTAGATCAACGATTAAGGATGTTTTTCTTGAAAATTTAGCAAACAACGTAACAATAACATTTGTTGTTTCTAATAATTTTATGTTGGAAAAATATCAAGCGGAAAAATTAAAAAAACATGTAGGAAAAATATGTAGTAAAGACGTACAGATAGAATTTAAGATTTTGGAGGAATAAACTACATGAGCTTGGAGAGTACAGAAGATCATCGATTTGATGACTATGCTTATTATAATAATCGAGAAATCAGCTGGCTTGCCTTTAATGAACGGGTTTTACAAGAGGCTGAGGATGAAACCAATCCTTTACTTGAAAGATTAAAGTTCTTAGCGATATTTAGTTCAAATTTAGATGAATTTTTTATGGTAAGAGTTGCTGGATTACAGGACCAAGTAAGAGTTGGATTTAACAAACCTGAAAATAAGGCGGGTCTAACAGCTAAACAACAATTGGAGCAAATTTCGATCATTACAAGAAATCTTGTAAGTAGACAAATGAAGATTTATAAAGATTTAATCGAGTTGAAGTTACCTAATGAAGGAATTTCTTTGTTAACTTTTAATCAATTATCACATGAACAAAAACAAGAATTAAATACAATTTTTGAAGAGCAAATTTTTCCTGTTTTAACTCCCATTGCTGTAGATGCTTACCGACTATTTCCGATTTTGCTGAGTAAGACGATGAATATTTTAGTTATGATAGAAGATGAAAATAATATATCTTTAGAACAATCTAAGTTTGCTATTGTTCAGGTTCCATCTGTCTTAAATCGATTCATTCAGGTTACTACAAAAGATGGTTCATTTGCTGCTGTGCTTTTAGAAGATGTAATCATCGAAAACATACATAAATTATTTCATGGATATCATATTAAATATGCCAATCCATTTCGTATAACCCGTAATGCTGATTTAACCATCCATGAGGAAGGTGCCCGTGATTTATTAATCGAGATTGAAAAAGAATTAAAGAAACGAAAATGGGGAGCTGTAAGTAGACTTGAGGTTAAATCAACCGAAATAAAGCAGAAAATTCTACACTATCTGTTAGATGAGCTAGAAATATCTTTTGAAGATGTTTATAAAATAGAAGGACCGTTGGATATTACATTTTTATTTTCATTTATTAAGGTATTTGAAGGGAAATATGATCATTTATTTTATCAGTCATTTATACCTCAACCTCCCAAAGATATTGCAACGGAGGAGGATATATATATGAAAGCCTTAAAACAAGATTTATTCTTTCATCATCCATATGAGTCCTTCCAACCAATTGTAGACTTTGTTGAAAAAGCTGCAGATGACCCAACTGTTTTAGCTATAAAACAGACCTTATATCGCGTAAGCGGAAATTCACCAATAATAAGAGCTTTAAAAAGAGCTGCGGAAAATGGAAAACAAGTTACCGTTTTAGTTGAACTTAAAGCTCGTTTTGATGAAGAAAAGAATGTTCATTGGGCGAAAGAATTGGAAAAAGCAGGATGCTTAGTTATATACGGGATGCATAATTTAAAAACTCATTCCAAAATAACGCTAGTCGTTCGAAGAAGGAATAAAAAAATAGAACAATTTGTCCATTTAGGAACAGGTAATTATAATGATCAAACTGCCAATATATATACTGACATGGGGATTATTACGACAAATAAACAAATAGGGCAGGATGCTACCAGATTTTTTAACTTTTTAAGCGGTTATACAGATAAGCCAGAATACAAAAAATTAGTAGTCTCTCCTTATGATATTCGAGATAAATTTCTCTATTTAATTGATGAAGAGATAGAATATCATAAAGCTTTTCATAACGGTCATATAATTCTCAAAATGAACTCGTTAACTGATAAGGATCTAATATTAAAATTGTATGAGGCTTCGGCAGCTGGTGTGAAAATTGAGTTGATAGTTCGAGGGATTTGTTGTTTAAGACCACAGATTAAAGGCGTAAGTGAAAATATTATTGTTATAAGCATTGTTGGAAGATTTTTAGAACACTCACGAATCTATTGGTTTCATCGAAATGGGGCCTCTAGGTTGTATTTATCCTCTGCAGATATGATGACTAGAAATATGGTAAAACGAGTGGAAATTTTATTTCCAATTTTGTCTCCATCCATTAAAAAAAGAGTGATTGATATTTTAAAGTTAGAAATAAATGACACAGCAAAAGCGAGAATACAAGATTCCAATGGTAATTATCATTATAGGGAAACAGATGGTTTAAAAATTAATAGTCAGGAACAATTACTTGATAATGCTACAAAACTGAATATACTCCAATTAAAATAACCACTATATAGTGGTTATTTTTTCTTTAGAGCTGCTTGGGAAACCTCAAAAGCTAAATCGTCATTTCCGAATAGCTGTAAAACTTGTAGTAATGTATCCGTATTGACTTGTAGACTATTTTTTTCAGTATCATCTATTATTGATACAAGTAATTCGTTGTCCTGTTGGGAAGGGTAAGCTTGTTTATATAATTTAACGGCATCTATTTCATGGTTTACGCACCATTGGGCATATAAGCTTATCATCATTTTTTCATCATTTTGATATTGCTCAATAACTTTATCGTTCAATTATTATCAGCTCCCCATTTGTCTATCATTTGCCACAAGTTAAAAATAATCGGTAAAGATCTTTGTTCCAAAGTTGTTCCGGAAAACGATTCCGTTAATGTGGGAATGATTTTTTCTAGTAAAAATAGGCGTGGCTTTTCTTTCGAAAATTCTTCTAAAACAAATTCAAGTGCTTGCAGATCATTTTGATTCATTTTTTCTTTTTCTTCTAAATAAAAGTTTTCTAGTTGCTCTACAACCTGTTGTTTTGATTTTATTTCATCAACTGTATTTAAATCAAAGAGTGACTTGTTCAATAAAGAGTCGTTTGTCTTCGTCATCTCATAAATAATCGACTCAATTCTTCTCATGACAAACTTGACTAATTGATCAAGTGAAATATTTGCTATTTGATTAATCCATGGGTGTTGCAATTGTTGAACCATGCCAATGGCCAATACAGCACAATCTGTAGAGACATTTCTTGTTTTCTCACCGAAAATATCTTCAATTCTCTTCGACAACCAATTGATTTCTTCAAAATAATTCTTCTTTATTAGATCTCGTAACTCTATATCTTGTGAATGGATAATAGATGCAAAAAGTGGAAAAAGTTTTTGGTCTCTATATATATTCATTCGAACAGTCAATTGCTCGATCAATACATTTAAATCAGATCCATTTTGTGATGTATGCAACTCTCTTCTTTTTATCAAAATTTCTTCTCTAGCGCTCTCTATTATTGCTACAATACACTCGTTTTTAGAGGAGAAATAATTATAAAAGGTCCCCTTTGAAATATTTGCTTCTTCAATAATATCTTGAACGGATGTAGATCTAAAACCCTTTTCAATAAAAAGATTTTTTGCGGCTTGTAATACATTTCTTTTTTTTATATTCATATTTTCACCTTTTAGACTAATAGTATAATTCCTATATTAACTGTTAAATATGGATTTATCAAACCATTTCGATTGTACAAGTAAATTATATTTGATTTTTTTAAACTAGGAGTATAAAATAATCAAAGTGTCATAACAGAGAAGAAAGAATTTAGGGGGAACAACAATAATGAACCACGAGCAACAAAAACCACCATATGCCATGATTGCGATACTATTTGTTGGCGCGTTCATCGCTTTTTTGAATAATACACTACTCAATGTAGCTCTACCAACCATTATGACAGAGTTTAAAGTGAAGCCTTCCATTGTACAATGGCTAACAACAGGGTATATGTTAGTGAATGGGATTTTAGTTCCAGCTAGTGCATTTTTTGTTCAAAGATTTTCGAATAGAAAATTATTTATTACAGCAATGGTATTATTTACTGCAGGTACAGCGCTTGCCGCGTTTGCACCAGAATTTTGGGTACTAATTTTGGCACGCATGATACAGGCAGCGGGATCAGCAATGATGATGCCTTTACTTATGAATGTTATGTTAACTGCTTTTCCGATTGAACGACGCGGATCTGCTATGGGTATGTTCGGTTTAGTAATGATATTAGCTCCTGCAATCGGACCTACTTTATCAGGATTTATCTTGGAGCATTATGAATGGCGTGTATTATTTGAGATTATTTTGCCGTTTGCGATAATAGTATTATTGTTTGCTATATTTAAATTACGCAATATTACTCCTAATAGTAAAGTTAATCTGGATGTATTCTCATTGATACTATCCAGTATCGGTTTTGGTGCATTGCTTTATGGATTTAGTACTGCTGGGGATAAAGGATGGGACGCACCAATTGTTTACGGAACTATTATTGTTGGATTTATTTCATTAATTGTTTTCGTATGGAGACAATTAAAATTAGATGAACCAATGTTGGACGTTAGAATTTATAAATATCCAATGTTTGCTTTGTCATCTGTAATTTCGATTGTTGTTTCAGCTGCAATGTTTTCGGGGATGATTTTAACACCTCTTTATGTTCAAACTATTCGAGGTATATCACCATTTCATTCGGGTCTGCTCATGCTACCTGGTGCTATTGCAATGGGATTAATGTCACCAATAACCGGTAAGCTATTTGATAAGTACGGTGCTAGAGTTTTAGCGATTACTGGTCTGATTATTACAACCATCGCAACATATTTAATGAGTGACTTAGCGCAAGACTCAGATTATTATTATATAATGGCAGTCTATACAATCCGTATGTTTGGTATGTCTATGATTATGATGCCAATAATGACTAATGGATTAAATCAGTTGCCAATGAATATGAACCCACATGGAACTGCAATGAACAATACGTTACAGCAAGTATCAGGTGCAATCGGGTCTGCCATATTCCTAACAATTATGAATGCAAAGATGGAGTCTTCAGCTAAAGTTCTTGCAACAGAAGCTGCAGCAGCAGGGAAAGTGCCTACCAACACGGAAGGCTTAGTGCAATTCCAAGCAGAGCTGGGTATGAAAGCGATGTTGGAGGGTATTAACTTTACATTCTTTATAGCTACGCTAGTTACAGTTGTTGCTTTAATACTGGCTTTCTTTGTAAAAAGAGTAGATGTACAAAAAAAAGCTAAACCTTTATAAGGTTTAGCTTTTTTTATTATTTATCTATCTCATTTGTTAATTTTATTAACTCATCAACTAAGGAACCGATGTACTCGATCGTATCTCTTAACGGTTTCTCTGTTGTAATATCTACTCCGGCCATATTTGCTAATTCAACAGGCGATTTCGTTCCTCCTGATTTTAATACGTTAATCCAATCATCTACCGCAGCTTTACCTTCATCTAAGATGCGCTTAGATACTTGTGTAGAGATTGTAAGGCCGGCACTATAAGTATATGGGTATAGACCCATGTAGTAGTGAGGTTGTCTCATCCATGTCAATTCAGCACCGTCAGTAATTTCTACTGCATCGCCCCAGAATTCTTCCAATACACTTCTTTTATATTCATTTAAAATTTGTGCATTAACTGGTAGTCCTTCATCAATTCTTTCATAAACTTTTCTTTGATAAGCTGCCTCTAATAAGTGCGTAACAAAATTATGATAGTATGTTCTAGCTACTATTGAAGAAATTACCCACCTTTTAAATTTAGGATCATTTGAGTTTTCTAATAAATGATTGGCCATGAGCATTTCATTCATTGTAGAAGGAGCCTCGATAAAATACAAAGAAGGGCGGGCGTTAAATATATTTTGCTCTTTATTTGCATGATAGAAATGACCGGCGTGCCCTAGTTCGTGTGCAAGAACAAATACTTCGTTCATTCTGCTAGACCAAGAAATAAGAATATAGGGGTGGTTACCATATGGACTCGAACAAAAGGCCCCAGTTGATTTGCCGGTATTTTGTGCAAAATCGATCCATCTCTCTTTGTAGGATCGTTCCACCATTTGTATATATTCTTCACCCATTACTTCCAAAGCATCTGTTATATATTTTTTTGACTCCTCAATTGAGATTTTAGGCTCATAAGAAGGATCAAGTGAGATTTTTAAATCTGCAAAAGTCATTTTATCTAATCCGTGTACTTGCTGAAGAAGCTTTGCATACTTTCTCATATGTGGTGCAAGTTCTTTCATAATTAAATCGATTTGTCGATCGTACAAACTACGATCGACCTCTTGGTTTAATAATAAATAGTCGAAAATAGAGTTATAACCTCTTAAATCAGATGTTGTTTTTTCTATTTGTAAGTGCATATCATATGTTTTTGCAGTCGTATGTTGATAATCCTTTAATTTACTCGAAAAAGCTTTGAAAGCTGCGCGTCTTACACTTGTATCTGATTCTGCTTCCCAATCATTTTCAAATAGAACATAACTAAGAGGGTAGGAGGAATTGTTCACTTCAAAATCATTAAAGGAAATATCTAACATTTTGGTTGTATCATACAATTTATAAGGTGCATTAAAGGTTGAAGAAAATGCTGCTAGAGTCTTTTCTACTTCAGGGTGTAATTGATATTGTTTTTTTATAAGAAGCTTTTGTAAAAAATTTTGATATTCTGCACCCTCCGCTATTGCTTCTTGTAAAACTTCGTCAGGTAACTCCACAAGCTCACTATTTAAAAATGAAAGCTTGCTACTTATTTTTGCAGCTAGGGAAGAGAATTTACTTCCGCGCATTTGTGCATCTGTATTTGTCTGGTCTGTGCTAAGAGACAAACTTGCAAAAGTTCCAGCTGGTGTTAGTTTTTCATATAAAGCAGAATAATCTTTTAAAGCCTTTAAAATAATAGACGGCTGATTGATTTTTCCTTTATATTTCTCTTCAAAATAATCTGCAAGTTTCTCTATTTCCTTTAAAGAATCGTTAAAATCTTCTTCTGTTTTAAACAAGTCTTTCAAATTCCATGTTTCTTCTAATTTTACATCTGATCTAATTGGTAAACTTTTAACCATTTTATCACTCCTTAATATTACGGATATCGAACTAATTAATAGTATAACGAACAGAGATGAAAAAGTAAAAACAATCATTTTATTTAAATTTTTCTGTGAATTAAAGAATTTATTAGTGAGAATGATAGAAATTTTAATAATAAATGAATAATATAAATGATTCGAAAGAATTATATTGAGGGTTACGAAATAAAGCAAACGTAGTATTATCAAGGACTTTTGAGGTGAGTCAAAATACTATATTAACCTAATGATAGAAATTTGAGAATTAATCGAAAAATTAGTATAGACTGAATTTGAAGTTTGTTTTACAATGAGATTGTTCTAAACAATATATTGATAGTCTGAGAGAATACTTATAAAAAAGAAAAGTAGTATAGCTTATATTTTCAGAACTATCAAAAAACAGGGGGTAAAATATTTATGAAGTCAAAAAAATTTGCTTCACTTTTCCTTGCATCATCCCTTTTAGCAGGAGTGCTTGCTGGATGTTCAGGTGGAGAAGAGGGTAGTAGTTCCGATGGGGGAGATACTATAAAAATCGGTGCCAACTTAGAACTTTCTGGAGCTGTAGCTTCTTATGGTTCATCCGAGGCAGACGCAATAGAATTAGCTGTTGAGGAAATCAATGCTGACGGTGGTATTGATGGAAAACAAATTGAACTTATTAAAGTAGATAACAAGTCTGATGCTGCAGAAGCAACAAGTGCAGCTATTAAGTTAACTAGTCAAGACAAAGTTACAGCTATAATCGGTGCTGCAACTAGCGGGAACTCAGTGGCTCAAGTACAAATTGCGACGGACAATAAAACTCCTATGATTTCTCCTTCTGGGACTAGTACTACAGTAACTGTTGGAGAAAATGGAAAAGTAAATCCATTCACATTCCGTACTGCATTTATAGATCCTTTTCAAGGAACAGTTGCTGCAAACTTTGCTGCTAATGAGTTAAAAGTTAAAAATGCTGCTGTATTCGCTGATAATGCAAGTGATTATGCAAAAGGTTTAGCAGAATCTTTCATTAAAGACTTTGAAGCTGCTGGAGGCACAATTGTTGCGGAAGAATCTTATGTTGCGAAAGATACTGATTTCCGTTCAACTCTAACACGCATTAAAGCTTCAAATCCAGAATTCATTTTTATTCCAGGATATTACGAAGAAGTTGGCTTAATCGTAAAACAAGCTCGCGAATTGGGAATAACAGTTCCATTGATGGGTGCTGATGGTTGGGATTCACCAACTATTGTCGACTTAGCTGGAGCAGATGCATTAAATAATACTTTTATTATTACTGCTTATTCTGCTGAAGATCCAGATGGCAAAGCGAAAGAATTTGCTGACAAGTTTACTGAAAAGTATGGAGAAGCACCAAACTCATTCCACGCACTTGGATATGATACAGTTTATCTTTTGAAAGATGCGATTGAACGTGCTGGTTCATTGGATGGAACAAAAATTAAAGAAGCGCTTGAGGCTACAGACAACTTAGAATTAGTTACAGGATTATATTCTGTCGATGAAAATCATCATCCTATTAAATCAGCAACTATCATCGAATTCGTAAATGGTGAGCAAGTGTTTAACACTAAAGTTAATCCTTAAGATTAACATGTTTTATATAGGGGGGATTATATCCCTCCTTTTCTATTTCTAGAAACTTTGAATTAAAGGAGTGAAACTTTATGGAATGGTTACAACAATTGATTAACGGTATTTCACTCGGCAGTATATACGCATTAATCGCCCTAGGTTACACAATGGTTTATGGAATAATTAAATTGATTAACTTTGCCCATGGTGACGTGTTCATGGTAGGCTCTTTTATCGGGTTCTATTCGATTACTGTGTTTGGATTAGGATTCTTCCCAGCACTTATTTTATCAATGGCAGCTTGTGCACTCTTTGGTGTAATTATTGAACGCATTGCATACAAGCGATTAAGAAATGCTACAAGAATTGCTGCTCTTATTACTGCTATTGGTGTATCTCTGTTAATAGAATACGGTGTAATTTACATTAGAGGTGCTCAACCAGAAGCTTACCCAGATGTGTTTTCAAATCGTTCTTTTGATATTTTAGGAGCACAAATAAGCGTTCAGTCTATTTTAATTTTGTCTGTTTCAGTTGTATTGATGATATTATTGCAATTTATTGTTCATAAAACGAAAACTGGTAAAGCGATGAGAGCGGTTTCTCATGATACTGAGGCTGCAAAGCTAATGGGTATTAATGTAGATAATACTATTTCTGCTACTTTTGCAATTGGTTCTGCATTAGCTGGAGCAGCAGGTGTAATTTTTGGTGTGTATTATACAAAGATAGATCCGCTAATGGGTGTTATTCCTGGTGTGAAAGCATTTGTTGCCGCAGTTCTTGGAGGTATTGGAATAATACCTGGAGCTATGGTAGGTGGATTAGTATTAGGAGTAGTTGAAACGATTGTTAGTGCATTAGGGTTCTCGTTATGGAGAGATGCTGCTGCATTTATTATCTTAATTCTTATACTAATTTTTAGACCAGCAGGAATCTTTGGAAAAAATACACGAGAGAAAGTGTAGGTGGTACATAATGAAGAAAAAGTCTAAACAATTTTGGCCATTTGTTATAGCGTCTGTATTAGTTTATGTGATTGTTCAACTTCTCATATCCAATGGAATAATGAATCAATTCTATTCTAATACGCTAATCTATATTGCTATCAACATAATATTAGCGGTCAGCCTACATTTAGTAATTGGTATCACGGGGCAATTCTCAATAGGGCATGCAGGATTTTTAGCTGTAGGCGCATATATCTCAGCTATTATAACAATGAAGTTGGGACTTCCATTTATATTGGCCATTATTGTAGGGGGAATTGTTGCAGCTCTAGCTGGTTTAATTGTTGGAATTCCAAGTTTACGATTAAAAGGGGATTATTTAGCAATTGCAACGCTTGGGTTTGCTGAAATAATTCGAATAGTTTTCTTGAATATTGATTATGTTGGTGGAGCAGCAGGGATGCAAGTCTCCCATTTAACTAATTGGACATATGCATTTGTTAGTTTGTTCATTACTATTTTAGTGATTGTTAACTTTACTAATTCAAGACATGGAATTGCTGCTATATCAGTTCGAGAAAATGAAATTGCAGCGGATGCTATGGGTATTAATACAACTTATTATAAAGTTGTGGCATTTACAATTGGTTCGTTTTTTGCCGGAGTAGCAGGGGCTTTATATTCTCATAACTTTTACATTATACAGCCTAGTCAGTTCGGCTTTTTAAAGTCATTTGATATTTTAATATTCGTTGTATTAGGTGGATTAGGTAGTCTTTCAGGAGCAGTGCTTTCTGCAATTTTGCTAACGGTAGTCTCTACTTATCTGCAAGGATATCCTGAGACTCGTATGATTATTTATAGTCTTGTATTAATTTTGGTAATGTTATATCGTCCAAAAGGTTTGATGGGTACGATGGAAATTACAGATTACTTCAAGATATGGAGAACGCCAAAAGGGGGCGGGCAACATGGAAAGTAAGCCGATATTGGAAGTGAAAAATGCTGGTATTCAGTTCGGTGGTTTAAAGGCAGTCCAAAATTTAAATATGGTACTAAATCGTGGTGAACTAGTTGGTCTTATTGGTCCAAATGGTGCTGGGAAAACTACTAGTTTCAACTTATTAACTGGAGTTTATGTACCAACAGAAGGCGATATATTATTTGATGGGGAAAGAATCAATGGATTACCGCCATTTAAAGTTACTCGAAAAGGGATTAGTCGTACATTCCAAAATATTCGTCTATTTAATGATTTATCTGTATTAGATAACGTGAAGGTTGCTTATCATTCACTTGCGAAGCATACGATGGTGAGTTCAATATTTCGTTTACCATCACATTTTAAAGGCGAGCAAGAAATGGAAGAAAAATCTATAGAATTTTTAAAAATATTTGGTTTGGATAAATATAAGGATGAGTTGGCTAAAAATTTACCTTATGGCCAGCAGCGCAGGTTAGAGATTGCACGTGCTTTGGCAGCTGGTCCTAAACTTCTTTTATTAGATGAACCTGCTGCGGGAATGAATCCACAAGAAACAAAAGATTTAATGGATTTAATCGGATTTATTCGAAATAAATTTGATTTGACAATATTACTTATTGAACATGATATGAATTTGGTTATGGGTGTTTGTGAAAGAATTTATGTACTAGATCATGGTCAACTTCTTGCGGAAGGATCACCAGAAGTGATTCGTAACCATCCTAAGGTTATTGAGGCGTATTTAGGGGAGGAAGTTCACAATGACAATGCTTAAGGTTGAAAATATTGATGTTTTTTACGGGAACATCCAAGCACTTAGAGAGGTCTCTATTGAAGTAAACGAAGGGGAAATAGTTACGCTTATAGGTGCAAATGGTGCTGGGAAAAGCACTCTATTGAAAACTATTTCAGGTCTTCTAAAGCCTAAAAAAGGAAAAATTGAATTTCTTGATAAATCGATTGCGGGAAAACAAGCACAAGCAGTTGTAAAATCAGGAATTTCACATGTTCCTGAAGGAAGAAGAGTATTTGCAAATCTGACAGTAGAAGAAAATCTTGAGCTTGGTGCTTTTTTGAGAAAAGACAAAGCTGGCATTAATTCAGATCTTCAGAAGGTTTATGAGATTTTTCCGAGACTACTTGAGCGAAAAAAACAATTATCGGGAACTCTTTCTGGTGGGGAACAACAAATGTTGGCAATGGGTCGTGCAATTATGGCGAAACCCAAGCTTGTACTACTTGATGAACCATCAATGGGTCTTGCTCCATTAATGGTGAAAACAATTTTCCAAGTTATTGAAGATATTAATCGTGATGGCACTACTGTATTGTTAGTAGAACAAAATGCGAACATGGCACTATCTGTTGCAAGTAGAGGGTATGTAATTGAGACAGGTAGGGTAGTGTTGTCTGGTTCTGCTCATGAATTACAGACAAGTGAAGAAGTGAGACAGGCATATTTAGGTGGTCATTAATATAAAGAAGCTTTCATTAGTTAGTATCTAATGAAAGCTTTTTTGTGTAGTTCAAACTTACATATTACATGTTATACTAGATAAATATGTATTTTTTTGGAGGAAAGATGAATAAAACCCTAAGATTTTGGATATTGACATTAATTACATTTTCAATGGTTGCAATATTAAGTAGTTCTTTATTTTCAAGTTATATAGTAACGAAAAAAACTTTAATAGAAAATTCATTAGAACAAAATGAAGTATATTCTTTAAAACTTTCACAAATGACAGAAGAAGTGTTTGAATCAATGCAAGCTAATTTAGAATCAAGGAAACTAGACGTCATTGATAATATGCATGATTCAAAAGTGCTGACAGATATTTTAGATCAACTACTTATTAGTGGAAAGAATTTTAACTCACTTTCTGTAATAGGGAGTGATGGAATTGCTATAGCAACCTCGCCGAATGTTGGTATAGCAGGCAATAAAATTGATTCCCACGGAGTAAAGGAAGCTTTAACTAAAAAGGAGAGTATAATTACTACTCCGTATAGAGCAGTTACAGGGCGTCTATTAGTTTTAGTATCTATTCCTTTATTTAATAGTGCAAATAATTATATAGGAATGTTAAACGGAACAATTTATTTACAAGAAGATAATTTTATTCAAAATATATTAGCTGAGCATTTTAATGAAGATGGTTCCTATGTGTTCGTAGTAGATAAGGAAGGTACTTTAATTTATCATCCTGAAAAAGATCGGATTGGTGAAAAGGTAAGTGAAAATAAGGTAGTACAAAATTTAATGAATAAAGAAAATGGATCAAAAGAAATCTTTAATACAAAAGGTGAACATGTTTTAGCTGGCTATTCTTATATTGCAGCTAGTGGGTGGGGGGTTGTTTCTCAAACACCATTTGATAGCAGTTTAAATCCTTTAAAAGGTATTATTTTGAAAATGTTTTTGTATGCCTTACCTTTCTTATAAATTTTTTACATATTAGCATTTTATATTTCAGAACGTTTAGCCTCCCCTTTAAAAAAGTTAGCTTTGTTTACGTTAAATTCTCATAAAGAAGATATAAGCATCGAAAACTTAAAAATATCTACTTGGTATTTTGAGGCCAAACAATTAACAGAAACGATTAATAACTATCATAAAATGCAACAAGAAACTGTAGCAGACTTTAAACACCAATCTTTAACTGATCCTTTGACTGGCCTAAAAAATAGAAGGTATTCAGAATTTGTTTTTACTGATTTAATAGAATCTAATCAGCAATTTTCAATAATGATGATTGACATAGATCATTTTAAGTTAGTTAATGATGAATTTGGTCACAATGCAGGAGATGAAGTATTAAAGTTTCTAGCGAGCAAAATGAAATCTTTTACAAGAGATCATGATGTTTGTATTAGGCTTGGTGGAGAAGAATTTATCGTCTTACTTCCAAACTGTATTCTTTCAGAGGCATATACGATTGCTGAAAAACTAAGAAAAGATATAGAAATAAGTATTCCTCCAACAAATAAGAAAATAACCATTTCATTGGGAGTGGCTGAATATAGGAATAGTTTTGAAAGTATAACTGATGTAATGAATAGAGTTGACGTGGCACTTTATATGGCAAAATCTGAGGGAAGAAACAAAACAGTTATTTCTAAATAAAAAAAGTTTTTCTCGCAAAAAAGCGGAAAAACTTCTTTTTTTATTTATTTTTCTTTATCATATATACAATGCCCTCTGTAATCAGACCTACTACTAAGCCAAATGTAGTAAAAATAAATAAAGAAAGAATACCAACTAGGTCTCCCCAACCTTCTAATCCAGAAATGAAGGAACGGAAAAGTTCAATGAAACCAATTAGAAGTCCAGCCGTAAATAGATAATAAGCTATTTTCAATTTATAAAATAATAATGCTCCTGAAATTGTCCCAACTAAAACGGAGATAACAGTAAATGCAATAAAATTACGGATTACTAAATCCTGTCCAAGTACATATTTTACTCCAAGTATTAGTAAAAAGAGTGAAAGGACAACTGTAATTCCAGCTATTTTCCCATAATTCCTTAACAACATAATCGCCCACTTTCTTAAATACATCATACTTTAAATCAATATATTCCAACAAGCTAAAATGAGGAAGGAGATAATACAGTGACAGAGCATTTGTTTCATTTAAAAGCCAATTGGCCAGGCAACAGAAATGATATAGGGGAGATTCGAGCGGAAAATTTACAAACTCGAATATCTATTCCTAAAGAAATGGAAGGACCTGGAGAAGGCACTAATCCAGACGAAATGCTATTAGGTGCAGCTGCTACTTGCTATATTATAACGCTAGCTGCAATGATGGAAAGAAGTAAAATTTTAAAAGAGAGATTAGATATGGATTCCACAGCAATTGTTGATGTGACGAATGGTATATTTACGTATAAAAAAATAATTCATCGTCCAACCATCGTTTTAACATATGAAAAAGACAAAGTAATGGCAGAAAAAATTGTGGTAAAAGCGGAGCAAAATTGTATGATCAGTAAAGCATTAAGAGGAAATGTAGAAATTGAACTTAAACCTACTATTTTAACAATAAATGAATAGCTTTTATGTTATTTGATGTATAATTTAAATATTCAAATACTTGTAAAGTGAGGATGGGTCATGACCGGCACAATCGCTGTTATTCTTATATTTTCCGTTCCAATTATCAAACTAATTACAACGCATTTTGAAAACAAAGAACAAATAAAAGGTGCGAGAGTAAAGGATGAACTTGAATTAGAAAAATTAAAATATGATAATTTTGTTATCGAAACAGAAAAAATGAGGCTCCAACTTGAACAGATGCGTATAGATTCACCAAATGATGAGTTTCAAAAATTATTAAAATAATGTAACCGCCCTATTTTAAATGGGCGGTTTTAATTTATATGACAAATGAGAAAACACATATGAAGTGACAAAGCGTACCAAGAAGAATAAATATATGGAAAATCTCATGGAAACCAAGTTTTTTAATAAATGCAATCTTAGGCTTTAAGCCATAGATTATACCACCAATTGTATATAATACTCCGCCTATAATTAAATAGAAGATTCCTTGAGTACCAATTTTTTCTGTTAATGGCGAGGCTAAAAATACAATAATCCATCCCATGCCAATATATAGAGCAGTTGATATCCATCTAGGGCAATTGAACCACACCATTTTAAATAATATACCGCAAATTGCAATAATAGAAATGATGATAAATAGTATGTAACCAGTAGTTCCTTTTAAAGTTATTAAACAGAATGGGGCATATGTTCCAGCAATTAATAAATAGATCATCGAATGATCTAATCTTCTTAAAAACTGGATGATACTATCCTTTGCTATTACCATATGATAGGTTGCTGAGGAGGAATAAAGTAAAATCATGCTTCCTCCAAATATAATTATTGCAATAATTGTTAATAAGGAATCGCCATTTATCATTACTTTAACAAGCATTGCAGTAAGACCTAATAAAGAAAGTATAGCTCCAAATAAATGTGATAATCCGTTAAATGGTTCTCTAATATATTGATTCAAAATAATTCCTCCCATTACACCATGTAGTTTATATAACTACTTAATATAATATAACTAACACGTTTGATAGTCAATGTTTACTGATAGTGAAATTTGCGATACGATAAATGAAATAACTTTTTCGGAGGGACTTAAGTGATTAATTCAGCTGATATACTTCAAAAGCTAGCACTCGAATCAAATATAAGGCAAGAAGAAATACCCGATATTGATTTGTATATGGACCAAGTCATACAGTTATTTGACGCAAAGTTTGAAAAATCTCTTCGAAATACAGAAGAGAAAGTATTAACAAAAACAATGATAAATAACTATGCAAAAGGGAAGCTTTTTATTCCAATTAAAAATAAAAAATATTCGAAAGAGCATATTATGTTAATAAGCATGATCTACCAATTAAAAGGGGCGCTTTCAATAAATGATATTAAAGCTATACTTGCCCCTGTAAATGAAAGAATAGAAACAGAACAATTTGAACTAGAAAGTTTCTATTCTACATTAATAGAATTGCAGCAAAAGAATACTAATAACATAACGGATCAAATCAAGAGACAAGAACAAGAAATACAACAGCTAACGACTGATGAAGAACTAAGACAGGTATTATTTATTTCAGCATTAGCTAATATAAGTAATGCATATAGAAAAGCTGCTGAGATATTAGTAGATGATTTATTGGAAAGCAATAAAATAAAGGGGGAAAAATAATGAAAACTTTATGGACAGATGGAAATATTTTCACAATGCATGAGGAAGACCAAAAGATAGAAGCTGTGTTAGTTGAAGATGGAAAAATTATTCGAACGGGTTCAAAAGAATCTCTTTTACCACTTGCAAATAAGGTGAATTCTCTAAATGGAGCTACTATGTACCCTGGATTTGTTGATAGTCATATTCATTTGATTATGCATGGGGAAAAATTAGCTTATTTAGACTTGTCTACTTTTACTTCTATTAATGAGATTGTAAAAGAGGTGGCTCAACGAGTTGATGGTAACGAATGGTACGTTGCAGAAGGATGGAATGACAACAAATTAATAGAAGGAAGACAGATTTATTGTTCAGATTTAGATCATATTAATGAAACGCCTATTGTTTTAAAGAGAGTATGTAGACATGTGCTAGTAGCAAATTCCAAAGCAATGGAACTTGCTGGAATAACAAAAGATACTCCAAATCCAACAGGAGGGATTATCGGCAAGGATTCAGATGGGAACTTAAATGGCTTATTTTATGATGAAGCACAACAATTGATCACTTCAAAAATACCTCCTGCAACAACAGAGTATTTAGTAGATGTGATTAAAAACAGTGTAAGTGACTTACAAGCAAAAGGTTTAACAGGTGTACATACGGAAGAAATGGCGTATTATGGACCTTATACAATACCTTTACAAGCCTATCGAGAAGCAATTGATAAAAATTTTAGAGTACATCTTTTAAGACATCATGACGCTTTCGAGATGATGCAAGGAGAGAAGCCAAGCGAATTTATAGAATTTGGAGCTATGAAAATATTTGTAGATGGTTCTTTAGGTGGTCATACCGCACTATTGTCGGAAGATTATTCCGATAATCCAGGAAATAAAGGTGTAGCAGTCCATGACCCAGATAAACTGGAGCAATTGGTACAATTAGCAAGAAAATTTAACGAAACAATTGCTGTTCATGTTATCGGAGATAAGGCAACAGAAATAATTGTCGGCTTAATAGAAAAGTATCCTGCTCCGGCTGGAAAGAAGGATAGACTGATACACGTGAACGTTCTAAGCGAAGAGTTAATGGAAAGAATGATTAAATTACCAGTGGTCCTTGATCTCCAACCAATTTTTGTACCTTCTGATTTTCCTTGGGTTATCGATCGACTTGGTAACAATCGTTTAAAATGGGCATACGCTTGGAAAACACTAATTGATCGAGGGTTTGAATGCTCCGGTGGATCTGATTCCCCTGTAGAAGTGGCTGATCCTCTTTTAGGAATGGACGCTGCAGTAAATAACTCCTATCTACCCGAGCAATCTCTTTCTGTGTTTGAAGCAATTTCTTTATTTACAACCGGTAGTGCAAAAGCTATTGGCAAAGAAAATGAAAGAGGAAAAATATTACCTGGTTATGATGCAGATTTTACTGTAGTAAGCACAGAGTTAAACAAAACGACTTTTCTAAAAGCATCTATTTTAGAAACCATTGTCGCAGGTGAGATAGTCTACAAAAATAATAGTTTAGTAGAAAATGAAACGAATAATTAATTGCTACGTATATATAATATAAATTCATCGAAAGGAGTATGAGTCTTTTGGAAAACACAGGTTTAAAGGTATTGCTACATGCTAGTACTTGGTTTGCGCCATTTTTAGTTCCATTTATTTTGTATTTAGTAATTGATGATGCAGAAATAAAAAAACTATCCATTCAAGCAATTCTTTTCCAATTAGTAATCGGTGCTTTAATTTTTATTTCTGCTATACTAATTATTTTTTTAATCGGTATACCAATGATAATTATTTTTGGTATAATGGCATTTGTTGTACCAATTATCGGAATTGTAAAAGCAGTTAATGGAAGTACATTTAATTATCCTATAGTAGGTTCTTGGATTAAATAAAAGGGGAATTTTTAATGGCTACTAAAATCGGTATTGATGCAGGTGGAACGTTAACGAAAATAGCTTATTTTGATGAACATTTGAATTTACAATTAATCAGCTTCCTATCATCAGATATGCAAGCAGTAAAGGATTGGATTGATACTAATCACTCGTTAGCTTCCATTTGTCTTACCGGTGGCCGTGCTGAACAATTAAAGAAATATTTTCTTTCCTCATTGGACATACCATACATAGTTGAATTTGATGCTACAATGGCTGGAGTTATGTATCAATTAAAACAAGAAAATATTGAATGTGAGAAAGCGATTATTGCGAACATTGGAACTGGGACATCTATACATATAATGAAAGAAAATTCACATAGTCGACTTGGTGGTACTGGAATTGGTGGGGGAACTCTAATTGGATTGGGACAAGCTTTAACTGGGATAACTGATTATAAAGAGATGATAGAGCTATCCGACTTAGGCATTAGATCTTCCATTGATATTCTTGTAAGTGATATTTACGAAAACAATAAATTACCGATTAATGGTTCTCTGACAGCAAGTAATTTTGGTGGTGTAGCACTTAAAGGGAACTTAAATAGAAGGTATGAGGACTATTTATCAGGAGTACAAGGTATAATTGGTGAAGTCGTTGCATCTTTATGTATACAAGCAGCAGATGCTCACTCTATTGACAACATTATTTATATTGGTTCAACATTAGAAAATAATGAATTACTAAAGAATATAATGGAAAGCTATACAATATTGAAAGAGAAAAAACCATTTTTCTTAGAAAAACATGGGTATAGTGGGGCAATTGGAGCTTTACTGGAAAGTATTTAATTTCTTTGAGTAAAAGTGTTGCAATAAATAATGATGCATGTTATATTTAAAGAGGATTATTTTTGTTCGGTTAGTTAGTAGGTGGCAACACTTTTACTTAACAGTGTTGAGCAAGGATAGTAACACAATGTATGCAGCAACTGCATGCGAGGAGGAAACACACATGGAACAAGGTAAAGTAAAATGGTTTAACTCAGAAAAAGGATTCGGATTTATCGAACGCGAAGGCGGAGACGACGTATTCGTACACTTCTCAGCTATCCAAAGCGAAGGTTTCAAATCTCTTGACGAAGGTCAAGAAGTAACTTTTGAAATCGAGCAAGGCCAACGTGGTCTTCAAGCTACTAACGTAGTTAAAGCTTAATTTTAAACCTAAACTTTAACAGACTCTCTATTTGGGAGTCTGTTTTTTTGTATTATGATATGTTATAACATTCAATAGTGTTGTTACTTTGAAATGGGAGTTGGTTAAATGAAAAAGTGGAAAAAAGAAATTCTAATCAATGCACCAATTGAATATGTTTGGCAATTTTTTTACGGTGACTTACATAAAAAGAAAATGATATTCCCTAAAGTAATAGATGAAAATATCATTAAGCAAACAGACCAAGTTGTTGGGTCGGTTATAAAACAAACTTACCAAAATGGTTCTTTAAATGAACAATATGAATTAACTATCAAAAAATACAAAGATGAACAAAATTATAAATCGTATCAAGAGAGCTTTATACTCAATGACCGATTTCGTATGACCATTGAATATGAATTGGAAAATCAAAATGAAACAACGACAAAATTTATATACACATCCATTAACAAACCTAAAAATATTTTATTAAGTATTTTTCAATTGTTTGGTAATTCTGATGTTGTGGACAGGTTTATGTCTCGAACTAAAGAGACAATAGAAACTGCTTATAAAAATGAAGAAGCATAGATGTAATATGCTTTGTTACAAGATTTAATAGCAGCTAAAAATATATATAGCCTAAAGAGATGTTTAGAAAAAGTTAAGTTACAATTTTTCGTTATACATAAATTTTTTCGGTTTGATTATATTACACTAGAGAATGCTAGGGTAAATGTTGGATTCGTTAAAGTAATTGAGAATGGGTACTATAAGAATCAGAAGAATACAATTTAACGAAAAAAAGCTGCCATTTAAGGCAGTTTTTTTAATACAGCTTCTCTAGCTAATGCGTGTGCTGCTTTATTTTGTTCATCTGGAATCCATTTTATAAAGAAAAAATCAAAGGTATCGCTGATCTTTAATATTTTTTCTAATATTGCTGCGAATTCTGCATTTTTAGCATATTTTTTTTCTACCGCAGCACAAACAATTTGTGAATCCGTCCGTACTGAAATGATGGACGAAGTAAGTTTTTGTACCTCCTCAAGTCCTCTAAGCAATGCTAAAAATTCTGTCGTATGATTTGAATATATACCTATATATTCGCTTATCTTAATATGATGACCTTCCCCTTTAATAAAAACACCAATACCACTTGGCCCTGGATTTCCTGTTGTGGATCCATCAATATAAACTTCAAGCATTTGTATCACCTGATTTTCATTATTTTTTTTTCAGAATGTACTTGTTTGCATGTTGCTCACTTGCAAATAGAAGCATTCAAATAGTACAATCAAATTTATTATAGCGAGGAGAATTAATATGAAAAATAGTCAAATAATAAATGAAATAGATTATTTATTAAATACCTATTGCGATGGTTGTTTTGTAAAAACCTTATTACGCAAAGAAAAAGGTAAGACTGTCGCCCATGATTTCTGTATTCATTCTTGCACAGTGGGAGAAGAAATAAGACAGGTTGGAGAGAAACTAAATTCTAAATAAAAAAGACCCACGACCAATTGTCGCAGGAAGAACTGTATTAACTGTTTTTAATGACATTTGCAGCTTGAGGTCCGCGGTTTCCTTCTATTATATCGAAAGATACATCTTGTCCTTCTTCTAAAGCTCGAAATCCATCTCCCTGAATACCTGTAAAATGGACAAATACGTCTTCTCCATCGTTGTACTCGATAAATCCGTAGCCTTTTTCATTGTTGAACCATTTTACTTTCCCCTGTTGCATAATAGTTCCTCCCTCGATCCACTAAATATTCTGAGAATGGATAGTTTAACTATACCATTAAATGCCAGGAATCGTCAATAATATGTCGAATTTACTTCGTTCTTATATACTTTTATTTGGATATAATAAAATAAAAAAGTAGGGATAAATATGAATGCTAAAATAGAAGCACCATCTGATTTAAGTATTGCCAAAAATGCAACATTGAAACCAATTCATCAAATTAGTGAAAAAATTGGAATACCGAAAGAAGCTATAGAATTATATGGAAATTATAAAGCAAAAATAGATCCTACTAAAATTTCTAAAAAAGCTACCCCTGGTAAAATTGTATTAGTAACAGCAATTAATCCGACCGCTGCAGGAGAAGGGAAATCAACTGTAACTGTTGGGCTCGCGGATGCAATACAACAGTTAGGTCAGTCGGTTGCTGTTGCGCTAAGAGAACCTTCATTGGGACCAGTTATGGGTATTAAAGGTGGGGCTACAGGTGGTGGATTTGCTCAAGTTTTACCGATGGAACAAATTAATCTTCATTTTAATGGAGATCTTCATGCCATTACTACTGCTAATAATGCTTTGTCTGCATTTATTGATAATCACCTCTTTCAAGGAAATGATATAAATTTAGACCCTAGAAGGATTATTTGGAAACGAGTAATGGATATGAATGATCGTGCATTACGTCATATTACAATTGGTCTCGGTGGTCCTAAACAAGGGGTTCCTCGTGAAGATGGTTTCGATATTACTGTAGCTTCTGAAATTATGGCCGTGCTATGCCTTGCAAAGGATTTAGAAGACTTGAAAGAAAGACTTTCACAGATTGTAATCGGATATACATATGACAAGGAACCAGTAACAGTTCGATCGTTAGGTGTAGCAGGTGCACTCACACTTTTGTTAAAAGATGCATTTAAACCTAATTTAGTGCAGACAATAGAAGGAACTCCTGCAATTATTCACGGAGGTCCATTTGCAAATATAGCACATGGATGTAACTCCATTATTGCAACAAAAACAGCAACAAACTTAGCGGATATCGTTATTACAGAAGCTGGTTTTGGAGCAGACTTGGGTGCTGAGAAGTTCATGCACATTAAATCAAGACAAGGTGGTTTTTCACCAGATGCCGTAGTAATTGTGGCTACTATTCGTGCACTTAAAATGCAAGGTGGAAAGCAAAAGGATACCTTGAAGGAAGAAGATGTAAAAGCACTTTTAGTTGGTATCAAAAACCTAGAAAAGCATATTGAAACGATACAAGCATTTGGAATCGAACCAGTGGTTGCATTAAATAAATTTATAACAGATTCACCTGCAGAAATAGATGCAATGCTTTCTTGGTGTAAAGAGAAGAACATAGCTATTGCGTTAACGGAAGTTTGGGAAAAAGGGGGAGCTGGCGGAATAGAGCTCGCAGAACTCGTATTAAAAGAATTGGAAAAGCCTAATCATTTCTCCCCTTTATACGATGTAACACAAACAATCGAGGAAAAAGTTTTAATTATTGTAAAAAAAGTATACGGCGGAAAAAATGTAGTGTTTACGGAAGAAGCCATAAAACAAATCGATCAAATTAGATCATTCGGCTGGGATGCATTACCGATTTGTATGGCAAAAACACAATATTCTTTATCCGACCAACCGAAGCTCATGGGAAGACCAACTGACTTTACGATTACTGTACGTGAAGTAATACCTAAACTTGGTGCGGGATTTCTAGTATGTTTAACTGGAGATATTATGACAATGCCTGGCTTACCTAAAAAACCAGCAGCTTTGAACATGGATGTTGATGAAAAAGGAGAAGCTATAGGATTGTTTTAACGTTTTTAAAAGACTGCTCAATTAGCAGTCTTTTTTTATGGAATGTCGTCGTTGCGAATGGTTACGAGTGTAATTTACTCGAATGTATCCGCACTTGGTTCTAAAAGCTGATTAAACAATGCGAAAATTAATTTCTTATTCACTTGTCTAACTTTGCTTTACTAAAAGGCTTCAAAGACTTTTACTTTTTAATGCTTTTTATTTGTGAGTAATTACCTCAATACTTAATTAGAAGGGCAGAAAGATTTTAAATTTAATTTTTAATATGAGATAAATTACCTTATCCATTTCTTAATCTTTTCATAACTTATAAATATTATTAAGAAAGGAGGGGGTTAAGAATGTCCGGTTATGGTGGATGCGAAAATGGTGGATACGGAAACAACAGCTTCGCTTTAATAGTTGTATTGTTTATCCTACTTATAATTGTTGGGGCATCTTTTATTTATTAAAGGAAGTACGTTGGAGTTAGGTCAGAAAGCTTAAGCTTGTACAACATTTCATTTTAGTCGTGAGGTATTTTTTCTAAATTACAAAACGAACTAAAAGACATTATTAATTAAGTAGTAAAAAATGATATAAATACAATTTCTTTATAAATCTCCTCTTCAGAAAAAGCGACTTTCTCTATATAGAGTTAGTCGCTTTTCATATGTGTATTTAAATAGAAAAAATCAACGCAAAATAAAATGGTTTTAATAAACTATAAATACCATTTCTAATGTTATTTTGCATTCAATATTCACTTTTTTTTGTATATACGTCGCTATTGTATTTATATTAACCTTGATAAATTGATTTTAAATACTTATTTTACTCTTCGATAACCTTGATATTACAAGGATTTAGCAATATTAATTCATCTAAATACAAGTCAACTATGTTATTGTATATAATAAGAAGATGAGTTCGTTTAAGGAGTTAGATAGGATGAATACAATTGAAAAATGTGAACGATTAGTCAAAGAAGTGTACAAGCATTTTGATGCTAGTCACGACTTTCAACATATTGAAAGAGTTAGAAAGAATGCATTAGAAATTTTAGAATCATGTGAACATGCAGAACAAGAAATAGTTGAGCTTGCAGTACTATTACATGATGTCAGTGATCCTAAATATGCTAATGACAATGAGAAATCCGAAGAAAATCGTATTATCGATTTACTACATTTGCCAGATGATAAAGTAAGCCATATAAAAGAAGTAATTCGCTCGATTTCATTTAATGGTGGAAATGAAGTAGAGCCTAAAACAATAGAAGCGAAAATTGTTCGAGATGCTGATAGGTTGGATGCAATAGGGGCGGTGGGTATTGCTCGAACTTTTGCCTATGGCGGAGCAAAAGGTAGAAAGCTTTATGACTCTCGTGAAACACCTAGAGCAAATATGTCCGTTGAAGAATATCGATCAACAGAAACAGCTTCTGTTACTCATTTTTATGAAAAATTATTATTACTTGCTGAAGGAATGCTTACGGAAAAAGGGAAAGAGCTTGCGCAAGAAAGACATGCTTTTATGGAGTCTTTTTTGCAAAACTTAAGAAAAGAAACTGGGGAAACGATATGAGTCATTTAATAATTTCAAACTTAACGAAAACAGTTGGAGAAAAAACACTGTTTGAAAATATAGCATTTACGATTAATAATCAGAACCGTGCAGGATTAATAGGGATAAATGGTACTGGCAAGTCTACATTTCTATCGATTATAGCGGGGCAGTTAGAAGCAGATTCAATAGAGCGTGACAATCCAAACAAATATCGAATTGCTTATTTAGAGCAGCAGCCTATCTTTGAGAAAGAGGAAACGGTCCTTCAAGCAGTATTTGGTGGAGATTCACCTATATTAAAAATAAACCGTGAATATGAAGAAGCGTTAGTTGCTTTAATGGAAGACTCCAACTCAACTGCATTACAAGATAAATTGATGAATTTACAATCACAAATGGATGACCTACAAGCTTGGGATGTAAATGCATTAGCGAAAACAGCATTAACGAAATTGGGTATTACCCAATTTGAAGATTCTGTTTTACATCTATCTGGTGGTCAGCAAAAAAGAGTTGCACTTGCAAAAGTATTGATTGAACCTGCTGACTTACTTCTATTAGATGAACCAACAAACCATTTAGACAAAGAGTCTACCGACTGGTTACAGGAAATGCTTCAACGGGTAGAAGGTGCCATTATATTTGTTACACATGATCGCTATTTCCTCGACGCTGTCGCAACACATATTTATGAATTAGCTGATAAAACGCTATACACGCATTCCGGTAATTATGCTGATTATTTAGAGTCTAAAGCGATTCGCGAAGAAATGAATGCATCTTCTCAACAAAAATTACAAAATTTATACCGCAACGAATTGAAATGGATTCGAAGAGGGGCAAAAGCAAGATCGACGAAACAAAAAGCTCGAAAAGATAGATTTGAAGAAATAGGATCAAAAATAGATCGTGACAATTCTAATCAGAATTTAGAAATGGAGCTTGCAACGACAAGATTAGGTAAGCAAGTACTAGAAGGAAATTCTATTACTAAACAGTTTGGAACGAAAAAAATAGTAGATGAATTTAATTTTCTTTTACAAGCTGGAGATCGAATTGGAATTGTTGGACCAAATGGGGTAGGGAAAAGTACAGTTTTGAAAATGCTTGCTGGTGAAATACCAATGGATTCTGGTGATATTATTGTTGGTTCAACAGTAAAGCTTATGCATTTTACGCAACAATTACCTGAAATGAATGAGCAGACGAGAATGATTGAATATGTTCGTGAGTCTTCTAATTTAATCGAAACGGGATCTGGAGAGAAATTTTCT
Organism: Psychrobacillus sp. PGGUH221; assembly: GCF_042055255.1. Taxonomy (NCBI): domain Bacteria; kingdom Bacillati; phylum Bacillota; class Bacilli; order Caryophanales; family Bacillaceae; genus Psychrobacillus; species Psychrobacillus sp. PGGUH221. Next base: position 79,859 of record NZ_JAQMHQ010000003.1, read on the forward strand.
GCTGCCCAGATGCTTGAAAGATTTTTGTTCCCTTTAAATACTCATGGTACACAAATTGGCAAGCTATCTGGTGGAGAGAAGAAACGACTAGTTTTGTTAAAAATGCTGATGGAACAACCTAATGTGTTATTACTAGATGAACCAACGAACGATTTAGACATTCAAACATTGTCCGTTTTAGAAGACTTTATGGAAACTTTCCCTGGCGTAATAATTACTATTTCCCATGATAGATTTTTCTTAGATAGAATTGCGAAAAAGCTGTGGATATTAAATGGAGATGGTACTGTCAAAGAATGGTTAGGGATATATTCGGATTACTTAGAGGAACAAAAAATGAATCCTTCAAAATTGGACGAAGTTAGAGTAGAAGAAATCGAAATAAAAACAACGACTAAAGAGAAGAAAAAACTGTCCTATAAAGAACAGCGTGAATTTGAAACTATTAGTGTCGATATTGAAAAGGTAGAAAAGCTTATAGCTGAAATAGAAGAAAAACTTTCAAAAGCCGGCACAGATTTTACTTTACTACAAGAGTTAACGGAGCAATTGGATAAGGAAAATGAGAAATATGAGCAATTAATCGAACGTTGGTCTTATTTAGAAGAGCTTGCTTCTTCTTAAAAGATAATTGGAGGGTACAAAGTGAAAATAATATCAATTGAACCAACACCAAGTCCGAATACGATGAAAGTAGTAATCGACAAAGAACTACCATTTGGCAAAAGTCATAATTATAAAATAGATAATATCGATGGAGCACCAATTGAAATCCAAAAAATTATGGAAATCGAAGGTGTGAAAGGTGTTTACCATGTTGCAGATTTCTTAGCACTTGAAAGAAACGCAAAGTTTTCTTGGGAATCCATTTTAGCTTCTGTTGAAAATGTTTTCGGTGCTGAAAATGATTCTACTATTAGTGAAAAGCCAATAGACCACTATGGTGAAGTATATGTACATGTACAACAATATAAAGGCATCCCTCTTCAAGTAAAAGTTTTTGACAGTGAATCTGAGTCACGTTATGGTTTATCCGAACGATTCATAAATGCATTGGATACCGCGATGGAGGGTGACAAAGAAAATTATATCTTATTACGCAAGTGGGTAGATTTCGGTGTTCGTTACGGAGAGCAAAAAGAAATAGGTGAGCAAATAGTTAAAGAGCTCGAAGCAACATTTCCCCAAAGTAAACTTCAACAACTAATTGATGAGAAGGATCATCCTAGTGATGAAAAATCTGCAATTCGTGTTCCATTTACATTGGAACAATTTGAAGCGAGCGAATGGGAACAAAGATTCCAATTACTTAATAACTTGATCAATCCCGAATTAATAGATTTACCAATATTAGCTAAAGCAATTCAAGACGAGCAGGTGTCCATTCGCAGACTTGCTACCGTTTATCTAGGATTAATTGAGGATGAGGCAGTAATTCCTTATTTAGAAATAGCGTTAAAGGATAAAAGTGCAGCTGTTAGAAGAACTGCTGGAGATGCAATGAGTGATTTAGGATTTGACCAATTTGCAGATGCGATGAAGGTTGCTCTATTCGACAAAAATAAACTAGTTCGTTGGAGAGCAGCAATGTATTTCTATGAGGTAGGTACTATTGATGCACTGCAGACACTTAAAGAAGCAATCGATGACAAGGAATATGAAGTTAAACTCCAAATTCGAATGGCTATTGCTCGAATTGAAGAAGGGGAAGAAGCAAAAGGTTCCGTTTGGAAGCAAATGAATGATGCTCGAAAATAATAAAAACGATAGAAAAAAAGAAGCTTTCTTCTCAAGAGAAGAGCTTCTTTTTTATTGATGCAGAAAATAATTAAGTACAAAATGCTGAAATTGTTTGGCAGCAGGAGATAAATAACGATTTTTTACTACCGCCATTCCAATAATCCTCTCGCATGTAACTCCCTTTACACGTAGTTTAGCTATTTTATTTGAATTTATTTCTCCACCATCAGGAAGTATAGAAAAACCTAGCCCTGCGGCAACGAAGCCAGCAATAGTAGCTACTTCATCCCCTTCAAAAGAAATATTTGGAGTAACACCTGCTTCTTGAAAAATCTCATCTGTTGTTTTTCGAAGAGCATACCCTTTTTTCATAGAAATAAATGATTCATCTGCTATTTCTTTTAGCGTAATGCTTTCTCGATTAGCAAGTGGATGATTAGTTTGTACAATAACATAAAGTTCATCACGCCATAACTCTGTCCATTCTATTGAACTTTCTTCAACCATCGAAGCGAGTAAGCAAAGGTCCAAATCTCCTGTAAGTAGTTGTTTTAATTGTGTATGTGTATGATTTTGTGTAAATTGAAATGTAATCTTTGGGAATTGCTCGTGAAATGCCCGAATAATATTTGGAAGGGAACTTGTACCAAGTGTATGTAAAAATCCAAGGGACACTTCTCCTTCCCCCGGATCAATCAATTGTTTTATTTCTTCTAATCCCTCGTTCATCTCCTTCAATATTCTCTCCACCCGAAGAAGAAACATATGACCATAGCGATTTAATACAATAGACCGGCCTTGTCTATCAAATAACGGTACACCTATTTCCTCTTCTAATCCCGCTATGGAGCGACTCAAAGCTGGTTGGGAAATAGATAACGTTTCTGCTGCATGTGTCATATGTTGTATTTTTGCCAGCGTATGAAAATATTCTAAACGTTGCCATTCCAAAAAAAATCGCCTCCATCGATTAATGCATTTTATGCATCATTTTAATACAAATAATAAATTATAATTTATTGGTTGTCAATGATAGTATTATCTTAATAATTTAACACTTTAATTTGATAAAGGGGAAATTCCAATGAAAGTAATCGCACCCAAATCTTTAACGTTTGAAGGAGGAAAGAGAGCTGTATTATTGCTTCACGGTTTTACTGGTAGCACAAAAGATGTAAAAAGATTAGGGGAATATCTGCAAAAAAGGGGATATACTTGCCATGCTCCAATGTATAGCGGGCACGGGGTAACACCTGAAGAATTATTACAAACTAGTCCATTAGACTGGTGGAAAGACGCTGTTGAAGGTTATCATCATTTAAAAAATAAAGGATATGATGAAATAGCAGTAGCAGGTATTTCGTTAGGTGGTGTATTTTCATTAAAAGTTGCGGAGGAATTTCCAGTAAAAGCAGTTGTTTCTATGTGCGCACCTATAAAGAGAAACAGTTCAAATGGTTTGTTTGAAAGATTATATAACTATGCGAAGATATATAAGTCTTTTGAGGGCAAATCAAGAGATGAAATTATAGAAGAATTAGAGGAATTAAAAAATAGACCGATCGACTCTTTAAATGGAATTATGGAGTTAACAGAAATTACATGTGAGCAATTGAACTCCATCACTTCGCCAACACTTGTTCTTCAAGGAGCATTAGATGATCAAATTTATAAAGAAAGTGCAACGTTTATCCATGAACACGTGGAGGCAAATGAAAAAAATATAATTTGGTATAAAGAGTCTGGACATATTATTACTGTAGGAAAAGAAAAAGATAAAGTATGCGAGGATGTCTACGAATTTTTAAATCAAGTAGCTTGGTCGGATTACAAATATGCTTAAAATGAAACACCTTCAAACATTTGAAGGTGTTTTTACAATTTAGGAAAAAAATGAGTAAATAATTGAAAATAAGCTAATAATAAAAAGACTTAGACGGAGAAGAGGGAGTATATGAATGAGCAAAATGAAAAAGAAGAACAATTAGTTAAAGATGAACTTCATATCACCTATCATTTCTCCGTATTGTTCACTATTCTTGGAAGTTTATTTATTTTCTTATTGTTAAGCAATAAAGTAGAGAGCTTAAATTTATTCATTATTGTTCTTTCTATAACAGCTGGAGGACTCCCTTTAGGTCTTAGTGGTGCATTTTTAGATTATAAAGTTTCAGAATATAAAGCAAAAAACAATAAAGTTCTAAAATAAATTAAGTCGTTGGATATGAAGTGGGGAGTAAAAATGGATTTTTTTTATGGACAAGAGTCTCTGACAGCAATCCAGTGGATATTGCGAGCAATTGTTTCATTCGGTTTCTTGTTACTAGCAACTAAAGTTATGGGAAGAAGATCTATCTCTCAGTTAAGATTAATTGATTTCACTATTGCTTTAGTACTTGGAAACATATTAGCACATCCACTTTCAGACGAAGGATTAGGATTAGAAGGATCCCTTATTACTACAGCAGTATTAACTATTTTGTATTTGACTATTGTACTTTTGAGTTTAAAATCAAATACTTTCAGAAAATGGCTCGAGCCGAATCCTTTTCCTCTTATAAAAAATGGAGAAATCAAGTATAAAGGACTGAGGAAAGCAAGAATAACATTGGACCACTTATTATCCGAAGCAAGAAAAGTAAGTATAGAAGAAATTGACCAAGTCGCTCTCGCAATATGGGAGCCCGATGGAACAATCTCTTTTTTCATGTCACCGCAATTTCAACCTTTAACTCCATCTGATATGAAGATGGTTAAAAATCCTTTTTGTTTACCATTAACAGTTATAAAAAATGGTAAGGTTGAGTGCAAGTTTTTAAAACAAGCAGGTAAGGATATTACTTGGTTAGAGAATAAAGTGAAAACACTAAATGTACCTATACATGATATACTGTTAGCAACGATTGATAGTAATGAGGAACTAAAAGTCTATTTGTATAAATAAATATGTTTAATTGAAGTAGAGGGGGATTAAGATGAAATTAATTAAAGTTTTTTTAAGTATTTTCGTTATTGTAGTAATTATAGGGATTGCTGCTTACTATTTTGCTCCTAAACTAGTTGCCGATCAAGTAATGGATAAGGTAGCAGTAGAATTAGAAAATAGTGGTCAGCTCGAGAATATTAAACAAGAAATCAGCAATGATCCTCAGTTACAGGCGTTTATTGAGGAAGGTGAAAATGTAGATAGTAGCAAACTTCCATTCCAAACAAAAGAAGAAGCAACTAGAGTATTAGCCAAAAAGTTTAAAATCAGTGATATTCAAGATATTCAAGCAAAAGCACAAGATGGTATGTCAGCAGAGGAAAAACAGGAGATTTTTAATAAACTTGAAAGTACTTTAACAGAAGAAGAAATGTTAGCATTAAAAGTATTAGCATATAAGGAACTCTCTAAATAATCTTTGAACCAACTTAAAAAATGATAGCAAATCACGAAGTTATTTTGCTATCATTTTTTTCTTTGTATTTATTTTTATACTTTATTTGGTATAGGGTTATTAGTTCCCTTAAGAAAGAAATGACGAATCATAAACATTTCGAAATTTTTAAATGTATTATGCATATTTTTCAGTTTTAAGAGAACATTAACAAGAGTAAATAAAGTATGGAGGGTTTAGAATGAATTATAAAAAATATGTGCTTTCAATTATGACTGTTATTTTATCAACAGGTTTAATGTTTGGATGCAACGGTGTAGATGAAGATGAACCAGATCCAAGTGAAGAACCAACAGAACAGCAAGAAGATAATAGTCAATAAAAGTTTATCCATTAACTAGGGTAGTAAATTACATCGTTCAAAACTGAACGGTGTTTTTTTATTTAGCTCTATTAAAAATGATTTGGTACGAAAATATAAATAATAAGTGAAAAAAAGAGTAGAATATAAATTAGAAATCTCTTAAGATAAAGGGAAATTGAGAATCAACGAAAGTAGGAGAATAGATGAACGCTTACGATGAATATATGCCTTCACTACTTCTTAAACCCTTGATATATCAACGTTTTTAATCGAATAAATGTTAGCAATGTAGAAAAAATAACATACTGCTAACATTTATTTTATTTTTATCTTTTTTCCATCAAATAACTGAACTTATCATGCATTTTTTCATCGCACTTTCTCGCATTCCCTTCGTGACATGTAAATAGATGTCGGTGGGTGTTCTAGAATCCTTATGACCAACTCTGTCCATAATATAATTCAAATCAGCCCCAGCTTCTGCAAGTAAACTAATATGAGTATGCCGTAGCATATAAGTATGGAGGCTCTTTGTAATGGATGTTTTCTGTCCGATTCTGTAAACAGTTTGCCGTAGATATTTTACTGTTGGAGGATGGCCATCTTCAGTACTGAAAACAAATTTGCTTTCAGGGTAATTTAATGCTTTTTTCTTTTCAAGCATTTCTTTTATCATACCCATAATAATAGGATCAACATCTACCACACGCTTTCCATTCTTAGTTTTAGGCGGGACTAATGCGAATGTTCCTTTTTTACTTTTTTTAGAAGGCTAAGTCGTTTTCGTAATGCTGATTAAACAATTTTCAAAATCAATATCAGATTCTAATAGAGAAATAGCTTCTCCGGGTCGCATACCTGTAAATGCAATCAGATGAAGAATAGGGGAGATTATAATATTTCGATACTTATTTACATACTCTAAAAACTCTTCTAATTCATCCGGTTCAAGATATAACTTGGACACATTACTTCCATCAATGTCCTCAATTTCTAGTTTATTTTTTGGTATAAATGCAGAATCAGTAGGATTGTCTTTGATTAATTTAACTTCCTTTACATATCGAAACAACATACCAGCTGCATAATTTTTAATATAGCTTGATACTTAACTGATGTGACCAACTTAACAGGCAATTGTCCAATGTGTTTATTTATTAAGGATAAACAAAATTCACGATAGTCATTTGTATTTGGTTTGTTTCCTCTCAATAAATAATTTTCAAACCATATTATAGAAAAGTCCACTACTTTAATATCAGGATCGAATGAAAATTGTTGTTTTGCTTCTTCTATGGCAGCTTCTACTCGACTTTTAGCTTCTGCTTTGCTTTTTCCTCTTCGAGAAATTTGTCTGCGTTTACCTGTAATCGGATTCTTTGGACCATCCGCAACCCATAGCCACTTTTTTCCTTTTACTAGCTCTTCAAAATACATAAAATCACTCCTTACATTCAAGCTACCATGGATAATTCAGAATGCCGGTCTTTTACAGCAGTTGATAACAATTGAATGTGATTTATTGTATTAAAGAGTTATCAGAAGTATCTCTACTTATCTCACATCCTTAATAAATGTATTGCATATAGCTAATCAAATACTGATGCAATCTCTTATGACAAACCCTCACTCTACATGAAAAGTCTTCTGAATGGTCCATAAACCCAGTTCTATTTGGAACGTTTGTTCCTGTTTAGTTTAAAACAAAACCACTCCTAATGGAAGGAGTGGTTTTGTAACATTACAAAACATAAACTAAACAGAGGACCCTGCTTTATAGATGAATCATATTTAATGCCTAGGTGCCAAATAATGAGAAATAACCCATCATGTGCCACTAAATCTATGATATTTTATTTTTATGGTTTCCATTCAACTAATAAAATAGAGTTGTGAACTGAATTATTCTTGTATTGCTCCATTAGAATATTGATCTTTTTCTATTTGCACCCACTTTATTAGATTATGTCTATCATCTGGATATGTTTCTTCATATTGTTTTAATTCTTCTAATAACTCATTTCCTTTTTTGGTTAAGCGAGCAGCTTTAATAGAAAATTCGTCATTCACTCTTAAAACTCTTTCTAATAACCCTTGCTTTTCCAAAAAAAATATAAAATTTTCAAATTCTCTAGTTGTTAACCCATAGTCTTTTCCACATGGAATATAATTTTTTCGACTAATTTCTCTTAAAATACTATACCCTACTCGCATTTTGAATCCCCCTTTATGACCTATTATAGCATAAAATGTAATATTATGAAAATTCGTTATTTACAAAATAGTTAATAAATGTTATTTTTGTATTGGAGACGAGCTCATTTTCAAATTAACTTTGATGACGATCAGAGATTAAACAGGAGGCTAACATGACACTAAAAAAATATTTTATTTTCGTTCTAGCTATTCTTTTGATTGTATCAACTCCATTGTCTATTTCAGCTAAGAAAAATGAAACTACAAACCTCAAAAACTCAATATCTGTATCTGTAATTGATTCCATGTCTTCAGAGGTTAAAACAGGAATCACTATAACTGAACTTTCTCTTAACGATTATCTTACTAATTTGGTTGAAACAAGTGAAGATTCAAACGCATCTTTTAATCTGAATAAAATAAGCAAAAAAGACTTGTCTTATTTTGGACAATTCAATCAAGATTTTCTACCAACTCACATAGTAACATTTAAGTACTCGGATAGTAACGGGGTAATAACACAAACAGATAAATACTATATTTTTGTTGAACAAGTACCAGTTGAAAGTGAAATTTCACCTATGGCTGTTGATACTATTTTTGATATTGGAAGCTTCTCACTTTCATTGTATGAGTATAATCAAAACCCAAGTTTCTGGAGTGGTTTCTGGGTAGTTGCTGATGGAGCAGCAATGGTATTTCCAGGAATTCCTGCTGTCAGTGGAGTTAATAGAATGATACAAGACAGTCCATCTGTTTTAAAGCCGGCTCTAGCAAAAGGTGTAAGACCATATAGTACACTTCAAAATATATCTGCACCTAGTAATTATATGGGGAACGGTTGGGAAAGACATCATATTTTCGAAAAACGTTTTGCAGGAAAACTGGACACAACAGAAGGAAAAATGCTATCGATTTTTATACCAAAGTATAACTATCATTATCAAATCACTCAAAGAATGAGTAAGAAAATACCTTGGTATGAAGCACTTTTCTGGACTAAAGATGCTACACTTAGAGCACATACAGAAGCTTATGGGGAACTATGGGCTGAAAGTGGTTTTGCTGATGAATATTGGGAATTCCTGTATAAGTTTTCTCAGCAACATCAATACGATTAAAATAGTTGATAAATCTGGCCACCATTTAATATGGTGGTTTTTTTAGCTGTTTTTTATAACATAGAATCAGAAATTAATTAATTCCCGGTCTACAAATGGCTTTAGATAAAAAGGCGTTGACTTCACAGCTTGGAGATATTTCTACATTATCAACGGAAAATAAGACTTCTATAGTTAGTGCGATTAATGAAGTTAATTTGAAACCCGGTGGTGGTGGATGAGAATATGTGAAGATTTCCAAAATTGATGGGACTACTGCTTTCTCTTATTCCGAAGCACAGAATGTAGCTAGCTGGATATAAGAAGATACGCATTATATTGAAGGATATTGGTAGAAAAGTGGAAAATGCGACATATACTGCTTATACGCTTAGTCTTATGTTAGGCACTACAGGTGGAACAAATATGTACACACAGAACACGCTAATCGGTACTGCGCCAACTGTTGACAGTACTCGAATCATGATAATAGGGGTAAATGCTGGTTCTGACAATTTTAGTATGAAATGGGTATCTGGTTATATTGATATTGACCTATCAACAAATATGCCTTTCGTAGAAAGTACATTATGGAACATAGGAAACTCTTTCATTTTATCAAAACCTTTTTATAATCAATTATAACGTTTGTAAAAATTATAATAACAATAAAAACTAACAAAAAAATAACATTAAAAGTGAAAAAAAGTGAAAATACAAGTAAACTTGAGTAGAATATAAATTAGAAATCCCTTAAGATAAAGGGAAATTGAGAATCAACGAAAGTAGGAGAAATGATGAACGCGTACGATGAATATATGAAACAAGTAGTAAAACCAATGAGAAGTGAGTTAACAGATGCTGGATTTACAGAATTAGTAACCCCTGAGGATGTACAGAATCATATGGCTAACGCTGAGGGAGTGTCCTTAATAATGATTAACTCAGTGTGTGGATGTGCTGCAGGTTTAGCAAGACCAGCAGTAGTTGCCGCAGTTAATGAGTTAGACAAAAAACCGGATAATCTAGTAACAGTATTTGCCGGACAAGACCAAGATGCTACAGCGACTATGAGAAGTTATTTCGAGGAGATTCCTCCAAGCTCACCTTCAATTGCAATATGGAAAGATAAAGAATTGGCATACTTTATCCCACGTGAACAAATAGAAAGTAATTCGATGGAAACTATTAAAGATCATTTGTCTGGTGTGCTTACCCAAATCGTTTCTTCATGAAAACAATCGTAACTACAGCTGGAAGAACAAATGAATCATTTATTGAAAAAGCACAAACTATTGCAACTGAGCTTTCTATATCTTATGTAAATCGGAGTAAGAAATCTGTAAGAGCTATGCATGAACAATATGACTCGGATTTATTAGTAGTTAGCAAGGAAAGACTAGAGTTCTACGCTAATGGCTCAAATATTCCTTTTTTCTTTCATCCAAATTCCGCTGCATTTCGGTTGAAAAGGCTTCTAAAAGGTGAATCTGATTCCTTTTTAGAAGCAACAAATCTGAAAAGAGGGAATAGTTTTTTCGACGCAACTGCTGGATTATGCTCGGATAGCATAATTGCTGCTTATGCAACTGGGGATATGGGTACTGTTTATGCATGTGAAGTAAATGAAATCATTGCCTATATTGTGTCAGTTGGTTTAAAAAATTATGAGACTGATTTTGTTGAGTTAAAAACATGTATGAGAAATGTGAAATTAGCACATGTGAATGCTGTGGAAGCATTAAAAGCAACAGAAAGCAACTCATATGATGTAGTATATATGGACCCGATGTTTGAAGAGTTAATTGAGGAGTCCTCAAACTTTCAACCACTCCGAGCAATTGGGCAACATCACTTATTAACACTGGAGTGGGTGGAAGAAGCCAAAAGAGTTGCAAAGAAAAGAGTAGTTGTAAAAGCTCATTTCCGTTCGGATTTATTTGAAAGATTTGGATTTCATAGACTTACCCGACAGACCTCTAAATTTCATTATGGCATCATTGAAATATAAAGAAACGCTTCGTAAAGCGTTTCTTTTTAGTTGTTGTCTGAATACGTGGTAGCCATATATGTATCGAAAAAAAGAGAGTTGTGACTATCGTCACGACTCTCTTTTATAAAAAACACGCGGAAAAGTCTGTCCAAAACAAACCGAGAACGTTTGAACTTAGTCAGTAAAGTTTAGAGAAGTTAAATATCCTAATAAAAATAAAAATCCAATTCCAATTACTAAGCTTGTACTCATAATAAATTCTCCTCCTTATTCAAAAAACGTACTGTATGTTTACAACATTTATTGTACAATGAAAGAGAGGATTTATAAACCTTTTGTTCTCCAAAACGTTTATAATCATAATTGTTCTTTAAAAAATGGTCAAAATTGAAGGTGATATTTGTTGAAGAAATGGATTAAAAAATCAATTATTATTACGGTAGCATTGCTAACATTCGGTCTAATCTCTCCGGATCATCTTATTTGGGAGCATTTATTAGACAACAAAAATCCAGAAAAGTCTTTTCATTCAAATGTAGAGAACATCGGTTATGAACAGGTAGAAATTGATGAGGGTCTGGCATTAACGGATTCTATTTCCACAGCAGCAAGAGAACAATCATACATAAAGTTTGGCGAGCGTATAGGTCCTGTAATCCAAAATGAATTTAATGAAATCATCTTCCCACGTATACAGGAAGTGATTGATACAACGGTTGCTAAAATGGCTCAAGATAAAGTCATAAATTTGGCTATAACCGAGCAGCCATCAGGGGAATATCACGAGAAAATATTTAACATTTATAATAATGAAACAAGAAAAGATTTAATCCGATTTCATGTGAGAACAGACAAAAAACCACAAGATGGGTATTATTTTAATTTTCATTATCATCTTGCAGAAGACAAGTATTCAAAGCATTATGCATTAGGAGAAATTTATTGGTCCAAAAATACACCTCCTAAGTGGCTCTCATAAATGAGAGCTTTTTTGTTATAATAGGAAACTTAGAATGAATAGAAATTAAAAAAAAGGGGAATTCCAATGGAACAGTACTTAAACTTATGCAAATATATTAAAGATAATGGAGTTATAAAGGAAGATCGAACCGGTATTGGCACGAAAAGTGTCTTTGGTTATCAGATGCGCTTTAATTTAGAGAACGGTTTTCCACTTGTAACAACGAAAAAGACAGCATTTCGATTAGTTGTGAGTGAATTATTATGGTTCCTTAAAGGGGACACAAATGTGAAAACATTAATGAAGGAAAATAATCATATCTGGGATGAATGGGCTTTTGAAAAATGGGTAAATAGTCCAAACTACCAAGGGCCAGATATGACCAACTTTGGTGTAAGAGCAGAGAATGACCATACATTTAAGACAATTGTAGAACAACAAATGGAGATTTTCCGTTCTAAAATACTTTCTGATGATCAATTCGCAAATGAATTTGGTGATTTAGGTCCAGTTTACGGAAAACAATGGAGATCGTGGCCAGGTAATGATGGACAAACGATAGATCAAGTTCAAAATCTTATTAATCAGTTAAAAAACAATCCAGATTCCAGAAGACATATTATTACAGCATGGAACCCTGCAGAAGTAGATGATATGGCACTACCACCATGTCATTCTTTCATGCAGTTCTACGTGGCAAATGGGAAGCTATCCTGTCAACTGTATCAACGAAGTGCAGATGTATTTTTAGGTGTTCCTTTTAATATAGCTTCGTACGCATTATTAACACATTTAATAGCAAAAGAATGTCAATTGAAAGTTGGAGAATTCGTTCATACACTTGGAGATGCTCATTTATATTTAAATCATATTGATCAAGTCGAAACGCAGCTACAACGGGAGCCAAAAAAGTTACCTACACTCTTACTTTCTGACGATAAAAATTCTATTTTTGACTTTGAAGTAGAGGATATTTCTTTAGATGGATATGATCCACATCCTCGTATTAAAGCACCTATTGCGGTGTAAGGAAGTAAAGGAGATAAAATGATGATTTCATTAATCGTAGCACATGATCCAAATAGAGTAATCGGTTTAAACAACGAGATGCCTTGGCATATTCCGGGAGATTTAGCTTATTTTAAAAATAAAACGATGGGCAAGGCAATGGTAATGGGTAGAAAAACTTTTGAATCGATAGGAAGAGTTCTTCCTGGAAGAAAAAATATTGTGATTACAAGAAATCCCTCTTATAAGGTAGAAGGTGCAGATGTAGTAAGTACGATCGAAGAAGCGATTAATATTGCGAAGGATTTCCACGAGGAAGTTATGATAATTGGTGGAGAACAAATATTTAGATCAGTATTGTCAAAAGCGGATCGACTCTATATAACATTTATACAAAATGTTTTTGAAGGGGACACTTTTTTTCCGACATATAGTTCTGATGAATGGGACCTTGTTGATACTTCGGAAGATTTTCAAACGCCCGAAGGCATTACATTTGCCTATTTGGTTTACGAAAGAAAGGTAAATGACTAAGTTGTATACCTCTTTAAGAACATTTGGGTTTTTATTTGCTTACTTACCTGCAAGTATGCCGATACTTCATCAAGTAAAAGCTCAAAAAAACGAATTGTATCGAAAAGTATGATGAACTTGTGCAACAAACACCAAAAAGATGGGCTTCTGGAATATTAAAAAGAACAAAAAGTACATTCGAAGTTACTGGTCTAGAAAATATTCCAACAGGACCAGTACTTTTTATAAGCAATCATGAAGGAAATTTTGATATCCCAGCATTATTTACTTATATACCTAAACCTTTTGGATTTATATCCAAAATAGAAGTGAAGAAAATTCCATTAATAGCAAAGTGGATGACTGAGATGAACTGCATTTTTTTGGACCGAACTGACAGAAGAAGCGCTTATGAGTCTATAAATGAAACTGTGAAGCAACTTAGAACTGGCCATTCTATTTTAATGTTTCCAGAAGGGACGAGAAACAAAGGTAATGGACTCGGAGAATTTAAATCAGGATTTGTTCGAATCGCTAAGGATGCAGGAATACCTATTGTACCTATTGTTATACAAGGTACATCAAATATTATGGAGAAAAATAACAACAAAATTCCTGCGACAAAAGTTCAAATTTCGATACTGCCATCATATAGTGTATAAAGTATTCAAATGAATGATTCTAAAATTGTCTTAGAAGAGGTTTATTCTATTATTAGTAACCGTTACTTTGAAATGAATTTAAATAGCAAATAGTTTACATAACGCTTCACTTCTTCTTATAATAAAGATATATAGGAAGGAAGGGATCATGTGTCTAAAATTCATATTGTAACGGATTCAACAGCTGATTTATCAAAAGAGCTGATTGAAGCCTTCAATATTCATGTAGTACCACTAACGATACAAATTGATGGTGAATCATATACCGATGGTGTAGATATAAATCCAGAAGAGTTTTTAGAAAAAATGGCATCATCAAAGGATTTACCAAAGTCTTCTCAACCTGCAGTAGGTGTTTTTAAAGAGCTGTATGATAGGTTAGGAGAAAATGGAGATCAAATATTATCTATACATATGACAGGTGGAATGAGTGGAACAGTTAAATCCGCACAAGCTGCTGCTGAAATGACTGATTCTGATGTAACAGTTTTTGATTCTAAATTTATCTCCTTTGCTTTATCTTTTCAAGTTGAAGAGGCTGCTAAAATGGCTAAAAATGGTGAAAGTTTAGAAGTTATTTTAAATAGAATTGAAAAAATACGGTCAAACACAAATTTATATGTAGTTGTTGATACATTAGATAACTTAGTAAAAGGTGGTCGCATTGGTAAGGGCACTGCAATAATTGGGTCACTACTTTCTATAAAACCGATTGCTAATTTAACAGATGGTGTATATACACCAATTGCAAAAGTAAGAAGTCATAAACAAGTAGTAAGTCATTTGTTTAAACAATTTACAGAAGATACAAAAGGAAAAATAGTAAAAGCTGTTGGGATTTCGCATGCAAATGGATTTTCCATGGCAACACCTTTAATGAAACTAATAGAGGAAACTGGTTTTAAGAATATTCAAGTATCATTTACTTCCCCTGTAATAAGTACACATACAGGTCCAGGGGCTATTGGTTTTATGTATATGACTGATTAACTTACTTAGGAAAAGCAGGGATTTGTCCCTGCTTTTATTTTATCGAAAGGGGATAGGAATGAAGTACGTCCTATATTTATTCTGTATTATTATATTTTTAACCGGTTGTACAAATAAGGAGCAATTTGCTACAGATTTTACCAAAAAAGAAGCGATTTCATTCGAGGAGTATGTAATTCCTTATACTTTTTTTCCTAGAACTATACAATTAGTAGGAATGGGAGATTCTCTAACAAAAGGTGTTGGAGATGAATTAAAAAGAGATGGATATATTGGAAGATTAAAGACAGAACTATTACAATATAAAGGAATAGAAGATGTTATTTTAACCAATACTGCATTAAGAGGTAGAAGAAGCGACCAATTATTAAAACTTATGAATAACGGTGACTTTGATTATGCTATTAGAAACGCTGATATAATAACTATTACGATTGGTGGAAACGATTTGATGAAAATCGTTAAAAAAGAATTATTTAATTTAAAAGTTGAGCCATTCCAAAAGGGACTAAATGCATTCGAGAATAATTATGTGAAAATCATGAAGAAGATTCGAGAGATTAATAGTAATGGTAAAATACTTTTGATAGGAATTTATAACCCTCTAACCGTCGTATCGAACGAAGAGAATGAATTTGAAACAATCATTGAGGAATGGAATAGTACAATCGAAATGATAGCAAAAGAGGACAAAAATGCATGTTACATACCTATTGGCAAGCATTTTGATACAAATGCCAATTTAGTGTATCATACAGACTTTTTTCATCCGAATAGTAAGGGATATCAATTAATGAAAGATTCTATCATAAGCTCCTTAAATAATTGTGGTTTTATTGATGAGCAAAATAGGGAATTGTTGTTTTAGGGAGTTGAGAGAGATGAACAAATGGAAGATTGCATTTTTTTTATTAATACTATTAATAGTAGGGTCAATAATCGGACTTTTTTATTGGATTTCTACTCCATCTGAATCCTCAGATGTCCTATTAGAAACTCCAAATGTTACAGGAAATGTCCTTACAGTTAACGCGACAAAAGAGGATTTTGAAGGACTTGCTAATACTTTTATGAAGAAAGCTATGGAGGGAAAACCGCTTCCGGTGAATTTGACTATAGAAGATCAAGTGATACTATCCTCAGAGTTAACAATTTTCTCAACTGTTCTTCCTGTAAAATTATTCTTTGAACCTTATGTTGAGGAAAATGGGAATATTCGTTTAGAGCAATCTTCTGTAGAAATAGGGCAATTACAGCTTCCTCCGGAAACAGTGCTAAAAGTATTAAAAGATTCAATTCAGTTGCCACAATGGATGATCGTAAAACCGGAAGAAGAGGAAGTTCTTATCCAATTAGCCAGCATACCGATGTCTTCAGGAGTCCGTGTTCGAGCAAAAGAATTGAATTTGGAGGAAGATATCATTACTTTAGAAATAATTATCCCATCTGAGTAAGGAGGAAAAAGAAATGGAAAAAGCAACATTTGCAGGAGGCTGTTTCTGGTGTATGGTGAAGCCATTTGATACTTATGATGGAATTGAACAAGTGATCTCTGGTTATACAGGTGGCCATATTGAAAATCCGACGTATGAACAAGTTTGTTCCAATGCAACCGGTCATTATGAAGCAGTCCAAATAACGTTCAATCCAGAAATATTTCCTTATGAAAAATTATTAGAAATATTTTGGATGAATATTGATCCGACAGATAATAATGGTCAATTTTTCGATAGAGGCTCTTCCTATCAGACAGCCATTTTCTATCATTCTGAGCAACAACGAGTTCAAGCAGAGAAATCAAAAGCAAATTTAGATGCATCAAATAAGTTTCAAACAAAAGTGGCTACCAAAATAATTCCGGCTAAAGAGTTTTATCCAGCCGAAGCTTATCATCAAGATTATTACAAAAAAAATCCTACCCATTATAATCGTTATTATGTTGGATCTGGAAGAGCAGCTTTCAAAGAAAAAAATTGGGGGTAAATATAATGAAAGAAAAATTAACAGACATGCAGTTTTATGTAACGCAACAAAATGGTACAGAGCCTCCTTTTCAAAATGAGTATGATAAGCATTTTGCAGAAGGTATATATGTAGACGTTGTCTCTGGCAAACCTTTGTTTCATTCAAAAGACAAGTATGATGCAGGGTGTGGATGGCCAAGCTTTACTAGACCAATTGAGGATCAAGAGGTTATAGAAAAATTCGATGATAGTCACGGTATGAGAAGAGTAGAAGTAAGAAGTAAAACAGCTGATTCACATTTAGGACATGTCTTTCCAGATGGTCCACAAGAAGAAACAGGACTTCGATATTGCATTAATTCTGCTGCATTACGATTTATTCCTAAAGAAAAGCTTATCGAAGAAGGCTACGAAGAGTATATTAAATTATTTTAAAAGGCACTTTTATTTCAGTTTGTGAGGTCGACTAAGAAGCAACTTATCTTGCGACAAACGCATATCCGTGTTTTGCTTGCTGAAAAATTGTTCTACAAAGCTAATGATAACTTTTACTAATAAAAAGAAGCACAGAAGAGCAATATCTTCTGTGCTTTTATTATTATAACTTAAATTCATTGACAACATTTCTAAGCTCATCTGCTTGATTTGATAACTCTACAGCAGAAGCATTAATTTCTTCCATTGCAGCTGAACCTTCCTGAGCTGCGGCGGCAGATGTTTCTGTATTAGTTGCTGTATTTTCAGCAATCTGATTAACTTCAATGAAAGAAGCAGCAACTTCATGACTAAAGTTAAGCGTTTCTTCAATTTGTTTTACCATTTTATCGATGATTGTAATCGTTTCATTTGTCTGATCCATTATTTGCTCTAATGATGCATTTGTCTCATTTGCTACTTCCACACCACGAATTACATTTTCTACACCTTCATGGTTTTGTTTTACGATGGAAGTAACTTCGGATTGAATGGATGTAACAATTCCTGTAACTTCTTTTGCAGCATTTTGAGATTGCTCAGCAAGTTTACGAACCTCATCGGCAACTACAGCAAAGCCTCGTCCATGTTCTCCTGCTCTAGCAGCTTCAATAGCTGCATTTAGTGCTAGTAGGTTTGTTTGTTCAGCAATTGCAGTAATCGTTTTAATGATGGAAGTGATTTCATACGATTTTGTACCAAGCGCTTGTACAGTTTGAGAAGTGTTAGCCATTGTCTCTTCAATGCTCATCATCACATTAGAAGAGTGTTGTACTGATTCTCCACCTTTACGTGCAGCTGTCATCATTTGATCTGTTGCTTCTTTTACTGCTTGTGCATCATTGTTCAAATACCTTGTTGCTTCTTCTAGTAAATTCATCTTTTGAATAGCAACATTCATACTTCGTATAGTTTGTTCACTTCCTGCAGCGATTTCGTTCGTTGAATCAGCTATAGATTGAATTGTTATTGCTGTTTCATCAGAAGAAGCCATGAGCTCTTGTCCGCTTGCAGAAACATTCTCAGTCAGTAAACTTACACGTTTTACTAAATCTGCGATAGAGGCGATTAAAACGTTTGTGCTTTCAGCAATTTCAGCAAATTCATCTTTTGATCTAACTTTTACTCTTCTAGTCAAGTCACCGCCAGCTTGAGCTATATCTAATATAGATCGGTTAATAGAATTCGTACTACGTTTGATGGAATAGAATAAGTAAATACCAAAAGATAATGTTAAAGCAACTGAGAATACCGTTAGAGCAATGAACAAATACATTGCTGTATTATTTTCCTTTTTTAATAGGGCAATTTGATTCGCATTTTTTTTGGCTAGTAGTTCGTTCATTGAAGCTATATGTACATCAATATAATTCATTGCAGTTTTCCCGTTACCTGCGTTTACTAGTTTTTGTGCAGATTCAATGCCTTGCTCATCTCGGATATTAATTACACGATCTGAATATTGTAGGTAGGTTGTAAAAAACTGATCAATTGATAATATTTTTTGTAATTCCTCTGGTCGATTTCTATAAGTTTTATTCAATTCTTTAATGTGTGTAATGATTGCATCTTTATATTTCTTATGACTTGCCATATAATTTGACTTACCGGTTATGATATAGCTCTGTTCTGCGTTAGCTAGTTGAGCAATTTCCGTTGAAATTTGATTTACCATCATTTGTTCTTTAATATCTACGTTTGTAAATTTCTCGAGAGCTTTTTGAGATGTATACATCTTATTAGAGGTCAATACTAACATGGATATTAAGATTACAATTAGCACTGAAAAGATAATAATTACTCTACCTCTAATTGAGTTTACAATATTCTTTTTGGAAGAGATGGAAGTGAAATTTTTCGTTTTTTTGTTTTTACTAAATAAATTTAATGAAGGTATTTTCTTAATCTTTAAGGTTTTCTTTTCTTTTTTATTCTTTTTTGTTGAATTCATAGGCTTAATTTTTTTATTGAACCTCTTTAACAATCATACCAACCCCTTTATTTGTAATGCTTTTTGATTACTTTAAAGTTTACTTGTTTTAGATAGAATTATCTACATGTTTTTTTGAAATCTATGACTTCATGACTAAAGTTGGAGGTGTAATATGAAACAATCATTTTATTTATATGTTTTAAAATACCGAGGAGGAGGAAAGAAGGATAAAAAGAGTTTGTTTGCAGAAACGATGTTTAATCAACATGATTTTCCAAAAGCAGAGACTTCATTTGATGCGCTCTCTAAGTATATTGAAGAACTTGCACATCCTGATATGAGTGCGACAGTTTTTGATGAACTTTGGGAGTCATATTATGAAGCGGTACGCTAGCAATATCGTTGCATTTAAACTAAAAAAACGGTATCATTAAGCCGAAACGTTATAGAAATGAGGTATTTAAATGAGTATACACATTGGAGCAAAAAAAGGTGAAATTGCAGATACAATTTTACTACCCGGAGATCCACTTCGTGCTAAATATATTGCAGAAACATTTTTAGAAGATGTTGTCCAATATAATGAGGTTCGTAACATGTTTGGATATACTGGTACATATAAGGGAAAAAGAATTTCAGTACAAGGTACTGGGATGGGCGTGCCTTCTATTTCAATTTATGTTCATGAATTAATGAATGATTATGATGTACAAAAATTGATTCGTGTAGGTACATGTGGAGCAATACAAAAAGACGTGAAGGTACGTGACGTTATTCTTGCTCAAAGTGCTTCAACAGATTCTACATTAAACAAAGTTTTATTAGATGATGTAAGCTATGCTCCAACTGCAGATTTCGATTTATTATATAAAGCATATAATGCTGGAAAAGAAGCAGGGTTAAATTTAAGAGTAGGTAATGTTTTTACGGCAGATTTATTCTATAACGAAAATGCGCAAAATGAAAAATGGGCAAGTTATGGTGTATTAGCAGTGGAAATGGAATCAGCTGCACTTTATACTTTAGCTGCTAAATTTGGTCGTCAAGCTCTTTCAGTTCTAACTGTAAGCGATCATATTATTACAGGTGAAGCAACGACATCTGAAGAACGTCAAACTACGTTCAACGATATGGTAGTTGTTGCGTTAGAAGCAGCTATTCAAGACTAACCTGTCTTTTTCGAAGAGTTTACTTCTTAACTAGATTATCTTGATAAATAGACTGTCATGGAGATGACAGTCTATTTTATAAGATTTTTGGAAGAAAAGGGTGAAAAATTTGGACGAACAAAAACAATCAAATGATGAAGTGGAATCTACTGAAGAGAAACCTGCATCACGTTATATAAAGATAAAGCCATTTGGTTTTTTCGTAATGATTTTAGCATTAATTGTCGCAACAGCTGCACTAACGATGATGATTTTAAATGTTAGCAAAAGTAATGTCCTAGGCGAAGAATTACCCGAGTCAGAAAGAACTGAGTTCTCTAAACTTTATATGGCATATGATAAGTTAAAAGAAGAATACTATAAAGATATTGATCAAGATTCAGTAGTTAACGGTGCCATTAATGGAATGATTGATGCACTAGAAGATCCATATTCTGATTATATGAATAAAGAAGAAGCCTCCCAGTTTAATGAGAGTATATCTTCTAGCTTCCAAGGGATTGGTGCAGAGATTCAAGAAAGAGATGGTGTGATCACTGTAGTATCTCCTATTAAGAATTCTCCAGCCGAAAAAGCAGGGATATTGCCTAATGACAAAATTCTTGCAGTAGATGGAAAAGATATAAAAGGATATACTGCTTCTGAAGCCGTACTTCTAATACGTGGTAGTAAAGGTACAGAAGTTACACTTTCCATACAACGTGGAGAAAGTGAAACAATGGATATTAAAATAGTTCGTGATGATATTCCAATCGAAACGGTTTATGCTGAAATGGTTGGTGATAATGTTGCACATATTATTATTTCTAGCTTCTCTAGAGACACATATGATGAACTTTTGACCGCTATTAGCGAGATGGAAAATCAAGGAATGAAGGCATTGGTTATTGATGTTCGTCAAAACCCAGGTGGTCTTCTTGATAGTGCTATTGATATCTCTAATCTTTTCTTAAAAGATGGAAAGTCAATCGTCCAAATACAAGAAAAAGGAAAACCGTTTGTTTATTCAGCTTCTCCAGGTGAGAAAGTTAAAGTGCCAGTATCCTTGATCATTGATGAAGGTAGTGCATCCGCATCAGAAATTTTAGCTGGCGCATTAAGTGAATCTGCAGATATCCCATTAGTAGGTTTAAATTCATTTGGTAAAGGTACAGTTCAATCAGTTAATGATTTACCAGATGGATCGAACATTAAAATTACGACTGCTAAATGGTTAACACCTGACGGTAATTGGATACATGAGAAAGGGATAGCCCCTGATTATGCTGTCGAATACCCATCCTATGCAATGCTTGCACCATTAGATCCTGCTGAAACTTTAAAAGAAGGCCAATCTTCCGAAGTTATTCAAAATGCTAAAGAAATGTTAAAAGCAGTTGGATATGAAGTTGGTGAAATAAACGAAAACTTCGATAATCAAATGACTACAGCAGTGAAAAAATTCCAAGCTGAAAACAAGCTTGAATCAACTGGTGAACTATCAGGAGAAACTTCTTATTTATTAATGGATAAACTTCGTGCAAAAGTATTAGAAGATGATCCACAATTACAAAAAGCTAAAGAAGTTGTTTTGGAGCTTCTGAATAAGTAAAAGTAAAGCTGACCTTCATAGGTCAGCTTTTTAAATGAAAGCTCAGTTATTCAGATTTGCATCTTGATAGCCGGATGAACGGTCCTATGAGACAGTAAGTTACTTTTTCTCTTGCGGTCTAGCGTATAAGCTCAAAGTCGAATTGATTCAATAATCTTGTATGATTGTAATTTAACAATAGCAAAGTTTAACATAGCTGAAATGAAAGGAGAAAACATAAAATGAAAGATGTTTATCTATTAAGTGGCTTTTTAGGAAGCGGAAAGACCTCCTTATTATCACATTTAATTGCTCAATTTAAAGAAGAGGGTATTAAACCTGCAGTCATTATGAACGAGTTAGGGAAGCTTAATTTCGATAGCAGAGCTGTAGATGAAGATATACCTTTAAAAGAAATGTTGGAAGGATGCATATGCTGTACAGGATCTGAAAAGATGGAAGCACAGCTTCAAATGCTTTTAGAAGGAGAGGAATTTGATGTCTTAATAATAGAGACAACAGGTGCTGCTCATCCCGTTGAAGCGATGGATGCAGTTTTTTCACCTTTATTTGCAAATAAGTTAAATATGAAAGGGATTATAACAGTTGCGGATTGTAAGAGATGGATAGATCGTGATCACTTGACGCCTCAAACTAGAATGTTGTTTTTAGAACAAATACGACACGCCCATCTAATAGTAGCAAACAAAATTGATTTACTCAGTGATTCGGAAGTAGCAACTGTCACTATGCAATTACAGTCTTTAAATAGTTCTGCTCCGATTATACAAACATCCAATAGTAAACTTCCATTATCATTAATAAAAAAGCTAGAAGCTACTCACCATGAGAAAGACATTAACGAAACAGCTCTAGGTAAACAACTATTTCTGTCTACCCGTCTATATACTTTTCAAGAGGCAGTTGAACAAGAAGAGTTTGAGACTTGGGTAAGAAGTCTCCCTGATACGGTATATCGGATGAAAGGCTATGTACCATTAAAAGGTCATAAATATCCTTTTCTATTTCAGTATGCATATGGAATGGTTCAATGGATACCTGAGTACATGAAGATGGATCCTCAGATCGTTATTATCGGAGATAAAATTGATAAACTCGAGATGATGGGAAGTGTTTCAAAATGATAAAGGCTTTTCAACAATTATATAAAGGAAGAATTGCTCTAGAAAAAATTCAAACAGAGGACGAGATTCGTCTTGTTATAAACAGTGAGTTAAAAGATGAATTTACTCATCCTAGAGCAAGGTTATCTTCAGTAAAAAAGTATCAACTTGCGATTCAACGTATACAAGGTAGTGAGCTTAGTGAAGAAGATAAACATGTCTTATTATCTGTCTATGAAGAGGAGTATTTAAAAGTGTCAACAGCGAATGATGTGTAAATTTTAATTTTATTGGTCATTATATCCAAAAGTAATCAAATAGTACTCTATTTCTATCAATATATTTTAATCTAATGGTTTTGTTGGTAAATGTTATGTGAAAAATTTCTCCTCTTTTATGTTTACAATAAGGGTGCACAAAAGAAGGAGGAAATGAGAATGAATAAAAAAAATTCAATCATAGTTGGATTACTTGCAGGAAGCTTGTTTTTATCTACAAATACAGCTGAAGCATCAACAACAACTGGAAATTCAAACACCACTTCCGAGGCAAAAGCAGTTGTTAATTATCAATTGAAGTCTCCATATAAATTAATAAATCAATATAATTGGAGAGCATACGATAACTTTAAATATGTAGCTAATGCTAAATTAGTTGCAAATGAAATTGTTGCTAAATACTTTGTCAATATGGAAGAAGAAAAAGCAGCTGAAAAACCAGTTGTGAAAGAAAAAGAACCAGTAGTAGAAAAACCGGTAGTAGAAAAACCAGTTGTAACAGAGAAGCAGCCAGCAGAAAAACCTGTTGTAACAGAGAAGCAACCAGTAGAAAAACCAAATGTTCCTGTTAAAAAACCAGTTGCACAAGCACCAACAAATACAGTAAAAGAACCAATAGTACAAAAACCAGCTACAGAAAATAAAGAAGAAGTGAAAGTATCTTCTGAAATTCAACAAGTTGTAGATTTAACTAACCAAGAACGTGCTAAACAAGGTTTAAAAGCATTACAAATCGATACGAAATTAACACAATCAGCTCAAGCAAAATCACAAGACATGAAAGACAAAAACTATTTTTCTCATACTAGTCCAACATACGGTTCACCATTTGATCAAATGAAATCTTTTGGTGTAACATACAAAGCGGCCGGAGAAAATATTGCGATGGGTCAACGTAGTGCAAAAGAAGTAGTTGACGGATGGATGAATTCACCAGGCCACAGAGAAAATATTATGAATCCTTCTTATACACATATCGGAGTTGGATTATCAGATAGTGGATACTATTGGACTCAGCAATTTATAGGTAAGTAATGAAGTGAAACCTACCAAGATTAGGGACTGACTCCTAATAATAGAGATAGGGAATAATACATCTTTTTAAACAACCAGTTGACGGTAATTACACCGGCGACTGGTTGTTTATTTTTTTGAGTGCGTATATTGTTAAAAATTTAAATAATATGGGCAAGTGCCCTATAGTGTGTTTCAAGTGTTCGAGATAGAATGTTTCCGACTTTAATGATGTGTGAAACGATTTAACGGAGGCATGATCAGTGGGCTAGCATCCAGCTCATAATAATGCCTTTTTAACTTTTTGTTGATATGCATATGTAAAACGATTCCTGATGACTGGGCAATGTAAAATCTCTTGGCAAAGTAGGTAACTGGTCCAGTGAATCAAATAGAAATAAAACCGCATCTAATTAATGAGTTGTGTTCTATTTCGAATGTTTAATTCTTTTATTCCTTATTTCATTGGCAATCGTAAATTTACTGCTATTATTTCTGCTTGTTAACTTGGTTTTAGATATTACATTCCAGTTCTTCAACTCAATGTTTTTTTAATCTCAAACTATTAGGTCAGTCCCTTAATATTTTTTATATAAAACTGTCAACAGTGTTTGAGATGAAATATTTCTAAACTGTGGTTATAATATCCATCTATTTGTAGAGGGATAGTTGATGCTATCTAGTTATCTGTCTTAATGGTTTCAATGGAATATTTTATAATACTTATTTGTTTTTTCATATGTTTATAATAGTGGAGCAAAAGAAGGAGGAATAGAAAATGAATAAAAATTATTCATTAATTGTTGGATTACTTGCAGGAAGTCTGTTATTTACAACTCAATCTGTTGAAGCTTCTATGTCCACGGGAAATTCAAATTCAAATACTACTTCAGAAGCTAATATTTCTGTAAAACAAAAAGGGAATGAACCTTTTTCATATATAAATAAAAATAACCAACCAATCGAAAGTACGAAACAAAATCCTGTAACACCAAATCAGGAAGCTAGTACTCAAAAGTCTGGAACAACTGCAAATGATATTGGACAAGTATCTTCAACAGTTCAACAAGTTGTGGATTTAACTAACCAAGAACGTGCTAAAGAAGGATTAAAAGCGTTACAAATTGATGTAAAGCTTACCCAATCAGCACAGGAAAAATCACAGGATATGAAAAATAAAAACTATTTTTCTCATACTAGTCCAACGTACGGTTCACCATTCGATCAAATGAAAGCTTTAGGAATCACTTATAATACTGCGGGTGAAAACATTGCTATGGGTCAACCAAGTGCTGAAGAGGTAGTGGATGCATGGATGAAATCTCCAGGTCATAGAGAAAATATAATGAATCCATCCTTTACACATATAGGCGTTGGATTATCAGATAGTGGTTTTTATTGGACACAACAATTTATAGGAAAATAAAAACGACGCTTTTAAGCGTCGTTTTTTGTTATTTTTTTTTGTAAATAGATAAGTCTTGAACAGAGCGTGATAGCCCCTAATGTTAATCCTACGATTAAACCTATCCAATATCCAAAGCGTTCAAAAGAAGTATAGTTTGCTAGTATGTATCCAGTAGGCAATCCTATTATCCAATAAGAAACAATTGACATAATGAATGTGATTGTTACATCCTTGTATCCTCTAAGTGCTCCTTGAACAGGTGCTTGGATTGCATCTGATAATTGAAATAACGCAGCAAAAAAGAAAAATTGAATAGTTAATGTGATTACAGCTTGATCATTTGTATAAATAGATGCTATTTGCTCTTTAAACAAGAGAAGTATAGATGCGGATATAAAGCTGAATAGGACGGCTGTAACTACGCTAAGCCAGCTATAAGTTTTGGCATCTTTATATCTATTTGCACCTACTTCATGCCCAACAAGTATTGTAGCTCCCATCGCAATACTTAATGGAATCATATAAAGTAGGGAAGTAAAGTTCATAGCAATCTGATGAGCTGATATCACTTCTGTTGAATAAGCACTCATAAATAACGTGACAGCAGAAAAAATGGTTGTTTCTGCAAAAATGGAAATACCAATGGAAAACCAATCTTAGTAATCGATCCAATTTTTTGTAAGGAAGGCGCTCTCCATCCATTAAAAATATGTAACTCAGCAAATGGTTTATTACGATACACGATCACTATTGAAATAAGGAATATTAACCAATAAGTAAGTGCCGATGCTAATCCAGCACCCACGCCTCCTAAAGCAGGCATTCCTAACTTCCCGTAAATGAATACATAATTTAATGCAATGTTGATGGGAGCAGATAAAAGAGTAATAACCATGGATACTCGTGTTTTTCCTAAAGCATCAATAAAAGAGCGAATAACACTATAAAGGAATAGTGGAACAAGACCAATACTCATCATATATAAATATTTCTTTGCTACTTCGCGTACACTATCCTCGAGGGATATACGCTGAAGAACAGGATCAATTAATAATAGGACAGCAATAAAAATTATGATTGCTAACAAGAGAGCTATATAAAATCCTTGCTGTACAAAAATACGGACTTCTTCCTTCTTTTTTGCTCCTATTAATTGTGCTACAATTGGCGTAATGCCTAATAATATACCGGTAAGACCAGTATATACAGGCACCCAAAGAGATGAACCTATCGAAACACCTGCTAAATGATCAATACTAAATTTTCCAGTCATTAATACATCAAAAAATGTCAATAAATATAGTGCTAATTGTGTGATTAAAATAGGTAAGACTATTTTAATCATTTGAATCATTTTGTCAGATAATGTTTTCGTTTCTTGCATTTTGCATACATCCTTTAAAGTTATAAAATAGTTAGGAGATTATTAATGAATAATAACACAATTGTATTAACAGGTGGAGGTACTGCAGGGCATGTTTCATTAAATGAAGCAATTATTCCTGAATTAATAGAAAAAGGCTATGAACTACATTATATAGGTTCTTCAGATGGAATAGAGAAATCGATTATAACTAAAAGTTTCCCATCGTTACCGTATCAAGCTATTTCAAATGGCAAACTAAGAAGATACTTTTCCATTAAAAATTTTTCCGATCCTTTTAAGGTCCTTTATGGAACACTTCAAGCGACAAGAATCATTAAAAAAGTCAAACCATCACTCATTTTTTCTAAAGGGGGATTTGTCTCTGTTCCTGTCGTAATAGCAGCAAAATTCGCTAACATACCAGTAGTTATACATGAATCGGATATAACACCTGGACTTGCAAATAAAATTGCCAGCTCCTTCGCAAAACACATTTTTACTACATTTGAAGAAACATTGAAATACCTTCCTGCAGAAAAGGCATCATCTATCGGAGCGATTATTCGACCAGATTTGTTTAATGGAAACGAATTAATCGCAGAGCAGCTGACTGGGTTTAAAGCATACAAAGAGACTATTATTATAATGGGTGGTAGCCAGGGAGCAGCTAAAATAAACGAAGCCATTTACGACAATTTAGATGAGTTAACGAAAAAATATCAAATCATACATCTTTGTGGTAAAGGTAACTTAAATGCATTACTAACAGGAAAACCAAATTATATTGCATTCGAATATGTCACAACTGAGCTTCCTCATTTATTAAAGATTTCAGATTATGTTATTACGCGAGCAGGATCAAATTCTATATTTGAATTTTTAGCTTTAAAAAAACCAATGCTTTTAATTCCTTTATCGATTCATGCAAGTAGGGGAGATCAATTACTAAATGCGAACTATTTTGAGAATCAAGGATTCGGAATTGTATTAGAAGAGGAACACTTAACACAACAATCATTTCTAGAATCGATTACAAAGCTAGTTAACGCTAAGGAAACAATTATAAATAAACAAAAAGCTGCAAATTCTCCTAAAACTCCAAGCCAATTTGTTGAAATTCTTTTATCGCATAAAAAATAAGATTCTGATATTTATTACGGTTGATTTTAAAATTTTGATATTCCTAATCGCAGAGTACTTATAGGATGTATTTCAGCAATTTGGAGAGTAGAATTTAGAATCACGGATGTGTGTTCGTGCATACGCTTTGCATGACCCTCCCGGTTTGAGTATCTCCATTGTTACTATCTCATCCTTTACGAAGGTCACTGAAAAAGTCTATAGAATTTATCTTTACTAAATAATGTCGTCCGATAAATAAGAAAATCGTTGAAACGGCTCCCTTTCCGCGGGCGTTGCCTTAGCCTCCTCGGCCAACACGATGTTGGTCATGCAATCGTTGCCGCAGGATGCGGCGAACTTAGATTGCCTTCCCCTCAACTGCGGGGTCTTCGGCTCACGCTATTCCCGCAGGAGTGTCGCCTTTTTCAACGATTTTCTATAAATAGTAATTGAAAAAACTTAAGATATAAAAGCTTGCTCTATTAATGGCATGACGTTTTTTGATTGAAAATCGGATAATAGTTAATTGGAGTGGAAGGCGGCGACTCCAGCCGGAATAGCAAATGTTTTCTGCACCGAAAGCGAAGCGTCAGGTGCATGAGGTGAAGACCCTGGACTGAGCGTGGCGAGGGAAGCGGCTGAAGCCATGCCGGCGGAAAGCGTCCGCCTGGAACGGAAATTGACGGGTCCAAAATAAAATCAAGTATGTGAACAACTTGTTTCACCTACTGTTATTAAATCTCATTTAGGAATTTTTCAGTGCTATTCCTTTCTGGGGGCCTCATTCTTCGCGTTCCTGCGGCTGTGTGAATGCAAGTTTTAACAAAAACAAAAATAAAGAACTCCCGCAATGACAATTTGGCGGGAGTTTTCTATAGAAGCAAGGTCTGTATTTCTATTTCCTTTTATTACATTGCTTGTTCTTCCTCTGTACTTTGTTGTAACATTACTAGATGGAACAAGTCTTTTGGAATATAGTAAAGATCATAAATATCTGACTGGCTATTGATTGCCTCATAAATTTTAGAATGGGTTGTATTTGCTTTAAGAACGTAAGGAAGTTTCTCTGTAGCTCGAATACTTTTGACATTGCTTCTTCGAATACGAAGAAAGATTGTATGAATATCTGTTTCGAAAAACATTTCATTTAAAAACTGTTCTTTTGCTTTTTTATTGTAACCTAGTCCTTGGAATGGTTTTCCGATCCAGGTACCGAGGAATCCAGCTCCGTCTTCTATATCAAATAAGTTTATAGTTCCTATCGGTTGACCATAATCACTGATAATGGTTCTAGAAATCGATAAACCTTTCTCTTCTTCTTCCATTAACTGCTTTGTCATGAACCAATATTCGTCTGCTGAACTAGCTTTTTGACGAACATAAGCAAGAACGCTAGGGTCAGACATTAGTTCGTAAAGCGCAGTGCATTCATGTAAATCACGTTTTCTAATCAAAATAAGTGCCCCCTTAAAGAACCAAAATGAGCATAATCATCCTAGGTTCCCTGAAATTTTTCATTTTAAAATGCATAAAAAATTTCGGGGTAGGAATCGAACCTACTAGGACCAGCTCAAAACTGGTGGCGCACCATTTGCCTTCCCTCGACAAAGCGAACTTTGTCTTATAAAATTATTTGCTTTTATAATATACTAATTTTTTTTCCTTTTGCATAGAGAAATGACTCTAATAATATGTTAATTTTTTGTGAAGGATATTTCCAAAAAAATTGTTAAAATACTTGTAACTTTATCCTTAAATAAATATGATTAAAGGATATGAGAATCAATGCCGATAGGAGATTTTTTGAAATAATGACTGAAGCAGTTATAACTCCAAAACAATTTAGTTACTATATGATTTGTCAGATGATTATATCTTTCTTATGCGGAAATTAGACGATACTTTTATATATGAATGTATTAATAAAAAAGCAGAAGAAGTTTTTTCTGAAAATCCTATTGGAAAAAAATTAGAAGATTGTTTAGAAGAATTTCATTATATGACAATAGTCAACAATTATAAACGAGCTTTCTTGGAAAAGAAGTCTATTTTTTATCAAGATCATTTTTCGATTTCCAATTTAACGCATGTTAATGAAACTACAGCTATCCCTATTTTTGATGGAGAAAATCAATATATTCTCGCCGTTACAAAAAAAGTAGCACGATCTAAGGAAATGCAAGCTTCTACTTATATTTTGGAAAGCTATAAAAAAGGAATCAATGAAGCTGCCTTAGTAGCAATGACCAATGAAAATGGCATAATTGAAATGGTCAATCAAGTTTTTGAAAATACTTGCCAGTTTAAACAAAATGAAATTGTTGGAAAAACATTCCGATTGATAAACTCAAACTTCCATGATGAAAATTTCTTTAGACAAATGTGGAGCACAGTTAAACATGGTAGTATTTGGCGGGGTGAGATTCGTAATCGGACCAAGTCAGGTTCTTTTTATTGGGTAGATGCAAATGTAATACCCATCATGAACGAACATGGTGAAATTGAAAAGTATTTAACAATTCAATTTGATATTACTGAAAAGAAAAGAATTATAGATGAGCTTCGAAACATAGAGCGAACATTTACTCTAATAACAGAATATTCAAATGACCTCATAGCTATTACAGATGAAGAAGGTTATTTACTATATTCTTCACCTAGTCATGAAACTATTCTTCAATATGATAAAGAGGAGCTCCTGGGGACTTATTATCTTAGTCTTATATCAGAAGACAGAGTAGAAGCAGGACATCTATTGCCCTCTATTGATGAAAATAGTATTTATCGAACAGAACTTTTAATGAAGAAGAAGAATGGGAATACTATCTGGGCAGATACTTCAATTACTGAAGTAAAAAGGAACAGAGATGAAGAAGACGAGAAATGGTTTGTTGTAGTTTCAAGAGAAATTACGGAAAAAAGAGAATTAGAAGATAAGTTAAAGTTTATGGCTTATCATGATAGTTTAACTGAACTTCCAAATCGCCGATCGTTTCACCGAGATTTACCAATAGCTATCGACTCTCTAAACGGCGACAATAATATAGCATTGATATATATTGATGGGGATGACTTTAAATCTGTAAATGATCAATTTGGGCATGATGTTGGAGACCAATTTTTAATACGTTTTGCTGAAAAGCTTCAACATTGCGTTAATGGCCAGTTCAATTGCTATAGGCTTGGCGGAGACGAATTCGTTATAATAGTAGATAAAGTAGACGATTATAAAGATGGCAGTAGTGAAAAAATTTTAAAATTGATATACGCTATCCAAGATACGTTAAAAATTGGTTGGATGATAGGAGATCATCTATTTACCCCAACATCATCTATTGGAATATCCATTTATCCACACGATGGGAAAAGCGTTGACGAGTTATTAGATAAAGCAGATCAAGCATTATACGCTGCTAAAAAACTTGGTAAAAATAACTTTCTTTATACGAATGCCGTTCAAAATTAATTTGAACGGCTATTTTAAAAGGTAGGGTTAAAATATGGAATTTCATCTATTAATAATAGAAGACGAAGTGAATATAGCTAAATTTGTTGAATTGGAATTAAAACATGAGGGCTTTAAAGTTACCGTTTGTCATGATGGTAGAGAGGGTATGGAGCTTGCAATTTCAAACCAATATGATTTGCTGTTAGTTGATTTGATGCTACCAAGTTTAAATGGACTTGAAATATGTAGAAGAGTTAGAAAACAAAAAAATACACCAATAATTCTTATAACTGCACGAGACGCAATAATTGATCGTGTTTCTGGGTTGGAAGCTGGTGCTGACGATTACGTTGTTAAACCTTTTGCAATAGAGGAGTTACTCGCAAGAATTCGTGCGGTATTGAGAAGAGTTGCTAATTACACGGAACCCTCTTCTAAGCTAGAAATGGATAAGTTGGTTGTTGATAAGAATGCGCATCAAGTTTTCTATGAAGAAATAGAGGTAGAACTCACTAAGACAGAATATGATATGTTGGTATATCTATTGGAAAATGAAAATAAGGTTTTAACGAGAGATGCAATATTACAAACAGTATGGGGGTATGACACAGAGGTTGAAACTAACGTGGTTGATGTATACATAAGGCATTTAAGAAAGAAGCTGCCTGCTGTTTCTCATATGATTGAAACAGTCAGAGGGGTAGGGTATGTGATGAGAAAATGAAAAATTGGACCCTTCAAAAAAAATGGACTTTTAGTTCAGCTATTTCTATCTTCTTGAGCTTTCTTACGATGTGTGTCATTTTATATTTTTCTCTTTATAATTGGATGCTTATTTCAGAAAAGAAAATAGCACAAAACACCTTAAATGAGGTTGTTCTCTTCATTGAATCAAAAGGGCCTTTTCTAACGATTCAGGATATTAGTAGAAATCGAACACTGTTAAATCAAATTGTGAACCAAAAACAATCTGTTCGTATAATGAACAAAGATGGTATAGAATTGTTACGTATTAATGATGCAAGTGATTTTCCGGAATTCACGTACAATATGGAAGATTTTCAACGCGAAGTAGTAAATGATCAAATTGTTTTCCATAAAATAGAGACACTGAACTTCGGAACATTTTCGGGGTATGTAGAAATTTCTCATGACCTTGAGAATTTTTCTCAGCTTATGAACTATATTTTAATTGCGATGCTATTTTTTGCTGTTATTTCTCTATTATTATCTGCACTAATTGGTTATTCAATTTCTTCTATTTTATTAAAACCTATTAAAGAGTTAAGAAATGAAATGCAAAGAGCAAAAAAGCACAAATTTTTAAAAGAAGTAAGTTTTAATTATTCAACAAATGATGAAATCGGTGAACTTCTACTTATTTATAAACAACTAATGAATGAAGTTTCAGAAACGATTAAAAGGCAAGATGAGTTTATTTATAATGTTTCTCATGAACTTAGAACTCCAATACAAGTTGTGGAAGGACACTTGTCCCTTTTAAATCGTTGGGGAAAGGAAGAACAAGAAGTATTAGAAGAATCGTTATCAATTTCTCTTGTTGAAATTCAAAAAATGAAAAAGCTCATGGAAGAAATGTTGAAGCTTGCAAGAAGAGAGAATTCAAAAGAAACATCTTTAACAAACATATTGGAAGTTATTTGCCAATTAAAAAATGAATATAAGCTTGTACATCCAAATGTTCATATACAAGTAGAAATCGATTCAACCTATGTAGCTTCAATGGAACAAACTGCTTTACTACAAATTTTAAGAAACTTAATGGATAATTCAATTAAGTACAATGAGCATGATCCAATTATAATAATCAAGGGTTATCAAGATGGGTTGTATACAATCCTTACAGTCCAAGATAATGGAATAGGAATTCCAAAAGAACAAGTTTCAAAAATCTTTGATCGATTTTACATTGTGGATGAAGCAAGGACAAAATCAAAGGGTGGTTCTGGTCTTGGTTTAAGTATTGTAAAAATGTTAATGCTTGAATATGGAGGGAAGATTGAAGTAGAAAGTACGACTGGAAAAGGAACAATTTTTCGTCTGTTTTTTCCTAATATTTCAATTAAATAAGTGAAAATAAAATGAGCGATAAAAAATAATTTTAAATTCAAATTAATTTGTGAAAAAGGATTGTATTTTTTTCAGATAGTAGTAAGATGGTAATGGAAAAATCGTTCTTTCAAAAGGTTCTTTATGTCATTGCGAAAGAATGGTAAACTGTAAATGTGCACAAATTGTGTATGTATTTATAAGTTTATATTAATTTTTAGTGTGTAATTATATATTTATAATCATTTTATCATCAGCCATAATAGGCACAAAATGTTGGAGGTTTTTCTAAATGTCGAACAATAAAACACCTTGGTCAGCTTTTTCTGGTCCTAACCTTGGTTATGTAATGGAGCAGTACGATTTATATCTACAATCTCCAGAAGAAGTAGATAATGAATTAGTGAATCTATTTAAACAATACGGAGCTCCTTCTTTAGCTTCATCCTCAGAATCTAATATTCAGGCTTCAAATCTTGCAGTATCTCCGAATAATTTTGATAAAATTATTCGTGCTATTCAACTTGCAGATGCAATTCGTTCACATGGACACTTAGCTGCTAATGTATACCCACTAAATGATGGTCCTAAAAACGAATCCAAAATTGATATAAAAACATACAATCTATCGGAACAAGATTTGATTGAAATCCCAGTAGAATTACTTATTACTAATCCACCAGAAAACGTTAAAAATGGTTTACAAGCTATTGAGCACTTAA
The DNA here is from genome assembly GCF_042055255.1 of Psychrobacillus sp. PGGUH221. Taxonomy (NCBI): domain Bacteria; kingdom Bacillati; phylum Bacillota; class Bacilli; order Caryophanales; family Bacillaceae; genus Psychrobacillus; species Psychrobacillus sp. PGGUH221. The sequence continues at coordinate 114,428 of NZ_JAQMHQ010000003.1, forward strand.
AATCAGTATACACAAATAATATTGCGTTTGAATTTGCTCATATTGTAAATTCTGACGAACGTTTATGGTTACAAGAACGAATTGAAAAGGGTGCTATAAAAGGGAACCTTTCAGCAGATGATAAAAAAGAATTATTGAAACGTTTAACTCAAATAGAAGGTTTTGAAAAATTTATTCACCGTACTTTTGTTGGGGCAAAACGATTTTCAGTAGAAGGTCTAGACACATTGGTTGTTCTTATTGAAGAATTAATACGTCAATCAGACGCTACAAATACGAAACAAGTAAATATCGGAATGGCTCACCGTGGACGATTAAATGTGTTAACTCACGTTTTAAATAAGCCTTATGAAATGATGTTCGCTGAATTTGCACATGTACCAAGTGACGCATTCTTACCAAAGGATGGATCTTTAGAAATTTCTAAAGGGTGGTATGGTGATGTTAAATACCATAATGGTGCCTCTTATCGTTCTAAAACTGGTTTAACGGTTAAGTTAGCGTATAATCCATCCCATTTAGAAGTTGTAAGCCCAATTGTCACTGGTCAAACTCGTGCTGCTCAAGAGACTACAAATTCTTCAGGATATCCAGTGCAAGATAAAAATGCAGCATTCGCTATATTAATTCATGGGGATGCGGCTTTTCCTGGTCAAGGAATTGTGACTGAAGTATTAAATTATAGTCGAGTTCGTGGCTTCCAAACGGGTGGATCTATTCACATTATTGCTAATAACATGATAGGGTTTACTACGGAACATTACGATTCTCGTTCCACTAACTATTCTTCAGATCCAGCTAAAGGTTACGAAGTGCCTGTTATTCATGTAAATGCTGATGATCCAGAAGCGGTTATAGCTGTAGCTAAGTTTGCTTATGATTACCGTAAACAGTTTGGAAAAGATATTGTAATTGATTTACTTGGATACCGTCGTTATGGTCATAACGAAATGGATGAACCACTTGTAACTAATCCAGCTATGTACCATATTATTCACAAGCATCCAACAGTTCGTGAAATTTATGGGAAACAATTAGTAGAGGAAAATTTAATACAGGATACAGATGTTAAATCATTAGATCAAGATGTTTTCAGCGGTATGCAAAAGGCATATGATCGTGTGAAAGAACTTCCACAATCAACAGCACATGATATTATTATTCCGGAAGCTGTATTAAATGGCATGCCTGAAATTCAAACTGGGGTACCAGAAAGTCAATTAGCAAAAATTAATGAAGAGCTATTAACTTGGCCAAAAGAATTTACTGCATTTAAAAAACTAGAGAAAATATTAAAACGTCGTGAGGAACCATTTAAAGGAAAAGGTAAAGTAGACTGGGGACATGCAGAAACATTGGCATTCGCTACTATTTTACAAGAAGGAAATTCTATTCGATTAACTGGACAAGATGCACAACGTGGGACTTTCTCTCATAGACATTTAGTTCTTCATGATGAAAAAACAGGTGAAGAGCTAACACCAATTCACAGTATTAGTGATTCAAAAGCATCATTCGTTGTTCACAATAGTCCATTAACTGAGGCTGCAATACTCGGTTATGAGTTTGGATATAACCTGGAAGATAGTAACTCCTTATCCATTTGGGAAGCGCAATATGGTGATTTTGCAAATATGGCACAAGTTATGTTTGATAACTTTATCAGTTCAGCGCGTTCTAAATGGGGATTAAAATCAGGGCTGGTTATGTTACTTCCTCATGGATCTGAGGGCCAAGGTGCTGAACATTCTAGTGCTCGATTAGAACGTTACTTACAGCTTGCTGCAGAAAACAACTGGACAGTAGCTAATCTATCAAGTGCGGCAAACTATTTCCATATTTTGCGCAGACAAGCTAAAATGTTAAAAGAAGAAGCAATTCGTCCATTAATCATTGTTTCTCCGAAATCTCTTTTACGCCATCCTTTAGTAGGGGCAGATGTAGCAGAGTTAACTACTGGTCAATTTGAAACAGTTATCGAACAACCAGGTCTTGGGCAAAATACGAAAAAAGTTGAAAAAATCGTTTTCGCTAGTGGTAAATTGGCAATTGATTTAGCTGATAAAGTAAAAGATGGAAAAGGATATGATTATTTGCATATTGTTCGTATTGAACAAATATATCCATTCCCAGCTGAAAAAATTCAAGCCATTATCGAGCGCTATCCTAACGTAAAACAATTAGTATGGGCACAAGAAGAAACAGAAAATATGGGTTCTTGGAATTTTGCTCTGCCATATTTACTAGATCTAGCTAAAGGAAAAGATATTTCGTACGTTGGGCGGGTTCATCGTTCAAGCCCAGCAGAAGGTGATATTGATACTTATAAGTTAGAACAATCACGCATTATTGAAGAAGCATTAAAAAGCAATTAAGGTAAGGTTAGATAAGAGGAGGAAATTAAAGTGGCAGAAATTATTGTTCCAGAATTAGCAGAATCGATTACAGAGGGTACTATTGCACAGTGGTTAAAACAACCTGGTGATACAATTGAAAAAGGTGAGTTTATCGTTGAGCTTGAAACTGATAAAGTTAACGTTGAAGTAATTTCAGAAGAAGCTGGTGTTGTTAGTGAATTATTGTTTGCAGAAGGCGATACAGTACAAGTTGGGCAAGTAATTGCTATTGTAGGAGCTGGTTCAGGCTCTGCAGCTCCAGCAGCACCAAAACCAAGTGCTGAAACAAAAGCGTCAGAAGCTCCTGCTTCTACACCATCTGAAGCGCCAAAAGCAGCAGAAGTTGTTGAAAACAATAATGAACAAGACCGTACTATTGCTAGTCCGGCTGCACGTAAACTTGCTCGTGAAAAAGGTATTAACTTAAGTGAAATTTCTCCGGTAGACCCTATGGGACGCGTACGTGTTCAAGATGTTGCAGCACACGGTTCTGCTCCTGCAAAAGCGGCAACACCTGCTCCAACGCCTGCAAAAGCAGCTGGACAAGAAGATGATGGGCGTTTTACTCGCGAGAAAATGTCTCGCCGTCGTCAAACAATCGCTTCTCGTTTATTGGAAGTTAGACAAAGCACTGCGATGTTAACTACTTTCAATGAAATTGATATGACTAACGTGATGGCTTTACGTTCTCGTAAAAAAGATAAATTCTTTGAAGAAAACGATGTTCGTCTTGGATTTATGTCATTCTTCACAAAAGCTGTAGTAGCAGCACTTAAAAAATATCCTTATGTGAATTCTCAAATTGATGGGGATTATATTGTAAAAAACAATTTCTATGACATTGGTATCGCAGTTTCTACGGAAGGCGGTTTAGTTGTTCCAATCGTACGTGATGCAGATCGTAAAAACTTTGCTGAGATTGAGGGTAATATTGGAGAACTTGCTAAAAAAGCTCGTGATAACAAATTAGCACTTTCTGATATGTCAGGTGGTTCATTTACAATTACAAACGGTGGAGTATTTGGTTCATTATTATCAACTCCTATTCTTAATGGTACACAAGTAGGTATCCTAGGAATGCATACAATTCAAAAACGACCAATCGCTGTTGGCGATGAAGTTCAAATTCGCCCAATGATGTATGTGGCACTATCGTATGACCACCGAGTAATCGATGGAAAAGATTCCGTTGGATTCTTAAAAACAGTAAAAGAACTTCTAGAAAACCCAGAAGACTTAATGTTAAATTCTTAATTAGTAATAAAATGCAGACTCTCATTTTTGAGGGTCTGTATTTTTTTGCGCCAATATTCGATTGTAGGGGTCAGTGAAAATTCTATTTTATAGGTAGAGGGAAAGACTCATGAGGGCACTGAAAAAGTCTAACAGTATGTGAACGACAAGTTGTTCACATAGTCGAATTTTATTTTGGACCCGTTAATTTCCTATTCAGGCGGACGCGTTCCGCCGGCATGGCTTCAGCCGCTTCCCTAGCTACGCTCAGTCCAGGGTCTTCACCTCATGCTATTCCGGCTGGAGTCGCCGCTTGAAACGAAAATCAACTATTATCCGTATTACTTTCGTTTGAAATCTTCTGTGCACCATCGTATACTATAATATAAAGGAAGTGGTTATATGATACATACTAATTGGGCAACAAAGCCAACACTTAAGACGGTAAAATGTGTTCATACAGATGCAAAAAAATTCTTAGTGAGTAACGTTCTTACTGTTGGAAACACATATGAAGTCAAAAATGAAACAGAAGAATTTCTATTTGTCATTGACAATACAGGAAAAGTTGGCGGCTATTATAAAGAATATTTTCAATAAGAGAAAATAATTATGTTAAATGTATGTAGGAGTCTGACAAAAAAGCCGGTGGAAACATCGGCTTTTTTTACATAAGGAGAATTAGAAATGATTAATGTCATCGAACAAGAAAGACAGAATAGATTGCAGAGAACTCATAATGATGGAGACAAGCAATTAATCGGTGAAGGTGGCTATATGTCACCAAATGAACATTTGCTAGAAGATGTATTACTAGCTGTGACATTAAAAAAGCCGGTATTACTAAAAGGTCCTACAGGTGCAGGAAAGACCAAATTGGCTGAAACAATATCTGCATTTTTTCAACAGCCAGTGCAAAGCATTAATTGTTCAGTTGATTTAGATGCGGAAGCATTACTTGGATTTAAAACGATTGTTTTAAAAGAAGGACTTAACTCGATTGAATTTGTGGAAGGGCCAGTTCTCGAAGCAATGAAAAAAGGACATATATTATATATTGATGAGATCAACATGGCAAAATCCGAAACTTTACCTATACTACATAGTGTATTGGATTACAGACGAATGTTAACCAATCCGTTTACTGGTGAAGTCATAAAAGCACACCCTGATTTTTCGGTTATTGCTGCAATCAATGAAGGGTATATAGGTACTACACCAATGAATGAGGCATTAAAGAATCGATTTGTATCCTATTCTATTCCCTATATCTCAGGAGAACTTCTTGAAAAACTATGGATGGATCTTTTTCCAAATTCATCTAAAGAATTGCATGTTTTAATGTTAAATTTAGCAGAAGATCTGATGAATCAAGTGAAACAAGGGTTATTATCAGAAGAGGCGGCTTCGATTAGAAGTATGCAATATGCTATGGAACTAGCTGAATATATTGATCCAATGAGGGCAATCACCTATGCAATTGCAGAAAAATTAGAGGACGATCAAGAGAAAAAGCTTGTAATAGAATTAGCCTCTTCTTGGATGAAGTGAGGGATATAGATGCCTTCTATAGATCGTTTTATACAATTTAATAATGAAACTATTGATGCAAGGCAGTTAATGCATTATGAAAATGTCGCCAAGGCTTTAACTTCAAATTCAATGTTAATGGTAAAAGAGCGTAAGTTAATGGAATTTCAACCAGAAGAGCAGTCTTTGTCAATTAGTGTGTTTTGGAGACATCGTGAAGAAAGCCTAATGAATGCTGGTAGAATGTCTGATATCTATTTACTTGCTGAGGGATTTTGGAAAGATTTCAACCTCCATATATGGAGAGATTACAAAGAAAATCAGCCAGTAACATTTTCAAAATGGATGGATCAATTAGTGTTTTGTTTAGAAGAATTTCGCTTAATTGAAAAAATCCAGAAAAAAAGAGTTGGAACGATTAAAGTATTTGAGAAAAGAATTCAAATGTACTTGTCATTTCATAAACAACAACTAGTTGTAAATAGTCAAAAAGGCTTTTTAGCTGATGCTTTTATTAGTTACTTATATGTTTGTCTTTACGAAGGTACTATGCGTGTAACAGGGCCTGAATTATTTCATAAAGCAAATAGTATTATTCAGAAAGCTTATGAAAATAGCCATACACAATCTTCCATTAGTATGGTATATGAATTTTTTTATCTATTTATGGATGATTTAAAAGAAGATACGATTCATGAATATTATTCGATTATTTCAAGTTCCAATTTACGAGAATCTGATTTTCATTACCATAAAGGTGTGAAAAATTCTGAAACAGGGGAAGAGGAATCGAAAAAAACGATTGAAGAGGTATTTAGAAGTTGGCACCGAGAAAATGAAGATGAAAAAGGACTTCATTTACAATTTGAATTGGAACATGGAAGAGATGGGAAAACTGATCAACGTATAGCCACAGAAGAAGGGCAAGAAGGACATGATATTACAGAAATAGGGAAAGGGCAATCTACTGGTAGCACAGCTGAGCTTAATAGTGACAATCTTTCTTTAAAGGGTTCTGATTCTCTAAAAAAAGCGGGTACTGCTTTTGGTAAAGAGAATGTTCATGTAGTGTATGATGAAAAACGAATAATTACAAATTCTATCGCTCAAGATAATAGATTATTGGAAAATTACCGACAAGAACAAGCACCTTATGTAAAAGCATTTGTTGATGAGATGAAAAAGCGGATGGAACAAAAACAAATAGCTAAGCGTGAGAATTTATCAAAAGGTAGGCTTTCATCAAAACTGTCCGTTTTTTGGACAGAAGAACGACCAAAACCATTTTATAAAAAAACTGCACCAAGCACACAATTAAACGCAGTATTCGGCTTGCTAGTAGATGGTTCCGCATCTATGCAAGACAAGCTTGAAGATACGAAAAAGGCAGTACTACTATTTCATGATGTATTAAGGAAACTACAAATTGCACATGAAATTGTACTACATTACGAAGATGCATATGAAGCATCTGAGTCAAAACAGCCGAACACATTTGAATGGATTCATAAATTGGAAGACGGACAACAAGATAATGGATTAGATATTCTTTCCATAAATGCACATGAGGATAATCGCGATGGATTCGCTTTAAGGTGGATGGGTAAAAGACTAGAACATAGACCGGAGCATCATAAATTTTTGCTTATGTTTTCTGATGGAGAACCTTCCGCATTTGGATATGCCCAAAACGGAATAATGGATACAGCAGAAGCAGTAGTAGAGCTTGAAAGAAAGAATATAACAGTATTACATTTATTTTTAAATGATGCAGATGCAACCGAAGAACAATTAGAGCTGTTCCGCTTAATCTTTGGGAAAAAAACTGCAACCGCTTCCTCATTAGAAAAATTCTCGGAAGATACTTTAAGAATATTAAAAAAAATACTACATCATGTAGTAAAGAGTTCATAAAAAACCGCCTTTTTTGAAGGCGGTTTTGTTTTGAGTATAACTCGTTAGTTGTTAATTCTTTTGAGATTGTTCTGCAATTAATAGGAGACGTTGTTTTAATTCTTCCTCCATACGACCGATTTCAATTTCTGCAGCTTTTCGTTTGACTCTGCCGTCTGCTTGAATACGAATTGTTTCTTCAATTGTTTGTAAAAGGTTTTCTTGGGTTTTCTTCAATGTGTCAATTTCAACAATACCACGTTCATTCTCTTTTGCTGTTTCAATACTATTCACTTTTAGCATCTCTGAGTTCTTTAAAAGTAAATCATTTGTAGTTTTTGTCACTTGTTTTTGAGCTTCTACGGCTTTTGCTTGACGATTGAGTGTTAACGCAATCGCAATTTGGTTTTTCCAAAGAGGAATAGAGGTCATAATTGACGATTGTATTTTTTCAGCTAACGTTTGATTGGTTTGTTGTATCATACGAATCTGTGGAGCACTCTGGATGGTAATTTGTCTTGATAATTGTAAGTCATATACTCTTTTTTCTAATCGATCTAAAAACTGCGCCATATCGTTAACTTCCTGATAAGCCATTTGATCATTGGAAGCTTCTGCTTTTCTACGAAGTTCTGGAATTGTATTATTAATAATCTCTTCTTTTTTTAATTCCGCTGCAGCAATATATACATTTAATGCTTGGAAATAGGTTTTATTTTGCTCATAAAGTTTGTCCAGCATATGAACATCTTCTATAAGTCCTCGTTTGGAATGTTCTAACTGTATACCAATTCTATCAATTTGAGTACTTAACTTTTGATATTTTGTCATCATTTCCTGAACAGAGCGACTAACTCGATTAAATAATTTTTTGAGTCCTGATTTCTTTTGTGTAGTTAATTCTTCTGGATTTATTTCAGAAAGCTTATTCATTAAATCCCCTAAAATATCTCCTACAGGACCAATATCTTTCTTTTGAACATGATCAAGCATTTGATGGGAAAAACGAGAAAGTTCAGTTTGTGCATTAGCCCCATATGTTAATATAGCCTCATAATTTCCAGCAGGAATTTGATCTGCCAATTGCTTCGCTTTTTGCTTTTCAACTTCAGATAAACGATCAATTAGTTTTGTTGGAGCTTGTTCTCCAGAAGTAGTTGTTACTGGCTGTTCTTGAGGCTTTGCCATTTCAAATGGACTTTCTAATAATTCATCCATTAAGAAATCATTATTTGTATTCGATAGTTTTTCGGTCATTTTCTGATTCTCCTTTTAAATATAAAGGTTGTTCTTTTTTGCCAACAGACAATTTAGCGAAATCCAATTCCATTTTTAAATGTTCAATATCTGTGGCGAGGACATCCTTTAAATCTTCCTCCATTTTAGAATTAATAGCTTGTAAAGTATCTCTCGTATCTTGTAGAGCGATTTTCATGTCATTGTTTTTAATAGGCTGACTTACTAATAACGTGTATTTCGAAGTAAGCTCAACTGCTGAGTCTAAATGTGCATAGAAAAAGTTCTCAGCATGATAAAATTTCTTTGGATTTGCTTTAACCAATGAAATAATTCGTTTTGCAAGTCGAGTCATTTCGAAAAGTTGTTTAAATGAACTTATGGATCTAACCTTTAAGTATAGGCTATTTAATGTACGAATTTTAACATTCGCCTCTTTTAACTGCTTTTGAATATGAAAATATTCCGAAACAGTCAGCTGGTGTTTTTTCATAATTCTTCTTTGTTGTAACTTTTTTATACTAAAATTTGATATAAAATAAATTCCAATAGCTAGAGCTGAACTAATAAGAAAACTTGTATCAAATGCAAAAAAGAAAATGAACCAAGATGTGATCATTATAGGTATATTTAAAAAATGTCGAATGAAAGTTTGGGCAACTTCAGTCATAATTTGTAACCTCCTTATATATACAATACATTATACGAATGGGAGACAAGAAGGTTTCATATAAAGAGTGAAAAGGGAATTATACAATATCTGTTTCCATTGTAGTATATCCAATTAAATCGTCAAAGAACTCAATTTCAAAAGAGTTGTTTTTCATAAAAGGAGACACGCCTTTTTGAATAAATTGAATGAATTCTTCCATACTCTTTGTATTCCCTTCAATGTCTATCATTATGTCTTTCTCGTTATTTTGCTTGCACTGCCCTTTTAGTCCAAGAGATTGAGCCTTTTGTTTAACTAAAAAACGAAAACCCACACCATCTACATCACTCCGCATAATAATATGTGCTCGTTTATTCAAAAAATCTTCCCCTTTGAGATGTATAATAACTTGTACATTTTACTTAACTGAAAATTAAAGGATTTTCAATTTATTAATGTTCTGAATAAGTCATTTGAGTAGACTTTCTTAGAGATAGCAGTAAAATATGAAATAACAATATATGTTAGAAGGCGATTAAATGATTGAAATTATTTATATGAAAGCAGATTACGAACCTTGGTATGAATTTGATGGTTGGGAAGAGCATATAGTAGAACTGGTTTCATTTAAAGAAGAAAATGAGGCACTTGAATTTTTAAATAAGAAACTGGAGGAATTTAGACGAAATTTCCCTTTTGAAAAAGTAAAAAGAGATAAATATTGGGCATTTTGGTCAGTAAAAGAACAATGTTTTTGTGATTCATGTGACGAGGATCTCCAAATTTACCATGGTATCATTTGGAATGATCTTCGATAAACGATTTTGAATTATAAAATTATTTGTTGACTAAATTTATCCAACTGATATAATTTAAATAACAATTCATAGTGAGAAGCCGGTTTTGAAATTCACATATCCTATGTAGTGATCGATGTGATGTCGGTACTTCATGGAATATGTGAATTTTTGTTTTTCACATATTGATTAATACTTTTGGAGGTAATAGAATGAAACAAGGTACTGTAAAATGGTTCAACGCTGAAAAAGGATTTGGATTTATCGAAGTAGAAGGCGAAAATGATGTATTCGTACACTTTTCAGCTATTCTTGGAGAAGGCTTCAAATCACTTGAAGAAGGTCAAAAAGTAGAATTTGAAGTAGTTGAAGGAAACCGCGGACCTCAAGCTGCAAACGTAACAAAACTATAATAATAGAAGAGAAGCTCATCATTTCGATGGGCTTCTTTTTTTTTGTAAAATTTATTTATAGTTTATGTTTAAAGATTGCTTAAAAGGGGAAAAGAGAATTCTTGAAAGTATTAATAATTTCTGGGGGGAAATGATTTGGAAAAGGTACTTATAGATGAGGATATAAAAGGGTATTTTAATAAACATAAACAAGATTTTGAAAACCAATTATTGAGTCACGCAGTAAATGTAAGAGATAAAATAAACGACATCTTAAGGGTTGGTGAAATTGACCTTATTAATAATGCACACAAACTAATTAATTTTATCCTTGAAGGCGATAAACAAACAGAACTTAAGTTATTTGCAAAACAAGAAGGAATCGCGTGGGCAACACATTCCTTAACTTTATCTTTTAAACTGGAATGGGTACAAGCGATTCGCAGGACCCTTTGGAGCTTCATGCAGGAACTTAACAAGGAAAAGCAAAAGTTCGATTTAGATTCAATATTCTTATTGGAAAAACAACTCAATAATCAAATTGATGACTTTTTAAATTCATTCTTTATTAACTATTCAACATTTAAGGATGCATTACTTTTATCTCAAAGGGAAGTAGTTGAAAACTTATCTGTTCCAATTATTCCGATAACACCAACTATATGTATACTACCTTTAATTGGAACAATGGACTCATTTAGAACGACTATTCTAGAGGAAAAGGTTTTAACAGAGATTAATAGACTTCATATACAAATATTAATTATTGACTTATCAGGCATAGCTGAAATGGAAAACAAAGTTATTGAAAACCTAATGAAAACTATATACGGTACTTCCATGATGGGATGTCGCACAATTATTACTGGCTTGCGTCCAGATGTTGTTAGACAAATGATTAAACTAGGGATTAATTTTGATAAAGAAACAAAAACTTTTGGTACTTTACAACAAGCTTTAAATGAATTCTTAATAAAATAATTGATCACATAGAAGAAGCTAATCTAATTATGATCAGCTTCTTTAAATTATATTAACTTTTCAAATGTAGAAGTGACGATTACTTCTGCTTCATCTGAAACCATAATAAATTCTCTTTTAATTTCTCCATAGTCTTTTACTAAGAACTTTCGAGTAATATTTCCCTGTTCTTCCTTTTTTTCTATTACAATAACATTTTCAAAGGTTTGGAATTCTGTTTCTACAGTTTCTTTAGTAGAAACAATTTCCCAATCATTGAATCGTGTACCCACCTCAAGTGGAGCAGCTAAATATATATCAATTACTTGCATAGATTCCAATTCTTTAAAAGAAGGTATAACAGGATCATATGCTTCTCCGATTTCTGAGAGCAGACCGATATTGTCTTTTGTAATCCGGTAAATTCTTTGAACAATGGTACCACCATTATCTTCATACGTTACGACGTAGTTTTCATATGGATGTTGTGTTTGCAAAGTGTAAGAGGCATATTCATTTCCTTCACCTTTAAAATTTGCAATAGTTTGATCTTCTTGGAAAAATTCAGCTAAGGTTTTATATTGAATTGTAGTTTCATTTTCTGTACTAGTGGTTGGGTCGTTATTAAGTTCAATGATTTCTTCCTCATTCGGTTGGCAAGCAATAAGAAAAAGAAATGGTATTATTAGAAAAAGTAATCTTTTCATTTTAACCCTCCTATATTTGTTAAAATAGTCGCTTACAAGAGCTGTAATGTTTCAAAATAATTGTTTTTTGGTATAGTAAAATGAGAGAGGGGAGATTCTAATGAGCTTTGAACTAAAAAAAGATATACCAGCTTATGAGGAACAGAAAGATTTTTATGAAAAGTTACGTGTAAAAATGACGGATTTCTTAGAAAGTAAAACAGGAAAAGCGAGTAAATTCGCTCCCTATTTATTATTTGCTCCTGATCTTTTTCATTTATTAGTTAAAGCAATGGTCGATAATCGTATTGATACTAAAAGTAAGACTTTGATTGGTAGTGGAATATTATATTTTATTACTCCAATCGATGTGTTGCCAGAAGGTTTAGTTGGTCCAGGTGGCTTTATTGATGATATTATTGTTGCCACGTTTGTAATTAATATGTTATTAAATAAATTTTCCCCTGACATTATTGAAGAGCATTGGGCAGGGGATCATAAGTTGTTAGATGCTTTAAAGAAAATATCTGAGTCAAGTAATTCGTTGCTCGGTAAGCTTCCTGCAAGATCTTTGCTTAGCAGATTGTTGAAGACTTCAAAATAATCATAATAGAAATGACTTTAAATTTTCTCGTGAATTTAAAGTCGTTTTTTATTTAGGAATCTATAAGTCGTTTGTCTAAACTCTATTAATTTTATCTCATATATTAATAAAAAATATACGAGGTGGTAGAGTGAATTTTAATCATACAGTGATATCAATACTAGGGAGTAGTGGAGGGGTTGCAAAATCCATACTCTCTGTTTTAAATCAGTCGGTGAGTGATACAGAGGATCCAATTCATTGTCATATAAAGCATAGTAAGATTCATTTAATTGATCAAAATCAAAGAGAGGAATGCTATTTTACAAATTTGTTTCCTAATTTAATGAACCAATTCGAAATCCATCAATTTGATTTAAATGATATTAATTATTTTAGGAATCATCTTAAACAATCGATGACAACTGTAGTTATAGATGTTTCTCGTGCAGATACTGTTAAAATGCTTGAAATTTGTGATCAATTAGGTATTAAATATGTAAACACAGCACTAGAGAATACAATAATTGATGGAGATGAAGAGCAAGACGAAAGATTTGGGTTAATTGAGCGATTAAATATTCTAGAAAAGAAGAAAGATTTATTAAATAATTCCACTTCTATAATTGGTTCTGGAATGAATCCAGGTGTAGTGCAATGGATGGCAATCGAGTTACTAAATATGCATGCATCAGAAGGTAAAGCTCTTGGTTGTTATATTGTTGAACATGACAATACATTTTATAAAAACAATAAAATAGCTAAAGAGAATGTCATTTACACTACTTGGTCTCCAGAAAGTTTTTTAGATGAGGCTATATTAAACTATCCTATGTTTATGAAGCAACACACTCCCCATTTCTTATATGAAAAGGTTTATAATATTGAATATAAGGTGAAGTTAGGGGACAAACAGTTTTATGGATGCTTAATGCCGCATGAGGAAGTACTCACATTAGGAAAGCAATATGATTTTGAGTGTGGCTTTTTATATAAGGTAAATGACCATACAACAGAGTTAATCCGTTCGAATATAGATGAATTGCATAAGCTTTGGAGTTTGGAAAAGAAAGTATTGGATCCTCTCGAATCGCCTTTAATTGGAGAAGATTTAATTGGCGTGCTTCTAGTTTATGAGGATAAAGAATGTTTTATATACAATATAGGAAATAATAATGAGATTTTAAAGAAATTCAAAACGAATGCAACCTACTTTCAAGTAGCTTGCGGAGTTTATGCATCATTAGCAGTATTGCTTTTAGACCAAATACCAAAAGGTTCGTATTATGTTGATGAGCTATTGTTGAAAACGAGTAATCATTATGGCAAATATCTTTCCTATTATATGACTGATTTTGTAATAGGTGAAAATAATCAATCAGATGGACTTTTACATCAAAGACTAAATAGACCATAGTAATAAAAAAAGGGTATTCTCATTCGATAAGTATCGAATAAGAATACCCTATTATTTTTATTGTTGTTCTTTCCAATCCAAATATTCATCATATGATAACTGCTTATCTAAGATTGAACCGTCTTCTTTAATTTCAATAACACGATTTGCAATCGTTTGAATGAATTGATGGTCATGAGATGTAAATATCATTGCGCCTTTAAATGCTATTAGTCCATTATTTAATGCTTGAATTGATTCGAGATCCAAATGGTTCGTTGGCTCGTCAAGAAGCAGAACATTTGATTCGGATAGCATCATTTTAGATAACATACAGCGAACTTTTTCTCCTCCTGAGAGGACAGATGGTTTTTTCTTCACTTCTTCACCAGAGAATAACATACGTCCTAAAAATCCTCGAAGGAATGTTTCACTTTCGTCCTCAGGAGAGTACTGGCGTAACCAATCTACAAGTGTAGCTTCGCTGCCTTCAAAATATTTAGCATTGTCGAGAGGGAAGTATGCACGTGAAGTAGTTACACCCCAACGAATGGAGCCTTCTTGTGGTTCCTCCTCTTCAGCAAGAATTCGAAGTAAAGCAGATTTAGCTAATTCATCACCAATAAGAATAATTTTGTCATCTTTATTCATAGTGAAATTTATTTGAGAAAATAATTTTTCTCCCTCAAATGTGTACCCCAAGTCCTGAACTTGAAGAACATCATTACCGATTTCTCGTTTCATCGCAAAGTTTACATATGGATACTTACGTGAAGAAGGCTTGATATCATCTAGTTCAATTTTATCTAACATTTTTTTACGAGAAGTTGCTTGTTTTGATTTGGAAGCATTTGCACTAAATCGAGCAATAAATGCCTGTAGTTCTTTAATTTTCTCTTCTTTTTTACTATTCTGATCTTGCGACATTTTAAGGGCAAGTTGACTTGACTCATACCAGAAATCATAGTTACCAACATAAACTTGAATTTTACTAAAGTCTAAATCAGCAATGTGTGTACATACTTTGTTTAAGAAATGTCGGTCATGGGACACAACAATAACTGTGTTCTCAAAATTAATAAGAAAGTCCTCTAACCACTTTATAGCTTTAATGTCTAAATGGTTTGTTGGCTCATCCAGTAAAAGAACATCTGGCTTACCAAATAATGCTTGAGATAATAACACTTTTACTTTTTCAGAACCAGTTAACTCAGACATTTTCTTTTGATGCATGCTATCTGGAATTCCTAAACCTTGTAAAAGGATAGCTGCTTCGGATTCTGCTTCCCAGCCATTCAAATCAGCAAATTCGCCTTCCAATTCAGCTGCTCGCATGCCATCTTCATCGGAAAAGTCTTCTTTCATGTATATAGCATTTTTTTCATTCATTACTTCATATAAACGTTTATGACCCATTATTACTGTTTCTAAAACAGTATATTCCTCGTACTCAAAGTGATTTTGTTTTAAAATCGCTAGACGTTCATCAGGGTTCATAATTACGTTACCCTCTTGAGGCTCTATTTCCCCAGAGAGAATTTTTATAAATGTTGATTTTCCTGCTCCATTAGCACCGATTAATCCATAACAGTTACCTGGAGTGAATTTTATATTTACGTCTTCAAATAACTTACGGTCACCAAAACGAAGACTAACATTACTTACTGCAATCATACTCGTACCTCCTAAATTCACAATGCTCTTATTATAGCATGGAATTTAAACAAAATAAATAATCCCTTTATTTAAAGGGATTCAAGTTAATTAGCCGAGTGACTTTGACTAGTAATTAATCAGGATTATAAACGACTTTCTGGCACATAAGAGAAAGTAGGGCCTTAGAATAAAATTGTTACGGAGGTAAAGGAGAGGCACAAGAGATAAAAGATACGCAGAATAGGTAATCCAAGTTATTACTACAAAAAGAGTTTTTTAGTTTCTATTGAATTTATAGAAAAAAAGCTACAAATATCGCCTATTAGCTGTAAGTGTAGCTTTTAAATTTTAATTTATCCAACTTGTATAATTAATAATGTTGCCAATCTATAACTAAAACCTTCCTGTAATTCTGCAACTAGCTTAACAATGTCTCCTTCCAATAAAGAAAATAATTCAGTGGAAGTTAGAGTAGTAGAAGTAGTAGATTGTGTCGTTGATGATGCTACCTTAACAGCATCATTGATTTTGATTTGAAACTTTGAAGGAATGTTCGTTTCATCATTTGTTTCCAATATTACTTTATAGCTAATTTGATATACCCCAGCTTTTGCCACCGCAAGGCCATCACGTTTTAATTCAACATCTTGTAATGGACCAGCAATGATAAATTTCACATCACCAGATACAAAACTTTCAGATTCGGAATAGGCAAAGCCATAAGCTGAATCTAAGGTGCCGGCCGGTCCTCGTTCTCCTCTTGGTCCTGGAGGGCCATGTTCCCCTTTTAATCCTGGAGGACCTTGTTCACCCCTTGGTCCTGGAGGCCCTCCACTAGGTCCTGGAGGGCCATCATAGCCTCTTGGTCCTCTTAGTCCTTCTGGTCCTTGTTTACCACGTCCTGTATCTCCTTTTGGTCCTCTTGGTCCTGGAGGGCCTTGTTCCCCTTTTGGCCCTGGGGGACCTTGTTCACCCTTTGGTCCTGGAGGGCCTTGATATCCTCTTGGTCCTCTTGATCCAAGTTCGCATTCACAATACTTCTCGTTGCATTTTGGACATTGATCCATGCGATCTTCTCCTTTCTTTATTAAACTAGTTTAGAATAGCCGAATTTCTCTATTTATCCTAATTACGAATATTGAGTGGGATATTATTGAGTGTTCCACCCGAGCTAGATTGAATCGAAATTGCTCTTGTTTCATCAGGTTGTACGGTAGATCCTGCTACTCGATACTCCCATTCTCCAAGCGTATCTACTGACACTTGTGAGAGTAGACGACCTCCCGACACATTACCGATATAGATGGAAATGATGACTTCAGGACCAGTCACATTCGATGTTCCAGTAATTCGCCATTCAGTATCCCCAGTTCGAAATTCTGCTCGAGTCACAGTAAGGTTTTCGGGGAAGCTTGTTATTTGGATGTCGTCAGACGAAGTGCCTCCAGGACCACTCACGGTTAATCGGAAAGATAGGGTTGTTGATTGTGCAGGAAAGGTAAAGGTAGCTGTTGATGTGTTCGCATTGGTTAACTGAACCGGAAACCCAGAGATTTGTTCCCATTGATAGCTTGTAACACTGCCCGTTGCATTCCCCGCCAACGTTACGACTGATCCTATTGGAACGGTTTGATCCGGTCCTGCAATTGCAATAGGTATTGGTGCAAATTCTATTACTGAAACATTCACTGTGTCTCTGGATGGGCCACCTTCACCGTCAACAGTTAATTCAAATACAAGAGTTGTAGTTGAATTAGGTGCTATAAAGGTTGGTGTTGGAGTATTACTTCCTGTTAATGTAATTGGTGTACCTAAAAGCTGAGTCCAACTGAAAGATGTAATAACTCCAGTCGAGTTAGATCCGTTAAGGGTAACCGTAGAACCGAAAATGACTGTTTCATCTTCACCGGCATTGGCTGCTACAGGAATCGGACCATCTGGTGACCCTGTTACAGTTACCGGAATAGAACTTTTTCCTCCTGCGGTTGAGTTAATGGTCACAATGGCTGGTGCAAAAGTGAGATTTGTCGTACTAATCCCATCTGATGGAATGATTATTTCACCAAAGCCAAAGTCTGCTATTGATAAAATAGGTGCACCAATTGAATCGCTAGATGTAGCGGTGATAATAAGGTCTTGAGTATTCGTGTCATAGTTTGCTGATGCGGTAATAAAGTCAACTGGGACAAATTCTTTTATACTGTTAGGATTATCACTTAAATTAGTAACTGTAATAGTACTGGGAGGACGTGCCCCGGTATAACGAAGACGAGTAAAATATTGGCCGTCGCTACCTTGTAATAATGTAGAGTTAAAACCGGTTCCAGTAACATTAATAGTTTGAGCTGTATCGTCAGAGGTAGCGAATACATCTAACAATCCGCCTAAACTTTCGTTTTGTGTGTAAGTAGCTCTTGTTACATCAACCCCAGAAATTGTTGAGATTTTTCCTAATAACGTAAAGTTGTTCGTTTCAATACAGTTATCTCCGTTAATTCCTGGGGTAGTTGAACGATCTGGTGAGCCGATCCCGATTCCGGGACCTTCAATACGAAAATAGTTTTGAGGCTGACCGAATCGATCAGTAAATAAACTTCCGACAATTGGATGTAAAACAGCAGGGTTGCCAATATATCCTCCAGGGGCACTTGGTGCTACCGACGGATCCCATTGTAAGAAAGGATGCACACGACTATTCAGTGCAAGATGAAACTCGCCACCATTTAATCCTCCAATATCTTCAGTAAAATTAATTTCTCCGAAGCCCTCTCCATCTGGTTCAGCGATGAATGTGTCGACTCCATAAGGGTGTGTAACCGTATATTCTACATTTGGCAGTAATCCTGCAACACGAATACGAACTCTACCAAACACAACCTGCTCATCGTCTCTTGGAACTTCATTTACAAATGCAGCTTCCAATGCCAAAACGAGCCTAGCTCTTTCACCCGTACCCGTTGTCATTTCTGCCTCGGCCTGCATATAAAAAGCCTCTCCTGGATAATTATTTGGGAAAGAGACTGGTTGTGATGGATCTGGTAAATCAGCAGGAGTGATACCTGAGAATGGATCAGTAGGGTCAACGTTTAGTTGAAGCCGTAAACCATTTTCATCTTTATACCATATAGGAAATCCATCAAAAGCGTTAATCGGTCCAACTTCCATAAAATACCTCCCGAATAATAGTAAATAGCATAATAGATTTAGTATTTAAAACAAAGAAAAACTTTTCTTATTCCTCTCTTTATATTAGTAGAATAAAGTGTTTTCGAGTGTTTCCAGTTCTAAGTATATTTATTATGCTTTTAGTCCTCACATATAACGTGAAACTGTACATAGTGTATGAACAATGGATAAAAAGAGTTAAAGAGGTGACTGCTGATCTGTCAGACTGCCTACTAGCTTATATCTCAAAGAGTTTTATATTGGACACGTTTCGTTTTCTTCCAATATTACATAACGTATGTAGAGGTGGGGCTATGGAACATACTAAAATCTTGCTTTTCCTATATTTAGATGTCTGTTTAATTATTGGTTTTTATATGTACTTACGAAAAATCAAGAAACTTATTGGTTTTCAATTAGGGATGAATATTAGTGTTGTTATGGGAGGCATGATTTCTTTATTATTCGGTGTACTTCTAATAATCCAATTTCCTTTTCATTTCACATTAATTACCATTATAGCCACGTCGTTAGGAATGATAACGGGGGGATCATTTGGAAAGTTATTCGATTATCAAACATTTGTGACAGGCTTAACAAATGGAATGCTCGTAGGGTTGATGTCGCCGATGATTGGAACAGTATTAGAAATGCCAACCGTGTTTGTTTGGTTCATGCATATTATTTTTGTTTTAAGTTTAATGACAATTATTATTTCAATAAAAAGGTCGTGATGTAATCCTTGTTAATCATCATGATGTTATTTACGTGGAATCTAATTGAATTAGGCTTTGTTTATAGAATTTTCAAAAAGAAACATTGGATTTTCGATGATCGATTTATTAAGACAATGTGTATGGCCATAACCATGAGTTCTTCATTGGTCTTAGCACTTTATCTTGAACTATTGCTTCCTTCCATAGAAAGAATTTTTTCTCTTCTTCCAGTAGTAATTGGATTATTCATTGGATGGAAATTTAGTGCAATCATGAAGGCTCCTGCTACACTGATTGGTATTTATAATGGCGCAATGGGCGGAGTAATGGGGACAATGCTAGGAGCTGTTCTAAAAAATCCTGCACTATGCAATATTCCGATAGAGTCAGAAACGATGATTGCAACAAATATGTATAGTATTACTATTTTTGCTGCTTGTCTTCATGCGCTCATAAGTCATTTCATCCGTTATTCGTTTAAAGTGTAAAAATACTCTTTTCACAATAAGTTATTTGGAGGGACCAATGAAAGCATTTGTCAGTATATTGATATTAGTTATAGGTTTTATGGCATTCTTTTTCTTATGGCCAAAATCAATTGATTTACCAAATATTGGTGAAGTAAAAGAATGGAAACTGTCTGAAGTGAGTGGAAATGATTTGTCCATAGAGAAAAAACCAAAGCTTATTTCTTTCTACTATACTAATTGCCCGGATATTTGCCCTACCACCATGATGGACCTAATAAAATTGCAACAATTAATGAAGGAAAAGGGGATATCAGAAGATCAGTATATTATCCTATCTGTCACGCTGGATCCAGAATATGATACAAATAAGCGAATCCTGCAGTATAAAAATTTATTTGAGATATCAAGCACTAATTGGTTGTTTTTAAGAGGCTCAGAAGAAGATACTAAAGAATTAACTAATAACTTCGATTTTTACTATAAAAGAGATGAGAATGGATTTCTTACTCACTCCACCTCCATGTATATTGTAGATTCAAATGATCAAATTCGAGCTCATCATGACATGGCGATAGGTAATAAACGAGTAAATATAGAAGAAATTGCAAATCATTTACAACAGCTAATAAAGTGATTGGGGGAAATCATTTATGGATGAAGAGTTTGTGAAAATAGAAAAGATCACACAAGCAGAGGAACGATCGAAGAACCCTCCATCTTTTTCGTCACCTACAAGTGCAGTTTCTATAGAAGAAACAAGAATTCTTACAGAATTTAATAACCAGAAAAATTTATTTAACGTGGTCACTCAAGATGAAACACGCAGGAAGCCTCTTATTCTAAAACAATTTTTTAAAATGAAACGAAATCAAGAAGTAGTCGTTTCTTCTATTATCGAAAAAGATGCAAATATAACAACAGAAGGAAAAGTCGCAACGATTGGAAGAGATTTCATAATGCTAACGAACCTTAAAAAAAGGATTTGGATTCCTTATACTGCAATCGAAGCTGCAAACATCCCTTTCGGTTTTCCTTCCTATTCCAATCCCCATCAACACTTTATATATGATAACCAATTGCAGCAAAAGCTCGTTCTTCAATTTGGAAAAACAGTGGCTAAAAAGGATGCGCTAATTAGACAATTCTTTGAAGAATCTCTACGAACAAATCTTAATTCATGGGGTGGACTGTGGGTTGAAGTGAAGACAGGTGAGAAAATATTTGTGGGAAAAATAACGAAAACAACCAAAAAAGAGCTAATTCTTCATATGTTCAAAACAGAAAAGAAAATCTCACTAAACGAGATTCGATACGTCTCAACGGTTGGTCTTTTTCCTTTATGGAGTAATATATTGAAGTCATATTTAAATAAACTTGATATAAAATGAAGGGTTATGAAATTTAATTATAGGAGGCTTTATATTGGACCAAACGGAAGATAAATTATATTTGGAATTAAAAAAATGGATGGGAGAAGAAGTACTTGTAATTACAGAGGCAGTACAACTTAACTTATTGGGGCAAGTATTTCGTCCCGTTTTTTCAGGAACAATTTCTGACGTCCATCAAGGGCATATAACGCTGTCACCTGTCATTATCAAAATGGTGAATGCGCCTTTTTATAGATTTCCATTTCCACTTAGTATTCCACTTGAGCAGATTGTATCTTATTCAACTGAAGTACCTAGTGACTTGGTGTTCCCATTAGCATAATTGAGGAGGGATGCGTGAATGACTAACCAGAACAAAGCTAGTATAGTTAATGACTATCGAGAAGTAGCTCTAGTCAATCATTTTAGTAAAAATATTGGGCGAAGAGTGTTTATACTGACAGAATCATTTCCATTTATGTTTATCGGAAAAATTAAAGATGTACTTGGAGATATAGTCGTATTGGATGTGCAAACGACATCGGTACCTGCTTTAGAGGGGAAAGAATGGTACGTGCATATCGACTCAATTGATGTGTTCTATATTGAAACGGGGATTGGAGCAAAAATTCCACATTTAAAAGATAATTCGGATGGGGAAGAAATATGAAAAGAAGGTACCACGTAATAGCTATTCCAATTCGAATAGTTTTGAACTCATTTGGTGACCACAATCCAAATGGAATGATGTATGTATTAAAAGAGAATGAACAGAAAGTAAAAGAATTAGTCAAAAAAAATCCTTTCTCAACAGTTGATCTCGTTCAGCCTCTTGTAATCAGGGCGAATGAAGGAGAAACAGTGGAAATTTTACTCGAAAATAAACTGCCATTTAACATTGGGATGCATTTTCAGCAAGCGGAATATGAAGTGGACCGAGCTGACGGAGCGAACGTTGGGTTAAATAAAGATAGTACGGTAGCTCCTCTAGATTCCATTTTATATCGAATAAATGCTGTAAAAGAAGGAACGTATTATTTTTCTGATTTAGGAAATCCTTCTAGCGGTCAAAATGGTTCCAACTCAAATGGTCTGTTCGGAGCATTGTTTGTGGAGAAACGCTTTTCCTGGTGGACAGATCCTGAGACCGGGAAGCCGATGAATAGTGGAGTGTATGCTGATGTACATCATCCGCTTTTACCCTCATTCAGGGAATACGCATGGATATTTCATGATGAAATGGAAGTAGACGATTTAACGGGGAATCGACCAATCAATCATTTAACTAACCAAGAAGAGGAATCTTTTCATGGAGCTAATTATAGATATGAGCCGATAAACAGACGTCAACAACTAATTGCAGAAGGTGTTGTTGGTCCGAATACTGAGGGGGAAGAAGTCCATCATGATTCATGGGTATTTGGAGATCCATCCACGCCTATTTTGCGAGGTTATGTTGGAGACCCTGCAAAAATTCGAGTTATACACGGCGGTACGCAAGAAACGCACGTCTTTCATTATCACGTTCATCAATGGTTGAGCGATCCGCAAGACCTCAACTCGGAAATTATTGATTCACAATCTATTAGTCCTCAATCACATTATACTATTGAGCCTTTATATGGTTTAGGATGCTTACAAGGATCTTTTGGAGATGCTATTGTTCACTGTCATCTTTATCCACATTTTGCTGCTGGTATGTGGGGATTGAATCGTGTTTTTAATACACTTCAGGATGGAAGTCAGTGCTATCCAAATGGGGTTCCCATAAAATCTTTAAAGCCTTTGCCTGACCGAAAAACGCCTCCAAAGCCGACAAAAATAAAACCTGGATTCCCTAATTTTATACCCGGTAAAGTTGGGTTTAAGGCACCTCGCCCACCGCTTAGTATTAAAGGTGGGCGTGGACTAACAGAGTTAGAACGTCACGCTGCTATTAACAATCCTAGACCCGGAGCAGTATTTACAGATCCTTGCCCTGAAGGGACACCGGAGAAGGAATTTAACATCTCAGTAATCGAGCTGCCGATTATATACAATAAACAAGGTTGGCATGATCCAAAAGGAAGAATTTTTGTTCTCGACGAAGATCTAGAAGATGTTTGTTCGGGGAAAAAAGAACCAGAACCACTAGTGATTCACGCCTCAGCACATACTTGCTTTCACATTAATTTTATGAACAAATTACCCCACATTCTCGACGGAGATGCATTTCAGCTCGTCACAAGAACTTATGAAACTGGATTCCATATCCATTTTGTGAAATTTGATGTGCTTGTTAATGATGGAGCAAATGTCGGCTGGAACTATGATTCCTCAGTATTACCTGGAGAAACAATACAGTATTCCTATTACGCAGATGTTGAGTTAAAAGCATGGTTTTTCCATGATCATTTATATCCAAATGCTCATCAGCAACATGGAGTATTTGGATCAGGTGTAGTTCATCCGCGCTTCTCGAAATTCCTCGATTCAAGTTCAGGAGAGAAAGTCGATCATGGAACACAGATTACTACTGTCAATCCATTAATTCCTGATTATCGTGACTTTGCTTTATTTGTCCAAGATTTCACTATGCTGTTTGATAAAAATGGAAAACCACTCCAACCACCAAAATTTCCAGGTTCCGAAGATGACCCCGGACTATTTGGAGTAAATTATAAAAACGAGCCGCTGCAATTTCGTTTAGGACCTGACTGTGATCCAGCTTATTCCTTCAGTTCCTTCGTGAATGGTGATCCGATTACACCAATTTTTAAAGCATACGAAGGTGATCCGATTCGAATACGGCTACTTCAAGGAGCTCAGGAAGAATCACACAGTTTTAATGTTCATGGACTTGTCTGGCATAAAGAGAGAGGCAGTTTGAATTCTAAGTTAGAAGATCAACAGCATATCGGTATTTCAGAATCATTTACTCTGGAAACGTTTATCCCTCGAGCTGGAGATTACTTATGGGCATTCGAGACAGAAGAAGACTTATGGAATGGTCTTTGGGGACTGATTCGAGCATTTGACGAAAAAGTACCAGATTTAATTCCTTTATCAGATCGTCCAGAGCCATTAAAACGATCGAAGCCACTACCTGAATGTGAAGGAAAAAAGCCACCGCAAGCTGAAAATCCTGTTCCTCATAAGGATGAAAACGGACCAATTTGCTATTTTGACATTGTCGCTTTCCAACTACCTATTCCTTACAACGATTTCGGAGATCACGATCCACATGGAATTATTTTTTCATTAAAGGAAGATATGGATGATATATTAAAAGGCACAAAAAAGCCGGAACCTTTAATCATACGTGCCAATGTTGGTGATACAGTAGAAGTTACTTTAACGAGCATGTTGAAATTAGATCTATTCCCCTTCAAAGATGGAATATACCCTTATCCTGAAGTGAAAGAGCAAGCATTTTATCCTCCATCCTTGCGGATCTCGCTTCACCCTCAATTGATTCAGTATGATGTGAAAACTTCTGCAGGGGAAACAGTAGGTTTCAATGGAGACCAAACAGTTGGACCAGGAGAAAAAAGGGTGTACCGATGGTGGGTCGATTCTCAAGTAGGAGCTTGTGGGATGTGGGATATGGCGGATATTCGCAATCATAAATCACAAGGGGCATTTGGTGCCTTTATTGCAGAACCACGGGGAACGACATATCTGGACCCTTATACACTAAAGCCGGTTAAATCAGGAGCTAATGTTGTATTGCGCAATCCTTTCTTACCGGATATTAGAGAGTTTGTCATGATTATGCATGATGGAGTGAGACTGCTTGATAAAAACGATCAGGTTATTCTCGACCCAATTGATGGAATACTCTTGCCGCCGACAGATGCTGAAGAAGAAGTAGTTGACACGTATGATCAAGGATCGAGGGGCTTTAACTATCGAAGCGAACGATTAATCAACCGCTATAAACAACATCCGGTACTACATGAAGTATTTAGTTCACAATTGTTCGGGGATCCGGCAACCCCGTTGTTTGAATGCTATGCAGGGGAACCAGTGACAATTAGGCTAGTTACACCAGCGGAAAGACGAAGAACTCATACGTTTAATCTTCACGGTCACCGCTTTCGCTTTGACGTTACGGATATTAATTCTCGAACAGAATCATTCGTTGGATTCAACGTCGCAGGTGCTAAACGAAACTTAGAACTATTAGGCGGTGCCGGAGCTTATGGAAACTTCCCAGGTGATTATATGTACCGTTCAGGAAACATTCAATGGGATATAGAGCAAGGCATGTGGGGGATTATGAGAGTCCACGATGAGGAAAAAGAACACTTACCCCCGCTAGATCAATAGGTAATTAGGAGAGAAGAGAATTTTCTTCTCTTTTTTCTACATAAACACTAGGAGAAAGGTGGTGAGAAAATGGAAATAGAAAAGGATATGGATTGTTTAATACTTGAACAAGAACAAACTAAAGATTTATGTTTTCCAAAAGATTGTTGCCCCGAACGATTCCCTTCACCAAAACTTCCATCCCCAACGGACTGTCTACAACAAGGAGATCTTAAAAAACTTCAGGAAGAGATTAGAGATGCAAATGAACTTCTTTTGGATCTTGCTTTAGCTGATGAACGCCCTCCAGAGGAAACATTTCAAAAAGCTTTTGATGGTTTGATTGGTTTACGAGTTGAAATTACAAATTTGCTAGGTGAAAAAATCGAGGGAACCGTAAACTTAGCTGGATATAATTTTGTTGTCCTTCGAGAAGAAGAGATGATTATCATTTTTCCTTATAGTCAAATTGAAACAATCAAGCCCTATGGTCGGTTTGCAGAGCTTTACAATGACCCAGAACTGAGTGAGATAGATCCATGCTTCAGACGGGATTTAACATTTCACTTTGGTGAAATAGTTTCATCTTCCCCAGAATTGATTCATTTATTTTTTAGAATCCGTTTAAATATCTATTTACTTAATATGGAAGCTAAACGATTTCAAGTGAAAATAGAAGAATCACTAGTTGACGGAGTTCTTGTAGATGTAAATAAAGAAACGATTGTTTTAAAAATGGAAGAAGAAATAAACATCATCCCAATAGATAGGATCTCACTAATTACAATTAATTCTTAAATAAAAAAGTCAGCAAGTGAAATTTCACTTCACTTGCTGACTTATTTTTTGAAGAAAAAGGAAGTACAACTATCAAAACTAATGACTTGAGATTTGATGGTTAGAACTTGATAATTTAACATTTGCAATTAGTTCGATGGAAAAAATCCATGTTTTACCTTTCCTATGATGTCTTGTTTCAGACTCATTTAGTTTATTTTCTTCTGCTGGCGATTCCTGTGTTAACTCTTTGTCCAAATCTTGCAATGAATCCTCCACTATTTCATCTACTTGCACCTCAATAAAATTAGATCCAACAAAGACAATCATACCCTTAATTATATTCCCGTTATCAAACTCGAACTCAGCTTCG
The DNA here is from genome assembly GCF_042055255.1 of Psychrobacillus sp. PGGUH221. Classification (NCBI taxonomy): domain Bacteria; kingdom Bacillati; phylum Bacillota; class Bacilli; order Caryophanales; family Bacillaceae; genus Psychrobacillus; species Psychrobacillus sp. PGGUH221. The sequence goes on from NZ_JAQMHQ010000003.1 coordinate 140,999, forward strand.
CGCCACAGTTGCTGACTTAGTCGGAAGTTAAGCCCACCTTGTAAACCAGCCAATCGGATTTTAAAATCAGTGCCGCATAAATCTTCACGGCAAAGGTTACAGTGACAAGTTCTGCAACATTCATTGTGGCAACACCGCTTGCATGAACAGTTTTTGTGTTCCAGGCAGTTTTTTTTGTTATGGCATGTTTTTTGGCAGTTACAATTCAAAGAATAATGTTTTTCCATTTATAATCCTCCTTTCCTCTTAATGTAGTAGCATATGAGTTTTCAGATGTAATAAATGGTTAGTAAACCTAAATCTGCATACACTCTATAAACAAAAGGAAGAGTGGATTTCTTAATTCGTTATGAAGTTGAAAAATGTTTTATGAAAGTAACAACCACAAGTAGAAGAGTGCCCATTAAAGCGTTCTAATTAAATACTCCGATATTAGGTAAATAACCTTATCAATTAACCTTATCAATTACATAATCTTTTCATAATCTATAAATAGTAATATGAAAGGAGGGGGTATAAGATGTCTGGATACGGTGGAAGTGGTGGATACGGCGGATACGGTAATAGTGGATCGGGCTTCGTGTTGATTGTTGTGCTGTTTATCTTACTAATTATTGTAGGAGCATCTTTTATTAAGTACTAACAAATTTGATGTACATTATTTGAATTGTTCAAGAGAGTTTCACTCTAACAAGTATTGCTCTTAATAGTAGTGGGCAATTTGTCTGTATTATCGTTTTTAGAGAGATGTTTCATTTTAATTAGTATAAAATAATATCGATACAAACCCATTTTGTATCTTCTCTTCAAAAAAATCGATCGCCTCTCCAGTGAGTTGGTCGATTTTTTGAATCGTTTAGCGGCAGCTATCTTATCTTTAGTTGTACATTTATCATAAAAAAATACACCTCCAATTGTTAGATCGTGTCTAACAATTGGGGTGTAATTCATGAAGAGGTGCTCTTTGACCTAATCACCCGTACATATTGCTGTGCATTTGCCGTTTTTTTGTTTTTATTAGTACTAAACTGGCCACATTAATTTGTATTCGTTACTCTTTTTCATAAGTATCTATTTTACGATAAGCGCAGGACAGTGAACACGTTTCATCACCTTATGGCTTACACTACCTAGCACCATTTCTTGTAGATTATTAAGACCTCTACTTCCTATAATAACAAGATCAACATTTTGTTCATTTGCTTGTTTAATAATTTCTGGTCCAGGAGTACCGTGGAGAATGGACACTTTGTATGCAATATTATTTTTCTTTAGCAGTTGTTCGATATGAAATAATTTTTGTCGACGAGTAACTTCCAAAGCTTCAGGTGAACCAACATGTAACATTTCTGTTTTTACTTTTTCGAAGTCTGCAACATAGACGACTTCAACAAACGATTCTTCTGTGCATCTTGCAATTTTGACCGCTTCCTTTGCAGCACGTAGAGCATTTTCAGAGCCGTCAGCTGCAAGTAAAATATGCTTATACATTAATATCCCCCTTTAGTGGTTAGGTGATAATCCTAACAATATATTATATAGTTTTTGACTAGATGCATTTAGACCTACGATTTCAACTGTCGTCCCTTTATCTTCTAATTTTCTTGCAACTTTCAATACACTACCAACCGCAGATTCATCCCAAAGATTGCTGTTCGTAAAGTCGATTTGAATCTTTTTGTCTTCAACATTTTCAAAAGCTTTGATAAAACTTTCGGTTGAGGCGAAAAACAATTGACCTTCTACAATAAATCTTCCATTACGTTCAATTACACTTATTTTAGAAATATTTGCAACAAAGAAAATAGCACTTAATAAAACACCAGCTATGACACCCTTTGATAGGTCATGAGTTGCAACAACAATTATTACTGTTGAGAGCATCACAAAAGCATCTGTTTTCGGTGCTTTGATAATATATTTAAAGGAGCCCCAATCAAAAGTACCGATGCTAACCATAATCATAATACCTACAAGAACAGGCATTGGAATTTTTACAACAAGATTCCCTAACACAATTATTAAAAACATTAAAAAAAGTCCTGCAATAAGTGTAGAAAGGCGTCCTCTACCGCCAGATTTGACATTAATGACGGATTGTCCAATCATTGCGCAACCAGCCATTCCACCAAAAAAACCATTAATGAAGTTTGCAATTCCTTGACCACGCGCTTCCTTATTTTTATCACTTTCTGTATTCGTCATATCATCCACAATAGATGCAGTTAACAATGATTCAAGTAAACCTACAATAGAAAGAGCAATGGAATAAGGGAAGATGATAGCCAACGTTTCAAGATTGAAAGGGACATTCGGTATTAAAAAGTTAGGTAAAGATTGTGTTAGATTTCCTAAGTCACCTATTGTCTTAAGTTCTGCTCCACTAGATATTGCAACAAATGATAATAAAACAATCGCAATAAGCGGGGCGGGAATTGCTTTAAAAAAGCGAGGTACTACATAAACAATTACAAGAGTTATCGCTACATAAATATATGTTAATGTATTAATACCTATAAAATGAGGAACTTGAGCCATAAATATTAGAATTGCAAGTGAATTTACAAAACCAATCATTACGGCATTGGGAATAAATTTCATTAATTTTGCTATTTTAAAAACACCAAATAATATTTGAATAACTCCAGTTAAAATGGTCGCTGCAAGTAAATAGTCCAGACCGTGTTCTTTAACTAGTGGCACCATAAGAAGAGCCATTGCTCCTGTTGCTGCTGATATCATCCCAGGTCTCCCACCAACAAATGCTATAATGACTGCTATACAAAAAGACGCATATAAACCTACCATGGGATTAACACCAGCGATAATTGAAAAAGCAATAGCCTCTGGAATTAGCGCAAGAGCTACAACGATGCCCGAGAGTATATCACCACGAATATTTCCAAACCATTGTTCTTTGATCGTTTGCATGTTAAAACTCCTTCGATTAAAATTGACTAAAATATCATAGCACGCATATTCCTAAAAAGGAACCTTTATGAGACTGATTTGAGGCGATAAATATGATTTATGGATACAAAAGACCTTTGTATAACGACGAAGATTGTATAGAACAAACCAAAAAATTAAATGATTTTCAAGTAAGTTATGTTTTAAAAGAGAAACACGGCTCACCTAAAAAAAGGGAGGCCTTAGAAGAATTATTGATGACAATGCAAAAAGGGGATGTAATCGTAGTTGAAAAATTCATCGTTCTTGCAGATACTTTGCATCACTTAATGGATTTATTAAAAATAGTAAAAAAAGATGGAGTATCTATTCGATTTATTGATGAAGAGTTATCAAGTGATCAAGTTTTGGAGGAAAGTTTGTCAACTATTTTGTCGTACTTCATACGGTTTCATTCTGAAATTATTAAACAATCAACGAAGCTTGGACTAGAGACCGCAAAGAGCCAAGGGAAAAGTTTAGGACGTCCCAAAAAATCAGATGAAAATATTAAAAAAGCTATTGAAATGTACCATAGCAATCATTACACATTGTTAGATATTAAAAATGAAACAGGCATTAGTAAATCAACATTGTATAGATACTTAGAAAATATGGAAGTATAAAAAAGAGAGCTAGCAAAGCTAGCTCTTATTTCCAGTTTTTCTCTATAAATTCGTCTCTGCCAGATTGGGCTCTGTCTTCTTTGTAATGATTCGGACTCTTTTTATAAAAATCCTGATGGTACTCTTCTGCTTCGTAAAAAGTCTTTGCTTCTCGAATGCTCGTTACAATTGGCTTTGAAAATTTACCGCTTGCTGCAAGTAATTCCTTCGATTTTTCAGCTTGCTTTCTTTGCTCCTCTGAATGTACGAAAATTGCTGTAGTGTAACTTTCACCGCGGTCTTGAAATTGACCTCCAGCATCTGTTGGGTCTATTTGTTGCCAATAAATTTCTAATAATTTTTCATAAGAAAAAACTTCAGGGTTGAATTGAATTTCTACAACTTCTAGATGACCCGATTCACCTTTTTTAACATCTTCATATGTTGGATTTTCTAAATGCCCTCCCATATAACCAGATGTCACTTTATGTATACCATCCCATGAATCAAACGGTTTTACCATACACCAAAAACAGCCGCCTGCAAAAGTTGCTTTTTCTATCAAATTTACCCCTCCTAATCTTCTAAAACTTATTCTATCATTTCAAGTAACGATGCACAAAAAACTGAAACTAAATGTTTCAAAATACGTTATTATTATAATATGAAGGAGAGATTTTAGGATGGATGAAATTCAAGAAAAACAAACAAGGCGAAAGCGCAAAAGAAAACTTAGATTAGGTAGAGTTTTTATTTCTTTATTAGTAGTAGTCATATTAATTGGGGGAGTATATTCTATTGTTCAATATAATATTGGATACAAATTAAGTAGCAATAATAGTAATAATAATCCTTCAGAATTTAAGGGTGATGTACTTGCTTCTGGGGAAAGGGAAAATATTTTAGTTCTCGGTGTGGATTCTCGTGGACAAGATAAAGCTCGTACAGATACTATGATGATTATTTCTTGGGATAAAAAGGAAAATGATGTGAAAATTATTTCTTTTATGCGAGATATATATGCAGATATACCAGGGCATAAATCATATAAACTAAATACTGCCTATTATTTAGGAGAAGTTCAATTATTGACAGAAACACTCAAAGGAATGTTTGATATACCAATTCATCATTATGCGCTTATTGACTTTAGCAGTTTTGAATCATTGGTAGATATAATTGCTCCTGAAGGGGTGCCGATAAAGGTTGAAAAAGATATGTCAGAAAAAATTGGTGTTTCTTTAACTAAAGGCCAACAGAACCTAAATGGTAAAGAATTGCTTGGTTATGCAAGATTCCGCTCTGATGAAGAAGGAGATTTTGGAAGAGTTTCTCGTCAGCAAATCGTTATTGAGGCATTAAAGGATGAAATGCTTTCTTTTCAAAGCTTACCGAATGTACCCAAATTTGTAGGTGCTATGGAGGGTTATATAGAAACAGACTATTCTAAAACCGATAAGGGAAAACGAGTGATTGATGCTATTACAAGTGGAAAGCTTGAAATTGATAAATTAACGATTCCAGTGGAAGGGTCGTATTCCTTTAATAGCTATTCTCATGCTGGTTCTGTTATTGAGATTGATACAGAAGAAAATAAAACAGCCATTACGAAATTTTTAGAAAAGTAAATCGTATACGTTGCTAAACTTTTTTTTCCTCCGTAAAATAAGAATATATAGAAAAGGGAGTTTGATAAAAGTGGAGCCTGAAAAACCTTCTTTTTTTTCTACGAGATACATAAAATTTCTAGGTGGACGTAATACTTTCTTTACACTAATTATGCTTTTGTTAATCGGACTTGTCATTATGATATACGACAAGATATCATTTATATTTGTTCCGTTAACTGTTTTTTTAGGTAATGTAATTTTACCTATCATACTAGCAGTCATTGTATATTATTTGCTAAGACCATTACTACGCATGCTCGAGCGTATTAAAATTCCGAGAGTATGGGGTATATTAATTATCTTCTTAGCATTAATTGGTATTATCACCCTACTTGTCTTTTTAGTCTTTCCTTTTTTAAAGGCACAGTCTACGAAGCTGGTTGCAGAGTTCCCTGGGTATTTTATACAATTGTTTAATTCACTTGATACTTTTTTACGAACATCTATAGTTTCCGATTATTATTCACAAATCGAAACTCAAGTAAATACCATTTTAAAAGATCTTCCAGCTGAAATAGGTGAGTTTATTCAAAGCACTGTAACAGGGATAGCTACTGGTTTATCTTCATTAGTAGGTATGTTGACTAGCTTCATTTTGGCAATTGTAACTGTACCATTTATCGTATTCTATTTATTAAAAGATGGTGAAAATCTACCAAAATATGTTATGAAGCTTTTTCCACCACGTATGCGAGATGATTTACAATCCGTTTTCCATAATATCGATAAACAAATTAGTTCATACATTCAAGGACAGATTTTAGTTTCGATATGTATAGGATTTATGATATTTATCGGTTTCTCCATTATTGGAATGGATTATGCATTACTACTTGGAGTTATAGCATCTGTAACAAGTGTCGTACCATATTTAGGGCCAGTGATAGCAATTACACCTGCTGCAATAATTGCTCTTGTTACTTCTCCTTTAATGTTAGTAAAGCTTGCAGTAGTATGGACAATAGTACAATTAGTAGAAGGGAAATTTATCTCTCCACAAATAATGGGTAAATCTCTACATGTACATCCTATAACTATAATATTTGTTTTAATTACCTCTGGATCTTTATTTGGTGTACCAGGTGTAATACTAGGGATTCCAGGGTATGCAATATTAAAGGTTATAATTTCACATTTTTATACTTTATTTAAAAGACGTTACAATAAATATGAACCACTTATAGAAAATCATTATGAGTATACAAATAACAAGGTGGATTGAGAGTAATGGCGAGGAAATTTGAATCTTGCATTGAGGTACAATCAATAAAAATAGAAACAGTAGTTGATCATCCATATATTGAACATGGTATTAACTTATCAGGGACAATATATATTAACGGAGTACATGATGATGAATCAATTGAAAATATCAAACTAGAGGTTTTCAAATTAGTAAATGGGGAAGTTACAAAAGTTATCTCCAAGCATTCGATTGAACTTGTCGGAGCTGTGGCTTCTAAAGATGTTCAAATGATTCCCTTTGAAATAATGCCAGATGAAAGATGGCTTCCAGATGGCGATGACGACGTAAGCAATCTTATACTTAGAACTACCGTATTATTCGAAAATGGTTCTGAATATAATGACGAAGATGAAATTCACTTTGATATTGAAGAATAACCAAACGGTTTCATTCACTCCAATACATTTTGTATTGGAGTTTTTTTATGGATAAATGTTGTGGATTTGAGCAATCTAATCAAAAACGAGGAGACATTTTATGCGAAAATTTATAAGCGTTACTCTAGTTTTTCTATTGCTCAGTCTATCTGCTTGCGGTTCAAATCGTGATACAAATGGTCCGCCAAAACCGGAAACGCAGCTTGATAGTAAAACAGGTAATAGTCCTGTTACCGGTAATGAAGATGTAAATATAGAAAATGAAGAAGGTGTTATTGATAAAAACAATGACAATGATCATCTAATTGATAAATGATTATTGTGTTGGAAAAAATTATGTGTTAGAATATTCGTAACTAACTGAACGGAGGTGAAGAAAGAATGAAAAACACTGTGAATGCACATGGATTTATATTGGAATTTTTATCCACTTCGTGTGCGATTACTCATGAAATTTCTAACAACGGGATAAGTCTGCCCATTTTTAGCAAATTACATGTAATTCACAGCTGATAAGTCATTCTTTCTGAACCATAATATGTGGGAAAGACTGCTTTTTAAGCAGTCTTTTTTTATGCAGAAAAATGCTTCCAGCTATATTGAACTTGAAAGGAAGCGGAAATAATGATTTGTACAATTAAAGATGTAAGCAAAATGCTCGGAGGAAATACCATTTTTGAAAGCTTATCATTGTCGATTAAAACTGGAGAAAAATTAGGTATTGTTGGAAGAAACGGCTCAGGTAAAACGACACTTTTTAAATTAATCATCGGTACGGAGGCACCTGATAAAGGTGTTATCAGCTTTAAAAAAGGAACTAAAATTGGATATTTAGCACAGATACCTACCTTTTCAGATGAAGTAACAGGAATGGATGTTTTAAATAGTGCATTTGAAAAGCTAAAAGCACTACAAACAAAAATGCAACAATTAGAAGAAAAGTTATCGTGTACCGATCAACCTAATATGGAAAAATTACTCCAGGAATATGGAGATGTGCAAGAGGACTTTACTAATCAGGGCGGTTATTCTTTGGATTCAGAAATAGATAAAGTCATCCAGGGTTTACAATTATCTTCATTTGTTCATCAATCTTTTACAAACCTAAGTGGAGGAGAGCAAACAAAGATAATGCTAGGTAAATTATTGTTATCACAGCCTGATTTACTGTTACTAGATGAACCTACAAATCATTTAGATTTATTTGCAGTTGAATGGTTGGAGCAATATTTAGTTAACTACACAGGTACAGTTGTAATTATTTCGCACGATAGATTTTTCCTAGATCAAGTAATTACAAAAGTAGCTGATTTAGAGGATGGAGAACTAACTCTCTACCATGGTAATTATTCTTCTTATATTGTTAACAAGGAAGAACGACTCATGCGGGAATTTCAAGAATATGAGGAACAACAAAAAAAGATAAAGAAAATGAAGGAAGCCATTAAACGGTTAAGACAGTGGGCAAATGAAGCTGTTCCTCCAAATCCAGGTCTTCATCGGCAAGCTAGGAACATGGAACGTGCATTGGAAAGAATGGAGAAACTGAGAAAACCAATTATCGACCCTAAAAAGATGAGTTTATCATTCGAAGCTGCATCTAGAAGTGGAAAAGAAGTTGTCATAATGGATAACGTTTCTAAATCATTTGGCAATAAGGTTTTGCTTCATAAATCAAATTTGTATGTGTATTGGAAAGAAAGAGTTGCGATCGTTGGTAGAAATGGAACTGGAAAATCAACAATTTTACGATTATTGCTAGGAGAAATTTTGGCTGATGAAGGAAATGCTAGAATAGGCAGTAATGTTAGGATCGGATTTCTTTCACAACACTTTGAAATATTGAATCCAAAAGAACGTTTAATAGATGTATTTAGAAGTGAAGTGAGTGTTGTTGAAGCGGAAGCACGGCATATTTTAGCTAAGTTTATGTTTTATGGTCCTGATGTCTTTAAACGAGTTGGGGATTTAAGTGGAGGAGAACGTATGCGTCTTCGTCTTGCTCAACTAATGCACCAAGATATAAATTTGTTGATATTAGATGAACCAACAAACCATTTAGATATTGAATCGAGAGAAGTATTGGAAGATGCTCTAGAAGATTTTCAAGGAACAATCCTATGCGTTTCTCATGATCGATACTTTTTAAATAAGTTATTTCATCGTACAGTTTGGTTAGATTCCGGTCATTTGACAACTTTTGAAGGTCCCTATAATTGGGCTCGAGGGAAATGGAACGAGTTACTAGTAAAACAGGAGTCGATCAATACAGTAGAAAACATGGATAAGGTAAGAACTTATAAAAATAGAGATAAAAAAGAAAAATCAACAGAAGAACAAATTTTTGAATTGGAAAACGAACTAAGTAAACTAAAGAAAGAAAAGGATATTCAGAAGGACTGGAATGATTATGAAAAATTATTATTGTTGATTGACGATAAGGAACAAAAACTAGAGAAATTAATAGAGATCTGGTTGGAGAGACAAGAATGATGAATGTTAATGGTTATAAAGTCCACTTAATTCAAAAAAATGTGAGATAGTCCCTATTAAATTAAAAATTCAATATTAACTTTCTCGTTTTTAGCCGATATAATCAGAAAGATATACTATGTCCTAGTTTTAGAAATAGTAAATTTATCCTTATTAAGGCAATTATATCTTAAAAAAAACAGAAAGTAGATGAAATATGAAAATTTCTATCAAATGGAAAATAATTATTACTGTAATGATTTTAATTGTAATTAGTATGACTGCATTAAGTTTTATAAGTACTTTTACGATTAAAGACAAAACGGAAGAGAGTTTAACTGATCAAAGTCATGTATTAGTGAACGAAATGTCCTCTTCCATTCAAAATTATCTCAGTGTCTATGAAAAGGGGGTTATGCAAATATCCACTACAAAGGAAGTGGTGGATTTTCAAGCGGAATCTAGTACTTCAGATGCAATCATTGCTTCACAGCTAGAGAAACAATTAGATTCTAAATTTACTGAGTTTACAACGTTGTACGACGCGGTTGCTTCCGTTTACTATGCATTACCGAACAAACATATTGAAATAATACCTGAAGCTGATTTAGGGAAAGACTTCGACGCAACAACGAGAGATTGGTATAAAAATGCAGTAGCCAATAAAGATGATTTTAATTGGTCCAAACCTTATTTAGATGCTGCAACGGGAGAATATGCAATTTCTGGTGCAAAAGCAGTACTTAAGAAAGGTCAAGTTGTTGGAGTTGTCGGAATTGATATATTACTTTCGAAGTTAACAGAAACAATTTCATCCAATGAGTTAGGATTTGAAGGTTTTCCGATTATCGTGGAGAACGACGGCACAGCAATTGTTCATCCTACCATGTTTGGTGAGAATTTGTCAGAATATGCTTATATTAATAAAATATTTTCTAGTTCTTTAAATGAAGGAGTAGTCAAAGATACTTCCGAAGGACTTTCAACGGTTACTGTATTTACGACAATACCTGATTTGAACTGGAAGCTTGGTGCAGTATACGAGCAAGAAAAAGTTAATCAAACAGCTGACAGTATTCGAAATCTCATTTTAGTTATTACTGCTGTTATATTAGTGCTGATGTTTATTGTGCTATATTACACTACCCATCACATTTTAAAACCGATAGATCAATTAAAAAAACTAATGGATTCGGTTGCAGAAGGAGATTTAACTGTTCACGCGAACGTAAAGTCATCCGATGAAATTGGACAATTAGCTAAAAATTTCAATAAAATGACGGAGAGCATGCATGAAATTATTCAAGTAGTAAAAGAATCTGCAAGTAATGTTCAAGTAAGTTCTGAAAGTCTTAGTGCAGTTGCAGAGGAAACAACTGCATCATCAGAACAAGTATCCGTAGCTGTGGGTGAAATAGCTGAAGGTGCTTCAAAATCTGCTGAAGATGCGGAAGAAGTAACAGATAGCTCTTCACATTTAAGTAATCAAATTAATTTAATTAATGAAAAATCGCTTGTAATGACTGATATTGCTACGAAAGCAAATAAAATGAATGCAAATGGCCAAAAACAAATGGGTGAACTTAAATCATCCTTTAACAATTGGGAGTCCAATTTAAAGTCTATGTCTGATGTAGTCGATACTTTAGAAAACAAAGTAAAAGCTATTGGAGGGGTTATGGAAACCATCATGGAGATTTCTGCTCAAACAAATCTACTTGCATTAAATGCAAGTATAGAAGCAGCAAGAGCTGGTGAACATGGAAAAGGTTTTGCGGTAGTAGCAGAGGAAGTAAGAAAGCTTGCTGAGCAATCTGCCAGAGCGACTGAAGATGTTAAAAAGACTATTACTGAATTACAGAAAGAATCCGTTTTAGTAAGCCAACAAATGACTGAAACTAGGGAAACTTTCCGTATACAAGGGACAGTAGTTACAGATACGGAAATAACATTTAGTGAAATCTCAAATTTAATGGAGAATATGCAATCCTCTATTGATGAGGTTTCCGACGAAATTAACCAAGTTTCTAAATACAAAGAACAAGTAGTTGAAACGATTCAAATGATGGCAGCGACTTCTCAACAAACTGCTGCTGCATGCGAGGAAGTTAGTGCATCTTCAGACGAACAGCTTCGGGCAATCCAATCCGTTGCAGATGCTTCTGAAACATTAACAGAACTTAGCGATAAATTAGCAGAAGCAGTGAATCGTTTTAAAGTATAATAATCCATTGCTTAAATGTTCAGAAAATGATAGTATAAAAAATAATGTAGTAGAATAACAAAAAATATACTCTTATCAAGAGAAGCAGAGGGAAATGGCCCTGTGAAGCTTCAGCAACCTCTGACACATGTCAGAAAGGTGCTAACTCCTACAAGATATCAATCTTGAAAGATAAGAACTGAGAGCATTTGCTTACCCTCTTTTCTTATTTATTAGAAGAGAGGGTTTTTATTTTTACGGAAATGAGGAGAAATGTATGCCAATTAAGATTCCCAAACAATTGCCAGCAGCTGAATTGCTGAAGAAAGAAAAGATTTTTATCATGGACGAGGAGCGCGCAATTGCTCAGGATATCCGTCCTCTAAACATAATTATATTAAATCTAATGCCAGAAAAAGAAAAAACGGAATTACAACTACTAAGACTATTAGGTAATACACCATTACAAGTGAATGTTACATTTATGAATACAGCAACACATGAATCCAAAAATGTAAGTAAAACGCATCTAGACACTTTCTATACTACTTTTGAAGAGATTAAACTTCGCAAATATGATGGGATGATTATTACTGGAGCACCAATTGAACATTTGAATTTTGAAGATGTAAATTATTGGAGTGAGATGACAGAAATAATGGATTGGTCGAAAACAAACGTCACTTCTGTCTTACATATATGTTGGGGTGCACAAGCTGCACTTTATCATCATTATGGAATTGGTAAATTTGAATTGTCTAAGAAATGCTTTGGTGTATTTTCTCACCGTTTATCCGATCCAACTGTGAATTTAGTCCGTGGTTTCAATGACGAGTTTTATGCGCCCGTTTCTCGTTATACTTCTGTTTCATATGATGAAATAATAACTGATTCCAGACTTAATCTGCTTTCTAATTCTGAAGATGCAGGGGTATTCCTTGTAATATCAAATGACGAAAAGCATATCATGATTACTGGTCATTTAGAATATGATGCAACAACTTTAGCGGAAGAATATGCTCGGGATGTGAATAAAGGTATTGAAATCGATGTACCTGAAAATTATTTTCCTAATAATGATCCTTCGACACAACCATTAAATTCTTGGCGTTCGCATACTCATTTATTGTTTTCTAATTGGTTAAATTATTATGTCTATCAAGAAACGCCATACGAATGGGAATAATTCAGAAGAGGCTGAGAAAGACTTTTCTTTCGTTCAGCCTCTTGTTCTATTTTTTTATTGAAATATTTGGTCAATTCTATCTATTTCTTGTTTTGTTAATTGAACATCTACAGTTTTCAAATTATCTATAACTTGTTCAGGTTTTTTAGCCCCTGGAATAATCACATCAATATTTTCTTTTGTTAAATACCATGCAAGCACAATATTAGAAACACCTACATTTTTATCAATGGCAATTTGGCGAAGCTGCTCTACCTTTTCTAAGTTGTTAATATATGTTTCTCCTTGGAATAACGGATTTTTTGTGAGACCTTCTCTAAAAGTACTGCCTTTATCATACTTACCTGTTAATAAGCCCGAAGCAAGCGGAAAATAAGGAATAAAGGAAATATTACGTTCATTTGTATATGGAAGCAAATCCTTTTCTGCATCGAGTTTTAATAAGTTATATCCAGATTGAAGAACTTCAATATAACCATCTTGGTTACCTTCTTTTAACTGTTCTAAAGTAAAATTGGATACTCCAATTGCACGGATTTTTCCTTCTTCCTTTAAACGTTGAAGAGTACCAACTGCTTCAGCTTTTGGTGTGTTTTCATCGGGGAAATGAATATAGAATAAATCAATATAGTCCGTTTGAAGACGTTTTAAACTGTTTTCCACAGTTTCTCTTAAAAATGCAGGTGAGTTGTCAATGACTACTTTTTCACCGGTCATTTTATGTGCGCCCTTAGTAGCAAGAATTATTTCACTACGTTTCTTCGTTTCTTTTAATACTTCCCCAATTAACTCTTCTGATCTTCCGATGCCGTAAATAAAGGCAGTATCTAGAAAACTAATCCCATGATTAAGTGCTGTAAGCACAATGTCTTTTCCGGTTTCATCATTTAAATTCGGAAATAAATTATGGCCACCAACTGCATTTGTTCCAAGGCCAACGGGATTTACAAATAATCCGGTTTTACCAATTTCTACTTTTTTACTCATAGTAGTAAAAACAACTCCTTTTCAATATATTCTAGTATAATATTACCAATAATGTCCTTTTACTCAAAGAATTTTGGTTTATCAAAAGAAATGGGGAAGGAGGTTCATAATATTTATTGAACTATGTTTTAAAGGAGATGATTAGATTGTCAAATTCAACTAATTTTCATGCTGACTTTATTCGAAATATACGGTCAAAATTGGAGGAATTGAAAAGTGATACAAAGAAAGCGATCATGCAAATGGAGGAAGAATCCATTTTTTGGTCACCAAACGAACAATCAAATAGTGTAGATGTACTGGTGAAGCATATGAGTGGAAACTTAAATTCTCGTTGGACAGACTTTTTAACAACTGATGGAGAAAAAAAAGACAGAGATCGTGATAGTGAATTCGAAAGTACGATAGAATCACGGGAAGAGTTGCTTAAAGTGTGGGAAAATGGGTGTGATGCATTTTTCAAAGCGATAGACAGTATAGAAGAAAAACACTTACTTCAAACTATTTATATTCGCAATAAACCACATACTGTTTTGGAAGCAATCATTCGGAGTATTACACATATTTCAATTCATGTGGGACAGGTAATATATATAGCCAAACAAGTTACACCAGAAGACAAGTGGACAACTTTGTCGATACCTAAAAGAAAGGATAAGAAGTAATGAATTCAAATTTTACTTATATTCATAGTTCTCCACAAATTTCAGATGAGAATAAAAAATATCCAGCATTATTTTTATTGCATGGAATGGGAAGTAATGAAAACGATTTGGTTGGACTCGTTTCTAACTTAAAGGAGAAATGCCATATATTTAGTATACGTGGGCCAATTTCTCAACCACCTGGATATGCCTTTTTCACGATAGAGGGTCTCGGAAAACCTCATCGTGCAGTATTTGATCAGGTAGTACAAGATCTTCAGTCATTTATCGAAGAAATAACTAATAATCATTCGATTGATTCAAATAAACTCTTCCTTCTTGGTTTTAGCCAAGGTGCTATATTGACTCAATCATTAGCATTAGTAATGGGTGATAAAATAAAAGGAATTGTTGCACTAAGTGGCTATATTCCGTCGTTTGTGAAAGATGAGTATGCACATCAACCCGTAAATAAATTAAATGCATTTATATCTCATGGCGAATTTGATAATATGCTTCCATTTGAATGGGGAACTGCTAGTAGAGACTATTTCTTAGAAAAGGGAGCAAGTGTTACCTTTAAGAACTATCCTGTTTCACATGGTGTTGCACCAGAAAATCAAAGAGATTTAGTTACCTTTTTAGACGAACTATTAGTGAAATAAAGGATTATCCTCCCCTCTTGAAGAATATGTAAGAGGGGTAATTTTATGAAAAAGGAGTGTTTTTCATGAGGCTAGGATTATCTAAAGATGAAGTAAAACTAAATAAGTATACGACTGAATGGAATACAGAATTTAATAGTGTTAAAGAAGAAATCATGTTGGTAACTAAATTAGAAACAAAACGAATAGAACATATTGGTAGTACAGCAATTAAAGATATGGTGGCAAAACCAATCATCGATATTTTAATCGGCATTGAAGATATAACACATATAGATAACAACATGATGAAAGCTCTGCAAAATATTGGTTTTCTTCCATTGCGAGTGGAAAGGCCGGGAGAAATTGTATTAGCAAAATTTATAGATGATACATACAAAGTAAAAACACATTATATCCATTTAGTCGATTACGATAAAGAGCTTTGGAAAAACTTCATTTTTTTTAGAGATTACTTAAATACTAAAGAAGAGGCAAGAGATGAATATAAAAAGTTAAAAGTAGCTTTAGCTGAAAGAAAAAGTATAAATATAACAACGTATACAAATTTAAAAGAACCTTTTGTGAAAGGTATATTTTCTTTACGTACAAATTAAGAGGTGAAAATTATGATTACAAATTTATATTTTGTTAGACATGCGCATTCTACATATACTACGAATGAACTTGAAAGACCACTATCAGTCCAAGGAAAAGAAGACGCAAAGTTAGTAACCGAACGATTAAAGCTAGAAAACATTGACTTTGTCATTTCTAGCCCATATAAACGGGCGATTCAAACAGTTGAAGGTATTTCCGAGTACCTTGGCTGTAACATTGAGATTAAGAAAGATTTTAGAGAACGAACTTTGTCTTTACTTCCTGTAGAAGATTTTAATAAAGCTATATCAAAAGTATGGTCAAACCCTGATTTCTTTTTTGATGGTGGTGAGTCGAATAAAAAAGCACAACAACGAGGGATTACAGCAACCATGCAAGTTCTAGATGAATACAAAGGAAAAAATGTTGTTATTGGTACACATGGTAACATCATGGTTTTGATCATGAACTTCTTTAATCAGCAATATGATGTTCATTTTTGGGAGATGCTCGCTATGCCAGACATATATAGGCTATCTTTTTATGAGAATCACTTAATAGAAGTTAGAAGAATAGATGAGAATAAAAAGAACTCGTTAAATACCGGATACACCATATATAAACCTATAGAAATTAGTAACGAGGGTAAGAAGTGAAGATTAAAGGCTTAAATCATTTTTTATTTTCAGTATCCGATTTAGAGCAATCAATCAAATTTTATCAAGATGTATTTGATGCAAGGCTACTGGTGAAAGGAAAAAGTACCGCTTATTTTGATTTAAGTGGAATGTGGCTTGCATTAAATGAAGAAAGAAACATATCACGAAATGAAATTAATGAGTCCTATACACATATTGCTTTTACAATAGAGGAAGCCGACTTTGAAAATACACACGTTAGATTAATGGAGTTGGGAGTAAATATACTTGTAGGAAGAGAAAGAGACAAAAGAGACAAGAAGTCTATTTACTTCACTGATCTAGACGGACATAAATTCGAATTTCATACTGGTACATTACAAGACAGACTTGATTACTATAGACTTGAAAAAAAGCATATGGAATTTAATGATTAAATAATATAAACCATAAGGGGAATCTTAAAATGAAAGCCATTATTTTTGATTTTGACGGAACGCTAGCGAATACATTGCCAATTTGTTACTACTCTTTTCAGAGTGTTTTCAAAGAGTTTGATAATAAAGAATTATCTTCAGAAGAAATTAAAGCTATGTTTGGTCCTTCTGAGACTGGAATCATTAGAGAAAACCTTATAAATCATAACAAAGAGAAGGCAATTGAGAAGTTTTATGAAAGCTATTTAGAAAAACATCACCATTTTGTAGAAAGTAACTTAGAAATAGAAGATTTACTAACTTATATAAAAGGATTGGGTATAAAGCTTGGAATCGTTACAGGTAAAGCAAAGAGAAGTTTAGATATTTCTTTAAAAGCGCTCCAAATGGAGGAACTATTCGATGTAATAATAACAGGAGATGATGTACAATTCCCAAAGCCTCATCCAGAAGGAGTAAATAAGGCATTGTCTATTCTAAACGTTCAAAAAGAGGAAGCGGTATTTATCGGAGATAGCGAGGCTGATATTTTAGCAGGCGTTCAAGCAGGAATTTTTACAATTGGAGTACAATGGTTAGAAAATTATCAAGCAGATGATTTTATTACAAAACCAAATCAGATATTCACTAAAATTATGGATTTCAAACATTCTCTCAAGAATCTAAATTACAGCATGTATTCAGGAGAGCTAAAATGAAATTAGCATGTTTACACGCACATCATTCAAATATCGAATATATAGAATCTGCTTTAGTGTCTTATGAAATAGAACTAGTTCATTTTGTAGACCCTGGTCTTGTGAATAGGGTTACTCATGATACTAGTTTCTGTATTTCAGATGCTCAACAAAAAGTTAAGGAACAAATAGAATGGATTTCAAAAAGTAACGTAGATGCAATACTTATAACTTGTACTAACTACGTTGCATTGCTTAATGAGGCTGATCATTTATTATCCATACCAATTATCAAAATCGATGAACCTTTTTTCGAAGTAATAGCTTCAATTGATGAACCACAAGTTATTCTGTTTACTAATCCTGCAACTGTCGAAGGTACTTTGGATAGATTAAATAATTATTTAAGTGATCGTCACAAGAATATAGAGATGGATGTTGTCATAATTGAAGATTCATTTGAACTACTTATGCAGGGTCTAAGTGAGAAATACTATGAAGCAATATCTAAATGCATACATAAATTATTGGAAGCGGAAAATAAAATTATTTCAGTTGCCCAATTATCGATGGTGAATGCTTCTATTCAAGTGGAGAAGGAGACCTCTATTACTATTATTAATCCGCTTCATACTTTAATAGATTCATTGGCTATTCAGTTAAATCTTAAGCATAAATGAGAAGAGCAAGAATCAACATGCAAAAGTTGATTCTTGCTCCATTTTCATTTGAACAATGGAAGATGAAAGTATCATTTGGATTGTACGTTAGTGTGTATTCAGGTGTATGGGAGGTCAGTATTTATATATATCCAAATGCAAAGGGGAAAGGGATCGGTAATTTACTACTGCAAGCACTAACCAAAAAGTCGGAAGTAGCCGGTTATTGGACTTTGCAAGCTGCGATCTTCCATGAAAATAATACAGGAAAAATGGTCGTGAGAGGATTGCAAAAGGGAATGGAATATGGAGGGATAATCTTTTTTTAGAAAGAAGGAGTGTTACAGTTGGTGTAGATCTATTATTGACATGAAAAAAGTAATCCATGTCTGAGTTATCACTCGTGATGGATTACTTTTCACTACTGTCGATCTTCATAAAAGAGTATCGTTGGTCCAGAGTGAAAATAAGCTAAACTGCCGTATGAAAAAAGTAGTTTATTTTAAAAAAATTTATTTAATCAACAGGATATCAGTTTTCGTCCATGTTACACCATCACTTTCTTTTTTCAATACTATTGTTAACAACATTTGCTATATTGTGAATGGTATTTTCAAGAGACTCTATTTTATTCTCAAATCGGTGTAATAAATAAATAGTGACTACAATGGGAAATCCGAAGTTGCCAATTAATTGTACGATGTTTCCCTCCCCAATCATGAGTATCCTCCTTTCTTTATTTTATTTCACCATTCTTCTAACTACATGATATACCTGTTGAGAAATACATTATCATCATGACAAACTGACTTGTCCGAAAAAAATAATACTTCTAACTACCTCAAATACCTTTCATTGATAAAATAATAAATCTTTATTAGATTATACTAATTTTTTCGTATTTTTAGAATAATTATAAGTTGGGAAATAACCTTTTTTTTCCTGGATTATTACTACTAAAATCAAACAAATTTCATGTAATAATGAAATATTACTATTTTGTAATAAAAATTGGATATTGAAATCGCCTATATTCAACAATCTTCTACCTATTAATATGAATTTCTACAATGAAATAGTCGTTTTGAGTCGAGCGATTAAGAAAGGATATTTATTTTATTTCAAGAATTAGTACATTACTAATTCATAAGGGGTGAAGAAAATGAGTAGTATAGGTCATATAATAAAATCAGAAAGAATAAACCAAAGTATGAAACAAAACACATTGGCCAAGGGAATCTGCTCTACATCCTATTTAAGCAAAATTGAAAATAATACAACAGTTCCAAGTGACGAAGTTATAAGGCTTTTACTCAAAAGGCTTAAAATAGAAATAGATCAAGTTTCAAGTGAAGAAGAAAATAAGGTAATTGCATTGTTATTTGAGCTGTATGAAACTGGCATTTTGAGCAGGGATAAAAATTTAATAAGAACATCCTTGAAAGAGTTTACGAAAAGAAAGCATTACTTCTTACAATTAAATAATTTCTATAGTTATCACCTATTTATGTTTCGTCTCCAGTTAATTTTAAACGAAGAGGAAGATAACCTTCAAACGACCTACAACGTTCTTGTGAAAATAAAAGATGATTTAGACGATAAACAAAAGTTTGTTATGAATCTTAATCTTGGACTGTATTATTATTTGGATGGAAATTATCAAAAGGCATTAAATCAATTGGAAAAATCATTAAAATTCGTAAATAAGGAAACAAATGAAGAATGGGAGATCGCTGATTACTATAATGTACTAAGCTTAACGTACTTTAAATGCAATGAATTTTTTAACGCAATAAACTATGCTTCTAAATCTTTGGTCTACTATAAGGACAATCTCTTGTTCGAAAGAGCAATTGATAATTTCATCGTTATAGGAATTTCACATAAAAGAATGAGGAAATATGAAGAAGCAGAAAAGAATTATAATTTTGCTGGAAAGCTAGCAATAGATTATAAACTTATACACTATGAGGGGGTGATTTATCAAAATCTAGGTTCATTACACGCTATTCAGGGGAGTCATGAAAAAGCCATTGAGTTCTATGAGCGTAGTTTGAGATCCAAGGAAAAAATATGTAATACAGAAAGATACCTAATAACTATTCTTTCCATTATTAAAGAGTATTCAAAGCAAGCGGATCATGAACAAGTTCTAAACTGGTGTCAAAAAGGCTTAGAAAGGATAGAGGTGGGAAAAAATTCTAGCAATGAAAATATTTCATATTATTTTCATATAGAAATATATAGAACTTTCCATAGTTTATCCGAAGAACTTGAACTGGTACTAAAAGAAGCTATCCATCATTTTGAAAATATCCAAGATGATCGACATGTTCAAAAGTATTCTATTTTATTAGCAAATTACTATTTTAAACAAAATAAATTTAAAGCAGCTGGTTTATATTATCAAAAATCAAATCAGATTTTATTTAAAGAAAAATTTATTAATAAATGGGAGGATTTATAAATTGAAAAAGAGAATTGTATTTTTAGCCCTTTCTAGCATGGCCATCTTAGCTTTGAGCTTTACAATTAATTCAAAACAGATGGTCGAAGAAGAAACTCCAAGACCAACAACTATAGAAAATTCGTATATTTGAAAATTTTACAAGTGAAGAGATTTTGAGTACTGAAACGTGACACTCATTAGCTTGAAGGAGACATTGAATAGATTCTTCCTCTTGGCTCCAACAAACTTATGAGTGTCTTGTTAGTTTTAACCATATTACATAAATTGGGTTCATCTTTATGTAAAATTAGTGAGAATCGGATGGTTCCCATGGAAAATCGGGTGGTTCAACTGATTAATCGGTTGGATCTTTCAAATAATCGGGTGGCTATATACTAAAATCGGATGGTTTCATCAGAGTTTTCTATTGAAAATGATGAATGGACAGATTTTTTGATTTATTTTCAAAATAATACTGGAGTAGATAAAGTTAGAAAATAATTTGAGTAACTGGAACAAATTAAGCATATATTAAATTGACAGAACAATTTGATGTATGTTAAATTTATCCACAATAAAACCATACAAATTCGTTGATGAGAAAAAGTAGTTGTTGAAACTGTTCCAAAGAGAGCCGGCAAATGCTGAAAGTCGGTGTTCAGTTCATAGATGAAAATCCTCTCTGAGAAGTCGAGCTGAAAATGAGTAAGTGAGACCGGGTGTCTACCGTTAAAAGGAACACGTATGATTGTACGTGGCTAAGTGCTATTGTGTAACGAGAGTTCCAATAGAATTAGGGTGGTATCACGGTTAAACCCGTCCCTTTATACAGGGACGGGTTTTTTGTATGTTTTATTAATAAAAATAGGAGTGATATCGAATGGTTAAATCGAACGAAAAAGAAACTGTTCTACAAAGAGAAGCACGGATTCGAGCGCAATGGTTGAAAGGTGAAACCTTTAAGAAATCCATTGAGTACAGAGAAGATAGCCCGTCTTTTGTCTTTTATGAAGGACCACCTACTGCTAATGGCTTACCTCATGTAGGTCATGCATTAGGTCGGACAATTAAAGATGTCGTTGCAAGGTATAAAACAATGACAGGATATCAAGTAATACGTAAAGCTGGTTGGGATACACATGGTTTACCAGTCGAGCTTGGAGTAGAAAAGCAATTAGGCATTTCTGGGAAAAGCGAGATTGAAAAGTATGGTGTAGAGGCTTTTATTGAAAAGTGTAAAGAAAGTGTATTTACTTATGAAAAGCAGTGGCGAAATTTTACTGAACAGCTGGGTTATTGGGTAAATATGGATGACCCATATTTAACATTAAGTAACACTTATATTGAAAGTGAATGGAACATACTAGGTACAATTCATCAAAAAGGATTACTTCAGAAGGGTCATAGGGTTTCTCCATACTGTCCTAGTTGTCAAACTTCTCTTAGCTCACATGAGGTATCACAAGGTTATAAGACTGTGAAAGACTTATCTGCTACCGCAAAATTTAAAATAACAGATCGAGAAAATGAATATTTTCTAGGATGGACAACGACTCCTTGGACATTACCAGCAAATGTTGCTTTGGCAGTTAACCCTTCGATGAAATACGTTAGAGCAAAACAAGGGCAAAACATATATATTGTTGCGGAAGCTTTAGCTAGCACTGTATTAACAAAAGATTTTGAGATACTTTCTATTCATTTTGGGGAAGATTTAAAAGATATTTCTTATATACCTCTATTTAATTTTGTTGATGTGGAAAAAGGACATAAAGTGGTATTGGCTGATTATGTATCATCAGAAAGTGGAACAGGCATCGTTCATATTGCTCCAGCTTACGGAGAAGAGGATTATAAAGTAGTGAAAGAAAACGAATTATCCTTCATCAATGTTGTAGATGAAAAAGGAATGTATACTTCTGATGTAAAAGGTTTTGAAGGAAGGTTTGTAAAAGATTGTGATGTGGATATTGTTCGTAATCTTGCGGAAAGAGAATTACTTTTCAATAAAGAAAAATACGAACACAGTTATCCGCATTGCTGGCGTTGTGATTCGCCTCTTTTGTATTATGCAAGTGAAAGCTGGTTTATCAAAACAACAGCTCTAAAAGATCAATTTTTACGTAATAATGAAGGTGTCACTTGGCACCCAGAGCATATTAAACATGGCAGGTTTGGAAACTTTTTAGAGCAGATGGTAGACTGGAACATCAGTCGAAAACGCTATTGGGGAACACCTCTGAATATTTGGGAATGTGAGGAATGTAAGCATGAAATTGCACCCAAAAGTATTGAAGAATTAAAACTTCTCTCAATACAGCCTTTTGATTACATTGAATTGCACAAACCATATGTAGATAACATAAAGTTGAATTGTGTAAGTTGTAACGGCACGATGATTAGAACACCTGAAGTAATTGATGTTTGGTTTGATAGTGGTTCAATGCCATTTGCACAATATCACTATCCCTTTGAAAATAAAGAGTTATTTGAAAAACAATTTCCTGCAGACGTAGTTATTGAAGGAATCGATCAAACTCGAGGGTGGTTTTACAGCTTACTCGCCGTATCCACTTTATTTACGGGAAAAGCACCTTATAAACGTGTAATTTCTACAGGTCATATTTTAGATGAAAATGGACAAAAAATGTCTAAAAGTAAAGGGAATGCACTAGATCCAGTAGAGTTAATTCAAAAATACGGAGCAGATGCATTAAGATGGGCGTTATTAGTTGACAGTGCACCATGGAATACTAAACGTTTTTCAGAACGGATTGTACAAGAGGCTAAATCCAAATTAGTCGATACATTAGATAATGTGCATAGTTTCTATTCTTTATATACTAATTTGGATAACTATAGTCCAGATGAGCAATATGAAGTAAAAAATAACAAATTGGATGAATGGATATTATCACGATTGCATAGCACTATTAAAATAGCTCGAATGAACTTTGATGCTTATCATTTTACAAACGCTGCAAGGGAAATCGCAAAGCTATTAGAAGAACTAAGCAATTGGTATGTTAGACGATCACGAGAACGATTTTGGTCAAATGGCATGAATTCGGACAAAGCAGCTGCATATAAAACGCTCTATGAAGTTTTAACAAAAACTAGTCAATTATTAGCACCATTAACGCCGTTTATAGCAGAAGATGTGTTTATGGACTTGACAGGTAAAAGTGTACATTTATCAGATTTTCCTAAATCTGAAGAACACTTCATAAATCATAAGCTTGAGAAAGAAATGGATGCAGTCCTTCAAGTAGTGGAGTTAGGAAGGAGTATAAGGAATACAACTTCATTGAAAATAAAACAACCATTAGGTAGTTTATCTCTAATGAGTTCGCATCAAGATGTAAACTGGGACTTATATGAAGATATCATCAAAGAAGAGTTGAATGTAAAGCTATTTCGAGTAATAGATAATGATGATCAGTTTGTTTTTACTAAATTAAAGCTGAATTTTAAAAAATCTGGTTCGAAGTTTGGAAATCAATCTAATGCAATTAATACTTTTCTACAAAACTTAGACGAAGAACAAGTGAAAAAATTTATACAAATTGGTTATTTAAATATGAGAAACGCTGAAGAATTAAAAGTTTTAGTAGAAGATGTGCAGATTGAAAAAGTAGCGAAGCAAGGCTATGCTTCTGCTACTAGTGGCGATTATACAGTTACATTAGACCTTTCATTAACCGAAGAACTGATTCAAGAGGGAATGGCACGTGAATTAATAAGAGCGATACAGTCATATAGAAAACAGTTAAAGCTACCAATAGATATGCGTGTAGATATAATAGTAAAAACGGATGATGAGCTACAAATTGTAATTGAAAAGTTTAAGAACATGCTGCAACAAAACTTGTTGATGAATAGTTTAACATTTACTCAAAATGAAATGGTTGGTACAGAAATTGTAATAGGAAATCATACAATATTAATACAACTTGTTCCGAAAAATTGAAACTATGCGATAGAGAAATCAGGCTTTCAGAAGCTTACCGCTCGCTTTGCGCGGGCGTGCGGCGAGCTCGCTTGGCCCAACACGATGTTGGTCATGCAATCGTTGCCGCAAAAGTTCTTTTGCGACGAGCTTTGCGCAGGAGCAGGATGCGGCGAACTTAGATCGCCTTCCCCTCAACTGCGGGGTCTTCGGCTAACGCTATTCCCGCAGGAGTGTCGACTTTTTCAACGATTTTCTATAAATACTAATGAAATATAAGTGATAAAAACTTGCTCTATTATGTATGAAGATTTCGTAATTGAAAAGGGGATAATAGTTAATTGAAGTGGAAGGCGGCGACTCCAGCCGGAATAGCAAATGTTTTCTGCACCGAAAGCGAAGCGTCAGGTGCATGAGGTGAAGACCCTGGACTGAGCGTAGTGAAGGAAGCGGCTGAAGCCATGCCGGCGGAATGCGTCCGCCTGGAACGTAATTTAACGGGTCTAACATAAAAATCAGTATGTGAAAACTTTGGTTCACATACTGTCATGATATCTCATTGAGGATTTTTTCAGTTACTCGCTACGCTCCTGCAGGGTCACGTCTGTCTAGCTTTTTCTATAGGAATTGAGCTAACGCTTCTCCAAACCAATAAATGCTACACTAAATAATTTATTATAAAAATATAATTTGACAATTGTAAGTATTCCTACTATCATAGTAGTAACTTTTATGTTCGGATACGGGTAGAAGGAACCGAGAGCGGTTTCGCCCATTGAACAGACGAGCCGAGACTAGATGAGCATAGCTGAGAAATTGTTTGAATAAGAAGAGTAGCATTAGTTTGCAATGAAGAGAGTCAGTGGCTGGTGAGAACTGATTTGTATCTAGTGTGAATGGACTTATGAGAGCTATCTTGAGAACGAATATTCGTTTTAGAGGTGGACGTATTTCCTACGTTACAGGATAATGAAGTGGGAGCATTAAGCTCCAACTAGAGGTGGCAACGCGGTCAAAACCGTCCTCTTCAAAGGGATTCTTCTGAATTCCTTTGAAGAGGGCTTTTTTTGTTTTTAAGAAATCAAAGCACTTGCAGTTGTCTCAGATTTTTTATTAGAAACAACCCATTAAATAAATCGAGACACAGATATGCAAATGCATATTGATTATAAGAATTTAGTTGAGATGAGAAGAGGAGAGATTGAGATGAGAGATTTTATTGAAAAAGTAGAGAAGCAAGAGCAATTATTGTATGACGAAATGGTGGAGGCATCTCGTCTGATGTTTCAAGAAAACACCAATTTACAAGATATTGTTGATTTTTTAAATGCTCTTTCGAAAAAAGGAGAAACAGCTATGGAAGTTGCTGCTCTTGCTACAGTAATGAAGTCTTTTGCAATCCAGCTTAATGAACCACCAGGGGAGTATATGGATAACTGTGGTACAGGTGGAGATGGTTTAAATAGCTTTAACATTAGTACAACATCAGCATTTGTTCTTGCAAGTTCCGGAGCGACTATTGCCAAGCATGGAAATAGGAAAATCTCAAGTGCAGCAGGTAGCTCAGATGTATTAGAAGCTATAGGAATTCAACCTTCTATCGGGGCTGAAGCATCAATTGAACTGTTAAAACAAGAAGGTCTTACTTTTTTATATGCACCGAATGTTCATCCAAAGTTAAAACGTATTAGTAATGCGCGAAAGCAAATAGGAAAACCAACTATATTCAATCTAGTTGGACCTTTAACGAATCCTGTGGCACTTAAAACACAATATACAGGAATAAATAGAACAGATTTCACGATGGAATATGCAGAAGTACTACGAATACTTGGAAGAGAAAGAGCTATTGTCGTAAGTGGAGCTGGAGGTATGGATGAAGCATCCTTAGCAGGTAAAAACAAATTGGTTCTCGTAGACAAAGGTGATCTTATCCCATTTACCATTACACCAGATGATGTTGGATTATCATCTGCCCCTGTTACAGCAATACGTGGAGGAGACGGAGAAGCAAATGCAAAAATTATGCGAAAAGTTCTTCAGGGAGAAAGTAGTCCTTATTTAGATACCGTCCTATTCAATAGTGGTATCGGCCTCTTTGCGAGCGGCATCGCAAGCACTATCCAAGAAGGAGTTAAAATAGCGTCTGATACTATTCTATCTGGAAAAGCGCTAGAAAAATTAGAGGCAGTAATTGCTTTCAGTGAAAAAGCGGTTATGCAGGAGGTTGTGTCATGACAACTATTTTAGATAAGATTCTAGAAAAGAAGAAGGACCAAATTGAGGAAATGTTGAAAGAGAATTTGCAAAAGAAAAATATACAAATTACAAGACCTTCACTTTTTGAAGTTATGTATCAAAATAATCATTTACAAGTAATTTCGGAAATAAAACGTGCTTCCCCGTCGAAGGGATTGATAGCAGAAGGTGTAAATCCTAGCGAACAAGCTACAGCCTATTACCAAGCTGGAGCTGCTTGT
The DNA here is from genome assembly GCF_042055255.1 of Psychrobacillus sp. PGGUH221. Taxonomy (NCBI): domain Bacteria; kingdom Bacillati; phylum Bacillota; class Bacilli; order Caryophanales; family Bacillaceae; genus Psychrobacillus; species Psychrobacillus sp. PGGUH221. Next base: position 167,871 of record NZ_JAQMHQ010000003.1, read on the forward strand.
ATATCCGTATTAACTGATACCCCCTTCTTCAAAGGAACTTTTTCTGATTTAGAAGAGGTAGCACAAACTGTGCCAATCCCAATATTGTGTAAAGATTTTGTAATACATCCTATTCAAATAGATTACGCTAAAAATGCAGGTTCCTCTGTTGTTTTACTTATTGTAGCGGCGCTCAGTGAAGAAGAGTTAGCTAAACTTTATTCGTATGCAAAAGATCAAGGGCTTGAAGTATTAATGGAAGTACATGATGTAGAGGAATTGAAACGTGCCCTACAGCTCGATGCGAAGCTTATTGGGGTAAATAATCGAGATTTGCGTACATTTGAGGTCGATTTAGCTCGTACCGAAGAAATTGCATCTATCTTTCCTTTCCATGAGGAACGTGTATTAATAAGTGAAAGTGGTATTTGGACTTCTGAGGACGCATCCAAAGTTGCAGGATATGGAGCGAGTGGTGTCCTTGTAGGAGAATCGCTTATGAGAAGTGGAGATATCAAAAATGCAATAAGTTCTTTACAAGTGAAGCGTGGTGTAATAGCCAAATGACGAAAGTAAAAATTTGTGGATTGATGGAAAAAGAGGATGTAAGAGCAGCGATTGATGCTGGTGCTGACGCAGTTGGTTTTGTATTTGCACCAAGTAAACGAAAACTTACGATTAAACAGGCGAAAGAATTAGCCAAAGAGGTTCCAGTAGGCGTATTAAAGGTAGGGGTATTTGTTAACCCTACAGCTCAGGAATTAGAAGATACTGTAAGGGAAGTAGCATTAGATATTGTTCAGTACCATGGCATTGAAACGCCAGAATTCATTCAAGTGCATAATTACCCTTCCATAAAAGCATTTTCTGTAAGAAGTGAGGAAGATGTTGAGCGAGCCAAGCAGTACGACACAGATTATTTATTGTTTGATGCCCCACAAGCTGGTAGTGGTATTGTGTTTGATTGGCGATTAATGAAAGGGCACGAGGTTAAGCAAGAAAAGATAATATTAGCTGGAGGATTAAATCCTACAAATGTGAAAGAGGCCATAAAACGTGTAAATCCTTATATGGTAGATGTCTCAAGTGGGGTAGAAATAGACGGTAAAAAAAATAGCGAGTTGATTCGAGCATTTATTAAAGCTGTTAAAGATGAGGAGAGAGAAGCAAATGGTCAAAACTAATGAGGAAGTAAAAGCTGGTAGATATGGTCGTTTTGGGGGACAGTACGTTCCTGAAACTTTAATGACTGCATTGAATGAATTAGAACTAGCGTATGATGAGGCAATTGCGGATCCATCTTTTTTAGAAGAATTGAATTACTATTTAAAGGAATATAGTGGACGTGAAACACCTCTTTATTTTGCAGAAAGACTTACACAAGCAATTGGTGGAGCGAAAATATACCTAAAACGAGAAGATTTAAACCATACAGGAGCACATAAGATCAATAATACGATTGGTCAGGCAATACTTGCAAAACGTATGGGGAAAAATAAAATTGTTGCAGAAACAGGAGCAGGTCAGCATGGTGTTGCAACTGCAACTGTATGTGCATTATTCGACATGGATTGCGTTGTTTTTATGGGAAAAGAAGATGTCCGTAGACAAGAATTAAACGTATTTCGGATGGAGTTGCTTGGGGCGAAGGTCGTTTCAGTTGATCAAGGCTCAGGGACTCTTAAAGATGCTGTCAATGAAGCACTTCGGTACTGGGTATCCAATGTAGAAGATACCCACTATATTTTAGGTTCTGCCCTTGGGCCACATCCATTTCCTAGAATTGTACGAGATTTTCAACGTGTAATAGGTGTTGAAACTCGAAAGCAAATTTTCGAAAAGGAAGGAAGATTACCAGACGCTGTAGTTGCATGTGTAGGTGGCGGAAGTAATGCAATCGGTATGTTCCACCCTTTTGTTGAGGATGATACAGTATCTTTATACGGTGTAGAGGCAGGCGGAAGTGGTATCGCTTCAGGTTTACATGCTTCAGCAACTGCAGAAGCAAAAGAAGGCGTATTGCATGGAGCATATATGTATATTTTACAAGATGAAAATGGATTTATCCAAGAAGCACACTCTATTTCAGCAGGTTTAGATTATCCAGCAGTTGGACCTGAACATAGTTATTTACATGATATAGGACGTGTGAAATATACATCTGTAACAGATTCAGAGGCACTCGAAGGCCTACAATTACTTTCAAAAAAGGAAGGTATTATTCCAGCTTTAGAGAGTTCTCATGCTGTTCATTTTGCTGCAAAATTAGCGAAGGAAATGAATGCAGAACAAATTTTGGTAATATGTTTATCTGGACGTGGCGATAAAGATGTTCAAACAGTACGAGATGCGTTAGGAGGTGCAGGGAAATGATTAAAACAAAACTAACAGCGGAAATTGAGGCAGTACTTACAAAAGGTGAAAAAGCGTTTATTCCGTATATAATGGCTGGTGACGGAGGTCTTGAATTATTACAAGAGCAAATTCTCTTTCTTCAAGAAAATGGAGCAACGGCCATTGAAGTGGGAATTCCTTTTTCTGATCCTGTAGCAGATGGTCCTACAATACAAAGAGCTGGAGAACGTTCACTTGCCAATGGTACAAATCTTCGATTAATTATTCAAGCGTTAGATTCTTTTCATGAAAAAGTTCATATTCCACTTATATTAATGACATATTTCAACCCGATTTTAAGTTATGGTTTAGAAACATTTTCGAAAGACTGTCAACGAATTGGTATTGCTGGATTGATCGTTCCGGATGTACCTGTCGAAGAAAGTAATCAACTAAGAGTGTCCCTTCAAGATACTGATATAGCACTAGTTCCGCTAGTATCTTTGACAAGCCCACCTGAGCGTATTGCAAAAATTATTGCATTAGGGGAAGGTTTTATTTATGCAGTTACTGTAAATGGTATTACTGGCGTTCGAAATGGTTTTGATGAACAGCTAGAGCAACATTTAATATTATTAAAAGAACTATGTCCTATTCCAGTACTCGCAGGATTCGGAATCTCCTCGCCAGAACAAGTAGTATCCATGGGTGCTATTACAGATGGTGTAATTGTGGGAAGTGCAATAGTTGAAGCGTTCCACTTGAATAACAAGGAGAAAATAGTCGAGCTTATACAAGCTTCCAAAAAACAAGTTTCCATATCATAATCTATCAACGATTAATACTTATAAAAATTTGCATATAGAGATTTAAATAGTTATGCATTTACCTATTCGAATGGTTTTTTAGAAGGTATTAATAATTCAGTTATTAAAATGACAATGGTTATCGTATGTTCGAGTATTTTAAGGCGAAGATTTTACTTAGTCATTTATATAAAAAAGTAGGAAATCATCTTGGATAGCAGCGTTGTATGTAGCGAAAGGGAGACGACACCACCGGGAACAGCACGAGCTGAAAAAAATTAGTTGAAGCCGTGCCCGGGGTAAGCGTCCGACCCGTAGCGAAAATCATCGCGCCCTTATTAAGAAAGGGTGCAGTGAAATTGTTTGAACAATATTACCACACCCCAACTTTAGATTTAGCACCTTTTTAATTTGCATAATCGTTTGTATTAACTCGTATATATATAGTAGTGGGTTATAATAAGTTGGGGAGCGGGTATTCATTTTAATAGAAAAGGCGCTATTTTTTATCATTTTACTAAGATTGATTTCAGGAAGTATAGAAATAACAGCTGCTTTATTTATGCTAAAATTTAATGATTTAGAAAAAGCATTTTATATTAATACATTACTTGCTCTAGTTGGACCAACTGTTTTAATCGTTACTACAGCAATTGGACTATCTGGATTAGCTGAAAAAATATCTCTTACACGAATTATTTGTCTTTTTGCAGGAATATTCCTTATCATTTTTAGTTTAAAGTCAGATTAAATAATATAAAAAGGATCGCTTCAGCGTATTATGCTGTTCGATCCTTTTCTTTATTTTGACGTCGATTTGCTTTCAAACTCATCAACTTTAACGTATTTAAATACCAAAAATAAAAGAAGAAGGCCAATGATCCCTCCAATAATATAACTTAAATTGAGGTAGTTTTTCATTACTAAAGACATGATAGGAGGGCCAGCAGCAACACCTATAAACCTTGCAGAGCTATAAAAAGAAGAGACTGTTCCACGTTCTTCTTTTCTAATGTTCTCCGTTATAATTGCATCTAGAACGGGTAAAAGTGCACCTATAGCAATACCTACAATACTCGTTACGATTAATAGAAGAATAAGTTTTTCTTTTACAAAACCGACGAAGACGACACTTGCAGAGGTAATAATTAAACTTAGTACCATCATTCTTTTGATGGTCTTAATATCACCCTTAATGTTTCTACCGGTAATAAATGATGAAATACAAAGTAACAGTAGAGGAATAGCAATTACGAAACCTTTCTTAATCCCTTTTATGTTGTGTGTTATTTCTAGCATCTCGGATAAAAAGAAAAGAACTCCAAATAATATAAGCATTACGAAAGCTCCATTAAGAAATACGGTAAATAACCACTTACCTTCTTTTTTGAATGTTTTCTTTACATTACCAATAAATTCTTTGAGTTTTACAGGTTCATCGGAGTCTTTTGGCACTTTAACAAAGAAAAATATTAGGATAATGGAAATCAAGCTGAATAAAGAGATAGAAAAGAACGGTAAAAACCATAGAATGGCTGCAAAAACAGATCCTAATATAGGACTTAACACTTTTCCGAAGGTGTTCGAAGTTTCAATTATTCCTAAACACGAGCTTGTTTTTTCATCATCATCTTTATATAAGTCTCCGACTAGTGGTAATACTATTGGCATGGCTCCAGATGCTCCAATTCCTTGTAGAATCCTTCCTATAATAATCCATGTAAAAGGATTCTCCATTTTCCATGATGCATATCCAGCTATCAAACCACCAATAAGTGCAAGAATAAGACTCGGTAAGATAATTTTTTTCCTTCCCAGACGGTCAGATAAATAACCTGCTACGGGAATAAGTAAAATTGCAGCAATTGAATAACTTGTTATGATCATACTGGATTGAAAAGATGTAATTCCAACTTTTTTCTCTAAAATAGGTAGTACGGGTATAAGCATGGAGTTTCCAAGAGTCATGACGAGGGGGATTGATGCCAAGCTGACGATACACCATACACTAACCTGTGAATCCCCTCTGTTTATGTTATTCATTATCACACCTCAACTTCTTATTGTTACAGGTATGATTCCCATGCACCAACGTATTATCCTTGAAAGTATTTTTTAAAAAACGTAAAATATTTTATTTAGTTTATTAAATTTATAAGGGAACGATAAGCTTGAATACCAAAATATATTCCAAATCCAATCATGGATAACGAGGAGATAAGGGAAATAATTTTCAAAAATGGGCTCGATAAGATTTTTCGCGTGCTACTCGATAGGATGGACATTATTAAGTCTACTAAAGAGATACCGACTAATATGGTTAAACTGTAAATGATCACTTCATATCCAGTTAAATTCCCATTTCCCCCAATAAGTATCGAACCATAAATCCCTAACCAAAATAGAATAGTTAAAGGGTTCATTAAAGCCATTAAGAACCCTGCTAAAATAGAGTGTCTTAAACGGATAACTTTTCGAAATTTTGGATCCGTTGATATAGTATGGAGAGTCATGATATTTTCAATCCCTGTATACGTTAAGACAAAAAATCCGAAAGACCAAAGAAATGTCTTCATATAGGGAGAGTCAATGAATTGGGCTACTCCAAAATACACCATTAGCATATAAAGTATGTCTGTTACAATTGCACCTAAACCAAAAAACCAAGCATGATAAAACCCATTTTTAATACCAGTATTTAATAATGTTGCCTTAACAGGGCCGATAGGTGCTGCTAACGAAACACCTAATAGGAAATAGGTAATTAAAGAATTCATTTATTAGCCCTCCGAAATGTGATGTCTTAGAATCATATTCAAAGTGAACGAGCTATACGACTACTGCAAAGAAAATAAATAATGAAAATTTTTTGTTGTTTCTGTTATTCTAAAATTATAAATAATTTCAGAGAATTCAAATATCACTTCAAATGAGGGTTAGAAAATGACAATAACATTTACCATTCCAACAGATTTAAAAAAACTGGCACACTTTCTAGCAAGCTTAAATAGTAATTCGAACTACCATATTGGTTATTGTGGAGAAAATGAAAATGAAATTTACCAAACACTTCTTAGCGATTTTTCTGTTTTAGAATCTTCAAATTCGTTCATTGTCGCATATGAAAATAAGGAAATCTTAGGAGCATTAGGCCTTGATATAGACGAAGAAAATAAACAGGCAGAAGTGTGGGGTCCTTATGTTAAAGATCCAGAGAGGTTTCAAGTTATAGCAACTCAATTATGGAGCAAGCTGTCTATTCTAAACCAAAAGAACGTAAAAAAGTATTCATTTTTTATAAATACAGAAAACACCTTAGTAAGACAATTTGTGTTGGATATGAATAGCATCGAAAATGGAAATTATTTCATTTTGCATGCAAGTGCAGATAACATTGATTGTGAAGAAGAACAAGAGATTATTTATTATGGTCCATCCTATTATGATTCTTTTGTAAATCTACATGAACTATCTTTTCCAGACACTTATTTTAAAGCGGATGAAATCATAAGACGCATAAATGATCATAACCACTTATTAATTTACAAGGATAAAGATGAAGGGATAAAAGGATATGTGTATGTTGAAGCTGACCCAAAACATGGAGAAGGCTCGATAGAATATGTATCGGTTAATCCTGAATATCAAAAACAAGGAGTTGGCACAAAGCTTGTACGAGCGGCTTTAAATCATCTAATCTTTAAGGACTCATTAAACGAAATTACTTTATGTGTTGGAGCAGAAAATGAAAAAGCAGTCCATTTATATAAAGCATCGGGATTTCAAGTTAAACACGAATTAACTTATTTTAAAAGAGAAATCCCATCTACGTAACCCTGGAGGAACAAAAATTGAATGAAAAAATGGAGATTGCGCTTAAATTAAGAGAAGAAGGAAAGAATAAGGAATCAAATCAGTTGTTGATCAAGTTATCAGAAGCATTTCCTACTGATGCTATACTTCAATATCAATGTGCCTGGAGCTTTGATGTTTTAGGGGAAGAAGCAAAAGCTGCACCCTATTACGAAAGAGCGATTGAATACGGACTCCCTACAAGAGAATTAGAAGGTGCTATATTAGGTTTGGGAAGTACATATAGAACATTAGGAGAATACGAGAAATCAAAAAAGATATTTCTTAAAGGGTTGAACTTGTTCCCAAACAATAAGGCAATAAAAGTATTTTACTCGATGACTCTTTACAACCTAAACGAACATAATAAGGCTATGGAAATACTACTATCCAGTTTGCTGGATTCTACAAACGATGAAGAAATTATACGTTACCAAAAAGCGATCCGTTTTTATTCAGATAAATTAGATGATACGTGGAATTAATAAGTAACTGTGATAAGAATACTCACTTTATTCTCCTAATAGAATATATAAGCACTTATTTTATTATTCTATTTCAATGGAGGAAAACGAGAAAAATGGGTATTAAATTTATTAAGATTTCGGTTGTTTATTTTGCCATAGGGGTTATCCTAGGTCTTTACATGTCAATGGTGCATGACTATGCATTAAAAGGAGTACATGTACACATCAATCTGATAGGATGGGCTTCTTTTGCTCTAGCAGGTTTTGTGTATCACTTATTCCCAAGTACAAGCAACAACTTGTATGCTAAGTTACACTTCTGGAGCAGCAATATTGGGCTTCCTATGATGATGATAGCTTTGGCAGTTCTAATATTAAATGGAGCTCAAATAGCAACTGTTTTTACAGCAATCGGTGGGGTATTAGTTGTGTTCAGCGTTATTATGTTTGCTATAAACGTGTTCTTGAATTTGAAAGCTGTATAAAAAATTCGGATTCATTTTAAAGCCAGTCTCTTTTCTTTTAAAAGAAGAGCAGATTGGTTTTTTTGTTGTGTCATTGGGTGTAATAATTTAGTAATATTAATGCTAGTGTTGGAATTTTTAAAAAACAAAATTAGAAGGAGGTAAATGATGTTTAAACCAGATATTCCATTTCTAAAAAAATGTACATCTTATCAAAAAATAGATGAAGGTTATTCGGAAGACGAGAAATGGTGTGTAGATGGAATATATTTACTTCGTTTTTCTCCACAAACAGATATAAAAAAGTTAGAAATGCAAGCGGAACTAATAAATGCTGTTCATGCACTCGATTCCCATATTCCATTTGTACATAATATCGGAGTTTTTAATGACAAAGCCTATATGATTTTGGACTATATAAATGGAGAAAATGGGGAAACTGCCTTGCCGAGTAAAAGCGAAACGACTCAATACGAAATTGGCCTGCAGGTAGGAAAGACACTTAAGAACATGCATAGTATTTCAGCTCCTGTAGGGTATCCAAGTTGGGATGAAACATGGGGAAATAGAATAGCTAGACAAGCACCGCTGTTTGAAGAAATTGTTAAAAAAAATCCTAAATATAAATGCATATTGCCATTTATAAAGGAAAATCTTCATTTATTAAAAAATCGACCAAGTAGTATTCAACATTATGATTTTCATCCTGGTAATATATTAATCGATGAAAACCGATTTTCAGGCTTAATTGATATGCAAAAAATACGATATGCGGATCCTATCAATGAATTTTATAAGATGGAATATTTTAATGTACAGACAAGTAAAGCCTATTCATGTGGAGTAGTAGATGGTTATCACAACATGGAGGAGATCCCTTTCTCTTTTTGGGAATTACATCGGTTGTATGCAGCCATGCATATTGTGTCTGCAGAAGTATGGGGCCATGAAATTGCAATTAAACAGTTGGAGAAGTTTCAAGGATATACAAGGTTTACACTAGATCAGTTTGACAATTTTACGTTAGACGTTCCTAAATGGTACAACAAACCTAATTATTTTTAACCTTAAGTCTAGTTTTTTTAAAATTATTCTTTATAATTAGCACTAGGTACTAAAACTAGATGATAAAAAAGGTGAGAATTATGTATCGATTTACATTAACATTAGCAAAAATAGTTGTACGGTTGTTTGGGAAAGTAGAGGTTCAAAACAAGCATTTGTTACTTAAAAACGAAGGATATATTGTTACTTGTACACATAGAGGATGGTTAGAAATAGTAATTCTAGGGATGTGTATCCCAAGTCCGATTCATTTTATGGCAAAGAAAGAGCTTTTTCAAAATAAAATAGTTGGTTCATTTTTGAAAAAAATAAATGCATTTCCTGTGGACAGAGAAAATACTTCTCCAAGCAGCATAAAGAAACCTGTAAAATTATTAAAAGCTGGAGAAGTAGTTGGAATATTTCCGAGCGGCACACGCACTGCTGAGGAAGTGCCTCTAAAAAGAGGTGCTGTTACGATAAGCAATTTAGCTAAAGCACCAATTATTCCTGCACTTTACGTTGGACCGCGTACACTAAAAGAGTTATGGAATATGAAAAAAGCAACGATTATCTTCGGTGAACCAATATATATAAAAACCAATAACAAAGAAGAATTGACCGTATATACAGAGCTATTAAACGAAAAAACGAAAGAATTAGAACAACAGATTTAGTATTTCAACTTAGTTTCTCCAATTATATACGTACTTTTAAATACGTCTTAAGGCTGAGATCATTTCACTTCTTCAGGCCATTGGAATGATTTCTGCCTACCGTATAATAAGGTTATAACAAGTAAACCATTAATTGGGGGATATAGAAGATGAATCTAAAGAAAATTGCTATCATATCATTGTTTATTTTATTGGCGGGAGCAGCAATTAATATTGTCTTGAACTTAAAAGATACACTCGTGCTGAAATCAGACGAAATAATTGTGAAAGATCAATCATACAACAATATTCAGATAACGTCAGATAATGCTACTGTAGAACTTTTACCTTCGAAAAGCGAAGAAGCAAAAGTTGTATTCTCAGGAAAATCAAAAAAAAGAACGAAATACAATTTTTCCGTTGATGTAAAAGGAGATACGTTGGAAATTGAATTAATAGAAAAGCGCTGGGATTTTATTCAGTTTGGTTTTTCCTCTCTAAATACTAAGTTAACAGTATATGTACCAGAAAAAGAATACAATGAGTTAAAAACAGAGTTGGAAAATGGACGTATCATAGTGGAAAATGCGCATTTCAAAGATGCATTTCTAGTTACTAACAATGGTTCTATCCAATTAAAAGATATTCAAGCAGAGAACGTAAATGTTGAATCTGATAATGGACAGATACTAATGGAAGAAGTAAATGGTAAGATTAAAGCGGAAACAAACAATGGACGAATCATATTTCTTTCAACTAATTTAGAAAGATCTATTGAGTTGGAAACAGATAATGGATTTATTGAAATACAAACTGACAAAGAACCTCAAAATGTTACAATTGATGCAAATGTAGATAACGGTAAGATTGATATCTTCGGTTCATCCAACAAACAATCTATATTTGGAAACGGTGAAAACTTAATCAAGTTAGAAACAGATAACGGAAAAATTACGGTTAAAAATACAAAATAGCAAAAAATGTTTGAGTATAAAATTTATAGATAAGACTGTAGACAAACTTCAAGGATTTTGAGTTTTTCTATAGTCTTTTTTCTATTAAAATAAAAAAATTGATAAATAGAATTACGATTTCCGCTCGCGGCGGACGCTTTCCGCGGGCGGGGCCGAGCCGCTTCCTTCGCAAAGCTCAGTCCAGGGTCTCGGCTGTCCCGCTTTTCCCGCTGGAGTCGCCGCCTCCGCTCCAATCGTTATATTGGATAATTACAATGATATAAGTTATGGATTTACATTTGCTGCCATGAATTTGAAGAAACTCACCACTTTGAAATGGCTACAAGCTTAAGTATAGGGAAAAATGCTCAAAAAGTATTCCCTAAACTTAAGCTTGGTTTTTTCCTCGCCAAAATACATAATTATTGGCAAAAGGTATCGAGAGAAAGACCACTCGATACCTTTTGTCGACAATCTGATCTATTGATTAAAATCTATCGGTTTCTTCTTGTTGACTTGCTTAATTTTCTCTGATAAATTAAATTCTATCTAAATTTATAATGAATAAAACCTGTAAAAGATGTGAAAACTCGTCCTTTAATGAGGGCGAGTTTTTTTATGAAAAGGTAAGAAGGAGTATTAATTTTATGAAAAACTTAATAATTATCATCAGTTCACTCATTATAGCATTTGGTTTCAATTGCTTCCTAGTTCCGCATGGTATTTTGAGTAGTGGAATCAGTGGAATCGCTATTTTGCTTGGAATAATTACACCATTTGATACTGGTATCTTGAACTTTGCCCTAAATTTACCTATTGTCATTTTAGGTTATTTTAAACTTGGAAAAATGATAACCTTTAATACGCTTTTATGCGTTGTTTCTCTTTCTTTTTTCTTGTATATAATACCAACTGAACCAGTTACAAATAACATTTTGCTTTCATCTATTTTTGGTGGGATTATAGGTGGACTTGGAGTAGGGATTATCTTAAAGTACTCAGGTACTTCAGGTGGTTTAGATATCATTGCCATTATTGTATCAAGAATGAGTAATGTAAGTGTTGGCATGTTACTAACGGCCATGAATGGACTGATTGTTTTAATATCTGGTACGATTTTTAACTGGGAAATTGCTTTATATACACTTTTATCTATTTATCTTACTGGAAAAATGGTGGACACCATTTATACGAATCATGAAAAATTAACGATGCAAATTGTTACTACACAAGGGGAACTGATTCGAAAAGAGCTGTTGACTACGATTTATCGTGGTGTAACAATTACTGATGGATACGGTGGTTATACATTAGAGCAGAAGCAAATTTTGATGATGGTCGTTACCCGATACGAAACTATGCAAATAAAACAAATAGTACGTAAGCATGATAACAATGCTTTCATTAACATATTTGAAACAGTAGAAGTAGACGGAAAATTTGCTAGGAATTAAATTGAGAGCTGATGCCACCCAAGGTATCAGCTTTTCTTATTACTCATTTTTGTCTTTGCTGTTTCGTGGAATAGGGTTACACTTTAAAATGAAATTAGGGAAAAGGAGTTTTCAACTATTATGTACCCAGAAAGATTTGAGAAAAAAATAATAGGTGCTTTTGGTAAAGACGGAAAGGAATTCTTATATTCCTTAGAGACGACCATAAAAGAATTTTTACATAAATGGAACCTAATTTCAGAGGGGCCAGTCGATAATTTGTCTTATAATTATGTTTTAAAAGTAAAAGATCAAGATGAAAACCTTGCCATTTTAAAACTAGGTGTTCCAAATTACGATTTTAAGAATGAGATTCGAACACTTCAAACTTATAAGGGTAAGGGGTGTGTAAAATTATTAGATGCTGATGCGGAAAAAGGTGTAATGCTGTTAGAGCATTTGCTTCCTGGAACTATGTTAAATATAGTGGAGGAACAAGAGGCTATTAAGTATTTTGCTAAAGTATGGATGGAAATTCGGAGACCGATCAAAGGAGATTCTAATCATCCCTTCATAAAAAATTGGCTAACTGCATTTGATCGTTATTTAGAGACCTATTCTATAGAAGAGGGACCAATATCAAATGATTATATCTACTTGGCAAAAACTTTCTATAGCGAAATAACAGATTCTTCTAAAGGTAATGAACTATTGCATGGAGATTTACATCATGAAAATATTTTATTCTCGGAAACATACGGTTGGATTGCTATTGATCCAAAAGGAGTAATTGGTGATCCCTATTTTGATTTAATTTCTTTTCTCACGAATCAGTTGTTTGATAAACCGAATCCTCAGCAATTATTTAAGAATAGAGTGGTTTCTCTTTGTGATGAGATGAACTTGGACAAAGAGCGGCTTTTGAAAGCTGGGTTTACGATGTCTACTCTATATGCATGTTGGGGAATGGAGGATAATGATTCAGAATGGGAACGTTCTTTTACATGCGCGCAGTGGTTTAACGAACTAAGGGGTATCATATAATTGGTTACGCTACATCTAAATAGACTATAATAACAGAAAATATTGTATCTCAGTTGATCCCAATCTTCTCGAGTTGCTTAGTAAAGAAAGGACGGGCAAATATATGAATATCAATGAAATATATCATTTGTCTGATTATGACAATGTATTAATAGTCGATGAAAACGGGATTACAATTTTTTACGATCTGGCAGATTTAAATATCTTAAAACAACTCGGTCTTAGACCAGAAGAGTTTTTGAGAAAAAATGTAACATCCTTTTATCAAAACTTTACGAATGATAATAGTACTTTAATGACCGTATTAAGCACAGGTGAAGCATTATGGAATATAGAACAACGATTGACATCAACGAATGGTTTTTCTTATCTATCAAAAAGCTCTACCTTTCCTATAAAGAAAGGAGCTTCAATTATAGGGGCTATCGAGTTTTCTAAGCATTTTTATGAAATACAAGATATGGAGAAGCTTGAACGATTTGCTGATCATAAAATTTATAGAAAAAATAATACAATCTATACAATCGATAATTTAATTTCTGAAAGTACTGTAATGCAAGAAGTAAAAAATAAAATTAGCAAAGTTTCCAATACTGATTCAACCGTTCTTATTTATGGAGAAACTGGGACCGGAAAAGAGATTGTTGCTCAATCTATACATAATTTAAGTACTCGATATACTCAGCCATATATATCTATAAATTGTGCGGAAATCCATGAGGACCTCTTGGAAAAAATTCTTTTTGGGACCGAAAAAGATAGTTCGACTCTAACACCAGTTATTACTGGTTTGTTAGAGCAAGCTAATGGCGGAACTATCTTTTTAGATGAAGTGAACGCATTGGATATTAAACTACAAGCGAGGCTATTAAAAGTAATTGAAGACAAAACGATCAGAAGAGTTGGAAGTAATCAGGATATTCACTTGAATATTCGACTAATTGCTGCTACAAATGAGGATCCAGATAAATTAGTAAGTGAAAAGGGATTAAGGGAAGATTTGTATTACCGTTTAAGCGTTTTCCGAATAGACTTACCTTTATTGGCAGAGCGAAAAGAGGATATTAGAGTCCTAACCAATTATTATATTCAATTTTATAATCGTCATATGCAAATGAAAATCGATCATATAGAAGACGATGTTTTACTTGTATTTCAGCAATATAACTGGCCAGGAAATGTTCGAGAATTAAAGAATGCTATTGAAACTGCCTATAATAATGCAAGTACAAAAAATATTACTCTGAATGATATACCTTCAAAAATTTCGAAATTCAAAAATAAATTGGTAAATATATTTAAATCAGATAAACCTATAAATTTGAAAGATAAAGTGGAGGAATATGAAAGAGGTTTGATTGTTCTTGAGCTACAGCATACTGGTGGGAAATTAGCCGAAACAGCAAGAAGACTAGGAATATCCAAACAATTACTTAAATACAAAATGGAAAAATATGAATTAAGGTAAAAATATTTTTACAAAAGGGGGTGAAAAATTTACCTCCTTTTATTATTGTCACTAATTAATTATTATAAGGATAACTATTAGAAAATTAAAACTTGGGGGTCAATTAGGGCAGACGAACTGCTCTTGATTTCTTGTTAATTTTGTAAGGGTTTTCAAAGTGGTTTTATGAGAGAGGGTCAAAAATGAGTAAAAAAGTTCAACACAGTTTATTAGTAGGATTTGCTTTATTTGCAATATTCTTTGGGGCAGGTAATTTAATTTTTCCGCCTTCCATTGGTAACGCTTCTGGAAGTGAATGGATTATAGCATTAATCGGTTTTTGTGTTACAGGAATCGTTTTGCCGCTTCTAGCAGTGATCGCTATATTAAATGCTGGAGGGAAATTTGAAGATTTGACGAGACCAATTAGCCCTTGGTTTTATAAAGTATTTAACTTATTATTAATGGTTGGTATTGGAATGTTCGTTACAATCCCACGTATGTCTGCAACGACGCATGAACTTGGTGTTCATCAATTGTTTCCAGGCGTTCCTTCCATTGTGACTATCATAGTATTTTTTGCTATTTGTTTTTACTTTGCTATGGATAAATCAAATGTAATTGATAAGATTGGTAAAGTACTTACACCTTTGTTAGTCATTATTCTTCTATTTATCGTAGGAAAAGGTATTTTTGATCCAATTGGTATACCGGAAGTCTCAAATATTAAAAATGCTTTTTCAAATGCTTTTATTAGTGCTTACCAAACTGGAGATGTTGTAACAGGAATATTTTGTGCGCCTATATTTATAGCTGCTATTGCTAGTTATGGGTATAAGGGACAACAAGCACGTAAAATGGCTATTACTGGAACGATTATTGCCGGGTTAGGATTACTCGTTGTATATGGTGGATTATTATTTCTTGGAGCATCAGGAAGCGGATTATTCCCAACTGATATTGGAGATACAGCTTTAGTATCTGCGTTAATCGATATTTCACTTGGAGGTTTTGGTGCAATTGCCTTAGCAATCGCTATAGCATTGGCTTGTTTAACATCTGCTATTGGAGTTGTTGCAGTAATTGCAGATTTCTTGAATGATCTTACTAAAGAAAAATTAAGTTATCGTACTTGGGTTTTAATTATTTGTGTTACTGGAGTAGTTATCGGTTCATTTGGTGTCGAAAATATTGTGAATTATACAATGCCAATTTTCACAGCTTTATATCCCGTAGCAATCGTATTAGTTATATTAGGTACTTTCCGAAATTTTGTACCAAATGCTGGTTCATATAGAGGAACAATCTTATTAACATTTATCGTTAGTTTAATAGAAACAGTTAGTTCCTTAGGGGTTCAAGTTCCATTATTGTCGACTTTTGTTTCAAAATTACCATTAAGCTCAGATGGATTCAGCTGGTTAGTGCCAGCAATCGTAGGTTTTATTATTGGCACAATTCTTCACAAGTCTAAAGATCAACAGAATGACTCAATTAAACCAACTAAACCTATAGAAGCTGAATAAACATAAAAATTCGCATGTTAGGGGTTTTATGTAAGAGTTTCTGAGTGAAAATATATATATTGAAATACCAAGAGTGAAATGAACTCTTGGTATTTTTTTATTCTTATTCTAGTTAAAAAAGATTAAAACAACTAGTGATTGGTAATGCTTTCTTTATAATAGGAAAGAATTGAGGGAGATAATGAGTTTCTTTAAAAATAAACATAATATTGTCCTAAATCCCTTGTCTCCGACCGCTAGTATGAAAGTTGAGTCAAAGGACATGACTTTTTTATATTCAAACCTAAAAGAAAATTTACAACTTATAAAAGATTCCCTCGGAGAAAGCACAGATATTATTTTTCGTGAGCTTAAATTCGGTCCAGGTGGTGCTATAAGTGCCGGAATTATATATACAGATGGATTAAGCGATACAAGTTCTTTACAAAATTTCATTATGGAAACTTTGATGCTGGATTTTAAAAATAATGAACTAAATACTAATCCTAATCTGATGAACAACTTAAAGGACTTTGCAATGACGGTTGGTGAAATTAAAGATTTAACTAGATTTGAGGATTTATTCACTGCTTTGTTATCTGGAGATGCGATATTTTTAGTCGATGGCTATTCGACTGGATTTATCATCGGTAATAAGCACTGGATAGAACGGGGAGTAACAGAACCATCAGCCCAAAGCGTTATAAGAGGTCCAAGAGAAGCATTCTCTGAAAATTTACGAGTTAATACTGCATTGATCCGAAGAATTATAAAAGACAAGAATTTATGGATGGAATCATCAGAAGTCGGGAAACGCACTAAAACAAATATTGCAATAATGTATATAAACGGAGTAGCTGATGAAAAAGTAATCCAAGAGTTGCGACAAAGACTAAAACGGATAGATATAGATGGAATATTGGAAAGTGCAAATATTGAGGAGTTTATACAGGATTCTCAATATTCTCCTTTTCCAACTGTATATAATACAGAACGTCCAGATATCGTTTCAGCTGCATTATTAGAAGGCCGAGTAGCACTTTTAGTTGATGGGACACCTTTTGCATTAATTATTCCAGCATTATTTGTTCAGTTCTTTCAGTCTTCTGAGGATTATTATCAGCGTACAATCATGGCCAGTTTTATTCGATCTCTTCGATTTGTATCATTTGGAATATCCATGCTAGCTCCTTCCTTTTATATTGCTGTTATTACATTTCATCATGAAATTATTCCACCGGATTTACTCATTAGTTTGGCAGCACAACGTGAGGGAGTTCCTTTTCCTGCTTTTATAGAAGCAGTTATTATGGAACTTACCTTCGAAATATTACGCGAAGCAGGACTTAGAATGCCTCGTGTTATTGGTTCAGCAATGTCAATAGTAGGGGCATTTGTTATTGGAACCGCTGCGGTAGAAGCGGGTATTATTTCGGCAGCAATGGTTATCGTGGTATCTATTACTGCTATATCAAGCTTTGTATCCCCAACGTATGATATTGCAGTTGCCGGAAGAATACTACGTTTTCTTTTTATGATTATAGCAAGTGCGTTTGGATTATATGGCATACTCATAGCCTTAATCGCACTATTATTGCATTTATCTAGTTTAAAATCTTTTGGGGTTCCCTACATGTCTCCACTAGGACCATTTAGTGCTTCTGGACAAAAAGATACGTTTGTTCGTTTACCAATTTGGAAGATGTTATTTCGTCCTAGTTTAATATCAAAAAATAAAAGAAGACAAAATTACTCAAAACCATCTAGAGAATCAAGGGGAAAGTAAATGAAGAAATGCTTGATTGTTTTATCATTACTTAGTCTCATGTTAACTGGCTGTTGGGATAAACGAGAATTAAATGAGTTAGCTTTAGTAATGGGGCTAGGAATAGATAAGATAGATGATGAATATCAAGCTTCTATTCAAGTCGTCTTACCTGGAGAAGTTTCTCCTATAAAGGGAGGTACTGGTCGTTCTCCTGTTACTCTGTTTATAGCTAAAGGTAAAACTATTAATGAAGCGATTCGGAATGTAACATCAATTTCACCAAGAACATTGTACATAGGACATCTTCAAATGGTGATTATTGGAGAGGAGTTGGCGCAAGAAGGAATTGGTTCCCTTTTAGATTATTTATCAAGATATTGGGAAGCTCGATCTGATTTTTATTTAGCTATTGCAAAAGATAGTACCGCTGAAAAAATATTAAACGTGCAAACTACTTTAGAAAACATACCGGCTAATAATTTCTTTCATATACTTAAAACATCCGAAGAAAGTTTATCCAGTACCACAGCAATGACACTAGCTAAACTTATTATTGATTTAGAACGAGAGGGTAAAGAAGGCGTTTTAACTGGAATCAAAGTGTTAGGAGATGAGAAGAGCGGCTCTAGTAAACAGAACGTGGAGACTATACTTCCTTCTGCTTATTTAAAATTGGAAGAGATAGCTGTATTTAACAATGACAAGCTCGTAGGTTGGTTGTCTCCAGAGGAAGGTAAAGGATATAACATTATAACGAACCATGTAAAAAATACGATAGGTATCTTGTCTTGCCCTGATGAAGGGACATTAAATGTGCATGTATATACTTCTAAAACAAAATTAAAAAGTAAAATGGTGAATGGGAAACCAGAAATAGAAGTTAGTGTTGATCTAACTGGGAATGTTGGAGAAGTGGATTGTCAAATTGATCTAAAAAATGAAGAAACCTTGAAAAAGCTAAAGAAGCTCTACGAAGAGGAAATGAAAAAAATATAAATGATACGGTTAAATTTGTACAAGAGGAATTGGGTTCAGACATTTTTGGATTTGGTGCGGAAATCTATCAACAGCATCCAAAAGAATGGAAAAAATTAAAGAATAACTGGGATGAAGAGTTTAAAGAAGTACCTGTCAATATAAATGTAAAAGTTGAAATTAGACATACGGGTTCTGTTATTAATCCGATTCTAAAAACGATAAAGGATTGAAACTTGTGGTAAGTAGTGTAGGTATTTTATTATTGACGGCTGTGATAATAATTATAGAGGTTCCGTCACTTGTTCAACAAAAATTAAAAAAAGAATTAATAGTATTTATAATTCTGTTAGTGATTGGAGTTGTATCGGGTATTCTATATTCGTTTGATGTGAAACTGATGTCACCAGTAGATTTACTCGCTTATATTCTCCAACCAATTTACAATCTGTTTAGTAAAAGTTAAGTAATAGAGGATGTGTAAGGATGCAAAAAGAAAAAATAAGTTCCTTTCAATTTTTAGTTTTGGTTATTTTCTTTACGATTGGTTCAAGCATCCTCTATGTTCCATCCATTCTAGCTATTAAAATTGAGCAGGATTCTTGGATTGCAACTATTGTAGCCACATTGATTGGGTTGCTTGTTATTTGGTTATATACAATTATTTCTCTGTGGTTTCCGAAACTAACCTACATTCAAGTAAATGAAAAAGTATTTGGAAAAGTGTTAGGTAAAACCTTTTCAATACTCTTTGTACTTATGCTTTTTCTATATGCATCCTCTTTGCTCGCACACTCGGGTACATTTTTAATAACACAAATGTATCCGAAAACACCAATGGCTCCATTAAATATTTTGATGGCCATTATTATTGTAATGGGGGTTCGTTTAGGGATAGAAACAATTGCTCGTTCTGCAGAAATTTTAATAATTGTTTTTTTTATTCTCTTTATTCTTTTGAGTTTATCCATTTCTCCACAGATAAATTATGAGAATATCGAGCCATTTTTTCAAACAAAACCTTCAACTATTCTTGAGGCATCGTTTGTGTTGATAGTTGTTTCAACAGTGAATTCAATTACCTTATTAGTTATTTTTCCTGCTTTTTTGAAAGAAATTAAGAAAGCAAGGAGAAACTTTTTTGTAGGTAATATTGTTGGTAGTATTGTAATCATCCTAATCACCTTTTTGTGTATTTTTGTATTAGGTTCTAATACTATAGCAAGACAAGTTTATCCAAGCTATGCATTAGCGAAAGTGATTAATGTGGGCGACTTTTTAACGCGAATAGAGTCATTAATGGCTACCCTTTGGATTTTATGTTTATTTTTTAAATCTATTCTATATTTCTTTGCTGCAATTATTGGATTGTCACAAATATTAAATATAAAAGATTATCGCCCGTTGACGTATCCCTTAGGAATCATTATTGTTGTACTTTCCCTGCTCTTTTACCGAGATATTGTGGATCAATATGAGTTTGATGCAAAAATAGCGATAACACTGTCAACCATTGTTGGAATTGTAATTCCTATATTGCTAGTAGCGGTTTATATGCTACGTAAGAAAAAATTGAAGAAAGACCCTCAACACTTATAAAAACTTTAGAGTGGAATCACAAAAATAGAACAAAGGTTTCTTTTTTTGTAAATAAGGTTCCCAAATACATATTTGGGAACCTTATTTTGTGATAAAATAGGAGACAAAGAGGTGAGGTGAAAAAATTGCAAAGAGAGATACCGAAAATATTGAAGGACTTTTTAGTTTACTTAACAACTATTAAAGGAAAATCTTTAAGAACGAGAAAAGAATACGAGTACGACCTTAAATTGTTTTTTCGTTTTTTAAAGGCGATTGAAGATGACATAGATCCAGGTGAAATACAGACGATAAACATATCGGATATAAACATTGAATGGATTAGAGAAGTTACTTTAGAGAATATTTACTTGTTTTTGGAGTACTGTGAGGTCCAAAGAAATAATAGCACTGCTTCTAGAGCAAGAAAGGCAGCAACGATAAAATCATTTTTCAAATATTTAAAAGGAAAAAGAAGATTATTGGAGTATAATCCTGCAGATGAATTGGAGTCACCGAAAATAGGGAAAAAGAAACCAATTTATATGAATCAACAGGAAGCTGAACAGTTTATAGCAGCAATTAGAAGAAATAATCACTATTACCGTAATTTTAGTATGGTCATGTTCTTTTTAAATTTAGGGATTCGCGTTTCTGAACTATGCAATTTAAATATTAATTCGATACAAGGCAATTTGCTAAGTGTTATAGGCAAAGGTGATAAAGAACGAACAGTATTTATGAATAATGTATGCTTGAGATCTCTTGAAATATATAAAGAGAAGGAGAGAAAGTACATACATGGTGCAAGTAACCATGAAGCGCTCTTTTTGTCTCAAAAAGGAACGAGACTTACCCGTCAAACCGTTGCAAAGATTATTAAACAAATTAAGGAAGACGCTGGTATACAAAAAGAAAAAATAACCCCACATAAGTTAAGACATACTTCCGCAACAATCATGTATAAGAATGGGGCTGACATTCGAAGTCTACAACATATTTTGGGTCACACAAGTGTTTCTACTACTCAAATATACACTCATGTGGAGGATAAGGAGATTCAACAAGTAATCGATAATAATCCATTTAATCATTTAGAATAACATAATATTATTATGTAAACTAAATTATTTTATGGATTAGTTTACCAAAATAAAAGCAAACCGTCTCTTAACTATAGAGACGATTCACTTCTATTTTCATTTAATGTTTATGTCAGTCTATTCAATGTTTAGTTCGTGTAAGAGAGGATACAAAAACCTTTTTCTCCTATATTAATTTGTAAAGTCTCCATCTCAGCTTCGGAACTATAAAGAACCGAATAATCTAGATTTTCTTCTAAAGGAAAAGCTTGTTTTAAAGAGCTTGGGTTAAGTAGAACGATAATCGATTTGTTTTCAGAGAATTTTTGATAACCAAATATACCATTCTCTTCTGTTGGGAAAAGGAACTTTACCGATCCTTCATTTGCCAATAGTTTCTCTTTTTTTCGAAGTGTAATTAAAGTACGAATATGATTCTTTAACTCATCATGATGATTTTCAGTGTTCCATTCCATACATTTTCTACAGCCAGGATCCAATTCACCTGTAAGACCGATTTCGTCACCATAATAAATACAAGGCGTTCCCATAAATGTTAGTAGGATAGTGAAAACCTGCTTAGTTCGCTTTACATCATCTTCGCATTCAGTAAGAATTCTTGCAGTGTCATGACTACCAACTAGATTAAAAGTAAAATCAAAAATATTCTTCGGGTAACTGTAGTATACTTTACTCATATTTTCTACAAATTGTTTAGAACTGATCGTTTTCTTTGCTAACAGATTCAATACATTTGTCTTAAATGGATAGTTCATCACTGCATCAAACTGATCTCCTCTAAGCCAAGGCATTGAATCATGCCATATTTCCCCCAGTATATAAATATCCGGCTTTGCATCTTTGACTACAGTCCTGAACTCACGCCAGAAGGGATAGTCTACTTCATTTGCTACATCTAGTCTCCATCCGTCTATATCAAATTCTCTTATCCAATATGTCCCTACTTCAAGCAAATATTTTTTTACTTCTGGATTAGAAGTATTTAATTTTGGCATGGAGTCAACAAAACCAAATGCTTCGTAATTAGGTTTTGATCCATCTTGGACCGGAAAGCTATGAATGTGAAACCAATCTTTAAAACTAGAATTCTCACCTTTTTCTAAAACATCTTGAAAAGGAGGGAAATAGTATCCGCTATGATTGAAAACAGCATCAAGCATAACTTTAATTCCACGTTGATGACATTCAGTAATCAGCCTCTTTAAAGAGTCAGCGTCTCCAAACTGAGGGTCAAGTTCCATATAGTCGATCGTGTCGTACTTATGATTTGAATAAGCTTTAAACACAGGTGTTAAATAGATTCCATTCACGCCTATATCTGTTAGATGATCTAAGTGTTCTGTAATTCCTTCAAAATCTCCCCCAAAGAAATTATTCACTGCTGGTGGCTCGCTACCCCATGCTTTAGTGTTTTCCGGGTTTATAGAAGGATTCCCATTAGCGAAGCGCTCTGGGAAGATTTGATACCAAACAGTGTCCTTCACCCAACTTGGAGCATTGAAAAGTTCATTCTTATGAAGATAGGGAAAACAGAAATAATAATCACTGTCAGTAGGGGGGATATCATAAAATCCTTTTTCAGTATAGATGGATTCTTCAGTTAGGGATGTTAGTCTAAATCCGTATCGAATTCTACTAGTCTCGGAATAAGCATCCACTTCCCAGTAATCAAACAAATCGTCGTTTCCAACTAGGTTCATCGGAATTTCAGAAAACTGCCATTCTCCATTTTCCCATATATATGGATCACCCATAATTAATGAAGCCGCCTGTATATTACTTTTTTTCGTTTTAAGCCGTATTTGAAGGGTGTGATCGTCTAGTAAATATGCAAAATTGTCACTCGGTCTGTGAAAAATAGCTGCTTTTTCCATAACTTATCTCCTTTTGATGTTTAATCTCTTTCAGTACAATATTAAAGCTTTGGGATAGTAATACATGAAGCATTATAAATACGAATGAATAACGAAATATTAAATATTTTTTGAAAAAATAAAAAAGGGGATTGTGTACTCTTAGAATAAATGTATAATAAAACCATAAGTTGTGCAATCGCTTTCATAAATTTTATGTAAATAATAATCTCTTAATACCTTGAAAAATCAGTTCTGAAGAGATATTAGAAAAAATATATTCCTCTAACGAATTATATGTTAGCGTTTTCATTTAAATAATTGTGCAAGCGGTTGTCCAACTTGGGGAAGTCGAGAAAGATACAAATAGGAGGGGTTAAAGAAATGAAAAAGTCACTATCCATGTTAACCATGTTGGTTCTTATTGTTGCAATGCTTGCTGCCTGTGGACCAGATCGGGAAAGAACTACTCCAGTAAGCTCTAATGTCAATGAAATTACTGAAAACGCATCAGATGAACCTGCAAAACCAGAAAAACTAGTTGTATGGGAAGATACAGATAAATCAATTGCTTTGAAACCTGCAATTGAGTCTTTCGAAAAAGAAACAGGTATTAAAGTCGAGTTTAAAGAATTAGGTATGGCTGATAAAATGCGAGATCAGCTTCGTTTAGATGGTCCTTCTGGGACTGGAGCAGATGTCGTTACTTTACCGCATGATCAAATTGGTCAGGTTGTTACAGAAGGTTTAATTCAAGAAATAGAAGTAAGTGACGAAGTACTGTCAACTTTCACGGAATCTTCAGTGAATGCACAAAAATACGATGGTAAACTTTATGGATTACCAAAAGCTACTGAAACTCCAGTATTTATCTATAACAAAGCTTTGATGCCAGAAGCACCTAAAACAATGGATGAAGTATATGAGTTCTCAAAGAAATTTACAGATGGTAAACAGTTTGGATTTATCGCTGTGTGGGATGACTTTTACTTTGCTCATGGTGTAATAGCTGGGATGGGCGGATATGTATTTAAGGATAATGATGGTGCACTTGATCGTGAAGACGTTGGGTTGAATAACGAAGGAGCAGTTGAAGGAGCCGAATATATTCAAAAATGGTATAAAGAAGGATTGTTCCCAAAAGGAATCATAGGGGAAAGTGGTGGCTCTACTAGAGACGGACTTTTCAACGAAGGAAAAATTGCTTCTGTAATGAACGGACCATGGGCTTTCCAAAGCATGAAGGACGCTGGAATCGATATTGGGATTTCTGCTATGCCTACTCTACCAAATGGAGAGCATATGAAAACGTTTATGGGAGTTAAAGGTTGGCATGTAACAGCATTTACAGAGCATAAATATTGGTCTACAAAATTGGTGGAATGGTTAACAAACGAAGAGAATGCTAAAACTCGTTTCGAAACTACACAAGAAATCCCACCTGTAAAAACGTTGATTGAAGATCCAATTATTGCTGAAAATGAAGGTGCAAAAGCTGTAGCTCTTCAATCTCAGTATGCTGTACCAATG
Source organism: Psychrobacillus sp. PGGUH221 (assembly GCF_042055255.1). Classification (NCBI taxonomy): domain Bacteria; kingdom Bacillati; phylum Bacillota; class Bacilli; order Caryophanales; family Bacillaceae; genus Psychrobacillus; species Psychrobacillus sp. PGGUH221. The sequence continues at coordinate 192,662 of NZ_JAQMHQ010000003.1, forward strand.
CCAAACATTCCTGAAATGAGTGAGGTTTGGGGGCCAGGTGCATCTGCATTGCAAACGATTGCTACAGGCAAAGCAGAGCCGCAAGCAGCAATGGATGATGCAGTAAAAACGATTAAGACAAATATTGAAACAAATCACCCTAATTAATGTTTGAAGGCAAAGGCATGTTTCCATCAGGAAGCATGGCTTTGCTTGTATATTAGTATTTTCATACAAAAAAATAAAAGCAAATGCTTGCGCAATAGTAGAGAAAACTCTCCTTTCAAAGGAAAGAAGGAGGCAACATGGGCAATGGACAGAAATGTCACAACCAAACATAAACGAAATGCGGGCATATTATCGATAATTCCTGGCTTCGGACAATTTTATAACAGACAGATTGTGAAGGGTATTATTTTCCTCGTATTAGCTGCAGCATTTTTTGGTAGCTTTTCTCAAACTTTAAGTTGGGGATTTTGGGGATTATTCACACTTGGTGAGATTCCAATTCTTGACCATTCCATCTTCTTGCTAATAGATGGAATTATCGCTTTGCTTGTAGCCATAATTGGTTTAGTTATCTATGCTTTTAACATTTATGATGCTTATTATAATGGGAGAAAACGAGATGAAGGCTTTGCTTTAAACAGTGTGAAGGAACAATATCATAACCTCTTGGACAATGGCTTTCCATATTTGATGATATCCCCTGGTTTTTTATTGTTAATCTTCGTTGTTATATTTCCTATCATTTTTGTTATTCTACTATCTTTTACTAACTATGATTTGTACCATTCTCCACCTGCAAAACTAGTTGATTGGGTAGGAATTCAAAACTATATTGATATCTTCAAATTGGATCTTTGGAGAAAAACATTCTTTGGAGTACTTGGATGGACTATAGTATGGACATTCGGAGCAACGACACTACAAGCAGCAATAGGAATCTTTTTAGCTGTATTAGTCAATCAAAAGGACTTGAAAGGAAAGGTAGTTTTTCGGACGATTTTGATTCTGCCATGGGCTGTACCGGCCTTTATCTCTATTCTAATTTTTTCTGGAATGTTCAATGAATCTTTCGGAGTAATTAATATGAGTATACTCCATTTTTTTGGTATTGAACCCCTTCCATGGATGACAGAAGAGTTATGGACACGTGTAGCCTTAATTTTTATTCAGTCATGGCTAGGCTTTCCATTTGTTTTTGCAATGACAACTGGGGTTTTACAGTCAATTCCTGATGAATTATATGAAGCTGCAAACGTGGACGGTGCTTCCATTTGGCAGAAATTTCGTAGTATTACTTTACCAATGGTTTTATACGCAACAGCACCGATTCTAATCACGCAGTATACATTTAATTTTAATAATTTCAATGTAATCTTCCTTTTCAACGGCGGGGGACCAGCTTTACCAGGGCAAAATGCCGGAGGTAGTGACATATTGATTTCCTGGATTTATAAATTAACGATGACTTCTGGTCAATATGGAAAGGCAGCAGCAATAACGATGTTATTATCAGTTGTTATTATTGCAGTTGCATTATGGCAATTCAAACGGACCAATTCATTTAAAGAGGAGGATATGATGTAATGACTAATAAGACAGAAAAGATTATCAGACTAACAGTTTCATATCTTCTCCTACTTATTGCAGTTGTGGTTGTCATTTACCCACTTCTTTGGGTAATAGGATCATCCCTTAATCCTGGACAAAGTCTTTCTGGATCCTCCATGTTTCCAGAAAATCCTACATTCAAGCATTATCTAGATCTGTTTGATACAGAAAAGTCTAATTATATTTTATGGTATATAAATTCCATGAAAATTAGTTTAATCACAATGGTTTTTGCTGTAATAAGTGTTTCTCTCACTGGTTATGCCTTTTCTCGTTATCGTTTTTTTGGACGAAAAAATGGGCTTCTTACTTTTTTGGTCTTGCAAATGATTCCTAACTTTGCTGCTCTTATAGCAATTTTTGTTCTTGCACAAAGAACAAATCTCTTAGACACTCATTTAGGGCTGATTCTTATATATGTAGGAGGACAAATCCCAATGAATACATGGTTGATGAAGGGATATCTTGATACTATTCCAAAGGAGTTAGATGAATCAGCTAGAATGGATGGTGCTGGACATCTTCGCATCTTTTGGCAGATTATTATGCCACTAGCCAAACCAATTATTGCGGTAGTAGCTCTATTTTCATTCATCGCTCCTTTTGGGGATTTTATCCTTGCTCGAATTATGCTACGTTCAGAGGAAAAATTTACGATGGGTGTTGGTTTATATGAATTGGTATCTAAGCAGTTCGGTAATGAGTTTACTACTTTTGCTGCCGGCTCGGTTTTGATTGCTATTCCAATTACCATCTTATTCTTGACTTTCCAGAAATACTTTATATCTGGCCTTACATCAGGTGGTACAAAGGGGTAAGAATTTGCCGGGAGGAAAGACATGAAAAAGTGTATTGTACTATTTGTATTAACTTTACTTTTAATTACTAATTTTAAATTTCAGCCTGTTCATGCAAACGAAGAGCGAAAGATGCAGGACGAGACCATCTATATGATTATGGTCGACCGATTCAATAACGGAGATGTTCGTAATGACAACGAAGCAAACTCAAATGACCCGCTAGCGTATCACGGTGGTGACTTTAAAGGCGTCATCGACAAGCTCGACTACTTAAAAGAAATGGGTTTCACAGCAATTTGGCTGACACCAATCTTTGAAAATACGGAAAAAGGCTATCATGGCTATTGGATAAATGATTTTTATAAAACAAATGATCACTTCGGTACGATGGAAGAATTCAAGACCCTCGTTAAAGAAGCTCATGATCGAGATATGAAGGTTATTTTAGATTTTGTCGTTAACCATGTAGGACCTAACCATGAGTGGCTATCCGATTCTAGTAAACAAGATTGGTTTCACGAAAAAAAACCGATTTCAAATTGGAACGATCCAAATGTAGTGGAGAATGGTTGGCTTTATGATCTACCAGATTTAAATCAGGATAACCCGGAAGTAAGAAAGTATTTAATAGATGCGGCAAAATGGTGGATTAACGAGACAGATATTGATGGTTACAGATTAGATACAGTAAAGCATGTTCCAAAGGATTTTTGGACGGAGTTTTCAGCTGCTGTTAAATCAGAAAAAGATTCCTTCTTTCTCATTGGTGAGGTATGGCATGATAATCCTAATGTAATTATAGGGTATCAGGATACAGGTATTGATGGGTTTCTTGACTTTTCGCAGAATGATAGTTTACGTACTGCTTTTGAAAAAACGGACCAATCATTAGGTTGGCTATTTTCAAATAATGATCGTAATCAAAAGACATTCGATAGACCTGAAAAGTTGGGGCAGTTTTTGGACACTCATGACATACCGAGGTTCGCTCATCTGGCAATTAACAATAACCAAGATCCGGTTACTCAAGTGAAGCAAGGTTTAACTTTTTTATATACGGCACCTGGAATACCAATTGTTTATTATGGAACTGAAAACGCTATGGATGGCGGAAATGACCCGGATAATCGTAGAATGATGGAATTTAATTCGAATGACGATTTAATTAACTATCTATCCAAGCTTGGGAAGTTGAGGCAAGACTTATCATCACTCACAAGAGGGAACATGGAACTTTTATATGAAGAAGAGGGAATGGCGGTATTCAAACGTACCTATCAAGCAGAAACAGTTGTTGTAGCAATCAATAATACTTCAGAAAGCCAAAAGGTAGTACTTACGGAAGGACTTGAAAAAGGAAAAGAATTAATAGGTCTGCTTAATGGGGGAAACTTTAAATCAGATGGGAAGCAATATTCCATTGAACTTAAAAGTGGCCAATCAGAAATATATGAACTTAGAAACCGCGGTGGAATTACTTGGATATATATAGCCGGTTCTATAGTTATTTTATTTGCAGTCTCCCTATATGTTTGGATTAAAAAGAGAAAAAAACAAAATGTGAATTAGCGAATGGCACGATCATATACGCTCCAGTCGACTGATTGCAGTAATATACTTTGTAAACTCAGAACGAGAGGAGTACTTTGTTATATGGAAAGAAAATGGTGGAAAGAAGCAGTATGTTATCAGGTGTATCCTAGAAGTTTTATGGATAGCAATGGGGATGGGATTGGTGATTTACGCGGAATCATTTCAAAGTTAGATTATTTGAAGAATTTAGGGGTAGATGTAATTTGGATTTGTCCGTTTTATAAGTCACCTAATGCTGATAATGGTTATGATATTAGTGATTATCAAGGTATTTCAAAACAGTTCGGAAACATTGAGGATTTTGATGAATTATTAAAACAGGTACATGCAAGAGGCATGAAGTTGATACTAGATTTGGTAATCAATCATACAAGTGATGAACATCCTTGGTTTATCGAATCCCGCTCCTCCAAAGATAATCCTAAGAGAGATTGGTATATTTGGAGAGATGGTAAAGAAGATGAAGCTCCAAATAACTGGGAGAGTATCTTCTCTGGAAGTGCATGGGAGTACGATTTGTTAACAAAACAATATTATCTTCATTTATTTGCTATTAAGCAGCCTGATTTAAATTGGGAAAACCGAGAAGTTCGAGAAGAATTATTTAAAATGGTTAATTGGTGGTTGGATAAAGGAATAGATGGATTCCGTGTAGATGCAATCAGCCATATAAAGAAGCGCGATGGAATGCCGGATATGCCTAATTCTCAAGGCGATAAATATGTCTCTGCTTTTGAAATGCACACAAACCAGCCTGGAATACAAGATTATTTAAAAGAGTTAAAAGAGGAAACTTTTTCAAAGTACGATATTATGACTGTTGGTGAAGCTAACGGAGTCAGCTTGGATGAAGCTGATGAATGGGTTGGGGAGGAAAATGGGAAATTTGATATGATTTTTCAGTTTGAGCACCTTGGCTTATGGAATAAGGAGCTAGATAAGACGGTAGATGTCATCGGTCTTAAAAAAACACTGACCAAATGGCAGAAAGGTTTACACCTTAAAGGCTGGAATGCTCTTTTCTTAGAAAATCATGACCAACCACGTAGCGTTTCTAGTTGGGGAAATGATCAAGAGCACTGGAACGAAAGTGCAAAAATGTTGGCTGCATTCTATTTTCTTATGCAGGGGACTCCTTTCATCTATCAGGGGCAGGAAATAGGGATGACAAATGTCAAATTTCCTACCATTGAAGACTATGATGATATCGGCATGAAGAATTACTATACTCTCGAGATTGCTAAAGGACGTTCACATGAGGATGTAATGGAAACAATTTGGACGAATGGACGTGACAATTCTAGAACGCCAATGCAATGGGATGATACGTTAAACAGTGGATTCACCGATGGTCTCCCTTGGATGAAAGTTAACCCTAACTATTTGAAAATCAATGTAAATTACCAACTGAATGATGAAAACTCTATTTATCATTTCTACAAAAGGATGATCCAATTGCGAAAAAATAACCCGATTTTTGTTTATGGGGAATATGATGTATGGCTTGAAAATCATCCTGATGTATATATATATACACGCTCATTCTTGGGTCAGTTTGCTGTTGTGCTTTGTAATTTCCGCCATTATGAATCGGAACTGAAGTTAGATGATCTTCCAAACCTTGAGGCTGAATTATTACTATTTAATTATGAAGATGCTCCTAGTCAATTAACAAAGGATGTTTTCCTCAAGCCTTATGAAGTAAGAGTGTATTTATTCAAATAGTAAGAAATGTATATGGAAGCTCCCAGTTTTAAAAATATAGTATTAGATACAATGTTTTAATTATCAATGTTTTAATGGAAACGATGATTTTGTATAATGTTATTTATGGAAGAGAGTGAGGGAATTTTAATGGCTATTACGATTAAAGATGTGGCAAAATTGGCAAATGTTGCACCTTCTACAGTTTCTCGCGTGATTGCAAATAGTCCTCGTATTAGTGAAACGACGAAGAAACGTGTGAGAGAAGCGATGGAGCAGCTAGGATACCATCCTAATTTTATCGCACGCAGTCTTGCAAGCCAATCCACAAAAGTGATAGGTCTTGTATTACCTCACTCGTCTGGTGTGTTTTTTCAAAACCCATTCTTTGCAGAGGTTATTCAAGGATTAAGTGAAGGTGCGCATGAAAAACACTATGCTCTTCAAATGACTACTGGCAAAACGGAAGAGGAGTTATATCATGGAGTTGTGCAAATGGTCCAGGGGGGAAGGGTTGATGGAATAATCCTTTTATACTCTCGTATAGACGACAAAATTCTTTCCTATTTAAAATATAGAAAATTTCCTTTTGTCGTGATAGGTAAACCTTTTGACTTTGTGGAGAAAATAACTCATGTAGATAATGATAACTATCTAGCAGCAAAAGAAGCTACTGAATACATAATTGGTCTAGGACATAAAAAAATTGGCTTTATTGGAGGCAGTCCTAGTCTAACTGTAACGATGGATCGTTTGCTTGGATATAAAGAAGCTTTGAAGGATTCTAACATAGTGCTAAATGAAGACTATATTATCCACGAGGAATTTTTACGTGAGGGTGGACAAGAAGCAGTAATGGAACTTCTAAGAAGAAGCATTCCACCTACAGCCTTTATTGTTACAGATGATTTGATGGCTTTGGGAGTAGTTAATACACTGACAGAAATGCAAATTGACATTCCAACGGAAGTATCGATTGTAAGCTTTAATAACGCTTTATTTGCTGAAATGTCCAGGCCGCCGCTTACTTCAATTGATATTCATATTGTAGAACTAGGCTATCAAGCTGCGAGGAGTTTAATTCAAATGCTAGAGAATGAAAATGAACCAGTAAAACGAATAATCATTCCTCATCATTTAGTTGTTAGACAGTCATGTGCGGTTCCAACAGAGCTAATAAGTTTAGATGCAGAGTAAAAGTAATCATACATAATGGGTGCTGTAATTCTACCGAGCATGAAAACTAAGTTATATTGCCACTCACATAAGTGAGTGGTAATATTTTTTCATAGAGATTGTTTGCTGTTCATGAATAGAATTTCGTGGAAATTGTTTAATAATAATATTATGTAAACTAAATTCTATGAAACATGTAAAATTAAGGGGTTGGGAAAAATAATGTTTACTTTCAAAATTGATGATAAAACCGAGCTGAAAATGCTTGACTTGCAAGATGTACAACAAGTATATGATTTAACTATTCGTTCAAAAGATACATTAAGAGAATGGCTACCGTTTATAGACTACACAAAATCAATTGGAGATACTCAAAATTTTATACAGTCTACTATGAAGCAATTTAGTGAGAATAATGGAGTACAGGCTGGTATATGGTATGAAGGAAAAATTGCTGGGGTTATCGGTTTTCACAAGATAGATTGGAACAACAAATCTACAAGTATAGGCTACTGGCTTGGTGATGGCTATAGAGGCTTAGGATTAATGACAAAATCGATGAAATCTTTTGTCCATTATGCATTACTAGACTTAAAGTTAAATAGAGTTGAGATACGGGCGGCCGTAGAAAATAAAAAAAGTAGAGCAGTACCAGAAAGATTAGGTTTTACGGAAGAAGGTTGCGTACGTGAAGCAGAGTGGTTATATGATCATTATGTAGATCATGTTATTTATGGAATGCTTGCAAAAGATTGGCGTCAAATTGAAAGCGATAATAAAAGACATTAACAGATAGTCCAATGCAGAAACCCTTAAAGACATATGATTATAGTATATAAACATATTATTTTCTTAAGGAGGCGAATCTGTAATGTCAAGTAATGATAAACTAGCACCTTTCGATAAAATGATGATTATACGGTCTATTATTCTTTTTATAGCCTGGATCAATCAATTTTTAGTTATGAAAGGGTATAGTCCACTACCATTTAATGATGAAGAGCTAGAATTAGGAGTGACGCTTTTAGTAACTTTTTTAGTATCTATTTGGGCGTGGTGGAAGAATAATGATGTTCGCTATAAAGCGCGAAGAAATACGCAATATTTAAAGGAAAAAGGACTCAAATAAGTAAGATAGAACCAAAGTGATGATAAAATCACTTTGGTTTTATTTTTTTCTTATTTATAAGCGTAATAATCTTGCGCATGGACCACTTTGAATCCAATTGATTCATAAAGTCTGAGTGCATGTGCATTTTTAGTTTCTACCTCCAGATGTACTGATTGTCCAGAGTTAGATTGTTCGAGTACTACTTGTTGTAATACTTTTCTTCCTATACCTTTGCCTTGATGTGTAGGTAAGATGGAAAAACCATATATCCAAGCCTCTCCATTTTCTCTTCTAATGCGAATTTTCCCGATTGTTTCATTTTCAACATCAATCATTAACATGTCAGAGTCCTTATCTTCGGTAATTCTGACTTCCATTTCTTCGGCATCTAATGCGGGTAATCCGAATGCTTCAACTGATAAACGTATTCGCATATCTAAATCATTGTCATTTGCGTGGCGTAAGGAAAACCCATCTACCGTTTCTAACACCTTTTCTTCCCATGTCATTTGATGTTCTGAAAAACTGTATATTGCACCTTGTTTTGTTAAAAAAGCTTTCGCTTCAATTGAACTAGCTGGAGCATTTAATAAAACTTTTCTAAAAGATTTTTTTTTGACAACTTCCATACCTTGTTTAAATAAGAGAGTAAAGTAATTTTTTCTTCGCTCACTTGGTTTAACCATTCCACATACTTCTACTGTTGATCCGAAAGGATATAATCCTAAAAAAGCTATTAATTCTTCATTTTCATAAAGCAGGAAATCCAATTCTTTGGAAGTACGATTACGAAGCATCTCCCAATTTAGCTTTAATTGAATGTGATCATGATTCTCACATTCTTTTTGTAGTTTTTCTATATCTAGTAATTGCTGTTTAGTTAACATAATTTCTCCTTTTAATATATACAAAATAAATGACTTGGTTTTAGTTTACAATAATTTTTTGAAAATACAATCACTTAAGTTATATATAAAGGATGAAATTCCATTAGGGAAGTTAATCTATATATGAACGTTTTTTGTTATTTCTTACATTTATTAATATTCTAAAAATTATGTTGACTTAGAAAAATATATTGCATAAAATATACTCTATGTACTTATTACACTACTAAGCTAAAGCGTTATTAGAAAAGTAAAAAAGAGAGGAATTATTTTATGTTGTCAATTTTAGGATTTTGTATGATTGGTATTTTTTTAATACTAGTTATCACTAAAAAACTGTCCGTGGTTGTTGCTTTCATCAGTGTTTCTGTTGTATTTGCATTAATAGGTGGTTTTGCAGGTGATATGGGTGAGATGATGATGGCCGGGATTCTCAATGTAACACCAACAGCGGTTATGATTGTTTTTGCTATTTTGTATTTTGGATTAATGATAGATGTAGGATTGTTTGATCCAATGGTTAATAAAATCTTAAGCGTTGTAAAAGGGGATCCTTTAAAAATTGTAGTTGCAACTGCTATCATAACTATTTTAGTTGGGCTCGATGGAGACGGTTCTTCAACGTTTATGGTTACTGTTTCGGCAATGTTACCTCTATACACTAGACTTGGGATGAATCGCTTAATATTAGCTTCGGTAGTAGGGCTGGCTGCTGGAGTGATGAATATTATTCCATGGGGAGGACCTTTGGTTAGAGCTTCAGCCAGCCTTCAGGTAGATGTATCTGATTTGTTTATACCACTGATTCCTGTAATGATTTCAGGGCTATTATGGGCACTTTTTGTAGCATACATATTAGGCAAGAGAGAAAGAAAGAGATTAGGCATTGTTAAATTAGAGGAAACTTCCACTGCAATTCTTGAGATTGCGGCAACAAGTAAGGGGACTTCTACTAAATATTGGTTTAATCTTTTTTTAACGATTGTCCTTATGGTTTTACTTGTAATGGATGTGTTACCAATTGCCATTTTATTTGCGGTAGCTTATGCTATAGCACTTTTTGTCAATTATCCAAATGCGCAGAAACAGCAAGATCAGATTTTAAGCCATGCAAATAGTTTTGTTATGATCAGTACGATGGTATTTGCCGCTGGTATTTTTACTGGAATTTTTAGTGGAACAGGTATGATGGATGCAATGGCATCTACTTTAGTTTCTGTAATTCCTGAATCACTTGGAAGCCATTTGCCTGTTATCGTAGCTATTACTAGTATTCCAATGAGCTTTGTGTTCTCACCGGATGCTTACTATTTTGGTATTCTTCCCATTCTAGCTGAAACGGCTGCCGGTTTTGGTATTGACCCAGTAGAGATTGGACGTGCCGCTTTGCTTGGACATTCAACAGCTGGATTTCCACTATCTCCTTTAGTACCTGCAACATTTATATTAATTGGACTAGTTGGAGTGGATTTTGGAGAGCATCAAAAGTTTTTATTTAAGTGGGCTTTTGGAACGACGATTGTCATGACCATAACTGCTGTACTTACTGGAGTAATTTCGTTATAAAATCAAAAAGTACCGTTCTAATTTATAAATAGAACGGTACTTTCAGACTGTAGACAAACTCAAAGAAATTTGAAATTGTCTTTTTTTATTTATAATACATAGTAAGAAATCGTCGATTTCCGTTTCAGGCGCTACGCTTTCCACGGGCACGGCCTCAGCCTTCTCCCTTGCTCCTGCGCAAGCTCGTCGCAAAAATTAATTTCGCTACGCTCAGTCCGGGTGCTTCGGCTCGTGCTGTTCCCGTAGGAGTCTTCGCGCCTTCCACTCCAATCGACTAGTGTTGGCTATTCTAAAAAGTGTTGAGTTTATAAATCTTCTAATACTTTGAGGTGTTGAATATCATGATGACTAAAAACCAAATAAATGAACGTGAACAACTTGAAATGCTAACGATTGAGAAGCTTGTACCGAAGGATCCACTTGGACATGGAAGTTGCCTAATGCAAGTTGAATACGTCTCGTAGAGACTACTCACACATAAAATTCAGTGGAATTTTGAACTCAAATACTTTCAAAATTGACAAAGTACCGTTCTAATTTATAAATAGAACGGTACTTTTCGTTATTTGAACTTATTTTCCTTATATAGCAAAGCACCGCTTGGGCAGGTAGCAATTACTCTTTTTACATCCTCAATTAGTGCTGCATCAGGTTGAATCCATGGCTTTCGATTCACATTGAATACAGAAGGTAAATATTTCACGCAGTTCGCTGCATGAGTACATTTATTTAAATTAAAATAGACATCAATATCTTGGCTTGTGTATATTTTATAATCCTTCATTCTAGCCTCCTGGATTTTTCATACGAGATTTAAATGTCAATCATTATTGGAAGAATCATTGGTCTTCTTTTCGTTTTCTTATATAAAAGATGTTCTACAGATTTTTTAATATTTTGTTTTAGGACACGTTGATTTTTATTTTTATCTTGCAGCTGGTTGATAGTCGATCGAACTGAATTATTTACTTCATTAATTAATTCTTCTGCGTCTGGACCATACACGAAACCTCTAGAAATAGTGTCCGGACCGGTAACTATTTGATTGTTAGATTTATTGATTGATGTGACGATAACAAGCATGCCATCTTCTGAAAGTAGTTTTCGATCTCTTAAAATAATATTCCCAACGTCTCCTATTCCAAAACCATCCACAAACACATTTCCAGATTCAATAGTTCGGGTATGTCTAGCTTCTTCATTTTCTATATCAACTACACCGCCATTACTGACAATAAATATATTCTCTTTTTTCACACCAACTGATTCTGCTAATAAGCTGTGATGTCTAAGCATTCGATACTCACCATGAATAGGAATAAAGTATTTCGGTTTCATTAGTGTTAGCATAAGTTTTAGTTCCTCCTGGCATGCATGACCTGAAACATGCATCCCAGTAACACTACCTGAGCCATAAATTACTCTAGCTCCTAATTGAAATAAATTATCGATAATTTTAGAAATACTTCGCTCGTTTCCAGGAATAGGACCTGCTGCAAGAATCACTGTATCATCAGGCAAAACTTCTACTTGGCGAAAATTAGAGCTGGCTAGACGTGCTAAAGCAGCCATAGGTTCTCCTTGACTTCCTGTACAAATAATCACTACTTTTTCAGGATTCATTGATTGTACTTCACTTGCATCAATAATCATTCCTTCTGGAATCTCTAAATAACCACGTTCTCTTGCAACTGCTACAACATTAACCATGCTACGGCCGAGCAATGCAATTTTTCGATTTGTTTTAATAGCTGCTTGTACTATTTGTTGTATACGATGAACATTGGAAGCAAAAGTGGAAATAAAAATCTTTCTTGGCGCTCGACGAAATTCCTCTTCTATATGATCGCCAACAAGCTGCTCCGATGGAGTAGAACCTGGCCTTTCAGCATTCGTACTTTCTGATAATAATAGCAATACACCATTTTGACCTAATTCTGCCATTTTATGAATATCTGGAGATTGATTGTCCACGGGAGTTAGATCGAACTTAAAATCACCAGTATGTACGATTGTACCTTGTGGTGTATGGAAAGCTATGCCTAAGCAATCAGGGATACTGTGGCTAGTTCTGAAAAATGTTGCGTTAATAGTACCTAATCTAAGTTTTGATTCTGAATCAATCAATAGAAGTTTTGTTTCTCTTAATAAGCCATGTTCTTTTAATTTTATTTCAATTAAACCTAGTGTTAAGTTTGTTGCATAAACAGGCACTTTTAATTGTTTTAAGAAATAGGGGATACCTCCAATATGGTCCTCATGACCATGGGTGATAATCAAGCCTCTGATTTTTTCAATATTTTCCTTTAAATAAGAAACATCTTGAATGATTAAATCAATTCCTAGTAGACTTTCATCTGGAAATTTAGATCCGCAATCAATCACAACAATATCGTCATCAGACTGTATAACATACATATTTTTCCCTATTTCATTTACGCCACCGAGAGCAAAAACAGCTATTTTAGAATCAGTTGTATACAATTTTCAGTACCTCCATATTAAATTTATATATATACAAGTATGGCCTTTTAATTGGGTTTTATAAGGTGTTATTAAAAAATCCTCTCAATCCAAAAAGATAGAAAGCACCTCTTCATAAAAAGATGTGCTCAGACAAAGTATCCCGTGAGTCGTCTCTTTGGGTACTTTGTCAATTTTCACGGTTTTGATTTTTAGTCATCATGATATTCAACACCTATCGTCTTAGAAGATTTAGAAACTCAACTCTTTTTAAATTTGCCAACACTAGTCGATCGGAGTAGAAGGCGAGAAGACTCCTACGGGAACAGCACGAGCCGAAGCACCCGGACTGAGCGTAGCGAAATTAATTTTTGCGACGAGCTTGCGCAGGAGCAAGGGAGAAGGCTGAGGCCGTGCCCGTGGAAAGCGTAGCGCCTGAAACGGAAATCGACGATTTCTCACTATGTATTGAAATAAAAAAAAAAGACCATGACAATTTCAAATTTCTTTGAGTTTGTCTACAGTCTGAGCACCTCTTCATACAAAGAGGTGCTTTATCTATACTCCGGAGGTAGGACTCGAACCTACGACCAACCGGTTAACAGCCGGTTGCTCTACCACTGAGCTACTTCGGATTAATAAAATTTTCTAATTATATTGTTACCATCCTGATGAAAAATTATTCGTGAGATTTATTTTTATGATCTTATAAGTAATATATTTCAATTGAAAAGGGTATAGAGAGAAAGGAGTGATAGATATAGGAGAGTGAAAAGATGAAAAATAAGACGATTATATATGAATTTGTCATCTTCTTGTTTATCTTATTGTACTTAACAATAATTGTCACAAGCTATTCAGGTAGTGAAATTTTGACAGCACAACAAATTAAATGGGCAGACTATATTTTTATTATCTATTTCTCCATTGAATATATCGTTAGATTATATAATTCAAATGACAAGAAAAAATTTGTGAAAGAAAACGTATTTGACCTTATTGCACTCATTCCGTTTGATGCTTTTTTCAAAGTTGCTCGTCTTATGCGTTTAGTTCGATTAATAAGAATTATTAAAGTATCAAAGACTTTACAAGAAATTTTTAAGTCAGGCGGATTATCAAATGTTTTTATATTTACTTTTCTAATCATGACATGGGGAGCAGTTAGCAATTATATTTTAGAAAAGGGAGAGAATCCAAATATAAATAGTATGGCCGATTCCATTTGGTGGTCAATTGTGACTGTTTCTACAGTAGGATATGGTGATATCTCACCGGTCACAATCGGAGGAAGAATTATTGCAAGTATTCTTATGTTAGTGGGTATTGGTTTAATAGGATCTATTACAGGAAGTATGGCAATTTATTTCTCTAATATTGAACAAACAGTTGATCCCGAAGACGATCCACTCGTTAACAATGAGGACGATTTAGATACATACATTAGGAAGCAACTAAAAAAAATTGATAAATTAAATGAGGAAGAATTTGATCATTTACTAAAATCAATAAATGTATTGTACCAGAAAAAAAATAACGTAAGAGGGGATTCAAATGATGTGTAAAAAGTGTAAAGGGACCGGGAAAATTAAAATAACTTTGCCTATTCCAATGGAAATAAAATGCCCTATTTGTAAAGGGAAGGGAGTAATTTAGAAAATTATATGCGTACATGATGCTAAAGAAGCAACCAACAATTGGCCGTGTGAGTTAAAAACATCAACGGCTTTTTTTGTTCACAAATGTATTTATTCTTAATAAATAGGGATTATTTTATCAATTCATATTATTTAAACTTTAATTTACACAAAATTTCTTCTTGTATAATTATACATAAAGTCATATATTATATTAATATCAAATCTATTTTTGAATGATTTGAATGTATATATTCTTATTTACAATTGTAAAAATACATTTCGTCCCTAATAATCGGTAAACAAACTTGAAAGAAAAGTGAAGGTGAACAACATGAGTAACTGGCTAGAGCTTTATGATAATATGGGAGATTATTTAGCACCAAGTATGGCTAAGGATCATCCGAATATTCCAATAGTGAAAGAAGAGGGCTGTTATTACTATGGAGTAGATGGTAAGACTTATTTGGATTTCACATCTGGAATCGCTGTAGCGAATACAGGGCATCGTCATCCGAAGGTTGTACAAAGCATTAAGGATGCCGCTGATCAGCTTGTACATGGACCATCAGGCGTCATAATGTATGATTCGATTTTAAAACTTGCGAAAAATCTTGGTGATGTATTACCAGGTAACTTAGATTGCTTTTTCTTTGCAAATAGTGGAACTGAGGCAATTGAAGGTGCTTTAAAGCTTGCGAAATTTGTAACCCAACGTCCTTACGTTGTGTCATTTACCGGGTGCTTCCACGGTCGTTCTCTTGGCGCTTTGGGTGTAACAACGTCGAAGAGTAAATATCGAAAGTTTTTACAACCTTCGCATTTGTCTTATCAAATTCCTTATGCGGACGTAAAGGGTTGTCCTGAAGGATTGGATCCTGAAGTTTACTGTGTAGAACAACTAGAGAAGGATTTTAAACGACTCTTTAATCACCAAGTTACTCCTGAGGAAGTAGCATGTGTTATTTTAGAACCAGTTTTAGGTGAGGGTGGTTACATCATTCCACCGAAAGCATGGGTAAAGAAAATAAGAGAAATTTGTGATCAGCATGGTATTTTATTGATTTTTGACGAAGTGCAAACAGGATTCGGACGAACAGGAGAATGGTTTGCTGCGCAATATTTTGACGTAACACCAGATATTATGGCTATAGCGAAAGGTATCGCATCTGGTTTACCGTTAAGTGCCACTGTTGCTTCCAAAGAATTAATGCAACAATGGCCTTTAGGAATGCATGGTACAACATTTGGAGGAAATCCTATAGCTTGTTCAGTAGCGTTAACAACTTTAGAAATTCTTCATGAGGAAAAACTAATTGAAAACTCTAAAGTAGTTGGAGCTTATGCTACGGAGAGTTTAAAAAGACTTCAATCAAAATATTCCATAGTAAGTGATGTACGTTCAGTAGGCTTAATGATTGGAATTGAAATTTCGAACCCAAAAACAGGCGAGCCAGATGGACAAGCGGTAATGAAAATTCTTGATTATGCATTAGAAGAAGGTGTTCTATTCTACCTTTGTGGAAACGTCGGTGAAGTTATTCGGATGATTCCACCATTAACTATTACAAAAGAACAAATAGATGACGGCTTAGAAATGTTAGAAAAAGCAATTATTCGTTTTATTCAAGAAAAATCAAACTGAAAAAGAAGAGGAGTCAACAATTATGAAAAATAAACTATTTTTATTCATGTTAGTACTTGTTATGTCTATTTTAGGAGCATGTGGAACTGCGGAAAAAGAAGAATCAACAAATGGCGAAGGTTCAGCAACAGAGGATAAAAAGGTATTGGTAATGGGGACGTCTGCTGACTACGCACCATTTGAGTTTGTGGATACAGAGAATAGTAATGAAATTATTGGATTTGATATAGATTTAGCTAATGCAATTTCAGAAAAAATTGGATTTAAAGTAGAAGTAAAAGATATGGATTTCAACAGTTTAATCCCGGCATTACAAGCAGAAAAAGTAGATTTTATATTAGCTGGAATGAGCCCAACTCCTGAACGTGATGAGGTAGTAGACTTTTCAATTCCTTATAACGAAACAGTACAAATGGTAGTGACTAAAAAGGATAGTGGTATCGAAAAAGTAGAAGATTTAGCTGGTAAAACCGTGGGAGTACAAATTTCTTCTATTCAAGAAGAATTAGCAAATGAAGTAGCGAAAACAGTAGATATGAAAGTAGAAAGCCGTAACCTTATTCCAGAAGTAGTACAAGAATTAATGACAAAACGTTTTGATGCAGCGATTATCGAGGATATTGTAGCAGAAAACTATGTACAAAGAAATGCTGAACTAACTTATTTCCCAGTAGAGGTAGATGTAGCAGATTATAAAGTTGCTGTTTTACCAGAAGGAAGCGACTTAAAAGCTCAATTTGATCAAGCAATTCAAGAATTAATTGATAGCGGTAAAATTGAAGAGCTTCAACAAAAATGGTTTGTTGTGGAAGAATAAATAGTAAGTAAAGAAAGGAGGGGGACGTTGTGAACTTAGATTTTACAGCAGTCTTACCCTCTATTCCTTATATTTTAGAAGGAATAGGTATAACGCTTCAAATCGTATTGTGCGCAACCATCATTGGTTTCTTATTAGGAATTTTATTAGCTTTATTTAAAATTGGACGTATTAAATTGTTACGCTGGATTGCGGATATATATACATCCATTTTTCGAGGAACACCGCTCGTATTACAATTAATGATCATTTACTATGCAATACCACAGTTATTAGACATTCAAATTGATCCAATGCCTGCTGCTATATTAGCATTCGGTTTAAATTCTGGTGCTTATATTTCGGAAATCATTCGTGGAGGTATTAATGCAGTTGATAAAGGCCAACAAGAGGCAGCCCTAGCATTAGGAATTCCATATTTTAAAATGATGAAAGATATCATTTTACCACAGGCATTAAAGAACATTCTGCCGGCATTAATGAATGAATTCATTACACTAAACAAGGAATCTGCAATTGTAACAGTTATTGGAGCCCTAGATATTATGCGCCGTGCCTATGTTGTCGGAGGCTCAACATATCGATATTTGGAGCCATTATTAATTGCTGGTGTAATTTATTATATTATGACGCTCATTTTGACATTCCTTGGGAAAATGCTAGAAAAGAGGATGAATAGAAGTGATTAAAGTAGAAAATTTGCATAAATCATTTGGAAAAAATGAAGTATTAAAAGGAATTTCGACTATCATTAAGGAAAAAGAGGTAATTGCAGTAATTGGACCATCCGGTTCAGGAAAATCGACGTTTTTACGTTGTATGAACTTATTAGAAGAGCCTACAGAAGGCGTTATTACTATTGGTAATGATGTTGTAACAGACAAACAGACAAATATCATGAAGGTAAGAGAAAACGTAGGAATGGTATTCCAACACTTTTACTTGTTCCCTCATAAAACAGTACTAGAGAATTTAACGTATGCTCCAATTAATGTGCAAGGAATTTCAAAACATCAAGCAATAGAAAAAGCAGATATACTATTACGCCAAGTTGGCTTATTTGAAAAACGAGACGAGTATCCAAATCGCTTGTCAGGTGGACAAAAGCAGCGTGTTGCGATTGCACGTGCTTTAGCGATGAATCCTTCCGTTATGCTTTTTGACGAACCTACCTCAGCGCTTGATCCAGAAATGGTAAAGGAAGTACTTGCTGTGATGAAGTCACTTGCTGAATCAGGTATGACGATGGTTATTGTGACACATGAAATGAATTTTGCGCGAGAAGTAGCAGATCGTATATTATTTTTAGATGGTGGCCAGCTTGTAGAAGACACACCACCAGATCAGTTTTTCACGGAACCTAAATCAGTACGAGCGAAAGAATTTCTACAAAAGGTATTATAAACTAGTGAAGCAAACCCAAAGTAATGGGTTTGCTTTTTTTACATATGATTACAGATAGAATTTGGTTATGTACAAACAAAACAAAAGAACGGGTACATTAATATACTTACATATTTTTTGACCTTTGTTGTTTCTTTTATATAAGAGGTACGAACTGGACCAACAATCATGAGAACAATGAAGAGAGGGAAAATAACTGATTCTGTTACTTCCATCACTAGAAAAGTTATTGACTGCGTAGGATTGAGTGGTGGAGGTGCTATATTATTTAAGATATTGGAGAGAGGTATGATTGTATTTCTTTATAGAAAAATGCACATGACGAAATATTATTTCATCATGTGCAATTTGATTCATTTATTAATTTGTTGTATATACATGAATTGTTCCATCTAATGGAATTAAGCTATTTTCTTCTGGTAACTGAGAAAGTATTTGATTACCATCACCATGCCAAACGATTGAAAAAGGATACATATACGCAGTTATTTCCTCTTTCTTAGTACCTACTAGATTTGGAACTCTAGTTTGTGGTACATCACCCCATCTATACTCTTTTTCGATTTGTTCACCGGATCCAGTTTTTTGAAGTGTGTCTTCTAAAATTTGTCCTACAATCGGAGCTGCTATAACCCCACCAAATTGAGCACTATGTTTTGGGTTATCAATTGCTACGTATACGATGAGTTCGGGATTGTCTGCAGGAGCAAAACCTATAAACGAAACAATATATTCACCGTCGACATATCTGCCATCTTTAACTTTTTGAGCGGTTCCCGTTTTACCACCAATTCGCAATTGGTCTCTAAATGCATTTCTGCCAGAACCTTCTGCAACAACATGCTCCAATGCATCACGTACTTTTGCTGATGTTTCTTCCCGAATTACTTGGCGTTTCATTTCTGGTTCAGTACTGGATAATAGCTCGTTTGACACTCCATCCAAAACGTTCTTAACGATATACGGTTTGTATAAGTAACCACCATTTATGGCTGCAGCAACAGCTTGCACTTGTTGAATAGGGGTAACGGAAATACCTTGACCAAACGAGGTAGTTGCATGCTCGATAGGACCATAATTCTCCTCACTAAACAAGATTCCCGTTGATTCACCAGCCATACCCGACTCGGTAGATTCTCCAAAACCAAATTTACGAATATATTCCGATAATCTATCTTCTCCTAATCGCTGACCAAGTTCGATAAAACCTGGGTTACATGAGTTTTGGACTACTTCTAAGAATGTTTGAAGTCCATGCCCATCTCTTTTCCAACATCGTAACTTTACACCATCCACTATTGCATATCCTGGATCATAGAAAGTATCTTTTTCTAAGTCTACAACATCTTCTTCAAGTGCAGCGCTTAATGTAATAATTTTAAATGTTGAACCAGGTTCAAAAGTCATCCAAACAGGTAAATTTCTATTGTAAATCGCTTGGTCTACCTCTTGGTACGATAATGGATCAAAATTTGGTGCGGAAGCAAGAGCCAAAATTTCTCCATTATTAGGATTCATCACTATAGCGACACCTTGAGTTGCCTCATATTTTTGCATCGCTTGAGATAATTCACGCTCTACCACTTGCTGAATATGTAAATCTACAGTTAATTGAATATGATTTCCTGTTAATCCATTTTTCCAACCATCATCGACGTGTGGAAGTGGAATGCCTTTAGCATCCGTATATAAACGTATAGCAGAATCTTCTCCTTTTAATATGGAATCATATTGATATTCTATTCCGGCAAGACCTTGTGCATCAGAGCCTGTAAATCCTAATAATCTTGATAGCATATTACCATGTGGATATTCCCTAATATAATCAATCCCGGCATAGAGACCTTTAATATTTTTGTCTTGAATTTCCATAGCAAGCTCTGAGGTTATATTTTTACCTGCAGGAGCCAGCTTTATTATGGAAGCTCTTTTGGATAATTGTTCTAAAATAACATCTTCTTCTGTTTTTAAAAGTGGTGCAATTTGCTCCGCAACTTTTTTCGGATCATCATTTTGTGAGGGCATATAAAAGAGTGTTGGTGATAGTTTGTTCCCAACTATCACTTCTCCATTTCTGTCCAAAATGTTTCCTCTAATGGAGGCATAGGGTAACTCTCGATCCCAGCTTTCTTTAGCTTTTAAAGTAAGCTCTTCAAACTGAAAGACTTGCAGGTGAATTAATTTCAACATTACTACCATAAACATGATAAAAGTTACAATCCATATTGTTCGAAGCCGAATAATTTGTTTAACCTTGGAAATCTCATTTTCCCCTTTTAAACTTTTTAGATAACATATGAAAATTTGATTTTGAATATGTCCTAGTAAATGTAGTGATTTAGTTTTTCTATTTTGGAAGAGTAGTACTTGACTGGTTTACAACTCCGAATAAATAAAAAATATACATTAGTATTGCACATTAATTAAATAAATTGTATTATATAAATCGTAATCATTACGATTTAAAATGAATGAAGGAGGAAATGTATGAATAAAAAGATACCGGTCACCGTTTTAAGCGGTTATCTAGGAGCAGGAAAAACTACAGTACTGAACTACTTATTGGCAAATAAGGATGGAAAGAAAATAGCTGTAATAGTAAATGACATGAGTGAGATTAACATTGATTCTCAACTTATCCAGAACGGGGGTTTTTCACGAACTAAAGAAACACTAGTCGAACTAACAAATGGTTGTATCTGTTGTACACTTCGTGAAGATTTGATTATGGAAGTCGAGAAGCTCGCTAAAAATGGGAATATCGATTATTTAGTTATTGAATCGACCGGTATTTCTGAACCTATACCTGTAGCACAAACATTTACATACATTGATGAAGAAGTTGGTATTGATTTATCTAAATTTTGTACGTTAGATGCCATGATAACTGTGGTAGATGCCTTCCGTTTTTGGAGTGATTATGAAAGTGGAGAATCGCTTCTTGAACGGAAACAAACAGACGATGTTCAAGACATTCGGGATGTTTCGGATCTATTGATTGATCAAATTGAATTTGCAAATATTTTATTGATAAGTAAAACAGATTTAGTCACACCTGAATATTTGCAAGCATTAAAATCCTTTTTAAAAAAATTAAATCCTGAAGCAACTATTGTTCCAATGGTAAATGGGGCAGTTCCCCCGAAGGAAATTTTGGACAAAAGACTCTTTGACTTCGAGAAAGCAAGTCAAGGTGCTGGATGGATTAAAGAATTAAATGATGAACATATCCCGGAGACTGAGGAATATGGAATAACATCTTTTGTATATAGAAGAAAACGCCCATTCCACCCAGAACGTTGGTACGATTGGTTGAAAGCATTTCCTCAAGAAATTGTTCGGTCCAAAGGATTCTTCTGGTTAGCAACTCGTAATAATATGTCAGGTATATTATCCCAAGCTGGATCTTCAATCCAAATTCAGGGTGCTGGTAATTGGGTAGCATCTCTTTCGAAAGATGAGCAACAAATGATTTTACAAGAAGACTCTTCTTTGACATCTAGATGGGATGATATTCATGGAGACCGACTGACAGAAATGGTATGGATTGGGCTTGAGATGAATAGATATGAAATTGAAACCGGTCTTGATTCATGTTTATTAACAGATGAAGAAATGGTTAGTGACTGGACAAAACTATCGGATCCACTTCCTCCGTTTAGTTCAAATTGAGCTATTATTTGACACATAGTATTTCCGAAATTGGTACGAAAATTAGGAGGAAGATCAATGAGGTTAAAAATCACCCTTGCTTGTACAGAGACTGGTGACCGCAATTACATTACGAAGAAGAACAAACGTAATAACCCAGAACGTATAGAGCTGAAAAAATATTGTCCTCGATTACGTAAAGTGACTTTGCATAGAGAAACAAAGTAATTAACATTAAAGATATATTGACTAAACTAAATATATCGATTAATATTATTTCTATTATTAAAAATTATTAAATAATATAGGTAAATAGCGATGAAGAGAAGAGTAATTATGATTAATTATTTCCAGAGAGCTCCTATTGGTGAGAAGGAGTAATAATTATCCTAGTGAAAAAAGGCTCGGAGCTTCGCACGGATCTAAGATATAATCTTAGTGATAATGCGACGGGATCTCCCGTTATAGAGATAGGGTATAATCAATGTGTTAATTGCCGTACCCGAAAAGGTTGATATGGTGACATATTAATAAACTGGGGTGGTACCACGAAGCTAATAACTCTCGTCCTCAAGATTAATAATCTTGGGGGTGGGGGTTTTTTTGTTGTTTATAAATACAGTAATTACATGTGACAATATAAAAAGTATGGAGTGATGAAAATGAGTAATGAAGAAACAATACGAAGAATAGAGAAAATAAGGTTGCTTAAATCTCAGGGAATAACAGTATATCCTGAAAGATAAGAGACAAATTATGAACTTATTGAAGCGAAAATGCTGGAAGATGGAACTTCTGGAGTACAAGTTGCTGGAAGAATAACAGGTATTAGAAACTTTAATCATTTAAGTTTTATAACTATATCCAACATATGCGGAAATTTACAACTTCTATTGAAAAAAGATGAAGTTGGTGAACCTACTTATAACCAATTTCATCATTTATTGGATATTGGAGATTTTATCGGAGTTACAGGAATTATGTACACAACTAAAACTAATGAGAAAACACTACGTATCGAAAGTTATAAGTTTCTAGGGAAGGCATTGCATTCTCTTCCGGAGAAATGGCATGGATTAAACGATATTGAGTTAAGGTATAGGCAACGCTACTTAGATTTAATAATGACAAAAGATACGCAAAATCGTTTACTAGCTAGAACAAGTTTGGTTCGATTTATTAGGAGATTCTTTGAAGAACAGAATTTCTTAGAAGTAGAAACTCCTATATTACAACATACTTCATCTGGTGCAATCGCAAAACCTTTTAAGACGTTTCATCATTCTTTGGATACGGAACTGAACTTGCGAATTGCACCAGAAACTTATTTGAAGAGATTAATTGTTGGAGGCTTTACAAAAGTGTTTGAATTTGCAAAGTGCTTTAGGAATGAAGGAATCAGTCCTCAACATCTTCAAGAATTTACAATGGTTGAAGGATATGCAGCTTATTGGAATTATGAAGATACGATGAAATTAATGCGTGAAATGGTTCTGTTTGTTCTTGAAAATACATTTAATACAACTTCCATTACGATACGAGGTCAAAAAATTGATTTTTCATTAGAGTGGGATATTGTATCTTTTAGAGATTTAATATTAAAGGACACAGGAATTGACATAGATCTTTATCCAGATGTTAAAGATTTATACATGGAAACGAAGAGAAAAAATATTCAAATAGAACATTCGGATATTCAATCTTTAGGTAGAGGTAACTTCATAGATCTGCTTTATAAGAAAATAAGTAGACCTCAAATTGTAAAACCAACTTTTTTAATTCAACATCCAATTGACTTATCACCATTAGCAAGAGCTAATGACAATAATTATACGCTTACAGATCGTTTTCAATTAGTGGTAAACGGTTCAGAAATTATTAATGCTTATTCAGAGCTAGTTGACCCGTTAGAGCAAAGAAGAAGGCTAGAAGAACAAGCTCTACTTAAAAGTAATGGTGATTTGGAAGCTATGGAGATGGATGAAGAGTATTTAACAGCTATGGAATATGGAATGCCTCCAATTTCAGGTTGGGGATTTGGTATTGAACGATTATTAATGGTTCTAACTGATAGTGAAACGATAAAAGATTGTGTTTTCTTTCCATTAACTAAAAAGCTTTAAGACAATTGCTATTCCTTTCTCAGTAAAAAGATTTTAAAGACAAAAGCATTAATCCAATGGGATTAATGCTTTTCTATATGTTTGTGCTTATATAGGAGAGTATACAATTATTTATGAAAATAAGGGTTTACATTGTTTACTTGTTTTTTTAGTTTTTCTAATTCAGAGCTTAAATAGTCAATCTGTTTTTGCATACTTTTATTATCACTGTTATCACTTTTATTATTTTCTGCTTGACGCTCTTCTTCTATTGCAAGCACTGCTGATATAGTTGAAAGAAGATCACCAAACGTTGACACTACTCCGGCAATAACAGCAAGTTTTGCTGATTCACTGACGGATTGGAGGTTTTCGTTATTATCTTGATTAAATACCAAATAGTTGCCCTCCACTTATATAATGATCACTATATTATTGTATGCAAATCCTTAGCTAATAGTGAAATGTATTTGGATAAAGGATATGAAATTTGATAAATCTTTTCATTAGAAAAAGACACTCCCAATGGAGATGTCTTTTTCTAAATATAAAAGTATAATTGTAAAAAATTCTACGAGACTGCCGAATTTGTAATGGCAATATTAACGAGGTGTGTCTTGAAGATTTTGCTTTAGCTACAGGAGCAGCTTTAACAGGGAAGGGCATGATAATAAAATCATACATTCAGGTAAAACCACAGCGTTGGACTTTTGATGAGCTTACTGAAGTGATATCTGAAATCTCAGGTAAACGAGTTACACATAGAAAAGGTTCATTTAATGATATGAAGGATTATTTTAGAAGTGTTGGACTACCTGCTCCAGTCGCTGAACTTATTGCAGGGATTTACCAAGCAGTAGCCGAAGGGGAAACAGAAAAAAATTCTTATGATTTAACAAATATTATTGTTCAACAAACGCCATTAAAATAACTGGTACAACAAGCATTAAAAGCATAACGTATAGAAGTAATTAATAATATGGATGAATGGGGAGGTCTTTTCTATGTCATTTCAAGGAAAACGTGTAGTAGTTGTTGGTGGTACTTCTGGTATTGGATTGGCGACTGCCAAAGCGTTTCTCGATCAATCTGCTCAAGTGGTAGTTGCGGGTCGTTCTACTTCTAAATTAGCCGAAGCAAAAAACAACTTGGGTAAAGGTGTGGAGGGGTATGAATTAGATTTTCGTAGTAATGAAAGTATTGCCGCTTTCTTTAAGAAGGTAGGAAATTTTGATCATTTAGTAATCACTGCAGGTGAGGGAGCTATGGGTCTCTTTAAAGAGTTGCCAGTGGAAACTGCGAAAGAAGCTTTTAACAGTAAGTTCTGGGGTCAATATGCTACAGTCCATGCAGCACTCCCTTACTTAAATGAAGCGAGTACTATCACGTTTACATCAGGTGTTTATGGTCAACGTCCACCACAAGGTGCATCGACGTTTGCTGCAATAAACTCAGCAGTTGAGGGATTAGTTCGCGGGCTTGCTATTGAACTATCACCAATGCGAGTAAATGTTGTAGCTCCTGGAACTGTAAATACTCCAATTTACGCCGGTATGCCAGATGACCAACGTGAAGGGATGTTTAATAGGATCGCTGAGCAGCTCCCTGTAAAACGAATCGCTCAACCAGAAGATATTGCTCAGTCTTACGTGTATTTGGCAAAAAACGGATTTACAACTGGATCTGTGGTCGCAATTGATGGTGGGGCACGTTTAGTTTAATAAAAATTGAGAAGACATTTCTTTTAAGGAATGTCTTTTAATTTTGTTAGGACCTATTGATGCTTTCCATACTTGGCATGAAGAAAAATTTTTGCTACAGGCTACTCTAAATTTTAAACCTCTGTAGCATTAGTTAAGAAGGAAATAACAAAATTCAACGAGAATATAATTGTTAAATAAGACAAACTGAGTGAGGTGTAATTTGAAAATAGAGAAATATAAAATAGAGACATTAAATGGAAAGTTACAATATAGTATTAGTGGAAACGGTAAACCAAATATTGTTCTGATTAATGGTGGCTCTGGACCAATAGAAGCTTGGGTGAAAATACTACCAGAAATTTCGAAAACATCCTCTGTATTTTCTTATAATCGTTTTGGTATTGGTGGAAGTGATAAACCGAAAGAACCTCAAGATGGACTGGCGATTGTAAAAACTCTCCATGAAGCACTTAAATTAGTAGGATTTGATCCACCACTCTTATTAGTTGGACATTCATTAGGTGGATTATATGCAAATTTATATGCGCGACTTTATCCGAACGATGTAGCTGGAATAATCTTTATAGAATCAAGTCATCCGAAGGATCTAAGCTTAAATGAATTTCAGGGTAAGGCAATTAAAACAATAAACAAATTGTTTACAATGTTTGATTCCTTGTCCTCGTATAAACAATACAATGAAGTTAATTTTGTAAAAGATACTGTAATTCAAATACAACAAAATGATACTTTTCCTGAAATACCTGTATATGTTATTACAGGCGGTAAGGAAAACCGAATGATACCAGAGGAAGTTCGAAGAAAAAGAGTAGAACACCAATTGGAATATCTTTCATTATCTAAAAAGAGCAAACATATGGTTGCTGATAACAGCGGTCATTTTCCACAATTATCTGAGCCAAGAGTCGTTATAAACACTATAAAAGATTGTGCAAACCAATTAATTACTACAAACAATAAAGTGGAGGGGAATATATTGTGAATAAAGAATAAGTAAATAAAATTGGATGGATTATCATGTTTATTTTAATTTCAATTTTGCTAATTACACATATTAATAGCTATTTCAATATGAAAGAGATTAATTTAGCTAGTACAAGGTGTAATGAAATTGGAGGAGAAATTCGACTAATCATCTATAATTACCTGACGGGTGACTATAGTTTTGAATGTAAACCGAAATAAATGTTAATTATTGATTGAAATAAAATAAAAGCTGATTGTAAAACCATACACCGATATTTAGGAAATACTTATATCTACAAACTGAGTCTGCATTTTTAATGCGGGCTTTTTATAAATAGATGACTAATTATAACTGAACAAAATATTCAGAATATAAAAAATAGATTGACAAACTTTATTTGTTATTTTAACCTATTGGTAGATCCAGTTATCCAATTTTGGGGATAGGATTTCTGTGATCTGTAGGATTACTTAAGTTAGAGCTAATGTAATTCATATCGAGATGTAAAAATTTATAAAAGGGGTGTATGTATGGGTATTGGGTTTATTGCGTTAATTGTTTTTATTGCACTAATTATTTTTTGGTCTGCTGTTTTAAAAAGAAATATTGGAGAGGCAATGATTGTCGGCTTTATTGTAACCGCTTTATTTGGTGGGGCAGATGCTCCAAGATTGATTTGGGAAGGGGTAATATTTGGGGCCACAAACGAAGTTCTATTTGCTGCCATGGCATTTGTATTTATGGCTTACGTTATTGATAAAACACTAATCATTAACAAGTTAGTGGAGATTTTAAATTCTTTATTGGGTCGTATACCAGGAGGAGCTGCACACGTTTCCACTTTCGGATCTGCTTTGATGGGTATGATTTCAGGTTCCGGATCTGGTAATACCGCTAGTGTGGGTTCAATTACTATTCCATGGATGATACGTTCTAACTGGAAAAAAGAACAGGCTGCAACAATAGCGGCAGGTAATGCTGGTTTAGGAACTATTTTTCCTCCGAGTGGTTCAATGTTTATCTTACTAGGATTTGCTCCGATAGCTGCAGTGGTATCAGAAGGGCAGTTATACATAGCGATGCTTGTCGCAGGAACTTATCAAGTTGTTTATCGAATACTATTAATCTCATGGTTTGTTTATCGAAACAAAATTAAAGCGCTTCCAATGGACTTTATTCAACCGCTTAAACAATCCTTCCGTGTTGGGTGGACATCCCTTTTTATTTTCTTAGGGATTATTATTCCGGTTCTTATTACCATTGGACCGCTTGCGGAGTCGTTTATAGCGAATCCTAACATTGGTGCTGATGCAATGGATGAAATATCACTAATTGTATGGGTTCCAATTCTTATTATATTTATTAGTCTATTAGTAGGATTTGCAAAGTTGCCAAAAAGTGGTTCAGATTGGTCAAATTTCTTGAAGAATTCTATACCTGGTTTCTCTGTTACCGGAGTTCTTTTATTATTTGCATTTGCTGCAAGTGAAGTATTAAATCAATTAGGTCTAGCTGAAGATTTAACTGCAATCATGGAAACTTTAAATCTTGCTCCATGGTTAATCGTTTTATTGGTAGGTATTTTAGTAGTACTAGTGGCTGGTCCTTTATCATCGACAGCAACTCTTACAGCTGTAGGATTAGTTTCGTTTTCTGCTCTTGTATCAGCTGGAGTTAATCCAGTTATAGCAGTAATAGCGCTATTAATGTTCTCATCGACTGAAGGGGCATCACCACCTTCTTCTGCACCTATATTCATAGCATCGGGTATAGCGGGAGCGGAGCCACAGAAGACTTTTGTTCCACTGATTGTATATTATGTTATTCCAATATTTATCCTTGGATATTTGATGGCAATGGGAGTATTACCAATCCCGGTATAAAAACTAGAAAGTAGGTTGTGAAAATGAAAAAGATATTAGAGTCGCTTTTTATTGTTTTTTTAGTATTATTTATATTAAGCGGAGCCTTATTGGTAATTGGCCAACTGTTTGGTTTAATCACACAAAGTGGTAAAACTATTCTATTTAGTCATAATACACTTGCAGACGTTGCCTTTATATTAAGTGCCATTACAAGTGTGATTGCGTATATCTGGAACATGGTATACAACAAAAAACCAAAAAACAATGAGGAAACAGAACCGCTAAACGAAACTTCTTGACAGAAAAGTCGGGAGTTTACAAGGTGGAGTGAACCGAATGGAACATCAAAAAATAAAACCAAAAAGATTATACGAGCAAGTCATTGAGCAAATTGAAAAACAATATAAATTAGGGAATTTGAAATTAGGAGATATGCTTCCTACAGAAAGAGAGCTTTCGAAAGAACTTGGGGTAAGCCGAGGGACTTTAAGAGATGCATTTCGCATTTTAGAGTCCCAAGGTGTTATTGAAACTCGTCCTGGTGGAGGGAGATATTTTCGAAATAATTTCTTATCTAATCCTAGTGCGGATAAATCGATCATTGATGAACTAAGAAAAGCTGCTCGTATCGACTTAGTAGAAGCACGTGAAATTTTTGAACTTGGAATGATAGAACTGGTATGTGAAAGAGCAACAGATGAAGACTTAAAAAGACTAGAAGAAATCGCAATGATGTCTAAAGAAGATAGTACTAATACAGATAAATATATTCCATTTAATATTGCACTAGCAGAATGCAGCAAAAACATAGCGATTATTAACTTTATGAAATTACACATTGAAATCTTGAATCAAACGATAGAATTAAGTTTTCGGGAAACTGAAAACTTTAAAAATGCACAGCGTGAGCATTTAGAAATTTTGGAAGCAATCAAAGCTAGAGATGTTGCTTTGGCTAAGGAAAGAGTAATCGAACATTTACATCAAATTAAGAAACGTTCTAATAAGTAAAATAGAAAGCGTGGGGTTATTTTTATGATAGAAACAAATAAACCGACTTTATTACCTGACTATATTATCGAAAGAGCATCAAAACTCAACTCCACACTTCTAAGTGATGCAATGGGATGTACTGGCGGAATGGATTATCAAATCAAACCTGTTACTTCAAAAATGAAGGTCGTGGGTACTGCAGTTACATTAACAATGAGACCAACCGATAATCTTTTTTTGCATAAAGCAATTTACGATGGTAGCGAAGGCTATGTTCTTGTAGCTGATGGGAAGGGTGATACAACCCACGCATACATGGGCGAATTAATGGCTAGAGCTGCCAAAGCAGTAGGACTAGAAGGTATCGTAATTGATGGAGCTATAAGAGACCGGGAAGAACTTGAAAATTTAGGTTTACCTATATTCTCAAAAGGATTTGTCCCTAATGGCCCATTAAAAGACGGTCCAGGCACTATGAACACATCTGTGACTTGTGGAGGGATAATCGTAAATCCGGGGGATTTAATCGTAGGGGATGCAGATGGAGTAACGGTTGTTCCAAGAGATCAAATCGAAGAGGTTTTTATCAAGGCTGAAAAGAAATTTGAATACGAGAAAAAACGGATCGAGGCAATTAACGATTTTGAAGAAAAAAGAAAGCGTGGAGAGATTCCAAATTCGTTGGCACCAGACTGGCTCGATGAGAAACTTAAGAAGTTTGGCTATTAAAAGGAGGTAATAAGGCAATGAAAATGGTTTCTCATGTAAGTAAAATAGATTTAGAGAATTTTGTTGCTAACGTATTTCAAGCTGCGGGTATCGAGCAAAAGCACAGTGAGATTGTTGCAAAGCATCTTGTTCTAGCAAATTTAAGAGGTGTAGACTCTCATGGTGTTACTCGAGTAAATAACTATATACAACGATTGGAAAGTGGAGTTGTTAACAAAAATCATGAAATGACAATCATAAAAGAGACAGCATCCAGTGCTCTAATTGATGGGGCAAATGAGTTAGGTATCATAGTAGCAACAGAAGGGATACGTATTGCAGTAGAAAAGGCAAAAGAAGTCGGGATAAGTGTAGTGGGAATCAAAAATTCTAATCACTGTGGAATGCTAGCTGATTATACTAACTTTGCAGTCGAAAATGACTGTATTGCATTTGCCACAACCAATGCTCCTTCTAATATGGCTCCATGGGGGGGCAAGGAACGTTATTTCGGAACAAATCCTATTTCATACGGCGTTCCAGGTGGATCAGCGGGAAATATCATATTTGACATGGCAACGAGTGTCGTCGCTAGAGGTAAGATAAAACTTGCTGTAAAAAATAATCAAGACATTCCTCTTGGATGGGCACTTACAAAAGAGGGGGAATCAACAACGGATGCTAATGCGGCAATGGATGGTATTGTTCTTCCGGTAGGGGGACCAAAAGGTTATGGCCTTGCATTCTTTGCTGAAGTTTTATCTGGCCTGTTTACAGGAGCAGGATTTGCTGCTAATCTTGGACGCCCAGAGGATTTAACTACTCCTCAAAATGTAGGACAATTTTTCTTTGTTATGCGTGCCGATCTGTTTGAAGAATTGGATACGTTTAAACAACGCATGGAGTTAATGGCAGAAGAAATTAAGCAAGTACCACTTGCTAAGGGATTTGAGAAAATTTTTCTGCCAGGTGAACTCGAAGATATTAAGGCTAGGGAAAATGAGCAAAATGGAATTCCTTTAACTTCAGAAGTTTTGATGGAATTGCGCATGGTTGGCGAGCGATACGGGGTCAGTAGACTATAAGATAGATACATTGGAAAGCTGCAGAGTTTGAGGAGTCAAGAAGCAGAAAGATAGGGTTAAGTGCTTGTGCTGATTGCCTCCCCAACATACATAAATAATTGATACTTTAAAAGAATAAGTTTTATAGTAAGTAAATTTTATACATAGAACAGGGGTGTAAAAATGGAAAACAAATATTTAGATAATTTAATTAGACGTTCCAGACTGATCATGCCTGCGAATAATAAAAAATTTATAGATAAAGCATATGCAAGAAATGCTGATGCCATCGTTCTAGATTTAGAAGACAGTGTGGCTGACTCCGAGAAAGTTGCAACACGAGAGCTTATAAAAGAATCGATTTCCATAGCGGGTAAGGGTGGCAGTGATGTTCTTGTAAGAGTCAACCATACAAATGAGCTATTGAATGGTGACGTAGAAGCAGCTGTTTGGCCTGGGCTAAGCGGTATTTATTTTCCTAAAGTAGAAAGCAAGCATCAAGTAATAGAAATGGATCAGCTAATTACTAAATTAGAAGAAAAACGGGGAATACCTGTAGGAACAATAACGATTGGGATATTGATTGAAAGTATTAAAGGGTATATGAATGTCCACGAAATTGCAAAGGCAAGTGAGCGTATTGATTCTTTAACGTTAGGAGCGGAGGACTTTGCGTTGGATACAGGTATGGAAGTATCACCTGATACCTTTGAAGCACTGCTAATCCCGAGAATGCAAATTTTGTTTGCCGCTCGGGAGAATGGTATTTTGCCACTAGGTTTAATGGGTAGTTTAACAACCTACAGTGATTTGAATGGCTTTTTGGAAAGTGCCCAATTAGCTTATAAGCATGGGTTCCTTGGTGCAAGTTGCATACACCCTCAAAATGTAGAAGTATTGAACAAAGGATTTTCGCCGTCAGTCGAAGATGTGGACCATGCAAAAAGAGTGATAGATGTCTTCGAATTTGCTGCTTCAGAAGGTAAGGCAGCGACAAAATTAGATGGAAAAATGATTGATACACCTCATTATGAAATAGCAAAACGCTTACTGAAGAGAAGTGTGGCAATAGAGAAATTTGAGCTTAAGAAAAAACAGGCAAGAGAAATGGTTATAAATGGGGGATAGATGTCATGACATCCAATGAAGGAAGACTACCTTTAGAAGGAATTAAAATACTAGATGCATCAACCATGTTGGCGGCACCATGGTCATGTACTTTTCTTGCGGATTATGGTGCAGAAGTGATTAAAGTGGAACATCCAGATTTCGGAGATCACGCACGAAATTATGGTTCTAAAAAAGATGGTATTCCACTTCTATGGAAAACACTGAATCGTAATAAGAAAACAATCACCCTTAACTTAAAAGAAGAAGAAGGTCAGCGATTGTTTAAAGAATTGGCAGCACAAGTCGATGTTGTGGTAGAAAACTTTAAACCGGGGACTTTTGAAAAGTGGAATTTAGGCTGGGATGTTTTATCTGAAGTCAATCCTTCGCTCATTATGTTAAGAACCACTGGATACGGTCAGACAGGACCTTATTCTACTCGTGGAGGATTTGGAACCGTTGCAGAGGCGATGAGTGGGTTTACCTCCGTAAATGGTGCAGCAGATGGTCCGCCTATATTGCCGGGAATTGCATTGGCTGATGGCGTAAGTGGTGTTTTTGGGGCATTATCTATCATGATTGCTCTTCATGAACGTATAAATAATCCTGAACATAAGGGTCAAGTAATTGATATTTCTCTTTATGAACCATTGATGAGGTTTTTAGAACCGCATTTAATGGCTTACAATCAACTAGGGAAAGTTGCGGAACGATTAGGGAATGGAAGCAATACAACAGCACCTAGAAATGCTTACCAAACAAAAGATGGAAGTTGGGTTGCATTATCTGCATCCACCCAAACAATTACCACCAATGTCTTTAAGGCAATTGGAAGAGCAGAGCTAATCGAAGATGATAAGTTCTCTACTAATGTAAATCGATTAAAACACGTAAATGAAATAGATGAAATATTAGGTAACTGGATAAAAGAACGTGATTTGGATGAAGTTGTTGATATACTGAGCGAGTCCGGTGCAGTAGTCGGGCCAATGTATGATGTGTCACAGTTATTTGAAGACCCTCACTATCAACATCGAGAGACGTTCATCAAGCTAGAAGATGAAGAATTAGGAGAAATAGAAGTTCCGAACGTAGTGGCGAAATTCTCTAGAACCCCAGGTAAAGTAAGATCTTCTGGTGCAACAAAAGGAAAGTATAATGAAGAGATTTATAAAGAAATGCTTGGTCTTTCGGATGAAAGATTAGAAGAGTTAAAAAAGTTGAATATTATTTAACAAAAAGCGAAGTGAAGATGATTTCATTCTATAAAAAGGTGAACCCCCGACCAGTATCAAAACTAATCGGGGGTTATTTGCCGTTATTTTAATTTATATGCTGCTAATACACTCATTAAAACTAATATTCCGGTAGCTGCAAAGAAAGTAGCAATACTCGTCAATTCGGTAAAAACACCTGCAATCTCCAATCCGATTAGAGCGGTTAGTAACGAAACACTGCCGATAAAGCTAAACACTCTTCCAAGTAAATGGGGTTCAATTTCTGTCTGGATAAGTGCATAAAAAGGTGTTGAAAACCAATGGTCCGGAGAAGCCGATAAGCAAACTCATCACAATAAAGACATAATGGAGGAGTGAGACCAGAGATAATTAACGTAAGCACCATTATGATGATGGAGATAGCCATCGTTTTCACCTTATCAAAACGAACCTCCATTATACCAATAAGAGACCCTTCTAATATTAATCCAGTTGCAAATATAGCTTCGACTATACCTGCTTACAGCTCTTTAAGTTAAAACCATTTTACTCGATTCACCAAAAGACAGAGAGGAATATTGGAAAAGCATATTTCATATTCCCAAAGAAACTATGTAAATTTATATGAATGCATAGATGTAATTTATCAAACTTGGGGCATTGAGAATTGTACTATCAATTAAAGAGAAGATAAGCTATATCGGTCTTTAAAGAGCGGTCTGTTAATGAAAATCCATATGTTCCAGTTGAGTTATACTTAAATTATCATTTAGATACAGGAAATATGATTACAAAGAGGTTTTTACTATGGATACTTATGAAAGACTCTTAAAGTGTGCTGTTACAAATGAACTTAACCTTCGTGAAGTGATAGAAGTTGCAGTACAAGAAAAATCGCAATTATTTTATCAAACCGTAAAGTAGTTTATATATAAACTAGGAGGTAAACGTAAATAATATGAGGGTTATCAAAGTCGAGACTTTTGATCATACACATCAATTTATAGAGGAAAAAGGAGGAACCATAATGATTGATTCATTTGAGTATAAGTCACCTCTTCGTACAATTGGCATATTTGCTGATAAATTTTTTTTGGAGAAATATATGTCGAGGTTTATAACTAATCGAGCAAAAGAACTCAAAAGGGGTTCTGTAAATTTTATATATAGTTGTTATTCCTAACGGGAGGTTCGTAAAAGAAAAACAAAGTTCAAATAGAGGATTTTGGTTTTCTTGTTCGAATAACTTCAGAAAAAATATTGAAG
This sequence comes from Psychrobacillus sp. PGGUH221, assembly GCF_042055255.1. Lineage (NCBI taxonomy): Bacteria > Bacillati > Bacillota > Bacilli > Caryophanales > Bacillaceae > Psychrobacillus > Psychrobacillus sp. PGGUH221. Next base: position 227,728 of record NZ_JAQMHQ010000003.1, read on the forward strand.
CAGCAACGTGATTTAATTTTTAAAATTGTGTTGGTCTCCTAATACAGTAATCCTAATAAAAATCATACCGATGGTTTGGTGTGATTTTTATAAATTATTGGCAGCGACAATCTTAGTAAAAGCACTTAATTGAGCCTTGCTGAATTCCACAACCTCTTCCAAACCTTCGGCATTGGGATGAATAAAGTTTTGGGTACCCAAATTTTGTCCCTCAGTATGTTTAAGGATGGCAACTACTAAATTTTCTTGCTTAGGGTCTACAATCGAGTATATTTCCCATACAACGCCAGCTATGTCCGCGACATTTTTAAAAACTAAATCAAACTCTACCTCTTGTAGAATTTTTTTTACTTGATAAATGTATAGCCCCATACTTTCTAACTCCATTCCTTTACATTTACTATATTATATTTGTCTTCAATTCATATTGTTAAATTTTTTTATAAAAGAAAAATTATTTGTATGAGTAAACCGATAGAGGTAGCAAAGTTCATACTCGTAAAACATTTTCGCATCAAAAAAAGTAGCAAAGTAGGATGCTTCTTTATCTAATGGCGCTTAGTTACAGGTACTTTTTCATGGTTTAATTTACTGAATAATAAAACAAACCACTTCGGAACCAATCATCTTTAACATCAAGATGTGATGAAGCAATAAAAAAGGATCTCCCACTGGAAAATCCTAATGTCCTCATTATTTAGTATCGAAGGATACCTTCTTTGTAGTCAACACTTCTAAAGCATCTTTTACCTCTTTCGCAAATCGAATTGGTTTTTCAATTTTTACAAAATGGATATACATCAGCCTTGGATCCTCAAACAACCAATGATTATGAAAGCCGGTAACAATAATATCATGTTTCAGAAGCTCATCAATGAATGGGTTGATTTCCTCTTGCAGGATCACCGTTTCCCCACTGCAAAGAGCTCTGCCATCTGAAGATAACGATTCAAAGGCAAACATTTGTGGAATCAATAAAAATGACGTTCCTCGCCTTCCTAGAACTCGAGGCATAATATTTGTACGAGATTTCATCACAATACAAGCCCCACCTTCAAATGTATGCATGCTGCCTTCTAAAACTCGATTGAACTCCTCACAAAGCTCTTCTCCCCGTCTATCCGATGTTCTTTGATTTCTTCGGGAACCTCCAATATTGCGAGTAGTTAAGACTTTTAAGGCACTTCTTACTTTTCTAGCAAAAGATAAAGGTTCATCAAGGGATTCAAAATGCATATACATCAATCGCGGATTTTCAAACAACCAGTGATTATGAAGGGCGGTTACAATGATTCCTTCTTCACGCAACCTCGCCATAAATGGATTCGCTTCTTCCTGGAGGAGGACAGTTTCACCAAGACACAATGCCTTTCCGTTTTCATCAAGGTTTTCAAAAGAAAATGCCTGAGGTACAAACATAAAGGAATCAGCTCTCCTGCCTAGTACAACCGGATGAATATTTGTCCGGGATCTTGTTGCAGTACAAACCCCATTAATGATAGAGGGAGCTGCCCCCAAAATTTCCGCAAATTTTTCACAAAGGTCGTCTGGACGAATATTATTCATGTTATCCAATTGCAAACCATCTCCCAAATACAATTTTCTAGTTATTTTATTCTAGAAGTCAAATAAAGGGACTGGGTATATGCCCTAAAAGAAGATTACAATGTTCCAATTGTAAATGCAGATGGTTGGAATTTTTTCCAAATACTTTAATTGGCAAATGGAAGTAGGTGGGATCTAATGTTTAGGAAAATACGAATCCTTATCGCTGGTGATTCTTTTTTTTAGTTTTCTACCCAATAATAGTTTTGTCACGAGATTCACAATGATTCTCACAAAAATTGCAGAGGAATTAGTAGCGCCTTGTTATCTAATAATATTTAAATCTGCTGTTAAAATTTGTTCTTCTTTAAATGTCATCGCTTGCTTAAAAAATTTGTTTTCCGATGAAAGTTAACAGTAGTCTTTTTTCAATCTTAAAGAGATTATGATTCTTCAATCTAAAAATTCTTTGAAAATAAATCATACTTATCTGTGTAAGACCGCAATGGTTAAATTAGCTACAAGTAGACTTAATTTTGGAGCAGTCCAACCATCAGTATATTATTCTTGCCAGAGAACCAAAGTTCAAGGAGAGAACTTATGAATGAAAAGTTATTTTATATAATATATTAATTAAGAAAGATTAAACTATAGAATCTATAGGAGGAAATTATGTTTTTTTTATTCTTTGTATTCTTTTGCATTAGTTCTATTATTTTTGGACCTATATTTTATTTTGTACCGACAGAAAAACAAAAGAGATACAATCTATTTTTCCTAGTAGTAATGATTTTTTCATTCTTAACTATTCTTGTAATAAGTCCTTTTATGCAAATAGAAGAAATACTTCTTCTCATGTTTTTATCTATACTAGTAGCTTCGGTTTCGAGCTCAGGATATTTATTTTCTAAAACAAACCCTGAAAATGAAACTAAGTTAACGACGTAGATAAGTCTAGAAGAGATAAAGACTAGAATTAGCAACAGAATATAAGACCTTTAGAAGTAAAAACTACTAACTTATTTCAAGACATTTCTTTTGGAAGTTCTATTAAGTATGAAGTAATAGACCAACTCCTTACTGCTACAATCTCAGCTCAAATTTCTCCAGCTGGCTTTGTTGGTCAACTTGTAATTGTGTATGAATATCGTGACAAAATGTATCAAGCAAAATCAATTGAATTTCAACCTTCACCCGATTTATAAATTATTCAACTAACGAATGCTTTTGTAAAAATAGACCATTTTTCGATGGTCTATTTTTATGTGGAAAATATTAAGTAGATTTCGGTGATCCAGTATGAAATGTTACACTTCAACTAACGCAGCAGTATAGTTGAAGAAAAATTTTTTTTACAAAGAGTTATAATAGAACATATATTCGTGTTATAATTTATTTCATAATACTAACAAGGGGGATAATTGTGAAATTAAAGAACATTAACATTGAAGAACGAATGAAACATTATAATGTCCCAGGTTTAAGTATCACATTGCTTGAGGGCTGTAAAATTAGTGGAACAGAAAATTATGGCTTATTAGAAGTGGAAAGCTATAGAAAAGTAAATGAAGATTCTAGTTTTAGTGCGTGTTCGATTAGTAAGTTCTTAACAGGGATGCTTGCTATGAAGTTAGTAGAGGAAGGACTTTTTAATTTAGATATTGATGTAAATGAAAGTCTTGTATCGTGGAAAGTGCCAGTAAATGATTTTACTAAAAATAAAAAAGTTACATTGAGAAACTTACTAAGTCATCAATCTGGAATTAAAGACCCTGAAGGTAGTTTTTTTGAACTGAATTCCAATATAGGGATTCCTTCGATGGTTGAAATATTTGAGGGGAAAACTCCTTACTGTAAAGTTCCTATTGACGTGAAGTGCGAACCAGAGAGTGAATTCCACTACTCAGATGCAGGTTTTTGTATCATCCAGCAACTGATAGAAGATGTTATGGAAAAACCGTTTCATCAAGTTATGAATGAGCAAATATTTGAACCATTAGGAATGGCAAATAGCCAATTCCATACAACAATGTTAGAAGTGGATAGACAAAATTTTTCTTGTGGTCATAACAAAAACGGTGAATTAGTAGAGGGGAAATATCCTATATATCCTTATCCTGCAGCATCTGGTCTATGGACAACTTCTTTGGATTTAGCTGCATTAGTTCTAGAGCTAATGAATGCTGTAAAAGGTGAAAGCAAGGTTGGCATTTCGGAAAGTTTAGCAAAGGGGATGATAACCCCACAAAGAGGTAAAAGTTGGACTGGATTAGGAGTGTTTCTTGAGGGCTCTGAAAAAGAATTAGAAATTACCTCTCTCGGTTGGGGTGTGGGATTTCAATGTATGATGGTGGCGTTTCCGTATTTAGGGAAAGGTGCGGTCATAATGACGAATGCAGAATTGGGTGTTCATCAATTGGAAGGTATTATAGGAGAAATATATAAATCTCTTTTGTCTTAAAAAGCGGTAATGGGGGAGAAATATGCAGATAGCCTTAGCAAATCCAACTAATATATCTGAAGTTGTGTCGTTCTTCAACGAAAATTTAGACCGCAATAACAGCGCGGTTTATTCTGAAGAGTTTTTATGTCCTCTTGGAATTAATGCAGCCATAAGAAGAAAGCAAATGATAGTGGCAATAGTAGAAGGTCAAGTAGTAGGGGCATTTCGGTTTTACCGAAAAAAAACACAAAAAAATATATCTTTATACCAATTTGCGATTAGTGAAATTTATCGCGGTCAGGGGTTATTAAAAAAGATGTTAAAAACGATAAATGATTTACCTATCATTTCACTATGTCCGACTGATTCCTATTTAAATGATTATTATTATAAATCAGGATGGTATTTACAAGAACAAAATGAGGAATTTAATATGTGGATTTTTAATGTCTGATGATGGTTTTTCTTTTATCTGATAAGTAGTTTAGTCATTATCATCTTCAACTAACGAGTGCTTTAGTTAAGATCATAGGGTTGCTTAGTCAACTCTTTTTTCTTATTGAACTCATGAAGCAGGTTTTTGAAGATGGCCTACCTAAATTTTGCAATAATATACTATATGAAATGTAATTGTCGGATGTATCATTTATGAGACTACATTGAATGGAGTGGACCCCTGAAGACAATGCGGAAACTTTTATTTCAAAGTTAAGGAGTTTAAGTAAAAATTTTTCGATATTACAATCAAAAAATCTAGCGGTATCCATAGCAAAAATAGGTAATGAATTACCTAATCCAGTTCAAATGTTCCGGCCAATGAATACATACGGACAAGGGCTATGTTTACTAGTGATTGTATAGAAAACTTAAAAAAATAGAGATGAACAGATTGAGTTAGCTAAAGATGTTATTATTAATGCAGATTCCTTATCTTTCGCTTCAGAATGTCTTCGATGGTTCAGAAGGGACACAGAGGAACATCCAAATCCTAAAGGGTTCTCTGACGAGGAATACACAAAATTGGCTGTGATTTTAGCGGAGAGAATATCAATGGAATTAAGTAATATAGACAATATTGAAACAGATAAAATAGAAAATTTATCTTTCTTATTGTTTATTTGGAGCGAATATGGAAACTCTAACGAAGCATCAACTACAATCACAAGAAAGATAGAAAACGATCAATACTTTGTTTTCAGTTTACTTGATACTTTTACACCAACAGCATTTGGAGAATTTGGGGTGAAGAAATCAGGGTTTCGTAGAAACAATTATGACGCAATAAAAAATCTAGTAGACCCTTTAGTAATCGTAGACGCTATTGAAAAAGTTTTCTATCCTGAGTATTTGGAAGTACCAAGAGATGAAGAATTAGCCCGGCAGTTTCTGTGGATCCACAATAATTTACTAAATGAAGAAGCAAATGAACATGAACAGGAAAAAGAATTGTAATATTAAGAGAAAATTATTTAACTAACCGCCAAATGGTTATTTTTTTATATCTTATAACTTGCGCATTTATATTCAAAAAGGTTTACATGACTATACAGGCTTTCAGAGTGTATGGAAAGGTATTATTTCAAGTAGTTATCCAAAAGTTCGTTTGTAGTATAAAAAATACTCACGTTTTTATTTATTTTTGTAGTGTGAAATTTACAAAGGAAAAATTTTTAATAACTATATAAAAGCAATATACGTTATAAATATATTGCTTTTATATTTACAAATTGTTTACAAAAATAAAGTTGCATATCATACATAAGTATAATATTATATAAGCAAATAATTATATATTAATTAAGGAGGGGAAATAAAAATGGTGTTATCAACGATTGAACTGGAAAAAGCTGCAACTATATTAAAACTGTTAGGCGATAAAACAAGACTAACAATGCTTAAGATGCTGGACACTCATGATTATTGTGTATGTGAATTTGTTGAAATATTTAAGGTTAGTCAGCCTGCAATTAGTCAACATGTACGGAAGTTAAAAGATGCTGGATTGATTCGGGAAACTAGAAGGGGTCAATGGATTATTTATTCATTAAACAAAGAAAGTGAAGTTTTTCCTTTTGTCCAAAGTTTGATTCATCATCTTCCAAACCAAGATTTTAAACTACAAGAATTAGAAACACAGGGATTACGTATCTCGTGTGATTAATGGAGGTTAGCACTTTGTCGCCAATTATTTTAGCATCAATCATTTTCATAGTAACGCTTGTTTTCGTTATTTGGCAGCCTAAAGGTTTGAACATAGGTTGGTCTGCTTGTGGAGGAGCAATTATTGCGTTATTGGTAGGTGTTGTAGATTTTAATGATGTGTTAGAAGTAGTAGACATTACTTGGAACGCAACATTATCCTTTATTGCGATAATCCTCATTTCTCTAATTTTAGACGAGATTGGATTATTTGAATGGGCTGCCTTACATATGGCGAGGGCTGCTAGAAGCAATGGTATTAAAATGTTCATTTATATAAGTGTGTTAGGAGCCATCGTTGCTGCCTTTTTTGCTAATGATGGGGCTGCTTTAATTTTGACACCAATTGTCTTAGCGATGGTTCGTAATTTGAATTTCAAAGAAAAAATGATTTTTCCATTCATTATGGCGAGTGGATTTATAGCGGATACAACATCGCTACCATTCGTGGTTAGTAACCTAGTTAACATTGTGTCAGCGGATTTCTTTAATATCGGATTCGTTGAATATGCTTCAAGAATGATTATTCCTAATATATTTTCACTGATAGCAACTATTAGCGTTTTACTATTTTACTTTAGAAAAAGTATTCCAAGGACATATGATTTATCTAAACTACGAGAACCAAAAGAAGCAATTAAAGATATAAAAATGTTCCACCTTTCATGGTATGTCCTAGCTATATTGGTTGTTGGTTACTTTAGTAGTGAATTCATCAACATTCCTGTTTCCATAATAGCTGGAATTGTAGCGATATTCTTCATAATAATGGCAAGAAGAAGTAGTGCTGTGGATACAAGAACAGTTATTAAAGGAGCTCCGTGGAATATTGTATTTTTCTCTATTGGTATGTATGTTGTCGTTTATGGGCTAGGGAATGCAGGCCTTACGAATGTATTAGCTGGCGTAATCGAAGTAGCTGCAAATCAAGGATTGTTCATGGCTACGATGTCAATGGGATTCATTGCTGCCTTTCTATCCTCCCTTATGAATAACATGCCAACCGTTATGATAGATGCTCTAGCAATTGCAGAAACAAATACTTCCGGAACTATCCGTGAAGCACTTATTTATGCCAATATCATTGGATCTGATTTAGGTCCGAAAATTACACCGATTGGATCACTAGCAACATTAGTTTGGCTTCATGTTTTATCTCAAAAAGGCGTAAAAATCTCATGGGGCACTTATTTTAAAACTGGAATCGTCTTAACAATTCCAATCCTATTCCTTACACTTCTAGGTTTATATATTTCATTATTATTTTTCTAAAGGAGAATAAAATTATGGATAAAACATCAATCTACTTTTTATGTACAGGTAATTCATGCAGATCCCAAATGGCAGAAGGATTTGCAAAAAAATATTTAGGAAATAATTATGAGATTTTTAGTGCAGGAATTGAAGCGAGAGGAATTCATCCATTAGCTATAAAAGTCATGAATGAAAAAGGAATAGATATATCTGGCCAAACATCAGATGTAGTGAATGTAAAATTATTAAATAAAGCTGATGTTGTTATTACGTTATGTAAAGATACGATGGAAAGATGTCCTATTTCTTTACCAAGATCATCTCATTTTCATTGGCCATTTGATGATCCGGCAAAGACTCAAGGAACTGAAGATCATATTCTTAGAAATTTTAAACGAGTAAGAGACGAAATTGAATCAACAATTCAAGAATTTATTTCTGGAAATTCAGGTGTAGTTTTTAATTTCAAAGACAGTGAATATGACTATCTTATACCCAAAGAAGACTTCGGAGAGCAAATCAAGTATCTTCGTGAGTCTAAGGGCTTAAATGTAACGGGATTAGCTATTCGCTCTGTTTTATCAGAAGATTACATTATTAAAACGGAGAAGAATCTTACAAATCCTTCAAGATTTTTCATGCATCACTTAGCGAATGCTTTTCAAATGGATTTCGATGATTTGATCAACCATCTTTATACCGATAATAGCAGTAAAGTAATATAGATTTTGTATATTTTTAAAAGCATAAAACAAAGGAGACTACTTAGAAATGACTAAAAAAACAATATACTTTTTATGTACAGGAAATTCATGCAGAAGCCAAATGGCAGAAGGTTGGGGAAAAAAATACTTAGGAAATGAGTGGGAAGTTCTAAGTGCAGGAATTGAAGCACATGGCTTGAATCCTAATGCTGTTAAAGCGATGAATGAGGCTGGAATCGACATTTCTGACCAAACTTCAGATATCATTGATATGGAAACATTAAATAATGCGGAGTTTGTAGTTACACTTTGTGGGGATGCGGCGGATAAATGTCCAATGACACCACCTCATGTGAAACGGGATCATTGGGGCTTTGACGACCCTGCTAAAGCTCAAGGAACTGATGAAGAAAAATGGGCTACCTTCCAACGAGTTCGTGATGAAATTGGAGAAAGAATCAAGCAATTTTCTGAAACCGGCGAATAATTTAACATTACCAAGAGAAATTTCTCTTGGTTCTCTTTTCACCAGAATATAAGTATATGCTTATTTGATATTATAACGGGGGTTTTAGTATGAAAAAAGTAGAAATTTTCGATCCTGCAATGTGTTGTTCAACAGGTGTCTGTGGACCAAGTGTTGACCCAGAACTAACAAGAGTGGCTTCAGCTCTGTATTCTCTTGAGAAAAAAGGACTTAATATTACACGATATCAATTAACATATAATCCGGATAAGTTTGTGGAAAATGGTGCGGTAAATAATGTTTTACATGAAAAAGGAATAGATGCTTTGCCAGTAGTTTTAATTGATGGTGAGATTGTAAAACTCGGATGTTATCCCACAAATGATGAACTAGCAGAATGGTTTAATGTAGATTTAGAAGAACTGAAAGAAAAGCCAAAAGTTCGACTTTCTATTGATTTAAATTCACTTTAAAACGGAAAGAAGAGATAAACATGTTTCAAGCTTTTCAGCCAAAGTATGTAATAAACACCCCATTTTTGTTTTTGACAGGCAAAGGTGGGGTAGGAAAAACGTCCACAGCATGTGCCACAGCTGTTTCATTAGCGGATAAAGGGAAAAAGGTTTTGCTAATCAGTACAGATCCTGCATCCAACTTACAGGACGTATTTGGTATCGAATTAACTAATATGCCAAAAGTAGTTCCAAATGTTGAGAATTTATATGCATGTAACTTAGACCCTGAGGCTTCTGCAAAAGAATATCGTGAAAAAGTTGTGGGACCGTATCGAGGTAAACTACCTGAATCTGTAGTAGTCACAATGGAAGAACAATTATCAGGTGCGTGTACTGTAGAAATAGCCGCATTTGATGAATTTACAAGCTTGCTTACCAACACTGAAGTGGTAAGTCAGTATGATCATATAATTTTTGATACAGCACCAACTGGCCATACTTTACGACTTTTACAACTTCCAACAGCATGGAATGGGTTTCTAGAGGAAAGTACACATGGTGCGTCATGTTTAGGTCCATTATCAGGCTTAGCTGATAAGAAAGATCTTTATTCCAAAGCAGTAGAGGTGCTAGCTGACCCTACTAAAACTACATTGATTTTGGTTACAAGACCAGACGTCTCTTCTCTTTTAGAAGCTGATCGTGCCTCTATAGAACTAAAAGATATCGGGGTTAAAAATCAAATTGTTATTGTAAATGGACTACTAAGCGACTACTTAAAAGAGGATGAAATTTCGTCCGCATTTTACTATCGACAAAAAGGTTCTTTAAAACAGATGCCTAAAAATTTAAAGCAGTCTATTATTTATTCACTACCATTTGTCTCATATTCTCTTACAGGAGTAGAAAACCTTCGTAATCTGTTCAAAATGTACACATCACCAACAGGTATATCTAACAATCAGACTGATATAAATAACCATCTTAAATTGAAGGATATTGTAGAGGAATTTTCCTCCACAGGCACTAAGCTGATCTTCACTATGGGGAAAGGTGGGGTAGGAAAAACAACAGTCGCATCTGCCATTGCGGTTGGTTTAGTTGAAAAAGGACATCGGGTACATTTAACAACGACAGATCCGGCGGCACATCTTAATTATCAATTTCAAAGTAATTTTATGAATCAAAATTTAAGCATAAGTAGTATTGATCCAAAACAAGAAGTAGAAAAATATAAGGCTGATGTTTTATCTAAAGCAAGTAAAGATTTGGATGAAGATGGCATTGCATATCTACAGGAAGACCTTAACTCTCCTTGTACAGAGGAGATTGCGGTATTTCGAGCTTTTGCTGATGTGGTAGCAAAAACGCATGATGAAATCGTAGTCATCGATACAGCACCGACAGGGCATACTTTATTGTTATTAGATGCAGCACAGTCTTATAGCAAAGAAATACAGAAATCTACTGGCGAAGTACCAAAAAGCGTAGAAAACCTACTTCCACTACTTCGAGATCCAAAAGTAACAGAAGTTGTTATCGTAACACTTGCTGAAGCAACTCCAGTTTTAGAAGCTTCTCGCCTACAAGAAGATCTTAGACGAGCAGAAATTAGCCCAAAATGGTGGGTTATAAATCAAAGTTTATATGCGACCAATACGACTGATCCTGTTTTAAGAGGGAAAGCAGTGGGTGAAGTGGAATGGATTCATGAAGTAAAAGACAATAAGGCAATAAACTGTGCAATAATTCCATGGTCACATGAAGAAAAAGTGGGATATGACAAATTAAAAGATTTTATTAACTAATTTGGATGGTGAATGTAATGACAAATAAAAATTACCATGAATTGATTAAAGATCGCATTTATATCGGCGGTGCAGATGATGTAGTTGATGTTATTGAAAATGAAAAAGTAGATAAAGTATTTGATCTAAGAGCTGAATCGTCTAATGTAAGCTTTAATGATAAAAGAGTACACAGTCCAATAGTTGATGATGCAGATCAGCAAGACACTTCTATAAAGAACTCAATTGAAGAGGTAGTAAAAGCGTATAATGAAGGGGAAAATGTTTACTTCCACTGCCAAGGTGGAAGTAACCGTACAGGCACTGTCGCGATTGGAACATTACTTTCTTTAGGCGAAGCAGACACTATTGAAGAAGCGAAAGAAATCGCAAAAACAGTACGGCCGAAAATTAGAGTAAAACCAGGAATGAAAGAAGCTTTGAGAAGAATATTTCCAAATGCATAAAAAATTTTAGGAGGAAAATAAATGAATATTACAGACGGAGCGAAAAAATTATTAGAAAAAGTACTTAATGAAAAAGGTGCTGAGGCAATTCGTCTTTTTACTAATGCTGGTTGCTGCGGGCCACAATTTGCATTGTCTTTAGATGCACCGCTAGAATCAGATACAATCCAGACTATCAACGGTATTAAACTAGCGATCGATTCGCAAGTTAATAATACAGAAGGTCTAACTCTTGATATAGAAGAGAATGACGGCCGTGCAGGACTGGTTCTTATAGGTGGAAGTAGTTGCTGTTAAGAAATAATTATGTTTTTAAATAATGCGGAACTCCAAGTACTGAGTTGTTGGTATTGAATAATTAATAGACATAGAAATGACTATATAAGCTGCAAGATAGAAACCATTTAAATCAGCTAAATTAAAATGGTTTCTTTTCTTTATTCTCGGTTTTTTAATATAAGTGATTGTTTTAAGAGTCTTTTATTACCGAAATACAAATAATTTACTAGCGTTATTTTAATAAATTGTAATTAATTTACTTTCTCTTTTGTAAGAAGTTGACCAAAGAAGTGCTAATAATAAAAATAAAATAGCCCCACCCCAGTAAATGTAGGAAAAACCAAATTCTAATCCTATGAACAGGAAACTAATAAATGGACCAATGGATGCCCCAAGATCTTGTGCTATTGAATATGTAGTAAGAAATGAAACTACATTAGAGTTCTTTGAAATGTCTAAGGCAATTGCATCAACAATTGTCGTAAGAGAGGTAGCTGCAATCATGACAAGAAAAGTAAATAAAATCAATACAAGGATTGGAACTGCATTAGAAATCATTCCAAAAGTCAAACTTGCAAAAATTAGAGACATAATTAATACGGGCACTCTTCCTTTAATCCCATCAGACCAAGTCCCAAAACGCACTCCTAAAAATGGCCCCCATATCCATTGGACTGATAAAATAATGCCAGTTAGAAAAGTTGCACTGATTACAGTTCCGAACAAGGTAACATTTTCCCCATGGTTATGTTCAATTACAGAACTTAATGTTGACATAAATATCCCTTGAAATAATAAAGTGATACAGAAACCAGTAAAAACAATCCTTCCTCTGCCCTGTTTTAGACTGTTTAAAATTAAATTATCTTTAAATACAACCTTATCCTTATTATCCTGCTCATGATCTTTTAAAGATGTTGTTTTAACATACAATAAAATTATAGGTAGAGCTAACAGAGTAAGGCACCCAAAAATAATCGAAACAGTACTTAAACCCAAAATTGGTACAAGCAGCCCTCCTGCTAGCATGCCTACTAAACTCCCTAATCGATATAGTCCATTGTATAGACCAATAGATTTCCCTCTATTACTTTCTTCAGTATTAAAGGCCACAATCGATAAGCCTCCAATTCTGAAAAAGGACCAGGCAATCCCCCATACCCCACGGAGAATAATCCAAGCGATAAATCCATTTAATAATCCATAGCCCAATGTCGTAATACTACCCAATATGATTGCAATTACTAAACCTGTTTTTAGAGATATCTTATTATATATCCACCCAACAATCGGATTGAAAGGTAAACGGATAAAGCGGTTAATAGAAAGAAGTACTCCAACTTGCCATATCGAGTCAAGACCTACTTCTTTCCAATATAATGGCAAGACAATGTATAACATTGAATCCCCAAACAGACTAATTGCAGTAATTAAGGCAACTATGACGATCTCAGAAGATTTGCTAACCCCTTTGCTTGATTCGGACAATACTTATCACTCCTAACTCAGCATCTAATTATTTTTTTATTACTTACTCGTAAGGGTATTATAATTTATTGCAAATTACAACTAAATTTTCATTTAAAATAAATGATTGCATTTTACAAATAAATGAAGTATAAATATGATAAGAGAAAAATGATTCCAGATGTGTTTTTTTAATCAAGCTTTCATTCAAAGTCGTTGTAAGAAAACAATATTAGTTGCAATCAAAATGCATCTTCATACAATATAAAATTATTTACACTAATAACTAGTGCTCACATAATTTTTCTTTATTTTCTCTTACGCTATACTTGTATTTTACAAATAAATAGGAGCGTGTTTATGTGGAAGATATTTTAGATTCAATAGTCATTGGAGGAGGGCAAGCAGGTCTTGCTTCTGGTTATCACTTACAGAAAAAAGGGTTACGATATCTAATTTTAGAAGCAGACACTCAGGTAGGTGGTTCGTGGCCACGATATTACGACAGCCTTAAACTGTTCTCACCGGCAGGATATTCCTCAATGCCAGGTATGAAATTCCCAGGAGAACAAAATCGTTATCCGAGGAGAGATGAGGTCGTTCGCTATTTAAAGGAGTACAAGAAGAAATTTAATTTGAAAGTTGAAACTAACCAGCGTGTTGAATCTGTAGACAAAGATAGAGAAGGATTTACGATTCGTACGATGGCAGGGGATACATTTTATTCACGAACTATCATTAATGCAACTGGCTCGTTTAACAATCCATTCATACCAAATATAGCTGGGCAGGATGCGTTTAAAGGTCTAACTCTTCATTCCTCCGAATACAGAAATTCAGAGCCATTTATAAATCAAAGAGTGGTCGTTGTGGGGCGTGGTAATTCTGCTATTCAAATTGCAGTTGAGCTAGCAGAGGTGAGTCAAGTGTCCTTAGCTGTATTACGACCTGTACAGTTTGTTAAACAACGTGTATGGGGCAAGGATTTGCATTTTTGGATAAAACTAATCGGTTTTGATACCTTTCCATTTTGGAGGTTTAGAAAAACTGCACCAAGTTCAAGCGCTGTGAACGATACAGGCCAATACAAAAAGCAATTAGCTAAAGGAAAACCAGATCAACAACAAATGTTTACTTCTTTTTATGAAGATGGCGTTATATGGCCAAACGGAATAAAAGAACCGGTTGATACAGTAATATACGCGACAGGTTTCAGACCACAGTTTCCATATCTTCAAGCCATTGGAGCACTGGATGTGGAAGGAAAGCCTTCACATGTAGCGGGAATAAGCGAAGTTCCCGGTCTCTATTATGTGGGGATGGAAGGGCAACGTTCCTTTGCTTCTGCGACCTTAAGAGGGGTGGGGCAAGACGCGCAGTATGTTGTGAAAAAGTTATTGCATTATCTTGAACATTTAATTTAAATTGCAAATTGTTCAATTCGGGAGTTATTAAACTATAAAAAGAATCCATTTAAGTTAGCCCATAATGGATTCTTTTCTTTTCATTCAGTAGTGATTTTTAAACTTTTGGTGTGCGAAAATAACTTAACAATCTTCTTCTAATCCGACTAAATTGCTTCTTCGCTCTAATAATACATTATCTCTCCATATACCATTCAATTTCCCTATTTTTTCTCGTATCCCTACTTCTCTAAAACCATTTTTCTTATGCAAATAAACGCTGCAATTGTTTTCCCTAAAAATGGAAACCTGTAAAGTCCAGTAACCTTGCTCTTCAGATACTGTAATCAAATTTTTCAAGAGGAAATTACCAACACCCATGCCTTGTGCATTAGGATGAACGTAGACACTAACTTCGCCTACTCCTGCATAAGCCAAACGATCTGAAATCGTTGTAATTTTGCACCAACCTAAAACTTTATTTTCGTTTTGTGCAATTAGAGTACATTCAGGATGAGCTTTTAAGACCCATTGTTCATAAATGGCAGGTGCTTTGGTTTCAAATGTTGCAAAACCCGTGGAAATCCCAGCTTCATAAATATATTTAATTTCCGCCCAATCTTCCTTTTTAGCATTTCTAATCATAATAGCCATGTCTGATTCCCCCAATATAAAAAATAAAAAGTATTTAATAAAATTTTAAAGTTTTTTGTTGCACATTGCAAGTAAATGTTGTATATATTATATAAGAGGTGAAAACATGGAAAACAAACGTGAACTATTTCAATTGCTTACTCGTAGATTTGGACTTCTTAATAAAAATTGTTGTTCAATTGGAGCCGTGGATATATCAACCGTTCAAAGTCACATTCTTTATGAAATAGATAAACAAACATCACCATCCATGCAACAAATTGCAGAAACGATCGCAATGGATATAACAACTTTTAGTCGACAAATCCAGACACTCATTAAAATGGAATTAGTAAAGAAAACACCTTCTTCAACAGACAAAAGGGTATTTATTTTATCCCTTACAGTACAAGGAAAGTTTGTGGCTACAACCATTGACGAATCGATGAATGCTTATTTAGAGGAAGTATTCTCCCATATGAACGAATTTGAAAGAGAAACAGTAATTCGTTCTATTAAATTACTAAATCAAGCTATGTCCAAATCAAGCGTTTGCTGTACACCTCTACTTTAAGCAAGAGTAAGTCTTGCTTAAAAAAAATATACATTACTTGCAAAATGCAATTAAAATACATTTTAATATTTGGTAAGACTACTAAAAATTTATGGAGGTAAGAGAATGAATAACATTGAACTGAAACAAGTAAACACTGGGGGATGCTGCGCACCCGCTGCAAAAACAAATGTAGATGTAACAACATCTTCAAACAAGGAATTACCAATAGCTATTATAGGTGCCGGTCCTGTAGGTTTAGCTGCTGCTGCCCATCTAGCTAATATAGGAGAACGGTTTATTCTACTGGAGTCAGGTGATAGTGTTGGTAGTAATATTCTAAACTGGGGACATGTAAGGTTATTTTCACCATGGCAATACAACATCGATAAGATAGCTAAAAAAACTCTAGAAAAACACGATTGGAATACACCTGATTTAGATCAACTTCCATTTGGAAGTGAATTAGTTAACGAGTATTTGAAGCCATTAGCAAATCTACCTGAAATACACCCTTTTTTATCACTGAATACAAGAGTTGTTTCGATTAGTAAAAAAGGGTTAGATAAAATGAAGACTGCTAATCGTGAAAATTCGTCCTTTGTTATATACATTGAACAGAATGGGATGTCAAAAAGAATAGAAGCAAGGGCCATAATAGATGCTACTGGAACTTGGTCACAACCAAATCCAATAAATGCAGATAGTATTTGGACAAAAGAAGAAAGAGAATTAAACCAACACATTTATTATGGAATTCCTGATATTAAGGGAAAGCATAAAGAAAGATACAAAAACAAACGAGTTGCTGTTGTAGGTGGCGGTCATTCAGCCATTAACACAATTTTAGAACTATCACAGTTAGATGATGAAGTAGAAATTACTTGGATCATGAGAAAGAAAAACGTAGAAGATGCGTACGGTGGAGAAGATAAAGACGCTTTGGAAGCAAGAGGTGAATTAGGTAGCCGTATACATCAATTAGTTGATGCTAGTCATGTAAAAGTCTATACTCCTTTCCTTATTCACCAATTAACTAAGACAAATGATGGAATCGGAATTACTGGGGAATCAGAAGGTAGTGAAGTAACAATTTCTCCGGTTGATGAAATCATTGCAAACACAGGCAGCCGTCCAGACTTTTCATTTATAAGAGAAATCAGACTTAGTATAGATACTGCTACAGAGAGCGTTGAAGAACTTGCTCCTTTAATTGATCCTAACCTTCACAGTTGCGGAACAGTACGACCTCATGGTGAAGAGATATTAAGACAGCCAGAAAAAGACTTCTATATAGTTGGAATGAAAAGTTATGGTCGAGCTCCAACATTCTTAATGGCTACCGGTTATGAGCAAGTGAGATCTATTGTGGCTCATCTTTCGGGTGACTTTGAATCAGCTAAAAAGGTTGAACTTGATCTACCGGAAACTGGTGTATGTAGTATTAATTTAACATCACAATATTCTACTCAATCATGTTGCGGAATGGAAGCGTCTAAATGTTAGGGGTGGAGGTATTTGACTGTAAATAATGGGTCTAATTTGTCTAAAGAATATTTTATTTCCTATCTAAAACTGGTTATGGAAGCTAGATCTTATTCTTTAGAACAAGCAAAAACCTATATGTTCAACAACTTTTTTAAAAATAGTAAAGAAGTGTACGGAAAAGAAAGTTACTGTAATTTTTTATTAGCTATTTAAAAATTAAAGGAAGGAAGAGTTTTACAGTTAGTTCAAAGTTAAAAAGATAGCTATTATATCATTAGAGGAGAAACAACACCTTTCATATTTTAGATGGGAGGTGTTGTTTTCATTTAAATCTTGTAAATAAAATAAAAGCGTTTACATTTTTGTATTTGTACACTAAAATACTTGTATACAAGTATGTAGGAAGTGAAAATATGAGCAAGAACATGCATTTTAGTTTTCCTGTAAAATGGATTGCGAGCGCTTCCATTGGAGTAAAGCTAGCATATGAACTCCGTTTTCGGATTATTTCAGGGGAGATTCCTATAGGTACTGTATTATCAGAAAATAAACTCGCTGCAGAATTTGAAGTAAGCAGGTCGCCTATACGGGAAGCATTGAAAATATTGTCGTTTGAAAATATGATCCGTTCGGAAAGAATGGGAGCAGTAGTAGTTGGTTTAAATGAAAAAGATATTAAAGAAATATATGATGTACGTTTAATGATTGAAACATTTGTATATGAAAGAATAGTGAAATTAGATACGAGTGACCTAGTTAGAGAACTTAGCAAAATACTTGAGATGATGAAAGTAGCCATTAAATTTAAGGATGCGGATGAGTTTTCTTTTCAAGATGTTCTTTTCCATGAAACGATTATTCGTTTCATAGACCATTCCTATATAGCACTTATATGGGGCAACACTAAACCGGTAATGGAAACGTTAATACTTCTTTCGATGCGAATGCGTATGTCAGAGAAGTATGAAGATTTTTCAAGAGTCATAGAAAATCATGAAATATATATTGAAGCGATAAAAACGAAAGATAGAGCGATTATGATTCAGGCATTACATCAAAATTTTAATGATGTTCAAGGGAAAGTGGAAGATCTTTGGATGTCACAACAAATGCTCACGATAGAAAGGGAGCAAGAATAATGACAAACTATATGTTAGGTGTCGACATAGGGACAACTAGTACAAAAGCAGTGTTGTTTTCTGAAAAAGGGAAAATCATTCAACAAGAGAATATCGGCTACCCGCTCCATACCCCGGATAGTTCTACTGCTGAGCAAAATCCAGAACAAATATTACAAGCGGTTTTAAAGTCAATTGCCAGCATTATGAAAAAATCTCAAATTGCAAAGGAAGATTTACTATTTATCTCCTTTAGTAGTGCAATGCATAGTTTAATCGCAATGGATGAGCATGACCAACCGCTTACTCAGTGCATTACATGGGCAGATAATCGAAGTGAGGCATGGTCAAGCAAGATAAAAAAAGAAATGAATGGACTAGAAGTATATAGACGTACTGGCACTCCTATTCATCCAATGTCTCCTCTTAGTAAGATTACTTGGATTGTTCATGACTTACCGGAAATAGCAGCAAAAACAAAAAAATATATAGGTATAAAGGAATACGTTTTTAAAAGATTATTTGACCGCTATGTGGTGGATCACTCTTTAGCATCAGCTATGGGAATGATGAATCTCAAAGAATTGGATTGGGATGAAGGAGCTTTAGAAATAGCTGGGATTATGCGTGAGCAGTTATCGGATTTAGTACCTACGACAGAAGTTTTCCAAAACTGTGAACCTACCCTGGCCAGAAAACTTGGTATTGATGCAGAAACGAAGTTTATCATTGGTGCAAGTGATGGTGTCCTTTCTAATATTGGTGTAAATGCAATAGGAAAAGGGGAAGTGGCAGTAACAATCGGTACTAGCGGAGCTATTCGAACCGTTATTGATCGTCCGCAAACGGATCAAAAAGGAAGAATTTTTTGCTATGCTTTGACAGAGAATCTTTGGGTAATTGGAGGTCCTGTCAATAACGGGGGGATGGTACTTCGTTGGATTCGTGATGAATTTGCTTCTTCGGAAGTGGAGACAGCGAAACGACTTGGAATTGACTCGTATGAAGTACTAACAAAGATTGCAGAGCGAGTTAGCCCGGGGTCAGATGGTCTTTTGTTCCATCCATATTTGGCAGGAGAACGTGCACCGTTATGGAATCCTGACGTACGTGGTTCGTTCTTTGGATTGACTATGTCACATAAGAAAGAACATATGATTCGTGCAGCACTTGAAGGTGTCATTTACAATCTGTATACCGTGTTCTTAGCGTTACTAGAAGTTATGGAAGAGCCGGTAACACGTATCCAAGCTACAGGTGGTTTCGCTAGATCCGATGTATGGCGTCAAATGATGGCAGATATCTTTGATATGGAAGTAGTCGTGCCCGAAAGTTATGAAAGTTCCTGTTTAGGTTCCTGTATTTTAGGATTATATGCAATTGGTAAAATAGAATCGTTCGATGTGGTTTCAGAAATGATAGGTAGTACTCATAAACACACTCCAAAAGAATCAGATGTTCAAGAGTATCAAGAACTATTACCAATATTCATTAATTTATCGAGAGTATTAGAAAAAGAATATACAAGTATTGCAACATATCAACGTAATTTGATAAAAAATAACATATAAATAATTGGGGGAAACGTCATGCCATTAGCAATCGTAGCAATAGGAATAGTCGCATTATTGATTTTAATTATGGGTTTAAAATTAAACACATTCGTTTCATTAATCATTGTTGCTTTTGGAGTTGCATTAGGCTTAGGAATGCCACTAGATAATATTGTTGCTTCTATAGAAGGTGGGCTAGGTGGGACACTTGGTCATTTAGCGTTAATTTTTGGTTTAGGTGCAATGTTAGGTAGTTTGATAGCAGATTCAGGTGGAGCGCAACGTATTGCGATGACCTTAATCGATAAGTTCGGCGAGAAAAATATTCAATGGGCTGTTGTAGTCGCATCATTTATAATTGGTGTCGCATTATTCTTTGAAGTTGGATTAGTTCTGTTGATACCAATTATTTTCTCAATTTCTAGACAGTTACGTGTTTCTGTTTTATATTTAGGAATTCCAATGGCAGCTGCATTATCTGTAACCCACGGATTCCTGCCACCACATCCAGGTCCAACGGTAATTGCTGGTGAATACGGTGCAAACATAGGAGAAGTACTGCTTTATGGTTTCATCATTGCTATTCCTACTGTTATTCTAGCTGGTCCTCTATTTACGAAAATTGCTAAAAAACTAGTACCAGATTCATTTAATCGTACTGGAGATATTGCTTCTTTAGGTGAGCAAAAAACATTCAAGTTGGAAGATACCCCTGGGTTCGGTATAAGTGTATTTACAGCGATGTTCCCAGTTATTCTAATGGCAATTGCAACGGTAGTTACGATGATCCAAAAAACAACTGGAGCAGATGATAATGCAATGTTTTCCATCATTCGTTTTGTTGGTAACGCTTCTACAGCAATGGTATTATCTTTACTACTTGCCGTGTACACAATGGGTATCGCAAGAAAAATTCCAATGAAAGCAGTAATGGAATCTTGTTCCAAAGCAATCGCTAGTATCGGTATGATGTTATTGATCATCGGGGGCGGAGGTGCTTTCAAACAAGTATTGATCGATGGTGGAGTAGGCGATTATGTAGCAGAAATCTTCACAGACACTACTATTTCTCCGATTATTTTAGCTTGGATGATCGCTGCAATATTACGAATAGCTTTAGGTTCTGCAACAGTTGCAGCATTGACAACTGCAGGATTGGTTATTCCTTTGTTAGGTACTACGGATGTTAACTTGGCATTAGTTGTTTTGGCAACAGGAGCAGGTAGCGTAATCGCTTCACACGTAAATGATGCTGGTTTCTGGATGTTCAAAGAATTCTTTGGTTTAACGTTAAAAGAAACTTTTGCAACTTGGACATTATTAGAAACAATCATCTCCGTAGCTGGATTAGTGTTCATATTATTATTAAGTTTATTTGTTTAACGAGAAGCGCAAGCTCCAATGTCTGCCCCGAAAGGCAAATGTTCTTACACCAAAGAAGACGCTCTTTTTCTTCATAGGTGTAAGGTTATTTGACCCCGAGGGGTAAGGCGCTGGATACTAAACATTATTTAGTGTAAAAAGATTTTTTCTTATTTGTATAAAAAAGGAGTCGTTACTAGATGAGTAATACGATTGGAGTAATAGGTCTTGGTGTGATGGGAAAAAGCATCGCGTTGAACATGGCCAGCAAAGGTGAAATGGTGTCTGTCTATAACTATACGAGAGATTTGACGGATCAACTTATGCAGGAAACAAATGAACAAAAGATTTACCCGTTCTATGATGTTCAAAGTTTTGTCCAATCACTGGAGTCCCCAAGAAAGCTATTCATGATGGTGACGGCAGGCGATATAGTAGATACAGTAATCAATACCCTTGTCCCATACTTAGAAGAAGGGGATATTGTAATGGATGGCGGCAATTCACATTTTGAAGATACCGCTCGTCGTTTTAATGATTTAAAAGCAAAAGGTATTGGATATTTAGGAATTGGTGTTTCTGGTGGAGAGGAAGGTGCATTAAAAGGTCCTTCTATCATGCCAGGTGGAGAAAAAGAAATGTATGAACAAGTCGCGCCTATTTTGACGAAAATAGCTGCACAGGTGGATGGAACTCCTTGTTGTGCTTATATGGGACCTGACGGGGCCGGCCATTTTGTGAAAATGGTGCATAATGGGATTGAATACGCTGATATGCAGCTCATTGCCGAAGCGTATACATTTTTAAGAGAACGTCTTCACATTCCTATAAATGAAATTGCTGATATTTTTGAAAATTGGAATCAAGGTGAACTGAAAAGTTATCTGATTGAAATCACGGCTGATATTTTGAGAAAAGTGGACGACAAAACTGGATTTCCACTAGTTGATGTTATTTTAGATAAAACAGGTCAAAAAGGCACTGGCAAATGGACGAGTGTTCAAGGAATCGATAATGGAATCCCTGTTTCAATCATCGCTGAATCTCTTTTTGCTCGATATATTTCTCATTTGAAAGCGGAAAGAGTTCATGCTTCATCCATCTTAGCCGGTCCTGATACAAGCAATTCGGAATTAGATCGTGAAGAATGGATAGAGTATGTCAGACAAGCATTGTATATGGGGAAAATTTGTGCATATGCCCAAGGATTTACGCAGTATAAAATGACTTCTGATTTAAACAACTGGAATTTACCACTTAAGGATATAGCATTGATTTTCCGTGGTGGTTGCATCATTCGTGCAGAATTCTTAAATACAATTAGTGAAGTATATGAAGAAAATCCTTCCACAGCAAATCTATTGCTAGCACCTTATTTTGTAGATAAAACGAAGGCGTACCAAAATGGTATGCGAAAAGTGATCGCTGAAAGTACATTGTCTGGTCTTGCATTTCCATCATTAAGTGCAGCACTTGCATACTATGATGGATATCGCACTGGAAATTCAAGTGCCAATTTACTTCAAGCACAACGCGATTACTTTGGCGCTCATACGTATGAGCGAACAGATGCAGAAGGCAGTTTCCATACAATTTGGAAATAACTTTGATATGAATGTTAGCAGTTGGAATTTTTTATCCAACTGCTTTTTTCTTTATATTTTTTTCTATAAAGGCAAATTTATAATAGAAGAGAAGGTGCTTGTTCAACTAACGGGAGCATTAATAAAAACGGATAGCAAGATACATGAGCTTGGAGATACATTTCCAAGCTCCTTTTTTTGTGCATTTTTATTTTACATAAATAACAGAGAATAATCTTGGCACTTATTAATGCAATTCTTAGCTCTAACTTATCTGCAGCTTCCCAATTTCTATAAACACTTGATAAGATAAGCACCTACTTTTTCTAGTTCAAATCGCTTTTTAAAATATTTTAGGGAATACAGTTACTAATCGAAGTAACAATAACTGGCGTGCAAATTAGCCATATGTACTATGCTTTATTACAAGAAGTGCAATTATTCAGATAAAGGTGGTGTTTGAGTGAAGAACTTTGAAATTACTCACATCATAGAACAACCAAAAAAGCTAAAAGTGAACAATGGGCCAAACGGAGAATCTCTGATTTCCATGGATTATCAAGATCTAAAAAGCTTGTTGGCTAGAGAGAAAGCAATAAATGAGTAAAGAAATTAATAAAAGGGGTATTCAAAGGTTACATACCTTTGAAACTCATTTAGAGAGGAGCAGTTCATATGATAAACGTTGCAATTATCGATAATCAAAAGATGGTTAGTTCTAGCATTAAGGAAGGTTTGCAATCGGACGATATAAAAATAGTATCGGAAGGTACTTGCACAGAGGAAATGCTTGAAATATACGATAAGCAAATAGCGGATGTTATCATATCTGAGGTTGATAAGAATACTAATGCTACGATCCAATCAGTCAAACGACTTCTAAAGAAGAGACCGTTATTTGTGACACAAATGTTTGGACTGTATTGCAAAAAGTGAAAGTATAAACATTTGTGTCACTTTAGTCCAAACAATAATGTCACTCGTCAATAAATGATGAGAGACATAAAAATACTGATACACAAAAACCTGATTTATCAGGTTTTTTTATGTAGTTATTAGTATAATTGTGTCACTATATATTGACACAATTATACTGAAATTATCGTGAAATGACATAATAATACTAAAAAACTGTTTTTTGAGGACAATAACCCTTTACGTAAGAGCAAAATCAACTGAGTTAAATAAAATTAACTCAAAAAAATAATTATGTGAGCAAATGTCTAAGCTTTGTGGAAAGTAAGTGATCTATTTTTTAAGCTTTGGTAGGGTTGTTATAAGAAGGATTAACGCAAAAACGATTGAAAATCGACCAAAAAAGAAGAAATTAGTGAAGAAAAGGTAATATTCAATCGAGTAGCAACGTCTTTTAAGACGTTGCTACTTTTACATTTAAAAGTACTTCTGATAATACTCTTTCCTTAGCCTCCCGCTTAATTGAGCGTATATCCTGGTGGTTTCACTTTTCTCATGCCCCATAAGACTTTGTATGACTTCAATAGGAGCTCCATTATTCAACAAATGAGTTGCGTAGCTGAGTCTAAGTTGGTGTGGATGGATCGCTTTATTGATTTCAGCCCGTTTGGAGATCCGCTTGATGATGTACCTGTACCGCATTTGGGCGACACTCATTTTATGTGGCTGTCTTGCAGTCACAAAGATGGCAGGATGATGGTCATTCCGGCTTTCTAAATAGCGTTTAAGCCATATGTCGCAACGTGTATTAAAATAAACTTCCCTTTCCTTATCACCTTTTCCTCTAACGATCGCGGATTGATTGGACCAATTGATATGGTTCTTTTCTAACGCAACAATCTCTCCAATCCGACAACCGGTAGAAAACATAAATTCGAAAATCGCTTTTTCCATTGGGGAATGACAGGATTCACGAAGGTGTTCAAACTCCCGTTCGGTTAGATACTTGGGTATACGCTTTCCCACTGTGGGTTCTTTAATTTTGGAAGTTGGATTCTTACTCAGGTATCCTTCTTCATGAGACCAACGAAAAAATGATTTCATAAAGCGGATACGATGTGCAAGACTGACTGGTTTTAAATGCTTGCCGGATATTGCAAGATATTCCTTCAGTTGATTTATATCGAGCAATTCCATCTCTACATCCTTAAAATAATCAATTAGTAGCAAAGACTGTAACTGATAGGCCTTTAACGTTTGTAGCGAAAAGCCCTCTATTCGTTTATCGGCTTCAAACGAAGACCATGCTTTAGACAGTAACAATTCCATTCCCCCTAAAATAGTACTCTTAAAGGGATTATTGCCAACTTAATAGAATTATAGACATAAGAAGTGTTTTTTTACTAACGGGGCTGGTTAGTTTAATAAGTAGTTGTTTCCGGTATGGCATTATTAGCTCCAAGAGGAAATATAATGATAGATTATATTTATATTATCTAAGTGAAGTGGAGGTTGAAAGATATACATCGTATGATTATGAGTTTAATACTTTTTACTTTTTTTCTTACGTCATGTCAATCAAATAATAATGATGAGATTGTCGAAAAACAAGGTTTTAATCATGTTGAAAATGTAGAACGCCTTAATAAATTTGTGGAGAATGTAAAAACTGGAAAAGATGATGAAATTGATTTTATAGCTTTTGGAGAAGAAGGAGAAAGAATTGTTACGACATTGGAATATAAAGATAACAATATTGATTTTACTCGTAAACTGGATAGAAAACTTCTGTGGAGTAAATTTATTGAAGAGTTTAGTTGCCCAAGTATTTCAATCGAAACAAAGGATATAGTTAGTAAATATATTCTAGTTCAATGTACCGATGAAGTAGGAGAATATGTGTTAGCAGAGCATAACAATGAATGGGAACAGTAATTTCCATATTATTTAATAACCTATAAAACATTGTTATAAGATGATTAACGCTTCTTT
The DNA here is from genome assembly GCF_042055255.1 of Psychrobacillus sp. PGGUH221. Lineage (NCBI taxonomy): Bacteria > Bacillati > Bacillota > Bacilli > Caryophanales > Bacillaceae > Psychrobacillus > Psychrobacillus sp. PGGUH221. The sequence continues at coordinate 253,394 of NZ_JAQMHQ010000003.1, forward strand.
TTGTTGAACTTATTGAACTAACGAAACAGTTTAGTTAAATAACAGAAACCTTTTTCATACACAGTCGTAGTATATATGAGGGGGGGATAGTTTGAAATACTTATTACTTGGAATTATTCTATCTCTAGTAGGTGTCTTAGTATCTATTGTCATATGGAATATTGAAATGGTTACTACGATTACAGGTGGAATTGGTTTATTTTTTATTGTGATATCCTTCGTTTTTTCGGGTGTTTTAGTAAGTGGAGATAGAATGAGGGCTAACCTAGCAACTGAATCAGTCGAGGATAGAAATCAAAGGAATAATGTTAGTTTTCGTTCAGCTTTGATTGCAATTCCAAGTTTTGCGGTAGCAATTTTGTTTTACTTTTTATTGAACTAACGGGTGCTTTAGTTAAACAAGGCCATCATATTTCGGTGGTCTATTTCTACGTCCAAAACATCCAGTAGACTTTGGTAAACCATTGTGAAATATTACACTTAAACTAACGCAGCAGGTTAGTTGAACAAAAACACACATTTTCCTTACAAAAAAGCTAAGAGAATAATACCCTTAGCTTTATGTCTATTCAACTACTATTCAACTACTATTTAATTATTTCTTTTGCCTACCTCAAGATAGATAGCTCCATCTGCTTGACTGAAAGAGGCTTTTACAGCTCTTCCGTTAGCAGTAAATTGTTCTGGAATGTCATTGTTATTAAAGTATCCTAGAATTCTATCTCCATCGCCACCAAAGTAAAATTTAAAAAGTTCTTTTGCTACAATAGGAATGCGATAAGTTTCTGGAATAGAATTATCTACCCAACCACGAAACTTAATTCCAACTTCATAAGAACCGCTACCTCCCTGGCTAATCACTTGAATCGCACCTGGTACACCACGAACATTGTATGAGCGACCACCATCTGAGAATCCAAGCTCATTTTGAAGAACCGTGTAATTGTTTGCTTGATTAGAACTCCAAGTTGATTTCGATACAGGTGCAACCCATCCATCAGGATATTTTTCGCTATCCTTTGAAGAGGAAGAGAGAGAGTTATCCTCTAATAATTTGAGCTTGGCTTTAGATGGAGTTTCATATTTTACAACAGTTGATTTCTTTGCGAATAAACCTCCGCCAAGTCCATAATAGCCACCATCTTGACCCTTATAGCTATAGACTCTAAATTCCTCACCTTTTCTCAGAGATCTAGTGCTTTGTTTGAATATGCCATCATTGTTATTTTGATAGATTTGAGTTGTATTCAACACTGTCACCTTACCAATTTGTCCTTTAACAAACTCGGTTTTCCCCCACATTACTTTAGTTGATGCTTCCGTTATTGTAACAGTTGATAAAAATAATACCGGGATTATTAATGCAGATAACAAACCTTTCTTCATATGTATTCATTACCTCCAATATGTTACTTAATCAATATATCGGTATATTAAATTTAATATTTACTCATAACACTAATCCCTACAAACATTGTTTCTTATTGAACTAACGGGTGCTTTACTTCAAGAAGGGGTAAAGTTTTTTTCTTATTGAACTAAAGCGGTAGGTTAGTTGAAGAAAGAAAATGTTAAAAAGATTTAATTAACAATGTAATATTTGTAATATCTAAAGAGAATTATGGAAATTGCTCATCCAATATAAACGTCATACCTTTCTTTAATAGCTATTTTTTAAGAAAGTAGTAGGATATCCATTAAATAATATTTGTAATACAAAATTGGTGCTTTTATAGAGCGCTGAGAGGTATAAAAAGAGATGAATTGTGGGTTGGTTTCCATTTAAAATTAATATGTTTTTAATACTCTCGAAACAAGGGTTTATGTAAAATTTATAGAATTAAATAGAGGATATTTTAATTGAAAGAAGGGATAACTTTTGAAGGAAACTATTTATGACTATGAAGATTTATTGAAAATGTTAGATTCTTTATTGAGAGAGCCAACTCAGTTTTGGGATACATTTTATTCAGACCGTGAAAGGGGTGTTCCCTTTTTTGCTAATTTTCCTGATGAAAATTTAGTAAGTTATTTTGAAAAAAGCCTGTTTATTCCAGGGAAAGTCCTTGAACTTGGTTGTGGTCCGGGTAGGAACGCAATTTATTTTGCTGAAAAAGGTTGCACTGTTGATGCAGTAGATTTATCTCAAGAGTCACTTAAATGGGCAGAAGAACGAGCAAATGAAAAAAGTGTAAGTGTAAACTTCATCAATGAAAATATCTTTGAGTTAGACATTGCAGAAGGGACATATGACATTGTTTATGATTCAGGTTGCTTGCACCATATTGCTCCTCATAGAAGAATGAGTTACATAGATTTAGTGAAAAAGGCTTTAAAACCAAATGGTTTCTTTGCAATTACTTGTTTTGTTCAAGGTGGGGAGTTTGGCGGGGCTGATATTTCGGATTGGGAAGTTTATAGGTTGCGGAGCCTAAAAGGTGGATTAGGTTATACTGACGAAAAGTTAAGATCCATCTTTAAGGATTTCAAGGAAATTGAAATAAGAAAAATGAAGGAAATAAAACAGCCGAATGAGGTTTTTGGTGTACCTGACTTGTTGACTGCTCTATTTCAAAAATATTAATTTTTCTTATTCAACTAACGGGTGCTTTAGTTAAACATGACCATCACTTTGATGGTCTATTTTTACGTCCAAAACATCAAGTAGATTTCGGCGATCCATTTGAATAATAATCTTAATAAGGGGGGGATTTAGTGTTTAAGAGAAAAATATTGGCATTTATTTGCACAGCTATAATATCTGCACCTATTATTGGGTTGTTTTTTATGCTTATAGAAGGGAGTACAATATGGGAGTTACCTGCGTTAATTGCCTTTACTAGTATATATGCAATTCCTGTTATTCTTTTATTTGGGATTCCTATATCAATTCTCTCGGATAAGATGAACAATCGTTTTGATGGCAATAAACGAGTATTCTTTTCATTAATTGTTCATTTATTTGTTGGCACCAGCTTTGTAGTCTTATTGATTTTGATTCTTGATTCAAGGTTTATTTTTACAAATTTCAATGCGTTTGACTCATATTTCTTAGTTGCATCAACACTTATCTCATTAATTGGCTGGGGTATGGACGAGATTTTAAGAATATATTTCAGGAAAAAACAAGAGACTTAATTATGATAAGAGTAATTCGGAGGTTCTTCAACTAACGGGTGCTTTAGTTGAATAAGGACCACTAAAAGAGATTAACTAAGAAGCCATTTTGCTTAATTTTTTTCAAAATTGCTTCATGTTGTTTGTCGTAAAATATGGTTATACAAATTGTTTTTTGATAAAACTTTATTACAATGCTACTACAAGTATATAAATGGCGGATTAAATAGTATTCTATTCCATCCCTATTCCATCCGCCTTATTAGATTATTTAAAAAAATCGGTGTATTTACACCAACGTTTGAAGATTGTTTTTTCGTAATAATAAACTGATGCTAAATACGATAATAGCTGAGAAAAGAAAAATATATGGTATATGTAATGTTTCTGCCCAAATCCCCCCAATAAATAACCCAATTGGGAGCGCCAATTTCATAAACATTGAAGAAGTACCTGCGACACGGCCGAGTAAATGATTTGGTGTAGATTCTTGACGAACCGCTAAATAAATAATATTAGTGATTACCGTTGTACATGAACGTAAAGCTAATAGAATCCCAAGTTGCCACCAGGTAGATGCAAAGAAAAATAATACTAGAACGAATGCATCTATGGCATGAAGCCCGATATAAATAGCACCTCTAGTCCAACGTTTTCTTAATGGTTTAATAAGTCGAGCCCCCACTAGCCCTCCTAGTGCCCCGATCGAATACATAAGACCAAGTTGCTCCTTCGTTTCACCTAAAATATCTACGACATAAAACACTAGTACCCCGATTATTAAACTAGTTGCTAAGTTCACAAATAAAATAGAAATCGTCGGTGTAAGAAGTAGCTTATTACCAAATAATTCGTGAAGACCCTCTTTCATATCCTCAAGAATGGACTGATTTTTCTGTCGTTCAGGAGTCGATGTCTGATCGATAAATAAACTAAAAATCCAAATAAAGACTAGCGATATTGTGTATACAATCATTAAATGATCATATGCAATTACAAGGAGTAGCGCACCTGCCAAGGAGGGACCAATAATCGAGACAAACGTATTTACAAATGAAAACTTCGCTTGAATATCAGTCATCAAAGCTTTATCGAAAAGCTGAGGTACAATAGCATGACTAGCATTCCCAACAGTATAACTAACGGTAGAAATAAGGAAACCTAACAGATACAAATGCCATAGTTCCACAGCATTAAAGTAAATGACGAATGTTAAAAGGATGGATAGAATCATCTTTAATAATCCCCCATATTTGATCATGATATTACGATTCACTCGATCAACAATAGCCCCAGCAAGCATGCCTAAATTCGGTAAAAAATCAACAATACGTATTGTACTCATCGCTAAAGCAGATTGGGATATATCGTAAATTAGCAAAGGCAAAATGAATGTGTAAATGGTACTGCCAAATGTGGATAAAATCGTAATAGAATAAAGAATAATAAAGTTTTTATTGCTATATAAATTCATATAATCCCTCCTATACTAATGGTAAAATATAAAAAGGAGAACAAAAAGTGAAAAATAAAAATAATTAATTCACCTTTTAGGAGGATATTAATGATTCGGTATTTATTGTTCTTTATATAAGAGTACAAACCATTTGTTAGTTACGAAACCACGATTGAGGAGCTAGCAAACCATTTGGCAATGCTCAACACGATATGCGAAAACCATAGTCAAAAAGTGTTATGAATCAGAGTGGATTGATTGGGAGACTTATCAAGGACGCGGTAAAAAGCCACTACTCAAAATTAAATTACCGAAACTTCAGGCCATTTATATAGCATTTGATGAACTGTGGCAAGGAGCACATTATGACAGAGCTTACAAGATACTACATGAATATAAGCTATTAGCGGATCCAGAGGTGAATACATGGCTGTCAGAACGATTCGGCTTTACACAATCCGACGATGAACTGGATGTTTTTCGTTATCCCTACCCAAAAGTGGAACTTAATTTAGATCCAATTAAAGTCTTATCAAGACATGACAGTCATTTCGCGCGACAGATATGTGAAACATTATTTTAATTTTGTCCTGAGACACAGCAGGTACGACCAAATTTAGTATTTGCCTATCATACTGAAGATTACCGTATATGGAGATTTACACTTCGTAAAGATATCGAGTTCCATAATAGGTCAAAGTTGACGAGTCGCGATGTAGTTGCATCTTTAAAGAGAACGGTGAGCACCGAATATGATTTGTTCACGATTGAAAAAATTGTTGAGCTGAATACGTATTGCATCGAACTTACACTCAAAAAACCGAATGCTTTATTTCCGCGTTTCTTGTGCAATATTAAAATGGCGATTGTATCTCATGCATGGATTAATAGTGGAGGAATAGGAGTTCCGGTTGGATGTGGACCATTTCAGTTAACTGTCTTTAATGACGAATATATGCGTTTAACTATCTTTCCAAATTATTTTAAAGAACGCCCATGGATTGATGTTGTAGAAATTATCCATACACCAGAAATAGTTAAGTTTGGTATATCGGCGATTCCATTTGACGATACTATTTCCCAAATAAAGAAAACTTTTTATGAAGAAGGAGCGGACTTTATTTTATTAAATGCGACGTCACAGAGCGTTCTTCAGGATGAGCTTCTTAGAAGAACAGTTTATTCACTTATTACTCCGAAAGAATACTGTTTAGAGGAATTTGGTGAAACGGTGGCACATAGCTTTTTATTAAATGCAGAGGAAATTTTTGTACCGATTACTAAACCAGTTCTAGGAAGAAATTTTCCGAAATTAAAAATCGGTGTACAGCAAATTCGTGCGAATGTAAACCATTTACGTGAAGCAAACAGACTTATGGTTTTGAAGCGTTTATTGCGGGAGCCTTTGTGACTGCTTTGCCAGGATTGCTACTGCTAGTTATTATTCCACCAATTGTTTTTGCACTAAAAAGAATGAAAGTACTAAAGTATCCAAGTTATGTTAGTAGATACTAATTTGTTTGGAATATTAATAGAACTGAGATGAGTTATCTAAATTTCCTTTAAGAAGAAATTACGCTACTACAGGAAAAAAGAGTATTAACCCAAGGAGGATTAATGCTCTTTTTTAATGCTCTTTTATTCCGGAATATAAGGTAACTCCAAGTCATTTGGCAAATTAATGACATGTGTTTCTGTATAAGATTTAATACCATCTAAACCGTATTCGCGACCTACACCAGATTGTTTCACTCCACCAAATGGGAAGCGAACGTCTAATCCTTGAATAGCGGCAGTGTTGATCATCGTTGTACCAGCTTCGATACGACGTGCAACTTTAATGGCATGTTCTTCTTCGCCCCATACGGAACTTGTTAAACCGTAGATGCTTTCGTTGTGTAATTTGATCACTTCTTCTTCATCGTCGAATGGAAGAATTGGGACAGTTGGACCAAATTGTTCTTCTACTACGACACGGTCATGAACATCTGCATTTAACACAAGTGTTGGTTGTAAGAAGTAGCCGTTATCCATTAATTCAGGGTTTAGAATGGTCCCTAATGGAACGATTTTTGCCCCTTTGTTTTTTGCATCTTCCACTAAGCTTTTCACATAGGTTACTTGATTTTTGTTATTAACTGGACCAACTGTAACTTCTGGATTGAATGGATCGCCTACTTTGATCCATTTGTTTGCTGCTTCTGTATATTTTTCAACAAATGCATCATAAATGGAACGGTGTACGTAGATACGTTTGGCAATCATACAAATTTGTCCAGCTGTTAGGAAGTTGGAAATAACCATTCTGCGTAATGCACGTTCATCGTTCACATCAAAATCCTCTAATACGATTGCTGCATCGTTACCACCAAGCTCGAGTGTCATATTTTTAATCGTTTCAGATGCTGCTTTCATGATATATTTTGCAGTGTTTGTCCCACCAGTAAAGGCGATTTTCGCCACTTTCGGGTTGGATGTTAGCTCAACGCCTACTTCTGCATCTCCGTTCAATAAGTTCAACACACCTGCAGGGAACTCGTCCGCAATGATCTCCGCTACTCGACTAACTGCTAAAGGTGCAAATGGACTTGGTTTAAGCACCATTGTATTTCCTGTTAACAAAGCAGGCGCAATTTTAATAGTAGATAATGAAATCGGATAGTTCCAAGGTGTAATTGCGGATACGACACCGATCGGGTCATGTGAAATAATAGTTCGGCCTGTTTCATGTTTTTGGTCTTCAGGTGCTGTTACTTTTTTCACGTTTTCCACAGCAAATTCCATCCACATCAGTGAAACAGCAATTTCCCCATGAGCATCATACAATGCTTTCCCATGTTCGCGTGAAAGTAACTCGGCAATTTCAGGTGTTGCGTCTTTAATCTTCTGAATGGCACGTTGCATTCTTTCGATACGATCGTCCACATCACTCCAGGCCCATGTTTTAAAAGCTTCATGAGCTGCATCGATTGCTTGGATTGTTTCCTCTCTCGTATTGTTTGGCGCGTAACCAACGATTTGTTCTGGATGCGTTGGATTTTCACGCGTAATTTTTTTCTCTGTATATATTTTTTCGCCATTGATAATAGCGCTGACATTGATTGGTTCTTTATGCATGTAAAATCCCTCCGGATTAAATAATATTCCCTTACAGCAAGTATATTATTCCTTGTTTAATTAGAATTCAAGATAAATGCTCACTCAATATTTTGCTAGAATTCTTTCTGCCAATCGAACAGATTCATAGGAAAATAGAAAGGTTAGGGATATAATCTAAGGTAACAGACAGGTGAAAGGTGATATCGATGAAATGTGGAGCTAAATGCTTTGTCGTAGAGGCAGAAATCAATGATAAATTGCAAACCATACCAGTAACAGCTAGAACAGCTATTCAAGCAAGAAAAGTTGTCCGCTTAGAATTTGGGGAGCAATTGAAGATTATTTCCGTGCGCACTAGTTAAAAGAAAAGTATCCTCAAATAATGACAACTGAACAAGTACGATTTTGTCGTAGTTAATGACGACATGATAGCGTTTACATTTTGTTGAATATAAAATGTAAACGCTTTAATATTTTAATTAACAAGAAAAGTTTTTAAAACATCCAAAAAGGGGAGGTTCAAAAATGAGTACAGAACAACAAGAGCGTTCAGGGTTCAAAGTAAAAGTACAGCGTTTTGGTAGTTTTTTAAGTGGCATGATTATGCCGAATATTGGTGCGTTTATCGCATGGGGACTAATTACTGCTTTATTTATTGAAACTGGCTGGTTGCCGAATGCAGATTTTGCTGAGTTAGTTGGTCCAATGATCAATTATCTACTACCTATATTAATCGGTTTTACTGGTGGTAGACTTGTTCACGGGCTTCGAGGAGGGGTAGTCGGAGCTACTGTAACGATGGGGGTAATCGTTGGAGCAGATATTCCGATGTTCCTTGGAGCGATGATTGTAGGTCCTTTAGGTGGATGGGCGATCAAACAATTTGATAAGCTAATTGAAGGAAAAGTTAAAGCAGGATTTGAAATGCTTGTCAACAACTTTTCTGCTGGTATTATCGGTGGTTTGCTAACACTCGTTGCTTATAAGCTAATCGGTCCAGCTGTTAACGCATTAACTGATTTCCTTGCAGCTGGTGTGCAATTCATTTTCGATGCTGGTCTATTACCACTTGCGAGTATTTTCATAGAACCTGCGAAAGTTTTATTCTTAAATAATGCAATTAACCACGGAATTCTAGGGCCACTTGGAATTGAGCAGGCTTCTGAAGCAGGTAAGTCGATTCTGTTCTTATTAGAGGCAAACCCTGGACCTGGTCTTGGAATACTACTTGCATTTATGTTCTTTGGAAAAGGGACAGCAAAACAAACCGCACCTGGGGCAGCAATCATTCACTTCTTAGGTGGGATTCATGAAATTTATTTCCCTTATATTTTGATGAAGCCACAGTTACTTTTAGCGGCGATCGCTGGTGGAGCATCAGGTATCTTCACATTACAAATCTTCAATGCTGGTCTTGTTGCGGCACCATCTCCAGGAAGTATTTTCTCTATCCTGGCATTAACGCCAAAAGGAAACCATGTTGGCGTATTATTAGGAGTAATTGTTGCTACTGCAGTTTCTTTCTTAATTGCTGCGCTTATCCTAAGAACATCTAAAGATGTAGAGGAAGGCGATTTACAAAAAGCAACGGAAAAAACTTCTACCCTAAAAGGAAAAGAGAGCAGAGCAGCAGAGCTTATTCAGCCTACTACATCTAAAGCAATTTCTCTTGCCGATACAAAGCATATTATTTTTGCTTGTGATGCAGGTATGGGTTCGAGTGCTATGGGAGCATCCATCTTAAAAAATAAAATTAAAAAAGAAGGGCTAGACGTGTCTGTCACGAATACGGCAGTTAGCAATCTTCCAGCAGATGCAGAAGTAGTCATCACGCATAAAGATTTGACAAGTCGTGCGAAAGATCAAGCGCCAAATGCACATCATATTTCTGTTGAGAACTTCTTAAATAGCCCAAAATATGATGAACTAATCGAACAACTAAAAAAATAAGCACAACATCCGAAACTCGGCCTATTTTATAGGCTGGGTTTTGCCAATAATTTGGATTGTAAGAAATGGGGTGAGGACTACGTTTATTTCGAGCAGAGAAAAAATGATTATGGAAGCATTGATCGGGGAACAAGAAGAAATAACGATTAAAGCATTATCGAAAAAGATTGATGTTAGCTCACGAACAATCCAACGTGATTTAAACAATATTCAAAGCGTTTTAGATTCCTATGAGCTTGAATTGGTTAGGAAATCGGGTGTTGGCGTTCAAATTATTGGGGAACAACGAAGAAAGCAAGAATTAGCTCTGCAGCTTAAAAAGTTCACGCAGCGGGAATATACGTTGGAGGAAAGGTTAACCTTAATCTTATGTATGTTGTATGAAGCAACGGAACCAGTCAAGCTCTATTCTCTCTCGAAAGATTTGGGCGTTTCTATTTCAACGGTTAGTGCTGATCTGATGAAGCTAGAGGAGCAGTTACGTCCAGCTCAGCTTTCTATTTTGAAAAAAAGAGGGTACGGTGTAGAGCTATCAGGAACAGAAAACGCAAAACGTCGAGCAATTAGTTACGCTTTATCCAAAACCTTAAAGGAAGAAGGATTATTTTCTTTAATAAAAGAACAGATTCATCAAAACTCAAGTAGGTATGAGGACCCCATTTCGGAAAGACTCCTACAGCTGGTCGATCGTGAAAAATTAGGGAAGATTGAAGAAGTGGTGAAAGAACTATACCCAGACTTTGCGTTGTCTATGACAGATAGTGCATATGTAGGGTTGATTGTTCATCTTGCCTTAGCTATTGAACGGATATTGCAGGGCGAAAATATTACCATTGATAGTGCTTATTTAAAACAAATAGCACTGGAACCTGAATACCCAATCGCTAAAAATATTATTAATAGACTGATGGATTGTTTTCAAGTGGACATTCCAGAAGCAGAAGTCGGGTATATAATGATGCATCTTCAAGGCTCTAAATTGCGTCAACAAGACGGAGGGCTAGATGCTGCTACTAATATTGAACTGTATAGGCAAGCAAAGAAGTTAATAGAGGAGATGGAAGAGCAAACGGGCTTCCACTTATCTAGTAATAAATCCCTTTTGGAAGGATTAGTCACCCATTTAAAACCTGCTATCCATCGTATAGAGCAAAATATGGGGATTGTAAACCCTTTACTAGAAGAAATTCAATCAAATTATAGTGATTTGTTTGCTCAAGTGGAGATAGCGGTGAAAAAAGTTTTTCCGAACCTACCAGTTCCAAAAGATGAAATTGGCTATTTGGTCATGCATTTTGGGGCCGTTTTAATCGAAGTATTAAGAAAAGGTGATTTAAAGGCTTACGTCATATGTTCAAGTGGAATAGGAACTTCTAAGCTCTTGGCGTCTAGACTATTGCGAGAAATCCCGGAGATTTCCGTGGTATCCAATATTTCCGTATTTGAGTTAAATGAGCTGGCACCGACAATCACCGATCGAGATTTGATCATCTCTACCATTTACTTGCAGGATTTTTATAGGGAATATATTATGGTAAATCCATTTTTAACGTCAGAAGAGATTAACCAAGTCCAACTGTATGCAAGAAGGAAAATGCTTATACAAAAAACTCCCCCGATTGTAAAGGAAAGTCCGGTAACGGTAGATGCTTTGACGGAGAAAATAGAAAAACTTCATGAGTACTCAGATGTCATTCTGTCTATTTTAACCAATTTCCAGCTTTCAGAATTAAGGCAGCAGGAGACAGTGGAGCACTATTTACAAGAAGCTTGTGCATTGCTTGAGGATAGGGAAGTCATTCTAGCAAAAGAGATGGTTGCAAACGCTTTGTTAGAAAGGGAAAAGAGTGGGGGCGTTGGTATTCCCGGTACTAAACTCGCTCTATACCATACGCGCAGCGAATATGTTCATAAACCATCGTTCACCGTTCACAAAATGGAATCCGCAATTTGGATAAAAGGAATGGATGGTAATGATGTAAAGGTGGACACAATACTAATGTTGCTTTCTCCTGAGACCTTTGGAAAAGCGGGCTTAGAAGTATTAAGTTTCATCAGTACGTTAATCATTCAAGATGAACAAAGTACACTATTATTTGAAACAGGTAATCAATCTCAGGTCCATTCATTTTTAGCAACAGAATTCGAACAATTCATCAGAGAAAATATAAAATAATGGAGGCGTTTTACAATGGCATTATCAATTTTAACAGAAGAAAATATTTTACTGAATCAACAATTAGCAACAAAGGAAGAAGCCATTCGTTTAGCAGGTCAAATTTTAGTAGATAGAGGATATGTAGAAGAGAACTATATCGAAAAAATGTTAGAAAGAGAAGAACTGACATCTACATTCATGGGGAACTTTGTGGCTATTCCACATGGCACTGATGATGCCAAGAAAGAAATCAAGGAAACGGGTATCACGATTATTCAAGTGCCGGATGGCGTAGATTTTGGAGATGGTAACATCGTGAAGCTGATATTCGGTATTGCCGGTAAAGGGGACGATCATTTAGAGGTTTTATCTAATATCGCTATTACTGTTTCCGAAGTAGAAAATGTAGAGAAGATTGTGAACGCTACTACAGCGAAGGACATCCTTTCATTTTTTGAAGGAGTGAACTAATATGAAGGCCGTTCATTTTGGAGCAGGAAATATAGGAAGAGGCTTTATCGGTTTGTTGCTTCATCAGTCGGGTTATAAAACTTGTTTTGTCGACGTCAATGAAGAGATCGTTGATATGTTAAATGACAAACAGCAGTATACAATAAAGCTTGCAGATCCTTCGGGAGAAGAGCTGCTCGTTGAAAATGTGCATGCAATCAATAGTATAAAGAATCCAGAACTTGTCGTGGAAGAGATAGCAAATGCGGATATTGTGACTGCAGCGGTAGGAGCAAATATTCTTCCACTGATAGCTGGCTTAATCGCTAAAGGCTTAAAAAAGCGTTTAACACAAGCGAACAAAGAATTAACGATCATTGCGTGTGAGAATATGATTGGTGGCAGTTCATTTTTAAAAGAAAAGGTCTATGCAGAGCTGACGGATGAAGAAAAAGGTCTATTTGACACATACTTTAGCTTTCCAAATGCAGCAGTAGATCGAATTGTCCCAAATCAAACAAATGCCGATAAGCTAGCGGTAACAGTAGAGCCCTTCTTTGAGTGGGTAGTAGATGAGTCCGAGATAAAAGGTACAACTCCGCAGGTTCAAGGAGTAACATTCGTACAGGACCTGGAACCATTTATCGAACGTAAATTGTTCACGGTCAATACAGGTCATGCTGTTGTCGCTTACTTTGGCTACTTAGCTGGTATACGCAATATGTATGAAGCATTGGAAAATACGGAAATCAGAGAAACGATCGAGCTCGTTTTACAGGAGACAGGCAGATATTTAACTGCAGCTTATTCTTTTGATGAGCAAGCACATGCTGCATATGTACAAAAAATTATTGGCCGTTTTGCTAATCCATACATTTCGGATGACACGACGAGAGTTGGGCGTTCACCAATGCGTAAGCTGCAAAACACGGACCGACTTGTACGTCCGGCGATCCAATATGTAGAAATGTTCGGTGACATTCCCGAATATTTGACGAAAGGGATAGCTGCAGCACTTCACTATGATTTTAAAGAAGATGCGGAGGCCAATGAAATTCAAGAAATGATTAAACAAAAAGGTATCCAATTTACAATAGAAAAAACAACGAGCATAAATCCAGGTACAGAGCTTTTTGACATGATTCTCCAACAGTATGAGAACTTGTCTATAGAAAGATAAAACCGTTTAAGGAGCGTATTATTATGATAAATCAAACATACACAGTTACAGCAGAAACAGGCATTCACGCGAGACCAGCATCAGGGCTGGTTCAAGTCGCAACTAAATATGCTTCTGATATTTCCATGGAGTATAAAGAGAAAAAAGTAAATCTTAAATCGATCCTTGGTGTCATGTCTCTTGGCGTAGGGCAAGGAGCAACCATTACGATTTATGTGGAAGGAACAGATGAACAGGAGGCTTTTGAAGGAATCGAAAGCTATCTTAAATCAGAAGGAATCATTGCGTCATGACAGAAAATATAAAAGGAATTGCTGCATCAGGTGGTATTGCCATTGGTAAAGCATTTTTAATGACGGAACCAGATTTAACAGTTACGAAAGCTTCTGTTGCCAATACAGAAGAAGAGGTCACTAGATTTAATGAGGCAGTTAATGCTGCAAAGCTAGAGCTACAAAAGATCCGTGACCGAGCAGAAGTGGACTTAGGTGCCGAAAACGCTGCTATTTTTGATGCTCATTTACTTGTACTAAGTGATCCAGAACTAATCGGTACTGTAGAAGGAAAAATAAAAGATGAATCTGTTAATGCAGAAGCAGCGTTACAAGAAACTGCCGATATGTACGTCGCTATGTTCGAACAGCTCGATAACGAATATATGCGCGAACGTGCAGCGGACATAAAAGATGTAACGAAGCGAGTAATTGCACGATTATTAGGGATGGAAGTTCCTAATATCGGGTTAATCAATGAAGAAGTTATTGTCATCTCGAAAGATTTAGCCCCATCAGACACAGCTCAGCTAAATAGAGCGTTCGCAAAAGGATTTACAACGGATATGGGTGGACGTACGTCTCACTCTGCGATTATGGCTCGCTCTTTAGAAATTCCTGCGGTTGTTGGTACCAAAAATGCGACAGCTACTATTAAACAAGGAGATATAGTGATAGTGGACGGAGATAATGGGGAAGTCATTATTAATCCTGCTCCTGATGTAATCGAGGGCTATGTAGCAAAAATAAAGGAACAAGAAGCCGAGAAGAAAGAGCTTCTCTTGCTTAAAAATAAGCCAACGGTTACCCAAGATGGCATACATGTGGAAGTCGCTGCGAACATTGGAACGCCAAAAGACGTAGAGAGTGTGTTGGAAAACGGTGGAGAAGGAGTCGGACTATATCGTACTGAGTTCTTGTACATGGAACGAGATGCTTTGCCGACAGAAGAAGAACAATTCCAAGCATATAAACAAGTGCTAGAAGAAATGGGCGATAAGCCTGTCGTTGTTCGTACATTGGATATAGGAGGAGACAAACACCTTCCTTATTTAAATCTTCCGGAAGAAATGAATCCATTCCTTGGTTTCCGCGCAATTCGCCTTTGCCTAGAAGAACAGACGATTTTCAGAACGCAGCTACGTGCTTTATTGCGCGCAAGTGAATTTGGCAATCTTAAAATTATGTTCCCGATGATTGCGACTTTAGAGGAATTCAGAGAAGCAAAACAGATGCTACAAGAAGAAAGAGAACGCCTTATACAAGAAGGTACAGCTGTATCAGAAGATATTGAAATAGGTATAATGGTAGAAATTCCATCAACTGCCGTGTTAGCGGATCAATTTGCAAAAGAAGTAGATTTCTTCAGTGTTGGTACAAATGACTTAATCCAGTACACGATGGCAGCAGACAGAATGAACGAATCTGTTGCCCATCTATATCAGCCATATCAACCGGCTATTTTACGATTAGTCAAAATGGTGATTGATGCTGCTCATGCCGAGAAGAAATGGGCTGGAATGTGCGGAGAAATGGCAGGAGATCCAATTGCTATTCCATTACTCATCGGCTTAGGATTAGACGAGTTTTCAATGAGTGCCCCGACCATGCTAAAAGCAAGAAAACAAATCAATCAGCTAACGCAAACCGAAATGCAACAACTTGCGGAGAAAGCATTGTCTATGCAAACTTCTGAGCAAGTGAAGCAACATGTAAAAGTAGTTTTAGGAATTTAATAGAGGAACATTTTTAAAGAGCGCTATCCTGTAAGTAGGATTGCGTTCTTTTTACATTGGATGAAATTAGGTATAGACAGGATTAATAATGAAAACCTCTACACTCCATTTTCGACCTTCTACTCACCAAAATTTTCTGTATTACAGCAATAATTTTTCATATTTTTTAGTCTAACGTAACAAACATTTTACTGTATTTTTTGTATTATTTAAAATTTTTGGTGTTCTTTTTGATGAAAAAGAAGCGCAGTAAGTTTGATTGAAAAGATTAATGAAGGCCTTGTATAAGAAACAAAAAAGTGAATACCGTATATTTCAACGCTGTTTCTTTCGCAGAGAACATAAGTGAACCCCTATTCAATCTAGAAAAGCTGTACGCATAGAGTACTAAGCTTTGTTTTCAGACACTGAGAAAGTAAAAGAACACCCCATCTGAGATTTTCTCTGATGGGGTTTCCTATTATATATTTCTATCTACTAACTTCTTCTCGCAACAGTACTTCCAATTCATCAGCAGCTACTGGTTTAGAGAAAAGGTACCCTTGACCGATCATGCAACCATTATCTTTCAATATCTTCATTTGTCTATCGGTTTCTATTCCTTCAGCCACTACGTTTAGTTCAAGGTTGTGACTTAGATCGATGATCGTTTTTACCATAAAGTTATGTCCTTCTTTTTCCAATTCATCTACGAAGGATTTATCAATTTTGATCGTATCAATCGGTAATTTTTGTAGAACAGTCAACGAGGAATACCCTGTTCCAAAATCATCCACGGAAGTTTTAATACCCAATTGTCTTAGACCCTCCAGAATTTCATTGCTTTCTTTGAAGTTTTGCATGATGCTCTCTGTAATTTCAAGTTCTAAAAATTTGGGATCTAATTGTGATTCTTTTATCGCTTTTTGAACGGTCTCTAAAAATTGCCCATGTTGAAAATGTAAAACAGATACATTAACAGAGACACACAAGGATGGTAGTCCTTGTTCTTGCCATTTCTTATTTTGTTGGCAAGCTTGAAGTAACACCCATTCTCCAATGGAAACAATTTGACCCGTTTCCTCCGCTACTGGGATGAATTCTACTGGCGAAATCGAGCCTAGATCGGGATGCTCCCAACGCAGCAATGCTTCCATCCCAATAATTCTTTCGGTATGTAAATCCACTTTAGGTTGATAAAAAAGGGATAACTGCTCGTTTTGAATCGCTTTTTTTAACTCCGTTTCTATTTGCATTTTCCGGACCATCGCTCTATTTAGTTCTGTATTGTAAAAACTGAAAGCATTCTTTCCATTTTCCTTGGAAAGATACATAGCTGCATCGGCATTTTTCATTAGTTCTTCACTAGTCACGCCATGCTCCGGAAAGATACTAATTCCGATACTCGGTGTTATATTAATTTCATAGTCTTTCATTATTAAAGGCTGTTGAAAAGCTTCTAATATTTTATCTGCTAAAGCAGCGCACATCTTTTTTGATGTATTAGGAAGAACAATTGTAAATTCGTTTCCACCTATTCGAGAGATGAGAGCATCTGTGCTTACCATTTCTTTTAACCTCTCGGCTGTTTTGACTAAAATATCATCTCCCACATGATGACCAAGTGTGTCATTCACTACTTTGAATCGGTCTAAATCAATTAATAATAGAGCTACTTGATCTTCTTGATGGTTCTGTAAAATAGCTTCTGTTTCTTGAATAAAACTTCTGCGGTTTCTTAATCCCGTAAGTGGATCATGGAAAGCTAAATGTTTAAATTGACTCATTAGATTCTTATTTTTATAAAGTATTTGAAATTGACGGGCCAGAACAATCAAAAAGGCTAGAAGTAAACCAATACTGAGTGCATTAAATTTCCATTGATAGCTTTGAATGACCAAGAAAAGTAGCACAAAAATACTAGTGTATGGAATAATGATGTCTTTGTTTCCGAGCGGATTAGGGACTTCCATCTTCAATTTACTCTTGCTGTTCTTAGCATAGAAAGCTGTCATTCCGATAAAGAAAAGGGCAAGTATTCTTAAAAGATCAACGGAGTGTCCGGGATGGTAAGCTTCCTTCAAAGACAAATATGTAAATATTAAATTAGTCATTACCTGACAGAAAAAAGCCGTTACACAAAATAGCATATACTCTTTTTCTTTTTTACTTTGAATCAGGTAGAACATAACGGTGATGATGAACAAAATGGTCAAATCGACAATAGGGTAGATGATGGTCGTGATTGTCATCAACCAGGAATTTCCGGAAAGTGCCAGCACTGGATGAATCAGATAGTGAATACTGATTGTTGTGGCAGTAACCATGAAAATAACAATATTAAAGACATAATTGTTCAAAAAAGAAGAGCTTCTGCTTTTGATTTTAATAATTAGAGCTGCCAAATAGAAGATATAGGAAAAAGACCAAATCTGATATTTAATATCCTCAGATAAAACAGAGCCTTGAAAAAATTGAAAATAGAGCGACAAAAAGTTGGAACTTATATAAAGGCCTATACCAATACTTAAAAGTAGCCAGAAAGATTTCTGTTTCTTTTTGGCATTTTGAAAAGCTTGGAATAGCCAGATTAGGCTAAGGATTCCAACTACTAAGTGAAGTATATGAACTCCCATAGATACGTTAAGTGAACGTCTGACAGCTTACGGAATTGAGTATGAAATGGAGCTTGCCCCTTATCGTGCACCATCAGAACAACTCGTATCTAATTATGATATTTATATAGGTGGCATTGCCTTAGGACAAGATCAGATTATATCATTACTTCATACTTATCAGTCGGTTCAATTTCCGATTACAATGTTTCTGGACGGAAAAACAAAAAAAAAGGTAGATGAATTACTAGAACAAATACTGAATTACCGAG
This sequence comes from Psychrobacillus sp. PGGUH221, assembly GCF_042055255.1. Lineage (NCBI taxonomy): Bacteria > Bacillati > Bacillota > Bacilli > Caryophanales > Bacillaceae > Psychrobacillus > Psychrobacillus sp. PGGUH221. The sequence continues at coordinate 271,678 of NZ_JAQMHQ010000003.1, forward strand.
ATGTTCCGCAAGTGTTCAAATTGTTTAAAGAGGTAGAAAAACTAATACAACAGGCTGCAACGACTAAGTTTTTGTCTCACCGCGCTCACCATTTATATATTAGAGATGATAGCCCTTTTGCTGGTATTGAAATGGAACCAAACGGAAAAATTGACTATAAAAAGATTTATCTAATTAAATAAAACTCAATTCAACATCTATTATTTAGATTAACTAAGTTTGTCCAAATTCAATATCAACGGAATTAAAATTAAATGTGAAAAAATTGTTCGATATGACAAACACATCCTTCTTCAACTAACGGGTGCTTTAGTTTAATAAGCAAGGATGTTACTCATAAGGGAGGTTGAATTTATGTTAAAAGTAATGAAAGTTGTCCTGTTTATATACGGAATTGGTTTATTGATTTATGTATGGATAGTTGATAACTATAATTTATTTCCTTATTTGCTGTCATTTTCATTAGCAATGATGCTAGTTATTGGAGTTTATGAAATAAAAGAAAAACAAAACACAAAAGCAATAAAGTCTTTCATTGCTACGATTATTCTCCTTTTTCTTACAGTATTTATATTTAAGTTACAGGGGCATTAGCGGAGCAGAACAATCAGGAGATAACTTCTATTATTATTCAAACAGGGCCTTTTAGTTGAATATGAAAAGCTTTAGCTTGTTCCACAATAGGGCGATATTGTGGAATAAAAGTCTTTTATGCAATGTTACCAAACGACGCTTTGGTTTTGTTTTTAAGTCAACACATCGCATGGACAACTATGTTAAAATGGGAATTATTTCATAGTAGATGAGGTGATTAATTTGAAAAAGTAACCATTGCTTTACTAACTTTCATTATCGTAGCAGTAAGAAGTTTAATTAGTTTTAATTCGTTTAATGAAAACGAAAAGACAAATATTGTTCAAGTTAGTATGACTTAAAAGGATTTATCATAGGACTATGATTGGGTGATTACGTTCGATAAAGGCTTAAATCAGATTTTCCTCAATGAGAATACGTTCTATGTTTTAAATGTAACAGCTTTCGATATAAAAGATCAAAATGATACTTATTATGATGCAGAAATGATACATGCCATTTTTTTAGCTACATTGCACGATGAATTTTCTATAGTACTAACAACCGAGCAATTCATCCATAATCTTACTAAATAAATGTATGTCACCTCTAGAATTGAAAGATAGGAAGTCGATTTTATTGTATATCCGAAATATTTATAGAAACGAAATCGTGAAATTTTCAGCGTTTAAGTTTCATTTTTACATATGCTCTTTTTTGTTTGTTCTAATGGCTTTTGTGGGCTATTATATTGCCATTTCTTTTCCTGAGTTTATCCAAGCCTACTTAGATAATAAGAGAAGTGGATTAAATGGCAAAGGAATTAGTATTAAATCTGAAAGTTTTCCTTTGATGTTATCATTATTTAAAAATAATTTGACAAGCTGTTATATATATATATTGGTGGGATTCATACCTTTTATTTTTGCACCTTATTTATATGTATGTATGAATGGGTTAATCATAGGTGAGCAATTAATAAAGGGCATTTCGTTATCAAAAATTATTCTAGTAGGCCTACTCCCACACGGAATAACGGAATTACCTGCGTTATTTTTATCTGCATCAATAGGCATATATTTCTGTATGCACCTTATAAGAAAAATCATTAAAAGAAATGCGAATATCCAGATGAAACAAGTGATTAAAAATGGGTTAACGACTTTTGTATTTGTAGTGATACCATTATTGATTGTATCCGCTTTTATAGAAGCATTTATAACAAAATTTTTAATCTTGGATTTTTTATAGAGACGTTCCTTCTTTTTAGTAGCCAGCGAAAGTATAGAAAACACAATTCTATGTTGGGGACGTCCCGATTTTAACGAGCGTATAATTGATTTAATACATAATGACATTATGTCATCTAGAGTTAATTTTTATTCAATAAAAAAACGTTACCAAATGAAAGTTAGGTAAAACACCAAAAAGGTACGAATGTTGTTAAATCCACGTGCGTGCCTTTTTGGGAGGATTATTGTTTAAACAGCTTTTTATGCAAAGATATATAAATTTAGCTACAATAAGACTTTTCAAGGTTTTACAGAAAACGTTATAGAGGTGTTATATGAATAAAAAAATGCATATAGAAACAATATATTAACGCTGTAAACCTGCATTTTTTATCTTTCTTATACTTCAATTACATTGGCTTTAGTTGAAAAACGATCTTCCATAATCGGGCGCGATTGGAGAATAAGCATCCCTTTTCTTATTCAACTAACGGGTGCTTTAGTTAAACACGGCCATCATATTTCGGTGGTCTATTTTTACGTCCAAAACATCCAGTAGACTTTGGTAAACCATTGTGAAATATTACACTTAAACTAACGGGGCAGGTAAGTTGAAGAAGGAATTCAAATGCTTATATAGAAGTTAATAAAGATGTAACTTAAAGGGGTGGATTAAAATTACTATAATATGCTTGGTTAGACACGGAGAAACTGATTGGAATGCAATAGGAATGCTTCAAGGAAGAACTGATATCCCATTAAATGAGACGGGTATTCTACAAGCTGAGGAATGTAGTGAGTTCCTAAAAACATCACAATGGGATGTAATCATAACGAGCCCGCTAAAAAGGGCAAAACAAACAGCGGAAATTATAAACAAAAATGTCATTGTACCTGTTGTTGAGATGGAAGAGTTTTTGGAAAGAGATTATGGGGATGCTGAAGGAATGACATACGAGGAAAGAATATCTAAGTTTCCAGATAATATTTACCCGAATCAAGAAGAAAGAACATCCCTTAATAAGAGGGTAATAGAAGGTATCGAGAAGATAAATCAAGGGTATGGAGACAATAAAATATTGCTTGTCGCTCATGGTGCAGTAATCAATGCAATTTTAGCTGTTTTATCTAATGGTAAGATTGGTTCGGGGAAAACCAATTTAATAAATGCTTGTATCAGCAATATTTACTTACATCAAGATAAATGGCGAATAAAAGACTTCAATCAAATTTCTCATCTTTCTAAGTACATTTAAAGCAGGGATGCTTTTTTTTTTATTCAACTAACGTGGTGCTTTAGTAAAGATCATAGGGGTTGCTTAGGCAACTCTTTTTCCATATTGAACTAAAGCGGCAGTTTAGTTGAAGAAGGAACCAGAAGATTTAATGGAGAATATGTAGTTAGTAAATAATTGGAGGTCGAAATTTTTGGAACTTAGACAGATGGCAGTTGCTTTCCTTTTAAATGAGGAACAAGAAGTTTTGTTTCTTCAAAAAAAGCCAAAAGACACATTTCTAGCAGGTTTATTAGTACCAATAGGTGGACACATGGAAGGTTATGAAATCAATGAACCTTTAAAAGCATGTTTTAGAGAGATAGAAGAAGAAACGGGTTTAAAGAGTGATTACATAGATAATTTAACACTTCGATACATTTTACTTAGACTAAAAGATAATCAAGAAATACGAATACAATATGTTTTCTTTGGAAAAGTATCTAAATGTTCTACTCTAATTGAAAGTGATGAAGGTTCATTAGCATGGGTGGATTTTAAGGATATTGCTAACAAAAATGTTTCTGCCACTACCAGTGAAATAGTTAAACATTAAAGCAATACAGGAGAATCATCTGAAAAAGTATATGTGGGTTCAATGAAATCTTCAAAAGGAAATCCTGAAATTACTTGGGGACTTTTAGAGGATTGGGAACTACCGATTTTTAATTAACGGGTGCTTTGGCAAAACATGGCCATCATTTCGATGGACTATTTATTTATCCTAACATCAAGTAGGTATTAGAAATCCATTGTGAAATGTTAGACTTAAATAGGTAAAATCAGAAATAATATCAGTGAATAATAAAAGATACCTCTAACATACTAATAAATAAAGAGGATGAATTATGAACAAGATATTAAAAATACTAGCCATATTTACATTGATAATACTCATAGTTCCAATGGGGATCAAGGCAAGCACAGCTGAAAAAGTTGTTGGAAATTTACCGGAAGCTGAACTTACTTTGTATGCCACTGAAAAAGAAGGAGATTTAACGAATTTCAAACTAACAGTGAAAAGGCAAACTTACTTTTTTCCAAGATGGTTGAATTCACCGAATGTAACGTATTATCCAAAAGTTTATTACAGTGATATTAATGATGATGGTAGAAAAGAAATAGTTATTGTTTTAACAACAGATACAGGAACTGGAGTAATCATACAAGAACCTCATGTGTTTCACGTAGATGATAACGGAGATTTATCAGAGAAACTTGTAGATAATCCAATGGCCATTATTAACAAGAATGTAAAAACTAAATTGAGTAGTTCAAAGGCAATTGTTAGTATTGGTAAAGAGAACAACAAAATAAATATCAAGCAATTAGACATTGTTCCATCACATATATTTAAAAATGTCGCTATTGGAAGTACTTTAAGGTTTGAAGTTATTGACAACAAATTAGTAGCTAAAGTTGGGCTGACAATAGCACCTGCTGGAGGATCTATTGGTGAAATTCATATTACTTATATGTTTAAAGATAATATGTATCAAGCTAAACAGATTAATCTTATTCCCAATGAGGAATAAGATTAGAATGGCGAAAAAAAAGAAGCCCAACCTGCCTCTTACTAAACAAATGTATGCTTTACTTCAACAAGGAGTAAAGCTTTTTTTATTGAACTAAAGCGGCAGTTTAGTTGAATAAGGACTATTATTTTTGGGGGATGGTGATGGTATGAAAAATGATATATTGAAAGTATTCTTTATATTATGGGGGCTTATTTTACTTATTGAACTATTCTGGTTTGGTTTCTTGACTAATAGACCTCATTCAACTTCAGAAGTTATATTTGCTGTCACTGTGATTGCTGTAACCAGTGTATTTGGTTCGGTTGGAATGTATTTATTTAAAGGTTAGAGGAAATAAAATCTTAGTCAACTATAAGGTGCTTTAGTTAAACGTGACCATCATATCGATGGTCTATTTTTACGTCCAAAACATCAAGTAGATGTCGGCAATTCTATGTGAAATCTTACACTTAAACTAACGCGGCAGGTTAGTTGAATAAGAAAGAGGTTATTTAGCTCTCCTGTCGAATTAGAATATACAACTAAAGTAGAAACATTTTTTTAAAAAGGATGTGAAATAAATATTTGTTATAAAAGAAAATTTTAAAACCTTTATTTCTTATTATCCTGTTACCACTTTGATACTTCTTTTATGTAGCTTGATTTCTATTGTAAATATTTTATTTTTCGAGGGTGGTTACAATAAGGACACTATTATTAATCTCGGTGGTCTTGATAAAGAATTGATAGACAATGGGGAGTTATGGAGATTCATCACATACGCGTTTGGACACATGAGTCTTTTTCATTATATTTTAAATACGCCCCTTCTCCTAATATTGTCACGGCCTCTTGAAAAGTACTATGGTAGCAAGATGTTCTTACTACTCTATACCGTACTGTCGTTATGCTCAGGCTTATCTATTTATTATTTTTATCAAGGCGATTATCCATTAGCAGGTTCATCTGGAGCTGGTTATGGTTTAATAGGGATTTTTACTTTTTTTGTGCTAAGGTATCCTCATAAGATTTCTTCATACGATAAAAGATTTATTTTAATCTTTTTAGTTCTTAGTCTTATTTTCACCTTAAGTGTACCTAACATAAGTATATCTGGACATGTTGGAGGAATTATTAGTGGTTTTGTGATAGCCTTCATCATATCAATTATAGAAAGTGATAAAAAGGACGTATTTTTTTACCACAAGTAATATTAACTGATTCTAGGGGATTTACAAATTTAGCTTGTCCTTCCTTATTCAACTAACCGGGTGCTTTAGTTGTAGAAGGAACAATAGAAATGTAACTTTTTTATAAAAACGATATAACTAATATCAAATTAAGAGCCAAATTTTTATAAGAGTAGGAGGTAATGAGAGAGATGGATAAGTTACTACTTCAGTATGCTGAAAAGTTTGAGGATAATTTTCCTATCTTCTTTGTCAATCATCTAGGAGAGGCAGAGATTAAAGAGCTAATTAAGAAAGCTATTGAGGATAATAAACCTTATGAGGCGGAATATAAGGAGCAGGTAGACTACTAAAATCTCTCTTTTTCATTTTAGTAGTCAAAAAACTAAATTTGTTACTCTTTTACTTTATAATTGTATGTGAATTATTCATCTTTTTTATTTCACTTACTTAACTAACGGGGCAGTTTAGTTGAAGAAGGAAATAATGAATGTAACGAAGAATGGTACAAGACAAGAGGTGTATTTTTGTTAAAAAAACGGTGGTGAGATTTTGGGTAAGAAAGTAATAATAATTTTAGTCATACTGCTTATTGTGCTTATTTGTGTGGTCTTCTTTAGAGCACATCTAAAAATTGAAAATACTAAAACTGAATTTGAAAAGAGAGTTACTAGTTATCTAGTAAATGAAAAGGGATATGAAAAGAAAGATATAAAATCTGTTAATGGAATATATGGAGTAAAAAGCCCTCCTTATTATACAATAGTAGTTTTTGAAGATGAACCTTATGCTCAATATTTCTATTTTGCACATGATGGAGTTAAACAAGTTGATTATAGTCTCTCAAATGAGGCGTGGGAGAAAGGTATTATTGATGAAACCAAATTAAAAAATTGGGATCCTTATAGGTATTGATAAATATATAATAGAACAATTCCATCCGCTCTTAAGCTAACGGGTGCTTTAGTTAAACAAGACCATCATGTCGATGGTCTATTTTTTTATCCAAAATTTCAAGTAGATCTCAGAAATACATTGTGAAATGCTAGACTTAAACTAACGCGGCAGTTTAGTTGAAGTTGAGAATGGCAGTTTTTATGTTGCATTTGACGCAAAAGATGCGGGATGTTTTCACGAAGAATAGAACTTTGGTAAATATGATAATTTGAACAAAGGGCGAAGAAATTAATTCTAACTGGCAAACTTACATAAATCTTATTATTTCTAAAACCTTACTGATAAAGAGAATGTCTTGTTTGATAATTTTTTTGACTGATGCATCGGTACAACGTTCGTAATCCATGGACAAACGTTTAAGCTCTCTTTCAAAAATAGGGATTTCGCATATTTTTAACAATCGTGACATCTCCTTGGAGCAAGGAACCAGCCAGAGATAATTCCTTCTGCCTAACCTTAACTGATAAAACTATAATCTCCTAATTTTAATCACCAACATAAGAATCTTTTACCATTGCTTCAACAGAATACTGAACAGTTCGACCATAATGTGTAATAAAAGAAAAGGTGCTTATTCAACTAACGAGTGCTTTAGTTAAACATGACCATCATTTCGATGGTCTATTTTTATGTCCAAACATCAAGTAGGTTTCGGCGATCCATTGTGAAATGTTACACTTAAACTAACGGGGCAGTTTAGTTGAATAAGGGAATTTATAGATTTGTTATCATAAGAAAAAGTGTTGAAGTATAAGGAGGTAAGGTATTAATGTCTTACGATGCTAATTGTCAATTTTGTAATCCACACAAAGATGTTGAACAGAACATTATATTTGAAAATGAAACATGCTTTTTTTTACAACACAACAATCAACAAGAAGTATTAGAAGGGTGTGGTTTAATCGTTCCAAAAAAACATCACGCTAATGCATTTGAATTAACAAAAGATGAATGGAACGATACATATGAACTTTTACAAGATGCTAAGAGATATCTCGATGACAAGTATTCACCAGATGGTTACACACTTGGTTGGAACGTGGGAGAAGTTTCAAATCAATCTATTTTTCATAGCCATTTACACGTCATTCCAAGGTATAATGATGAACCTTTAGCTGGTAAAGGAGTTCGTTATTGGTTAAAACAACCTGAAAATATAAGAGAAAAGTTTAAGCTTAAGTAATTCTTATTCAACTAACGGGTGCTTTAGTTGAATATTCGCTTTCCGAAATAATCAATCTTCAATATATTTTACTGCGGATTGTATAATAAAAACCATAACATTACGAAAAACATTGGGTTACCAACTATAATGTAAATTAAAGCTTCTTGATACATCCGAATTTCGTTGTTGTTACTGAGTTTAGGAGTTACCAACTATAATGTTACTCGACAGTAAGTGTCCATTAACATTAAAGTTGGGTAACTGATGTTAAGAAAAAGTTTACAGACAATAAAGATGTAGATGTTTAATAAAATCATATATAAGATGTTTCTTGAATACGATTTCTTTATTTTTTCCCTTCTATGATATTTTGGTCCTAATGTAACCTGGTAAAAGAACTGATTAAAATCATCTCACTTCTAAGTTTTTTATAGAGATGAGATGATTTTTTTAAGTATTATGTTAGTATTATTCTAAAAAATGTGAAGAAATTTATAGTTCTTAATATAAAGCAAGCTTGTTCAAAAATACTTCGTAAACCCATATTTTACGATAAACAAAAAGAATCCATTTTGAAAAAAAGATTAATCAAAATAGATTCTTATTTATTTTAAATAGCCATCCTTTTTTATAATAAAGTTTGTTCATAAGCCTTTATCAGATATTTTCTGTAATAAGGTCTGAATACTTACCCCAACAAATAAAAATAGGTCCGAAGGAAAAGATTTCATTCTTATCCCATATTTTTATATTTATTAGAGAAGAATTGAGATACATTGTTTATCCATTTTCTTTTTCTCTTGCTTGTTTTAACTGCTCCCTTAAATTGAAAGGTAGTTCTTCATACATATTCTCAATTAAATTGGAGACTTTTGTCTTACTCTCAGATTCTGCTTGTTTTATTGCAATTTTCACATCTTCTTTTGCTTGTTCTATAATTTCGAACTCCCTTTTTTCATTCCATAAATCTTGTTTTTCTAAAAACAATCTAAATCTTATTATAGGATCTTTTTTGGCCCATTCTTTGTCTAGTTTTTCGTTTCTGTAGATCGTTGGATCATCACCTGATGTTGAATGAGGACCATACCGATAGGTTACAGCTTCAATTAACGTTGGCCCATTTAAATTAATTGCCTGTTCCCTTGCTTCTTTTGTAACTAGATAAGTAGCTAGAATATCCATTCCATCTACCCTTACACCTTTAATTCCAGCTGCAACAGACTTATGTGCAATCGACTTTGCTGCAGTTTGTTTTTCAAATGGTGTTGAGATTGCAAATTGGTTATTTTGAACAACAAAGATGGTTTGAGCATTGAAAACACCTGCAAAATTTATCCCTTCATAAAAGTCTCCTTGCGATGTTCCACCGTCCCCAGTGTACGTAATAGCAACATTTTTTTTCTTTCTCTTTTTTAAACCAAGGCCAACACCTGCTGCTTGAACAATTTGTGCACCTATTATTATTTGAGGAGGCGTAACGTTAACTCCTTCAGGCATTCTACCACCTTTGTGATGTCCCATAGACCATAGAAATAAATGGAATAACGGAACCCCCTGAAACAACATTTGTGGAAGATCTCGATAACCTGGTAGTATCCAATCTTCCTTTTCTAGTGCATACTGTGTTCCAATCATACTAGCTTCCTGTCCAGCAACTGGAGCATAAAAACCTAATCTTCCTTGCCTAGATAGTGAAATACATCTTTGATCAATTGTTCTAGTATAAATCATTCGCTCCATTAGAAGTTGTAACTCTTTATCACTGAGTTCAGGCAACAAGTCGTTATGCACAACTTCTCCGTTTTCATTTAACAGCTGAAATGTTTCAAATTCATTAATTTCCTGTAGTAGATTACTCACTTTTATCACGTCCTTAAAATTAATAGGTATTATTTAGATACTATTAAATAATAATTGGATAACCTCCCTACGATTATTTTATAATGCAAATTACTTCGTTCGTTAATTTTTATGTTATATCATTTTCAATAAAGTGTCAATTAAACTAATTTATAGAGATTTATCCTTTTAAGAGATATCATTTAATATAAATTATGTTATTTAATAGCGAGACTTGAATGACATAATTAATTCGTTATATTCTATGTAGAGGTGAAATAGGTGACAGTTGAAAAGCAGTTATTATACTTATTATCTAAAAAGGTTGAAATGGAAGGGAAAGAACTCATAAATATTTTTGAGGAAATGAATTATACTCCACAATCAATAAGAAATATCTTATCTAAATTTAAAGGAATGTCTTATATAACTTCATTAGAGCGAGGAATTTATAAAATTGCACCAAGTGGTCTAGACGCATATAGTTTATATTCTAAAAAAGATAACTTTTACACTAAACATTGGAACGGAAAATGGTACTTAGTGTTCTTGGAGATCCCGGAACCACTAAGAAGGAAAAGAGATGCTTTTAGAAAAGGTTTACTAGAATTAGGCTTTGGTATGCTTTATAAGAGTGTTTATGTTTACCCGTGGAATATAATAAATAAGGTTCAAAATCTGATTGATTCACTTGAAATTGAGGATTATATAACCATTATTTCAAGTAATGAGTTCTTGTTAAATGGGATAGATCCTGAAGGTAGAGCAGGTCCAAACAATGCTAGAACATTATGGAATTTAGAAGAAATCAATACTAACTACAAAAATATACAAATATGGCTTGAGAATGAGTATAAAACAAAATTTCATAGTTTAATTAAAGATAGGGACAGAAATCCATTACAGGTTTTTACTAACTTTCTAACACTTAAGGAGATAAGGGATGATCTAATAATGGCAGATCCTATGTTACCAGCTGAATTCTTACCTGGTAGTTGGCTAGGGACAACTGTACTTTTCTCAATAGATAAGTTAATCCAGACTTTAGTTGCTTTAATCCCTGAAAACTCTTATTATTCCTCATTTGTAGCCGATTTAAGAAGCTAAGTTATGACTACTTTAATTAAGAAAACTCAAATAATCCTTAAGTTTTCTTATAGGGATAGCGTCAGGATTTTGACAATTAACAACAGTAATGTTCCAAAACGTTGATATATAAATCTTTATAAGACTTATATCAATAAGGTAGGCCGGGTAAGCCTATTGGTACATAATCAAATCACTATTAAATTGGCACTTCACAATGTGTCATAATACTCATAGCAAAATGCTAATCGTTGTAAAAATGCATTTTCCTGACGGTACCCCTAATACACCTTTGTTCAGAAATAATCTTCCTTTCACTAGATTGATTAAAATCATCTCACTTCTAAGAATTTATAGAGGTGAGATGATTTTATTCATTTTATGATAACAATTCTCTAAAGCTTGTGAAGAGATGTACTTAAACTAACGCAACAATTAGTTGAATAGGTATAAAGCAAAAACCACCAACAAATAGGTGGTTAAGTACTATATTATAAGAATTATTTTATAAACATTACAAATCAAACAAATCTGTACTCAGATATTTTAAACCTGAATCATTGATAGTTAAAACAATTTTTGCACCCTTTTCTTTGGTTTGCAGTAATTTTAATGCTGCTGCTATATTGGCACCTGAAGAAAAACCTGCAAAAATGCCTTCTTTTTTAGCAAGTTCACGAGCAGTTTGAGTGGCTTCTTCATCTGTAATAAGAATGGTGTCAGTAATCAGCTTTTTATCCAATAGAGGTAAGTTCATTTGATAGCCACCACCTTGAATTTTGTGGTTCGGATTAGAGCTTGCTTTACATGAATAAAAGGATGCGGAATCAGGCTCAACTAAGTAGCATCGGATATGCTCGTTGTGTTTTTTTAATGCTTTTGCACAACCTGCAAATGTACCGCCAGAACCTGCAAAATCTAGGAAGACATCTATATCCCCATTTGCTTGCTCCCACATTTCTTCACCAGTACGAAATTCATGTGCATGCACATTACCGATATGATTAAATTGATCTGCACGAAAAGCATTACGCTCTTTTGTAATTTGTTGTGCAACTTCTTCAACTTTTTGTAAATCTTCTCCTGAAACCTGACCAATTGGTGAGCCAGGAGCTTGATCTACTAATACTACTTCAGCACCAAGTGCCCTCATCATACGTGCACGCTCTAAAGAATTACCTTTTGACATTACAGCAACAAATTTATACCCTTTGACACCACAGACTATTGCTAATCCTGTCCCTGTGTTCCCGCTTGTTAACTCTACAACAGTCTGCCCTGGTGTAAGTATTCCTTCCTTCTCGGCTTCATTGATAATCTCTAATCCAATGCGATCCTTTTTACTAAAGCCAGGATTTAAATATTCTAACTTAGCATAGATCGTACCTTCTAAATTTTCTGTAATACGAGATAACTCAACCATTGGTGTATTACCAATTACTTGTACTACACTTGTAAAAATATCTTTCCTTACCATAGACAAACTCCCCTTTTTCATATAAATTTGGACTATATTACGTCTATATGAACGCTACACAATAATAATATACGATATAACGTCTTTAAATTCAATATAACGACTAATTAAGGAGAGATAATATTGAATCATTTAAACAAAACGATTGGTAGCAACATTAAACGACTTCGTCAGGAACGTGGATTAAGTCTAGAAAAATTAGGTGAATTGACAGGTGTTAGTAAAACCATGCTAGGGCAAATTGAACGTGGGGAATCAAATCCAACTGTCACAACGATTTGGAAAATTGCCAATGGAGTTCATTTATCATTTTCTTCATTGATTACAGAAAAAGAATCTACCGTATCGATTATTCATAAAGGAAAAATAGAACCAATAGTAGGGGACAATGGAAAGTATCGAGTATATCCACTTGTTCCATTTCAACCTGATAGACAATTTGAACTGTTCTCAATAGAATTAGACATTGGGTTTACTCATTACTCAGAGGCACATAATACAGGGGTAGAAGAGTATGTGATTATTAATGAAGGTAAACTGGATTTACAATTGAACAATGAAATTTATACCGTAGGAAAAGACGACTCGATTCGTTTCAAAGCCGATCAGCCACATTCTTATTCAAATAATGGGAATAGTCTATTGAAATATACAGTATTGATTCATTATTCTAGATAAATTACACGTTTGTTTGAATTTCATTATAAGTTAGAACGATATACTTTACATCTAAAGCAAATTATAAAATGCAAGACTAAATTTCATCTTCGACTAACGGGTGCTTTAGTTGAAGAACAAGGGAGTTCTTAACAGAGTATATAAAGCAGGATTCAATAAAGTAATTATAGATGAAATATTGAGTCATTCATAAAAGCACCCTTGAGGTGCTTTTTTTTGTCCAAAACAGAAAATTTTAATTGTAGTAAAATAAAACAAATGTTCGTAAAATAAAATAAAAGGAGGGAGCAAGTGTGCGCATGAAAATTTTTAAGGTACTGGAACATAGATTGATTACAGAAATGATTTACATGAAAGACAGTGGTGAGATGAGCAAGAGTCGAGTTAAAGTTTCAAGTGTTTCAAAGGATTCTTTCAAGGCGTGAACCTTTCAGCTTGGTTAAGCGGAGCATGGTTTGAATTAGATATGATTGTTGGCACATTCAAAACGATTTCTTATTTGCTCCCATTTGCTCATGCCAGAGATGCAACAAGGGTAACATTAGCCGGTGAATATGGAGATCTTATCGTTCCATTACTTTGGGTAATCGGTTATACAATCATTATTTACTTTATTTCGATTTCCGGCTTTAAAAAGAAAATGAAGGGCTAATATTTTCAATAAGCTCTCTTCTAATGAAAGAAATTCCATTCTACCTTCTTCATTGGATGATTAAAGAGATGAAGAAGGTTAGGAATAAATTAAGAATAATAATACGAGTGAATTTAGAAAAAAATTGTACGAACAAGACCGTCTTAATAGGTTAACAGAAATTAAACATACTTGTTTTAGGCGAACGAATACCTTTATTGTCTCTAGTTCGTTAAACGGTTATTGTTTTCTTTTCGAAGTCGATGTTTTTCAATTGTAGACCGAACGCTTCACCTCTTCTTATACCTAAGTAGGATACAGTTAGAAACTGGCTGGCATAATCATTGGATTTTAGCCCCTATAGTTTTGCGTCTTTATCTTTCGATAAATTTGCCGTTTCGTTTATATATTTTCATGGTAGACATTTATATTATTGGTATTTTACAATAAATCATTTCATATTACAACTAATATTAACAGACTATTCTGTTTTTTTATGAGTTGTAATTATGTATTATTTTTATAATAATACAATTACTAAATTTACAATGCTTTTAAAATGTTTATAGTAAATATGAGTGGGTAATGTTAATAATAATTTCTTTCATTTTCAAATCATAGGAAAAAATATTGTACGAATATTTTTTATATTCCATTAAAAACTGAAAAAGATATAAAAATATTATTACTCTAAATTGAAGTGAGATTGGTAAGTATACTGTGATGAATTATTTTTACAATAATTAATAAGAAAAACATTTTTGGAATGTCGAAGAAGCTCGAAATTTATGTTAATATAAAACTTAATACCTAATATACGTAGTGAGAAAATAAGTATACATTATCTATGATAATTTAGATATTGGACATAAGTGGTAGTTAATTATGTATAAAGTTTATTAAATTCATATATTTAACATGAAACGAGTTGAGGATGGATGTATAAAAAAATATTTGATTTATTTATAGACCCCGTGGCAATAATAAAAACAGATGGTGAAATCACTGCTACAAACAAGTCATGGAAGAAATTTAGTATGGAGAATGAAGGGGACTTAGAGCTAGCAAATATTGGAGAAAATTTTTTGACTATATTATTAAATGCTAATAGCATTGATTTATATAATGGAATATTAGAGGTTTTGAACGGTAGAACATCTCTTTTTGATAAAACTTATGCATATTATTCTTCATCCAAGAAATATTGGTTCTCTGTGATAGTTAGACCGTTAATAGAACGAGATATTATTGTTGGTGCCATGATTGTCCAAAGGAACATTAGCAAGGACGAATATGAACGGTTTGAAGTATATGACATTTTGGAGAGCATGACAAGCGCATTTATAGCTATAGATGAAAATTGGAAATTTACTTATATTAATAAAGAAGGTGAAAAATTACTATTCACCTCTAGAGAGGAATTGCTAGGAGAAAATGTTTGGGAAAGGTATCCTGATGCTCTTAACACTTCTTTCGAAAAAAACTATACTAGAACGATGTATAAACGTGAAAAGACAAGTTTCGAGGAATACTATAAACCATTGGAGACTTGGTTTGAAATAAATGCTTATCCAAGAGATAATGGAGGAATTTCAATATACTTCACTAATATTAATGAGCAAAAAGCAAAAGAAGATAAATTATGGGATACCGCTCATCATGATTACTTAACAGGAATACCTAATCGACTTTTCCTGTATAAGGAATTAGAAAGAAAGATCGCAGATGCATCCCCTTTTGTTATATACTTTTTAGACTTAAATAATTTTAAAATTGTAAATGACGCATATGGGCATGACATTGGTGATTATTTTTTATTAGAGATTTCTAAACGCTTAAAACACGAACTTCCAAATAAATTTTTTCTTTCACGATTTGGTGGGGATGAATTTGTCCTTTATACTGAATATGTTGATGCCAAACAAATCCAAAGTGACGCATATCAAATTTTATCTGTCATTGAAAAGCCTATTAATATAGTTAATTTTCCACCTTTAAATACATCTGCTAGTTTAGGGGTTAGTGTATTTCCAAATGACGGAAGTTGTGTAGATTCTTTAATAACGGCAGCAGACACCGCAATGTATGAAGCAAAGAATATTAAGGGTGATCAATGGAAACGATACGAAAGCGAAATGTTGGAGTCTTTAAATAGAAGGCTTATTATTGAAAAAAGTTTGAAAGAGGCAATTTCAACACAAGCATTTTATACGGTTTTCCAGCCGCAAGTAGACATAATCAAAAATGAAATTGTAGGAATTGAAGTGTTATCTAGGTGGAACCATCCTGAACTTGGCTTTATTTCACCAGATGAATTCATTACTATTGCAGAAGAAACTGATCAAATCAGGATGCTAACAGAATATATAATTGATACCTGTTTATTAATATACAACAAATGGAAAAAAATAACAGGGTTTTCTGGTTTTATTTCATTTAATGTCTCGTCAAGTTTATTGGAAGAGCCTTCATTTATTTCGTTTTTATTATACCAGTTGGAAAAACACTCAATACCAAGAGAAATATTAGAAATTGAGATAACAGAAAATACACAGATTTTTTCTTCTTCTAGCATTCAAAATCATATGAATGATTTACGACGAGCTGGAATTGGAATAGCCATTGATGATTTTGGTGTAGGATACTCAAATCTTTCTTATATAACTAATTTGCCAATAACAAAATTAAAGATAGATAAATTTTTTATAAATTGTATAGGAAGAAGTACAAAAGGTGAAGCTACACTTAGGGCTATTATTGTGCTAGCTAATAATTTGGAAATAAACGTAATTGCAGAAGGGGTAGAAACTATTGAACAAAGAGACTATTTGAAAGAGAATCAATGCTCTTTTGTTCAAGGTTATCTTTATGATAAGCCCCTAAGCGACGGCCAATTTATGGCTCGTTTACAACAGTTCGGTATAAAATATTCCGTTTAACTATAAAATAAAACTATCTTAAGAAAGACAAGTACTTAATTTCTTTATTATTATTTTATATTCATCGGAAGTATTTTAGTGACATTTTGAAGAATAGCTTTCCTAATGGTGATTTTAAGAAGACTGCTTGATGAACGAAATCAAGTAGTCTTTTTGTTTATAATGAGACTTATCTGTTTGGAATACTTTAGACGATTTTGTAGGTGATAATTGGCTAACTAACTGTATTAAATAATTGAAGAATAATGAATTTAACCTCTAAAGTAAAAAAATCAGACTTGCACTGCTAGATTTTGACTTGCTTGACCAGTATTAATAATCTTATTAGCGATGGAATTTGTGAACAAAGATTAAATGATATATATTGAAGTACTAATGCGATTAGTTTTGTTTAGGGAGGACGTTTTAAAGGTAGTTTTTATCTTAAAAAGCTTAAATCTTCGCTAATGTAAATTCCAATATTAGTCTGTTTTGATTTTTGAACCACCAAGGTTAGGCCTAAAGGCCTAATTTTTGTTTTCTAGTATTAATTAAGTGTACCTAAAGATATATTTAATTTTGTATTGCTTTTTTAGTACATTTAGGTTATATATATAGAATAAAGAAGTACATAAGATATAAAATCTTATATTTTTCTTCGATAATAGAAAACTTGTCGAAAGGCAAGGACGCAAAGCCACGGGTCTAAGGTTTAATACTAAGATCGCCGGGTTGCCGAAAAGAATTGGTTTCTAAGATAAATTAGACTAATCAGACACTCTGATATAGTCTCTTTGAGTCCGCCCAATTTTTGGGGGGACTTTTTTATATATTAATTTAAAAAAGGAGGAAACAGTATGTTAACTGAGACAAGATCGCAAGCAATTATAGAAAGTTATGTACGTGGAATACTTGAGGAAATTGGGGAAAATCCAAATAGAGAAGGATTGTTAGATACACCTAAGCGTGTGTCTAAAATGTATAAGGAAGTATTTTCGGGTGTTGGTATCGATCCACGAACAGCATTAACAACTACTTTTGAAGGTGAGCAATATGATGGAATGATTGTAGTAAAAGATATTGATTATTACACGTTTTGTGAACATCACTTAATCCCTTTCTTTGGGAAAGTTCACATAGGTTATATGCCAAGTGAAAGAATTATTGGATTAAGTAAGTTTGCAAGATTAGTAGAATTAACAGCTCAACGTCCACAAGTGCAAGAAAGAATGACGCAACAAATTTCAAATGCAATATTTGATGTGTTGAATCCAAAAGGAGTCATTGTGAGTGTAGAAGGACAGCACTTATGTATGTGCGCACGTGGTGTCAAAAAGCCAGGTTCATCAACAGTTACTACTGTTAAACAGGGTGTATTTAAAGAAAATGACTCTCTTATAAGAGAGTTTGAAAGAAGTCTTGAATCTGGTCGACGATAGGGGGAAAGGGAAGGGTATGCGTTACTTATCAAGAAGAGTTGATTTTTCTGCTATGCACAGCTATGAAGTAGCAGAGTGGAGCAAGGAAAAAAACAAAGAAGTGTTTGGTCTTTGCAGTAACCCACACGGTCACGGTCATGACTATCAATTAGAAGTTATGGTGAAGGGCAATTTAAGCACACAATCAGGCATTGTAGTCAATACAGTTGATATTAAAGATATAGTTGGAAAAATCGTTGAAAGCGAACTAGATGGAAAATTTATCAATAAAGAAAATGCATACTTTCATAATAAAATACCTACCACGGAGAATATTGTGAATTATTTGTGGGAAACAATTTCACCGGTGTTAAAAGATTGTGAACTTCATAGATTACAGTTGCATGAGAATCCATTTTTATTTGCAACAAAGGAGGAAGGAAATATGGTCAGTTTGACTAGAAAATATCATTTCTGTGCAGCTCATCGACTACACAGCAATAAACTTACTAAGGAAGAGAACCTTAACATATTCGGGAAATGTAACAATCCCTTTGGGCATGGACATAATTATTATCTTGACGTGACCTTGAGTGGAGAACCTAATCCAATTACGGGTATGATTGTCGACTTAGCTAGATTAGATGATATTGTTGAAACTCAAGTACTAAATAAGTTAGATCATAAACATTTGAACCTTGATGTTGAAGAATTTAAAGATTTAAACCCAACCTCAGAAGTTGTTGTTCAGGTCATCTATGACATGCTTTCTCCTCATCTACCAAATTTGCAAAAAACAGGTTTGTGGGAAACAGAAAAGAATTTCTTTGAGTATGCTGGAAATGGAGACTCTAACTAAATGGAAACTCTGAAAAGTAAAGACAAGGTTGTCATGATAACCGGGGCAAGTAAAGGGATTGGTAGAGCAACTGCACAATTATTAGATGAATTGGGATACAAACTTGTTCTAGGTGCTAGAGATACATCTGTCTTAAATGAAGAATTCTCAAGAGAGGCTGTATTGAAGTTAAACGTAGATGTAAGAATTGAAGATTCAGTAAAGCGATTCGTACAACAAAGCATTGATAAATTTGGGAAAATTGATGTATTAATCAATGCTGCAGGACTTGGCGTATTTTCTAATATTGTAGATTCGCAAACTGAGGATTTCGATCAAATGATTGCAGTAAATCTAAGAGGAACATATTTGACTTGCAAATATGTTGCCAAAAATATGAGAAATAGTCAGGAAGGACAAATTCTTAACTTAGTATCTGTGGCAGGAACGACTGCGCTAGCAGGATGTGGTGGATACTCTGCTTCTAAGTTTGGTGTTTTAGGATTAACAAGAGTATTACAAGCTGAATTGAGACATGAAGGAATTCGATTAACATCGGTCATTCCTGGTGCAGTTAGTAGTTCTTTTTGGGATTCTATTGAACCAAAACCAGATTTTGCAGAGATGATTCCTGTCCAATCAATTGCTGAATATTTAGTTTTTTTAATAAATCAGCCAAAACAATCTTCAGTTGATGAAGTTACAATCATGCCACCAAACGGAATTTTATAATAGGAGGTACGGGGGGAATTGAAAAATTCAATTTCAAAATTTCTTCGCAAAGTCCCTAAACCAAACGATAGTTCTCTCCAAACGGTATACCCAAAACTTGAAGAATTTTCATCATTTGAGAATGTGAAAAAGAGCACAATTACAGGATGGATTGCCTACCAAATGGCTAAAAATCTAAGTGTGAATGAGGAGCAAATAGATCTTTTTTTCTTAAAACCATTTATTCAAAAAGATTACCAAGAACACATTGAGCCTGAAGCAGAAACTATCTTGCAATTAGCCCAATCTGCAACTTTATGGATTCAGAATGATTCATTAATAGAGGAAGAAATTAAACAATTAAATCTCTCCCCGGCATATACCAAAGTATTATCTCGTGTAATAAGGGAAGTGCAAACAGAGAAAGATTTACAGGAAAAAGCATACTCCGAATCAAAAGAGATATGGAATGTTTACCGAGATGTCATATATTCTGCTTCGCAAGGTCATTTCCTTTTGGTTGAAAAAACTGATCTTATTCGATATAAGTCTGGCAAACTCTTATGTGAAGCAGAAATTAAGCAAAGAGAAGATATCCCTTTAGCTAGAAACGCCGCAACAGAAGTTTTTGAACGGGTAAATCTAAAACCCTCAAAAATGATGAGTTATAAGTTAATCGTTTCTGAAGCTGTAACTAACGTGCTAAAGCATGCTGAATATGGAAAGCTACTTATTTACCAGGATGAAATAACAAGCACATTACGGGTTATTATTGAAGACACTGGTAAAGGATTTCCACTTAAAATCCTGCCTCAAACTACTTTAATGGCAGGATATTCAACAAAAAAATCAATGGGTCAAGGTTTTAATTTGATGTTAAAAATGGCGGATCAACTCGTTTTAGAAACTTCAACAAGTGGGTCTACCCTAATCCTGATATTAAAAGGAGAAAATGAGAATGTTGAAAACAAACTTGAACCAAGAAATGACCATACAAAAAACAATTATGACAGCCAGGTTATTTGATGGTTTTTGGGAGAGATGGATAGCTCATGGAATTGACCTTGAAGATATTAATAAAGGTAAAAATCAATTTTTTGAAATTGATGATTGGATAAATTATTTTCAACAATGTGCATTTTCATATGAGAATAAAGCCCTCCTTTCTCGTGCTAATTACCAGTTTATACAGGCAGAACAATATTATCGAAAGGCTGGTCTCTATTACAATCTCATGCAATGGATTTATCCGAATCGTTGTGAAGAAAAAATTGGATTTTACAAACAATCCATTGAATTTTTCAAAAAAGCTGATTATATATCCGATGTGCATACTAAAATAGTGAAAGTATCCGTAGAAGGCCATTATTGTGTTGGTAGAGTACGAATACCAACTTATTACAAAGGTTGTATGTTAATCATTAACCCTATTGACTCCAGTAAAGAAGAACTGTACACGTATGAAGAACATTTTCTTAAATTAGGATTTATCACGATCAGTTTTGATGGTCCTGGGCAAGGGGAGTCATTCATACTCAACAATGTAATAGCTACCAACAATCTTTGGCATCTCTTTCTTAATGAAATTATAAATTATGCTCATTTAAGTTTTCCTAATTTAGAGATTAGCTTATTTGGGACAAGCTCAGGTGCTGCATGGGCAATTCATGGTAGTAAACATCCGTTGGTCTTTAAATCAATAGCTGTCAGTCCACCTATTGCGAATAAAGCATCAATACCAGGTTATTTTGAAGAACGATTGGAATATGTAACGGAAAAACCTACGAATATATTACCTAATTTAATTGAAGTAACCGAATGTAAATCCGTCCTCCTTTTTCATGGAAATAAAGATGTAATGGTAACAGATGATGACATTTATAAGTTATTTATAAGTCTTCCAGAACCCAAACACCTTGTTGAATATGCGGAAGAAGGTCATTGCTGTAATAATAAACTTCATGAAGTCCGGGAAATTTCAAAGAAATGGTTAAACTTGGGGGAGAACAATGAAAATTGCATTTGAAATCGTTGCTAAGCATATTTCAGAAATAGCACATGTTCCTATTGACAATATTAAAAAAGAGTCTAAATTTCAAGACGATTTAGGTATAGATTCTTTAAAATTAGTTAATTTATTCATTCAATTAGCAGAGGTTACAGGAGTTGAATTTAATCGATTTTTATTAGCAGAAGACCTTAAAACTGTTGGGGGCATATATTTTGCCATCACAAAAGGAGAAGACAATGACAACAATTAAGGAAATATTTTTCCAAAACAATAATGATGGGGTCGTATTATCTACGTTTTCAAGTAATTATTCGGCCAATGACATAAAATCATCGATGGAACTCTATATAGATATACTCCAGCACGAAGATTTAACGGGGAAGAAAATCGGGTTGTTGATTCCTCATGTTTTTTCGTACTTATCGCTTGTTTTAGCAATTAATCAGCTTGGAGGAACAATAGTGCCACTTAGTTCCCAATTTCGTAAAGAAGATTTAACCGCAGTTCTTGAGTCGCTTGACCCTCATTATGTATTTACAGTGGATGAAGTAGATGGGTTTTCTTTTATTGATACTTTTTCTTTATGGGCTGATAAGAGTGAGAAAAATACGAAGATTTTCAGGACAGACGATTATATAAATTGGAAAACAAAAGAATTTGCTGGATCAAATAGAATATTCAATGCAGAGAAAATGGATTTTATTTGTTGCTCTTCAGGGAGCACTGGCGTTCCTAAAGGTATTGTTGTTAGTGCTGAAACCCTACAATTTTCACTTGAATTTATTATGAATGTGAATAAAATGCAGCATGGAGATCGAATTTTTCTTAATGCACCCCCAAACTCAGTTTTTGGTATATGTGCTTTACTTAGTGGTATATATAGCGGGGCACAGATTGTATTTCCTGATCGGTATGATCTACAAGGAATTGTTAAGTTATTGGAAAAGAAAAAGTGTAATAAGATATTAAGTACTCCTTCAATTTTTAAGTCTATTTATCAAGCTGCCAACGTTCTTAATCCCCAAGTACTGAAAAATCTAGAAATTGTTTCTTTGACTGGAGAAATGATGACGGATGGAATTGTTGATCAGTTTATGAATATGGATACTTGTGAATTTATCGGTATGTATGGAAGCTCTGAGATTGGGGGAGCTATGTATTGTAATTTGAGAGAAAAAATTGAGTTTACCGTAGGTGAGGGTATTCAATATAAATTAAGTGAAAATGAACTTTTGTTAAAATCGCCAGCGGCTTTTTCACATTACTACCAAAACCCAGAATTAACAAAAATGGCTTATGATACAGATGGTTGGTTTTTAACGGGGGACATAGTACGAGAGTCCGATTCTAATAAAATTTCAATAATAGGAAGAAAAAAAGAAATAATAAAAAAAGGCGGACAACAAGTTATCCCAGGTGAAATTGAGAAAGTACTATTGAGTAATGAACATGTAAAACAAGCTGTTGTATTTGGAGTACCCCATCGAGTATTTGGTGAACAAGTTGTTGCATATGTCGTTTTAGAAGGTAAAGAAAATGTACAAGAGTTATATGGGTATTGCCAAAAGCAAATCGCAGGATACAAAGTCCCAGATTATATAGAAGTAATTTTAGAAATACCTCTTATCCAAGGTAAAGTTGATAAATTAACACTCCGAACGATGTTTAATCAAAAGTTTGAAGGAGTTAGCTCATGACAAAGAATAAGACATTAAAACAACAATTTATTATTAAAATGCTCTTAGTGGTAGTAAGTATAGCAACCGTCTCTGGTCTCATTCAATTTTACTTCTTATATCAAGAGGTAAAATTGAATGTTGAAAATGAAGCACAGATGATTAGTCAAAGTATAGAACAAGGCATTAAAAGTACGGATTTAGCTGAGAGAGCAATCGAACAACAAATTGATTATAAAATTGAAAGTATTTCACAGCGAATTAGCGAGCGATTACCAAATAAAGAGATTGATATCACAAATCAGGTTTTGCAAGAAATTAGTAAAGATATGAACATAACTGGAATTTCGATATTTGCGAAGGAAAATGATAAAGTCACCGTCTTCAAATCATCTGAACCGGAAGAAATTGGTTTTTCATTAGAAGGTTTGAGTAAAGAAGGTGATGCTACTTTACATCAATTACTAAATGAAGTAAAGCCTGAGAATTTTGGAATCACGAGTTATATTAATGATAATACGGTTGTTCTTTATACTGCACAAGCTGGCTCAAGGGATAAACCAGAATTTTTCAAGTACGCCTATTATCATAAACCAGGAACGGATTATATTATCAGTATATTTATAGAGGCAAATGAGGTATATCAGTATACTGAGAAAGTTGGACCTCATGTATGGATTGAGAATCTATTAAAAGAAAATGAATATGCGAAAGAAATTGCTGTTTTAAATCCAAGGGTATATGCAGATCCAAGTTTAGCAGAAAAAATCTATCCTCCTCTAGAGAAAGTGGTGTATGGAAAATATAATTACACCAATGATGAAAAGGCAATTATTCGAATGATAGAACACCCTGAAAAAACATCCTATCTCCAAGATGTAAAAGGGGAAAAGATTTATAAAATTTTTATTCCTTATGATGAAGGACGCGTTATTTTTATAGCACTAGATTACGAGAAAATGAGCGCTCCTCTTAAAAATCACTCACTAATTTTAATTATCTTTGGTTTCTTATCACTTATTGTATTGTTTTTTGTATCTACACGTTTCTTTAGTGGTATATATCGAAATATTGAAAAAATTATAAAACAAATTAAATCACTAGAAAAAGGTGATTTTACGGTGCAAAGTACCGTCAATGGCGGTGGAGAATTAGATGATCTATCGAAAACTACTAACAAAATGGCAATTACGCTTAATAATGTTATGAGCGAGACATTACAACAAGCTAATCACACGCAAAAACTTGCATATATTTTAGAAGCTGAAGCTACTAAATCAGTTGAGGAAATTTATACGATATCTATGCAAACTACTTCTGGTGCTAGAGAAATAACAGAGGATCTAGAATACTCTATCACACAAATAATAACTATTTTACAAGATAGTAAAGATGAAAAAGCTAAGGTAATACTGGCACACATTGAAGAAATCCGTCAATATGTAAAAAAAGGTACCAATTCTGCAACAGAAATGACAATATCGTTAGCTAATATATTAACTTCCTTACAAAACCAGTCTGTTTCCCTGTCCACAGTTTCTAAAAAACTATTTAATAGTATGAAACAATTTGAATTAGACACAAGAATGGATGAAGAAGAACATCAGAAGTGACAAGGAGTGAGCAAAATGGATATCAATGTATTAAAAGAAGAGCAAGATAATGTTTGCACACTCCATGTTTCGGGTTTATTGGATTATTCGACAATGGATTCGTTTATAGAAAAAGTTCATTCAATAAAAGATGGGACAAATAGAGTAATAATTAATTTTGAGAGTTTAGAGTTTATTGATTCTACTGGCATTGGGGCTATCATAAACTTGGCTCACAAAGCAAGCGAAATGCAATTTAAAGTTGAACTAGTCGGTATTAGTGAAGAAAATGAGGATTTATTTAATATGATCGGTGTTTTTGAAATCATTGAAGCTTTACAAATGGAGGGGTAAATCTTATGTTTCAAAAAGAATTTACTTTAGTCAATACGGCTGAAGAAGAAAAAGTATTGAAACGTGAAATTAACCTTGCACGGAATATTCAAATGAAATTGTTGAATGGAGAAACACCTTCTTTCGAAGATGGTGAGGTCTCTGGAATATCTATTCCAGCCCGTTTAATTGGTGGAGATTATTATGATTTCAGTTACTTGCCCAACGGCAAAATTAGAATCGTTATTGGAGATGTAATGGGGAAAGGAATACCAGCTGCAATGTTAATGATTTTAACCCGCGGGGTATTCAGAAGTGTAGCAGAAATAACGAATGGTCCAGGTGACACATTAGCTGAAATGAATAAGGTAATGTTTAAAGATCTAAGGTCGCTTGGATCGTTTGTAACAGTATTTTGTGCTGACTGGGATCCGATAGCTAAAATACTAACATTCGCAAATGCTGGACATAATCTACCTATAGTCGTCCGTTCTTCTGATAAAGTACAGAGTCTTCCTAAAACAAAAGGGGTCATGATTGGCGGTTTACCCAATCAAGAATATCCTGAAGAGTCTATTCAGCTAGAGAACAACAGTTTTATTCTTTTTTATACTGACGGTGTGATAGAAGCTACTAATGGAAAAGGGGAAATGTATCGAGTGAATCGATTAGAAAACTTACTTCTTTCAAGTTTTGGTAAAGAAATAAAAGCTATTGAAACAGCGATTGTAGATTCCATTCAGAACTTTACAGAAGATACTCCTCAAAGAGATGATATCACATTAGTTTTATTGAAGGTGAGTAAGGAAAAAACAGATATTACGAGTTTTAATTCCCCAATTTTAATTAAATAATTGTTCTATTAGTTTACGATACGTGGAGGTGAAAATAATGCGAAGTATTATCTCAAAGGGAAAGAATGTAACAGAAGCAGTTCAAATCGGATTAGAATTACTGGATGCTCAAAAAAATGAAGTGGATATAGAAATCATTGAGCAGGAAAAAAAAGGTTTTCTAGGGATTGGTCATAAACTTGCTACTGTCAAAATATCTAAACAAGATGTTTCAGTAAATGTTAAGCAAAAAGAACAACAAGTAGATAGATATGAAAAAATTAAAGATCTTGAAAGATCAATCGAGATATTACCAGAAAGCCTAGAAATTACTCAAGTAATTGCATCCTCAACAAGCTCTCCAAAGACTCAGCAGCAAACAAGTAGCCTAGAAAATGAGGCTATTGCTTGGATCAAAGGGGGAAGACTTTTTGTACAAAACTCACCAACTCATTATCCAAGTGCCACCATAGAAGAGGGAATTGAAGTCAGTATAAATGGTTCTCTTGTAAAAGAAAAAGCTATCATTCTTTCACAAGATGATGATGTGGACATATATGGAATCCAAGAAGAGGGAGAAACAAAATGGAGTGTCTCTGTTGATTCAAACAAACTAAGGGTATTGTTAGTTGTAGAACCAGGGTACAAAATAAAGAGAACAATTCGTGACATAGAACCTAGCCAACATATAACATTAAGCGCAGATGAGGTTACACTTCCTATCAATACATTAACATACGAACAAGTCGTACAGGCAATGGGATCACTTAATGTTATTTATGGATTTAATAATGGAGAAATCATGAAAGCAATAGAAGCTACTGAAAATGGCACTTTCGAAATTGCAACTGGAACAAGTGCTTTGCCTGGTCAAGATGGATGGATAGAAATGAAAGTAAACATTGATATAGACAAGAATTTTAAAGAAAACGAGTTAGGGAAAGTGGACTATAGAGAACAAAGGATAATTCATTCGGTAGAGCCTGGGACAATAATAGGAATAATTCATCCTCCTGTACCTGGACGTCCTGGGGTTACTGTTACAAATGAGCCTCTACCTGCGAAGCGAACAAATTTATTACAAGTTAAAGCAGGTCAAGGGATTAGCGTGATTGAGGATAAAATTGTCGCTTTGGAGGCTGGACGCCCTTCTATTGAACAAAGAGGAAGATTCGTAAAAGCCTCTATTTTGCAAAAAATGGTTCATCCAGGTGATGTGAATCTTTCATCTGGAAATATCCATTTCAAGGGTGACGTGACAATATTAGGAAGTGTTCAAGATAATATGGTTGTGGAAGCTAGGGGAAATATTATTGTTCACAAGTCAATTAATGGTGCAAAGGTAGAATCATTGAATTCAATCATAGCACATCAAAATGTTATAGGGTCAGAATTATCAGCTGGTAAAAATAATTTATTAATCGCAGAAATGGGCTATTTATTAGCTACTCTTAGTGAACAATTAGATAGAATGGTTGCTGTAATTAATCAGCTAGCGGTATCTAGTGCTTTTAAATTAAGTGATTTTCCTAAGACTGGGCTGAAACCATTATTACACATCTTACTTGAGAAGAAATTCAAAAGTTTTTCTACTATCGCTAAAAATTACTTGAATCTTTTCAAAAACGGGGAACCATTTCTAGTGGATGAAGAATGGCTGGAAGTATCGATTCTGTTAAAACGCCTCTTTTTAACAATATCAAACGAGTTTATTACAATGGAAGTAATAGATGAGCTGTCTTTAAAAGTAAAAAGTTTATACGAATTCACTCAAATACCTGCAGAACCTAATTCCTTTATTAATATTTCAAGTGCTACAAATAGTCAATTATACTGTAGTGGAGATGTGACTATTACCGGAAAAGGCTGCATTAATACGAAAATCCATTCAGAAGGAAGACTTGAAATTAAAAAAGTTCTACGTGGTGGAGAAGTATATGCTAAGGAAGGTATTCAAATTAATGAAACGGGATCTGAGAGTGGGGTATCTACAATTATTTCTGTTCCAACTGGTCAAAGTATTCAGATTAACAAGGCAATGGAAGGGACCATATTAAAAATTGGTAGTGCAAGAAGGGATATAAAAGAAACCACTCATTTTATCAATGCTTGCATTAATAAAAATGGGCAAGTAGTTTTTGAGTAAATTTGAAGGATGGTACCTAAATGCTTAAACTTAAAATAAAAGAAGAGAATGAAAATCTTCATATTGAATTAAAAGGTGATTTAGACATTGATGGGACAGAAATTATAAACGAACTGATTCCTAAAATGTTAACTTACAATAATGTAAATATTGATTTTAAAGCCGTTCCTTTTGTTGACTCATCTGGAATGGGCATACTTATGACGCTTGTCCAAACATTAGCAGCAAATCAAACAAGTGTTATCATCTCAAATGTACAGAGAGAAGTATTTGAGATATTTAATCTCCTTCAAATTCCTGACATTCTAGGTAAAGACATCTTTGTATAATTTTAATAACATAACATATGGAACTAGTAAGTAAACAATAGCCAATTAGGAGAAAAGGTAGAAAATACAAAATTTATTGGTGTTAATAGTTAAAACCTCATTTAAAAGAAGGTTAGTGGAATAAGACCGCTTCCCTACTTTGGGTTCTTTAATTTTGGAAGTTGGATTCTTACTCAGGTATCCTTCTTCCATGAGACCAACGAAAAAATGATTTCATAAAGCGGATATTATGTGCAAGACTAGCTGGTTTTAAATGCTTGCCGGATATTCCTACAGTTGATTTATATCCAGCAATTCGATCTCTACATCCTTAAAATAATCAATTATTAGCAAAGACTGTAACTGTTAGGCGTTTGTAGCGAAAAGCCCTCTATTTGTTTATCTGCTTCAAACAATGGCTACTTCTCTTAGAGGATGGCCATTTTGTATTTATTATTTTTTGAAAAATAAATTAATAAATGGAGAATGAAAATGAATATTACTAAAATTACTGATTTATTCAGAAATGAAAATGATATTGAATTCATTAAAAGAGTAATTGATAGCGTAAGCTCGCCTATATGGTACAGAGATCTGGAGAAAAATTCTCTATGGGTATCTAACGAGATTGCCAACATATACGGGATTATACAATGCGATTATAAAGATATTCCTAATTTTTGGAATGATTTCATTTTTCCTGAAGACTTGCCTTTAGTTGAAAGTCACATGAAATATCTATTATCGGGCCGTCCGTCTGATATTGAATTCAGAATCATCCGTTCAGATGGAGTTCTTAGGTGGGTTCAAGATAGCGCCGATGTCATCAAAAATCAACAAGGAAAAGTCGTTTTATGTACTGGTATCGTTCTCGATATTACCGACAGTAAAATAGCGTCAATTAATTTAGCTGAAAGCGAAGAACGATATCGTACACTAATTGACCTCTCTCCTAACTTTGTTTTTGTTCATCAGGAAGGAAGAATTTTGTATGCAAACCCTGAGTTACTAAAAATCTTAGGAGCTAGTCATGAGAATGAGGTATTGGGTAAAAAATTGCAAGAAATGATAGTATCTGAAGAGGTAGATACTTTTCAAAATCGCCTGGAAAGGCTCGTAAATGGTGAGAAGCTTTCTTCGTTGGACTACAAAGTTAAAACATTGGATGGAAGAGTAATAGATCTAGAAACAAATGCAGTTGCAATCTCATATAACGGAAAACCAGCTGTAATGGTAGCAGGCAAAGATATTACGGAAAAGAAGAGGGTCTATAAAGAATTAAATGATAATAAACAGCGATATCAATCCCTTATTGAATTTAATGCAAATAGTGTCTTCTCGTTTGATTTAAACGGTTACTATACAAGCAGTAACAATATACGCGAACAAATGGCTGGCTACACTACAGATGAAATTTTAAAGATGCATTATCTTGACATGGTTACACCAGAAGAAAGAGAAAAGGTGAAAAAACTTTTCGAGTTAGTGACAAAAGGCGCACCACAAAACTTCAGAACCGCAGTTCATCACAAAAATGGTTCTCTCATTCATTTAAACACCTCTATTACCCCTATTATGGTAAACGGGCAAATTGATGGTGTATACGGTATATCGCAAGATATAACGAAACAAGTTGAAATAGAAAAAGACAATGAATACATGGCCTTTCATGATTATTTAACCGGATTGCCTAACCGAAATTTGTTGCATTCCCGTCTTTTAAAAGAATTAACGGTTGCTGTTGAAAAGAAACAAATCATGGCTGTGTTATTGCTTGATCTAGATCGTTTTAAAGTGATCAACGATACATTGGGACACAATGCAGGTGACTTTCTTTTGAAAGAAGTGGCCAAACGGCTGAAGTCATCCGTACAAGATAAGGATATCATTTTCCGTCAAAGTGGAGATGAATTTATCGTGGTTTTAGCAGATGCCGATAAAAATGTTGCATCCAAGGTGGCTCAAAGAATTCTTGATGTTCTTGCCGGTCCATATAAAATAAATAATTATGACATTTTCACTACTTCAAGTGTAGGTATTAGCATGTTCCCCGAAGACGGGGAGACGGTCGAGACATTGATTAAACATGCTGATTATGCCATGTATCAAGCAAAAAAAGCAGGTAAAAACAATTATAAGTTTTACTTTTCGAATGAAACCGAATTCAATCCATTGCAAATGGAAGCGGATCTTTATAAAGCAATTGAACGTGAAGAGTTCCTATTACACTATCAACCAAAACTTAATTTGAAAACCGGTAATATAGTGGGCGTAGAGGCATTAATCCGCTGGAATCACCCGGAGCGAGGAATAATATCACCTGCAACCTTTATTCCTGTTTCTGAAGAAACCGGATTGATTATACCTATCGGGGAATGGGCGTTGTACGCTGCATGCAAACAAAATAAAACATGGCATCAAAAAGGTTTTTCAACGGTCATGGCTGTCAATTTATCAGCCAGGCAGTTCACTCAATCCAATCTCGTTAAAACAATTGCCACCATTCTGAAAGAAACAGGGCTTGAACCTCACTATCTGGAACTTGAGATTACTGAAAGTATGACGGCGGATATTGAACGTACCATTTCAACATTAAAGCAGCTTAAGCAATTGGGTGTTCGCATAAGCATTGATGACTTTGGGACAGGATTCAGCTCATTAAACTATTTAAAACAATTCCCTGTGGATACATTAAAAATCGACCAATCGTTTGTCCGAGAACTTTACAAAAATCCAAAAGATGAAACGATTGTGAAAACGATCATTTCAATGGCACATAACTTGAACTTGAATGTAGTCGCGGAAGGAATAGAAACCAAGGAGCAACTTGTGTTTCTGCAACAGTATCTATGTAACGAAGGACAAGGTTATTTCTTTAGTAAACCCCTACCAGCAAAGGAATTGGAAAATGCTCTTCCAGGAATTGCGCAAATTGTAAAAGAATATGGAATTTCTCAAAATATCAACGAACGAATGTGGGCAGAAGAACTAGTCCAAATGGCAAAAAAGGAGCTTCAGGATACTGTTCGACTGCAACAAGGAATGATCTTTAAGTATAAAAAAATCTCTGGTCAATTTATTCATACACTTTGTGATGGTGATTTACTGTACCGACTAGGTTTAATTCCTAATCAAGTAGTTGGAAAAGCACTACACGAGTTTCTTCCTTCTGAAAGTGCAATGGAAA
The DNA here is from genome assembly GCF_042055255.1 of Psychrobacillus sp. PGGUH221. Lineage (NCBI taxonomy): Bacteria > Bacillati > Bacillota > Bacilli > Caryophanales > Bacillaceae > Psychrobacillus > Psychrobacillus sp. PGGUH221. The sequence continues at coordinate 303,268 of NZ_JAQMHQ010000003.1, forward strand.
AAACGAAATATTATCAGAGGGCTTGGGAGGGAGAAGAACTTGTTACGTACGAGAGCATGATTAATGGGATATTTTATCTTGCTGCTTTACGTCCAATTAAACAAAGTGGAGAAGTGGTAGAAGTCATTGGGTCATGTGTAGATATAACAGAACGCAAAAAAGCCGAGAAAGCTTTGAGGGAAAGTGAATACAAATATCGCCTAATTGCAGAAAACATGACTGACTCAATTATGTTATTTGACATGAACGGACATGCTTTGTATGCATCACCATCTAACGAAAAAGTAATTGGTTTATCCAAAAAGGATGTAGTGAGTAATAAAATAATGGATAGAGTACATCCAGAAGACGTTCCATTATTATTAATGAAATTTGACCAGATTGGCAAAACGAAGTCTCCTTTACAGGTGGAATTTCGCTTGTTGCATGTCAATGGGTATTGGATCTTAATGGAGTGTGTCGGTACACCTGTAATTGGTGGAAATGGTGAAACGGAGCACATTATTGTGGTTGGAAGAGATATCACAGAAAAAAGAAAAGCAGAAGAACAGCTTTCAAAGTCAGAAAAATTAACTGTTGTAGGGGAACTTGCTGCAGGTGTCGCCCATGAAATAAGAAATCCTCTTACATCAATAAGAGGCCTTATTCAGCTATTACAACAAGGAATAATAAAACAGGAATTCTTTGAAGTTATTCATGATGAGTTTAATCGTCTTGAAGATATTATTAAAGAATTCCTTAATCTCGCAAAGCCAAAAGAGATTCAAATAAAGAATAGTAATCTTGAAAAAATACTAAAAGATGTTGAGATACTGATGGAATCAGAGGCAAATATGCGAAACGTTAGAATATTCAGCCAAATAGAATCGGACATACCTATGATTTGTTGCGATATAAATCAAATCAAACAAGTGCTTGTAAACCTAATTAAAAATAGTATTGAAGCCATTCCTAGTGGAGGTTACGTGAACATTCAAGCCATTAAAGAGAAGTCAAATGTATTGATAAAAATCATCGATAATGGTGTTGGAATAAATGAGGAACGTCTTAAAAAATTAGGGGAACCTTTTTTTAGTAATAAAGAGAAAGGGACTGGTTTAGGGTTAATGTTATGCTTTAAGATTATAAGTCTGCATAAGGGGACAATAACATTTACAAGTAAAGAATATAAAGGAACAACAGTTGAAATTAGGTTGCCTCTTCATAAAATGTAAAATAAGTACAAAGAGAGCTAAAGACCCACAAAGAAAATAGCAGTGTTAAATTGATGAGAATTAACTTTGAGAAGAGGGATGATTTGAAATATAGAGGTAGAATAATTGGTTTACTTATGTATGTAATCTTAGAAATAGCGTTTAATATTTATTATTACGTTATCTATGGCTACTTAGTATGGATACCAAAATTATTTTCTGTTCCATTAATAGGCTGTTTTGTGTGGTGGTTAGGTTCACAATATGATAAAGTGCAATATTTTGCTGAAAGAGACAGACTCCAAACAAATGAATTAAAAATAAGTAATGATAGATTTCGAACTATCTATGAGAAGGCAGGATTAGGGATTGTCATTTTAAACCAAAAAGGCCGTATTGTTCAAGCTAATCCAAAATTAGAAGAAATACTAGGATATGACACTGAAACTTTATGTACCATGACATTTATAGATACAAGCTACCTAGATGAAAATTTAGAGAAAAATATTCAACTTTTTAGGGAACTCATGGAAGGAAAAATCGACTATTATCAAATAGAAAAGCGTTATATTCACAAGGACGGACATATAGTATGGGGGAAAGTAACCTCATCGCGTTATGTAGGTGACAATGAACAACCGTATGTAATCGGGATGATGTTAGATACAACTGAACGTAGGGCTGCCGAAGAAAAACTACTAGAAGTTAATAAGACGTTAGAAGATTTATCTAATAAGGATGGATTAACAGGAATTGCTAATCGTCGTTCTTTTAACGATTACTTTGTTCAAGTATCGACACAGGTGTTGAAAAACTCTACTCCTTTATCTCTGATTCTACTGGATATTGATTATTTTAAGAACTTTAACGATACTTATGGTCATCTATGTGGTGATTTTTGTCTAAAACAAGTGGCAAGTACATTAGATCTTAAAGTATCGCAAAAACCTTATTTTGTTGCTCGTTACGGTGGAGAGGAATTTGTAATCGTACTGCCGGAAGTGGATATAAAAGGTGCGTGTGTTATTGCGGAAAACATTCGTGCAGCTGTAGAAAATATTCAGATTTCCCACACGGGTTCAAAAGTTAATAATGTTGTTACTGTTAGTGTTGGGGTTGCCGCGATGCCTTCTGATTCTATTTCAGTTCCGGAAGATTTAGTTCGTAGAGCTGATGAGGCACTATATCGGGCAAAGCAACAGGGACGAAATAGGATAGAATGTTAACATGTAGAACAATTACCAGAAATAATCACAAAAAAAGCCCTCCGTTTGAACTGCCCCGTAAATGTTAGACATTAACTAACATTTACGGGGTGTTTTTATGTCTAAATATACAGTAGAAGTTAAATTAGAAGCGGTGGAACGCTATTTAACTGGAAACCAAAGCTATAAAACTATTGCAGAAAGCATTGGCGCAGCTAAATCTCAAGTCATTACTTGGGTAAAACTATTTGAAGCACAAGGTGAACATGGTTTTCAGAAAGACGACTATACAAGTTACTCATCAGCGTTTAAACTAGACGTACTCAATTTATGTTCAAAACTGGTGCGTCTCTTCGAGAAACTGCAAGCACATTTAATATTTCTTCCCCTAGTACCGTGTATAAGTGGGAACAGTTGCTTAAGACAAAAGGAATGGACGCGCTTGAACCAAAGAAAAAGGGGCGTCCATCCATGAAAAAAGAAACGAAGAAAATTATATCACCAACATCCACTCCAGCAGAAGACTCAGTCGAAGCTCTACAAGCGAAAGTCGAGCGTTTAGAAATGGAAAATGCTTATTTAAAAAAGTTAAACGCTTTAGTTCAGACGCAGGAAAAATTACAAACAAAATCAAAGCGCAAGTAATTTTTGAACTAAAGGGACAATATGAGGTCGTGGATTTAGTTGAGGTCGCTGACATTCCACGCAGTACTTATTACTACTGGGAAAAACGATTGGATCAAGTCGATAAATATGAAGCGGGAAAAGAAGCCATTAAGATCATTTATCACGAACATAAGGGTCGTTATGGTTACCGTCGCATCGCGAAAGAACTGCAGAAATACGGTTTTACTCATGACCCGAAGACCATCAACCGCTTGATGAATGAAATTGGTTTAAAATGTGAGGTCCGTATGAAGAAGTATCGCTCTTATAAAGGAAACGTTGGGAAAATCGCTCCTAATGTACTACAACGTGATTTTAAGGCAGGGAAAATGAATCAAAAATGGGTAACAGACGTGACTGAATTCCATCTATTTGGAGAAAAACGTTATCTGTCACCTGTTCTTGATTTGTGTAATGGGGAAATTATCGCATATAAAGTCATGAATCGACCGGTCTACCAACTTGTAGGAGATATGTTAGACGAAGCTGTTCAGCGCCTCCAGCCAGGAGACGAAGTCATCCTTCATTCCGATCAAGGCTGGCATTATCAAATGAAAAAATATCAACAGACATTACAAGCACATCAAATTACACAGAGTATGTCTCGTAAAGGGAACTGTTTAGATAACGCAGTCATTGAAAATTTCTTTGGCCTATTAAAGTCTGAACTGCTTTATTTACAAGAGTTTGAGAGCATGGCGCATATTGAAAAGGAATTAGAAGAATATATGGATTATTATAATCACAAGCGAATGAAGGCAAAATTAAAAGATCTGAGCCCGGTAGAATACCGAACACAGATCTTAGAAGCTGCCTAAATTATTTGTCTAACTTTATTGGGTCAGTTCACGTTCGGGGCTTTTTTTTCAAATATGCAACGAGATCACTAACATCATAAAAAATTAAGTATGATAAAGCCTGTTTAATCAAGGCTTTACGTAATACTAAAATCAACTCAGTTAAATAAAATTAACACAAAAAAATAATTATGTGAGCAAATGTGTGAGCTTTATGGTTCAATGGAATCAAAAATTGGAAAAAGGTTTAATAAAGCAATTAACAACTTAAAATCATTTAGAAATAACAAAAAAGATATAAAAAAATTAATTTTAGATGTTTGATTCTTAGCTAAATTAGAACATATTTTTCGTTCTGGACTTCCTCCAACCAACCTTTTGGACAAATCGTTTTTCGATGAACCTGATGATGAAATCATTAAAGATTTAGAGCAATTATGTGAAGTTTTTCAAGAAAAGTTTATACCAACTGTAACTCCAAATAGCGAGATTTTCTATAATCCATCTTTTGGTGTTTCCTCCGCTTTTGTTGGGGGTGCAGATGGTGACATCATTATCGACGGAACATTATATGATTTTCAAAGTGGAAAAAGCACAGGTTATAAATGGCAAGAAGTTGCTCAAATTGTTAGTTATTTTCTGCTAAATGAAATATCTTTAGACGTTAGTAACGCAGATGATTTTTTTGATGTTCCATATAAACATTTAGAAATCAATAGAATCGGTCTTTATAGAGCAAGATACGGTTAAATCGAATATATAGACTTATCCTATTTTGATAAGAAACAAATTGATACAACAAAAAAGAAACTTATCTCCTATTTTGCTAAAAACACAAGTTTCAGTAGCTCATTTATTAAAAATCTTCATATTTTAGAAAAATTAGCTAATTCAAATAATAGTTTAAAAGATCAATGAAAAAAAATTAATGGGTTCTGTTGTATTTTAATGGCTTCGATACACCGTTTGACATTATTTGTTAACTGGGTTCCTTGTTCAACTAACGGGTGCTCTAGTCAAGTGCTTCCTGTAATGGCAGCTTGTTCTAATTGGGGTCCCGGCAGAAAAACGCGTAAAATATACGCTAAGCCAATTTTTGGATGAAAAAAGCCGATTTTCCTTACGCTAAGGAAGAATCGGCTTTAATTTTTGGATTTAAATATTGCTTGATGTAGTCTGGTCACGCCTTCTTTTATTTCTTCCTTTTTAGATGTCCATAACCCAGAATAATTTCGATTATGATGTTTTCCTTTTTCAATAGCATGATCTTTTCTACAGGATATACTTTAACTCCAAACTGTTCGATCCATCCAAGTAAATCTTGTGAAAAGTGGGATTCATTTAATTCAACAATTAGGTGTAAGCCTGTTGAATAGCCGAAAATATTAACCTTATTCGAAAATGTGTTTTTAAACAATGAATAAGGAAGTTTCTTCGGCTTTTATAAATCTTCTTCATCTTCGTAATATGTCGTTCCAAATAGCCTTCATCAATAAAACGAGCAAGGATGAGCTGATCTAAAGAAGGGGTATGTAGATCTTTCCAGTCTCAAAAACATTCGTTTTTGAGACTGGATTAATTTAAAAAAAAATAACCTCAAACACTATTAATATAGATTTTAAAACTCATCTCAAAAAAAAATCTCATAATCTGCACTTTTTATGATTTATGAGACAATAAGTTGAAATACTAACTTGAGGTGATTATATTTTGATTGGTTATGCTCTAGGGTTTCCACGCAAGAACAAAACCTTGATTTACAAAAAGATGCTTTATTGCATGCTGGTTGCAAGCGAATATTTACGGATGTTGCTAGTGGAGCGAAATCTTCAAGAACCGGACTGGATGAAGCTATTGATTTCTTACGAGAGGGAGACACATTGGTAGTTTGGAAACTGGATAAATTGGGACGTTCTTTAAAACACCTAATAGATTTAGTAAATTCCCTTAATGAAATTTTCTTAGTCTTCCAGAGAATATCGATACTACTACAAGTGAAGGAAAGCTTATTTTTCATGTTTTTGGGGAAGCGAAAGGCTTAGAGGCAAAAGAAGCGATAATAGTATCGTTATCTAAAGTAGGACAAGCGATTACAGCCTCTGGATTAACCGTGATTGTTGGATTTTCCACATTAATTTTCGTGAACTTCCCGATTTTAAGTGATATTCGGTATTACCACCGTGATCGATACGGTATTATCATTAATCTGTGCATTAACGATCTTACCTGCACTGATTGTGTTATTCCGAAAACGTAATAAATAGAATAACCCAAAAATCTCAGCATAATTATGCTGAGATTTTTTAATTACATGTATTTAAAAATCCTAAGGCTCTATTATATATAATCAAAAAAGTTTAATTTATTTAAGTTAAAATTATCTTTATCCATGTTCATTCCATTTTTAATGAAAGGTTTATATCTTCTTCCATTGGATGTCAAGTTTGATTCCAGCGGCAATAAATAGGTTAAGTACGGGACATCTACGTTCTACTTCATATTTTAGTTGCTCAATTCTCTCTTCACTTTCTTCAGTATGTATTTTTGCGGTAAAACGAATTTTCTGGAAATATGTAGAGACGCCTTCTTCTCCCATTAGTCCTTTAGTATCAACAATACCTGTACTTTCAAAGTCAATTCCCGAGAAAACAAAGTCTAACTCTTGGGCTACTAATGGAATCATAACACCTTTACAACCATTAAGGGCTGCAAGTACATATTCCAGTGGCATTGCCCCTGCATCACCCCCCCCTAATGTTGGTGGTTCGTCCATAGAAAACACAGAAAAATTTCTTATTGAGATATCGGTTTTAACACCGGAATCCCATTTGCCCGCAGCGGACACTTTAACTAATGTAGATGTTTTAGCCATGATGTTGCCTCCTTTTTATTAAACCTATTAAACTTGTATGAATAGTATTATATAAATAAAATACTAAAATGTAAATAAAAAAATTCAAAATATTAAATTTTTTACTAGAAAATTTTATTTAAACTAATGTAATCCAAAAAGAGAAAACTAACACTTCTTGAACTCCCATGAAAATTAAAAAACGCTCAAAATTTATAAAAATGCAAATTCCTAGCAGTCAGGCTGATAAGTAATAATCTAAATTAACAGCCACTTTCTTCGCAAGTACTGCCTTTTTGTTACCTTCGGCGATCAATTGATCAAGCCGCGACATTCTTATCTTGACTACGGCAAATTCCGATCCAACAAAAAAAGCAGTCAAGCCAATCAAAATCACTAATAAAACTAAATTTAATATGGTAATTATATCCACTTATATATTCCCTTTAAAGGGATTCACCTCCAAATTAATTACATCAAAGTCAATGAGGAAGCAATCGACATCAACCGTGTTTCTAGCGTTTTATGAATGTTTATTTTTAAGTGAGTAGTTACAAATGCAAACTTTGTAGATCCAAAAAGAGCATTCAAAGGGATTAATAATACGATTTAATAGCCTTCCCCCATTGCAAATTTCTTTAATCACTTTCACAAGTTCACGATTTTTTTTGGTTTTTATCTTTTGACATAAACCATCCTGTTGCTGCAATTCCAATTAAAATTGTGTAGAAAAATAATTTCCATTCGGTAGAATGAGCAAAATCATAGGATAATACTCCGACATCCGGGTGCCCTAATGTTAAAACAGCGAGTTTTACTCCTACCCATCCAACTATTGCAAATGCAGCAATTTCGAGTCCTGGTCGTGAATTTAATAGTTTAACGAACAAGTTAGCTGCAAAACGCATAATGATTAGTCCAATCAAACCGCCCATAAAAATAACGAGGAACTTTCCACCATCTAACCCTCCAATTGAAGGGAGAGTTGTATTTGGAAGAGTCATGGCTAAGGCAACCGCAGCAAGAATAGAATCAATTGCAAAAGCAATATCGGCTAACTCAACTTTTAAAACTGTAGCCCAAAAACCGGATTTTTTCTTCTCTTTTTCCTCTATATTCTCTTCTTTCTTTTTAAAGAACAGTTTCCTCGCTATGTGATTAATGGCGATAAACAATAGATATAATGCCCCTATAGCCTGAATTTGCCAAACATCCACAAGAAATGAAATAATAAATAAAGAAGCAAAGCGGAAGACGAAGGCGCCAGCTAAACCATAAAAGAGTGCTCTTTTCCTTTCTTCTTCTGGTAGGTGTTTAACCATAATGGCTAATACCAGTGCATTATCAGCTGCAAGCAACCCTTCAAGAGCAACTAATAGTAACAATACCCATCCGTATTCAAATAAAATTGATAGTTCCAATCAAATCAATCCTCTCAAAAATCATTATTTTTTATACAAAAAGTTCATATCAGACGTTACAATAGTAAACAACTTTGATGTATAGTACATCCTTATTTCACCTTGCTGGAAATAAATTTATTATTCATTTTTCAACTCCAGTCTGTTTAGGATTTCTTTTAATGAGAGTTCAAGAATGTCTGACCATATTTTTTTGTAAACAAAAAACCTTTACCAGATTTGGTAAAGGTTTAAATTACAATAAAGACCTTTACTAATTAGGTAAAGGTCTTGCTAACAACAATATAGTTGCCAACAAAGCCGGGAAGGATAATCTTCCGAACTGACGACTCTGCTGTAAAAGCTACTCCCCTTTAGGAGAACTATTCATTAAGTTAATTAAAGTATAGGATTACTATACTTGATTTGTCAATTGAAAGCTTAACCTTTTTTTGTTACTTAGTTTGGGTTGCGTTACATGAACCTTCAATAAAAATAAATAATGTTTTAAAAGCGTTAATTTATGCTTGCCTGGCGGTGCTTTTTTAATTGTAGTAAGTAAAAGACATAGAAAAATGGAGAGTTCCATTTTCAAATCGGAAGTATCTTGGGTTGATATAAAAAAGAAAATCAAATAATAGAAGCATTGATGCAGAAGATGCCTCGAGAAAAAGTAATAGATATATTAAATCAACTACTACATATGCCAAATGAAAACTTTGATGAGCTGGCAGAATATTGCCATATACTAGATGAAAGAGAAACCACCAACCGTTAATTCCGAAGGTGGTTGTTTAGTTAGCTTATTGAACTAACGCGGCAGTTTAGTTCAATAAGCCAAATGCATTTTTGAAAATTTCTAATGCTTGATGTTTTTCAGCATTTAATAAAATTACTAATTTAGCAGGGGTGAAGCAGGATAGTATGTATGTATCAACAAGATATGTTCAAAGAACTAATTAGTTTTCTATTTCCGGAAGCAGTAAAGAACCTATAATTAAAATTACTTAATGTTTCACAGTTAACCCCAGCGAGTAAACTGTCCGCTTAGGGTTAACTTTATTAATTTTTAACTTCTTATGCAGTAGCTTGAAGTTAAATAACTGTTTTTAGTATACAGATTCCGAACTGCCTATACCGTTAATTGAATGTAAACAAGTTCCCAAAGCGGGATTTGGGAATATTTTTTTGACTATTTGTAGTGGTGTAGTAGTTTAAGATAAGCTTGTTAAAATCCATTTGTTTTGATACACTCAAGCTAATTAAATGCATTTGCAGGGGGACACATTGGTGTTGAGAAGGTAAAATCTGACCCTTAGAACCTGACCGTTAATACGGACGTAGGGAGCAAAGTACATACAAATTATGAATTTGTACTTACTAAGGCTCCGCGTATTTTTTACGTGGAGCCTTTCTTATGCAAATACTTTAATTGCGGGGGGACACTTTGGTGTTGAGAAGGTTAAAACCTGACCCTTAGAACCTGACAGTTAACACTGACGTAGGGAGCAATTAGTGGTGTAGTTTACACTTTTTTGGCGTCTCTATTTTTAGAGACGCCTTTTTTTTGCGCTTACGTCCACATATGAGGAGGACTATGTATGGAATTTTGTGAAAAAGTGAGGAAAGAAACGAATGTTTATTTTGAGGCAAGCTTCGAGCATCCATTTGTACGAGGCATTGCAGATGGAACTTTGCCGTTAGAGAAATTTAAGTTTTATATGCTACAAGATGCGTATTATTTAAAGCATTACACAAAAGTCCTGGCGCTTGCAGCAGCGAAAGCAACAAATGAAGAGGATATTAACTATTTTTTAGACACGGCACGATTTATTCATGAAGCCGAGTTGGAACTTCATCGTACGACGTTTAAGGATTTAGGCGTTACAGCTGAGGAAATTGAACAATTTGAAGCAGCACCTGCAACCTATAACTATGTGAGTCATATGTATCAGGCGGTTCATACTGGAGATGTCGCAGAAGCATTTGCAGCGATTTTACCTTGCCCGTGGCTGTATCAAGAAATCGGGCAAAAAATAAAACACGCTTCGCCTAATATACCGTTATATTGCCAATGGATTGCCCTATATGGATCAGACAAGATGAAAGAAACGATCGAAAAGCAAAAGTGAATGATGAATCGTTTAGCAGCAGAGCAACAGGAAAAAGAAAAATGGTTATATGAGCATTTTAAGAAAAGTTGTTACTATGAATGGCAGTTTTGGGAAATGGCTTGGACGATGCAAAATTGGATGCAGGAGGTGTATATCGTTGAGCCTGCAAAAAATTAATACACAAAAACCTCTTGTACATTGCATCACAAACTATGTCGTGGCGAATTTCACTGCAAATGGCTTGCTGGTGATTGGTGCTTCCCCTGTGATGGCTGATGCACAAGAGGAAGTAGCCGAAATGGCGAGTAAAGCGGACGCATTACTTCTCAATATTGGGACACTTAATGAACGCACCATTTCTTCGATGCAAGTGGCTGGCCAAAGTGCAAATACGCACCATGTGCCAATTGTGTTAGATCCTGTTGGTGCAGGGGCAACCGTTTTTCGTACGCGTACAACGCTTGCCTTATTACAACAGTTAAAGGTGAGCTTAATTTGCTGTAATATAGGAGAACTGGCTGCCATTGCCGGTGTCAATTGGCATTCAAAAGGTGTGGATAGCGGTTCAGGGAAACTCGATGTTGTACAAACAGCCAAAACCGTTGCAAGGAACTATAATTGCTTGGTCATTGTCACAGGAGAAACAGATGTATTAACAGACGGTGTTCAAGTGGCACTGATTACGGGCGGTCATGAAAAGATCACAAAAGTGACGGGCAGTGGCTGTTTACTTAGTGCGATTTGTGCAGCTCTACTTGCAAGTAGTACAGAGCCTTTTTCGGATTTAGCGAATTTAATTCGTGAATATAAACAGATAAGTGAATGGGCTTATGGGCCGATTGGTACGTTGCATGAAAATGTACTGAACCATTTAGAACGATTAGCGGAGGGAACAAAATGATTGCATGTACAATAGCAGGTTCAGACAGTGGTGGCGGCGCTGGAATTCAAGCAGATCTGAAAACATTTCAGGAATTAGGGGTGTTTGGCACATCGGTCATTACGGCATTAACTGCACAAAATACAACAGGTGTGCATGGGATTTTTCCAATAACTGCATCGTTTGTACAAGCACAGCTAAAGGCCGTACTCGATGATTTTGATGTAAAAGCGATCAAAACAGGCATGTTGTTTGATGCAGGAATTATTGAAGGCGTAGTTGCGTTGCTGAAAGAGCAGCAAGTTCCGTTAATAGTGGACCCCGTCATGATCGCAAAAGGAGGCGCTAGTTTGTTACAGCAGCAGGAGATACGTGCGATGAAGGAACAATTATTACCGATTGCAACCATTTGTACCCCGAATATCCCAGAAGCAGAGGTACTAACAGGTCGAACGGTCCAAACGAAACAACAGATTGACCAAGCAGCGGGCGAATTATTAGCGTTAGGCGTACAATGTGTTGTCATGAAAGGCGGGCATCTAGATGGAGAATTGGCGACTGATACGGTGTATTGGAACGGCGGGCATTTTACGATGACAACACCACGTGTACAAACAAAAGATACGCATGGCACAGGCTGTACATTTTCAGCAGCCCTTACGGCACAGTTAGCGAAAGGCTTATTAATGAAAGAAGCCATGATCGAGGCAAAGAAATTTATACATTTAGCCATTTCCAACCCTTTATCTATTGGTCAAGGTCATGGACCTACCAATCATTTTGCGTACAAATGTGCAGAAGGAAAATGCGAGGTACTGATTTATGAATCGTAATATGTTGAATGTTTATTTTATTATGGGAACGCAAAATAGCAAGGAGCCTCTTGAAACACTTGAAAAAACATTGCAAACAGGTATTTCTTGTTTCCAATTCCGTGAAAAAGGAGAAGGCTGTTTAACGGGTGCAGCTTATGAGGCGTTTGCGTTTGCCTGTCAAAAACTGTGCAAAGCGTATAACGTGCCCTTTATTGTGAATGACGACATCGAATTGGCACTAAAAATGGATGCGGATGGGATTCATGTGGGGCAAGATGATGTGATTATCACCGAATTTCGCACACTTGCCAAAGATAAAATTGTGGGGGTTTCTGTACATAATGAACAGGAGCTAGCCCAGGCTGTAAGAAACGAAGCTGATTATGTAGGCATCGGTCCCATTTATCCAACGAAATCAAAGCATGATGCAAAACCACCGGCAGGGCTCGATTTTCTACAAACTGCAAGAAAGCAATACCCGGATTTTCCGATTGTATTGTCGGGATTGGGGGCATTGATGAACACAATGCTCACAAAATTCGAGCAAGTGGAGCTGATGGTGTAGCGGTTATTTCTGTTATTTGTGAAAGTGCAGATTTAAAAAAGACGATACAAAAATTAAGTTAGGAGAACGACTAATGGAACTAGATAAACAAACCGTATTAGTTACGGGCGCAAGTAGAGGTGTTGGAGAACAACTCGTTCGAGCATTTGTTAAAGAAGGGGCTAATGTGGTGATCAATTACTACAAGAGTCAAGAAAAAGCTGAAGCATTGGCAAAAGAGCTCGGTAAGAAGGTAATCGCTTTACAAGCAGATGTACGCAATCAACAAGAAGTGCAGCAAATGGTCGAAACGGCAAAACAACATTTTCATACGCCGATCACTACCATTGTGAATAATGCATTGATTGATTTTGAATTTAACCCTCTGACGCAAAAAAATGTGTTTGAGCTTCAATGGACCGATTACAATAAACAATTTGAAGGAACCATTAAGGGTACCTTGAACAGTATTCAAGCATGTATTCAGGATATGAAGGAACTAGGATTTGGTCGTATTATCAATATTGGGACAAACTTATTTCAGCATCCGGTAGTAGCTTATCATGAATATACAACAGCCAAAGCAGCATTGCTTGGATTTACACGTAACATGGCGAAAGAGGTAGGTGCGTATGGCATTACAGTTAATATGATGTCTGGTGGACTCTTAAAACAAACGGATGCAAGTAAAGTGACGACAGCAGAAGTATTTCAAATGATTGAAGCCACAACACCTTTACAAAGAGTGACAACCCCAAAGGAGTTAGCGGACGTAGCGTTATTTTTTGCATCTCCATGGGCACGTGCCATCACTGGGCAAAATTTAGTTGTTGATGGTGGTTTTGTTATGGATTAGAAATGAACATACAAGGCGTTTTTATATGCTATCGAAATTATGAAATAGAAATTTAAACATTGAATATCAACAAGTAAAAGTTAAGAATAATCAAAAGGTGTCTATTAAGAACTGGTTACAATTTATTATTGTGTCTATTCAGCTGTTATAGTTATGAATTTTATTTATAATAGAGATAAAACGCTTAACAATTGGTTAAGCGTTTTATTTTGTTTTTATCGGTACCATTCTTCAAAAGCACTTCAAACTACTTTCATATGTCTGACGAATGCGATTATTGTATGTATCCTTTTCAATTAATTAGCCCGTTAGTTAAACAAAGAATGTTACCAAACCATCGTTTGGTAACATTCTTTGCTTAACGTTGTAAATCCGCATAAATCTGACGGGACCCCCATTAGGTCACCCCCTATGAATAATATAAATAAACATACCGTATTAAGATATTTTAAATGCGAAAATTCCGAATTTTCTCTATAATCTTGATCAAATAACTGGTGCTTTACTTCAAGAAGGAGTAAAGCCTTTTTTTATTAAACTAAAGCAGCAGGTTAGCTCAATAAGAAAAATTTTAAATTAGAAAAAAGTGGTTTTATAAGGATATGTTTTTGTGGACTATTTTCAACGCTAATTATTAAAAGGGGTAAGGTCACTACCTAAAGTAATCAATACTCCGATTAGAAAAGTGATTCATTCATCCTTTTTAACATTGTTATTTATTGTAAAAAAGAATTGATAATAATTTTATAACAAATTATTCTTAATACATCAATATTGATTAATCATTTTAACGAAAGGAGTGGATTGATATATTTGACGTCAATATGTCAATACGAAGAGGTAAGAATGAATAAAAATCCTATTTCTAACTTTGAAGATTTAATAAAAAAAGAATATTCCAATATAGCAGGCATTGCTATTAGAAAAGATGGAAGTTTGATTTATGAAAAATATTTTGATGGGTACACCAAAGATGATGTATTGCATATAGCATCTGTAACAAAAAGTATAATATCTGTTCTTATTGGTATTGCAATAGATAAAGGATACATTAAAAATATAGAACAGAAAGTATTAGAATTTTTTCCGGATTACACAGTTAGGCGTGGCGAAAAAACAATACAGAATGTCACCATAAAAAATTTAATGACAATGACTGCACCATATAAATACAAGGCGGAGCCATATACAAAGATTTATACAAGTGATGACTGGGTAAAAGCTACATTGGATTTGCTAGGGGGAAAAGGCGGTATTGGAGAGTTTAAATATTCTACCGTTGGCACACATATTTTATCAGGTGTTCTTAAAAATGCAACTGGTCAATCTGTGATTGATTTTGCTACTGAGAGCTTGTTTAAACCTCTTGAAATCAAAGCTCCTAATAATGCATTTATACAAAATAAAGAAGATTATTTTGCTTTTCTTAAGGATAAATATGTAACTGGTTGGGTAGTAGACCCTAAAGGTGTAAACACCGCCGGTTGGGGGCTTACTTTAACGCCACAGGATATGGCAAAAATAGGTCAGTTATATTTAAGTGGAGGTTTATGGAACGGTAATCAAATCCTATCTTCTAAATGGATAGAGGAAAGCACAAAGGAAAAAAGTCGATGGGGAGAGTTGTCTTATGGTTACTTGTGGTGGATTGTTGATGATTGCTATGCAGCTTTGGGGGATGGTGGAAATGTAATTTTCATAAAACCCAAAAAGAAAATGGTAGTTACTATTGCTTCTCGCTTTATGCCACGTGCCAAAGACAGAATTGAATTGATTAAAGAGCATATTATGCCATTATTCGAATAGAATCAAGAGATTGTGAAGGTTTCTACTTAAACTAACGGGTGCTTTAGTTGAAGAAGAGAATGAGAATCTGTATGTCGCATTTGACACATAAGGCATAGCAAGGAAGGAGATTATTATGTACTGGAATTATAGAGTTGTGGAAGATAAATACCCTAAAAGCGATAAATCTTACTTTGAGATATGCGAGGTTCATTATGATAAAAATCATGTCCCTCATGCATGGGGTGAAATAATGCCTGCCGAATCATTAGAGGATTTAAAAGATGATTACGAGTATATGCGAAAAGCATTTGAAAGTCCTGTATTGAAAGTAGTTGACGGTAAGTTAGTAGAAGTTACAGAATAATGTAGCAGTACGACTATAATGTGTAATAAAAGATAAGGTACTTATACAACTATCGGCTTGCTTTACTTCAAGAGGGGGTAAAGCATTTTTTTCTTATAAAACTAACGCGGCAGTTTAGTTCAATAAGCAGAAATGAACTTTTGTTGATTTTAAGTAGTTAACTTTATTGAAATTGGAACTTCTATTTACTTCAACCGTATTAAAGTAGAGAGGTAGCGGTATTAAAAGATAGGAGGTAATATGATGGCACTTATAATTCCAAAATGTATTAGGTGTGATAAAGAAATCAAGGACGATGAAGAAGTATTTGTCCAAATTCGATATCCGAAGCGAAAAGGATTTACTGAAATCAAAGCTTATTTAAATCTAGAAGGCAAGTTTATCTGTAAAGAGTGTTCAACGAAAATTAATATTTAATATATTGTGCTTAATTGACACAAAAAACTAAAGAGCTTCTTCAATGTAGTGTAGTGCTTTACTTCAAGAAGGGGTAAAGCATTTTTTTCTAATTGAACTAAAGCCGCATGAATAAAGAAGATTGAAAGGAAAGTAATTCACAAAAAAGGGAGGTATAAAAGGTGGATTTATTACTCTGGATAACTATTGGTTTCATAATAATCGGATTTGTTGTTCTTACTTCTATGAAAAAAGGTATGGAAAGTAAGCTCGCTTTTATAAAAGTAAATATGGAAGGCGAGGAAAGTTCAACAAAAGCTAAATCCATAATTTGGTGGATAGTGGGTACCACAGTTTGGGGAATAGTGAGTATGATTCTTATTGTTTGGTGTTTTCATAATTACTCTAGATAACTGTTGTTTCAAATGTACTTATACAAATGTCGTGCATTACTTGAACAACGGTAATGCTCCTTTCTTCTTCAAATAACTCGGCAGATAGTGAATAATTCGAGGAGGAATTCAGTTGAAAATCATTAAAATAATTCTTGCTTTAGTTGTAATGGCAGTTTCAGCATACGGCTTAATTACAAAAAATTTTTCGTATGGTCCAATATCATCTTTATTACTTGGAATTTTTATTGCAATTATAGGAATAGAGGAATTTAAAAATAAAGGTAAAAATAGTTTGGGAATGTTTTTTATACCAGTCTCTTTATTAGTTATTGTGGTGGCTCTATTTAGTTTCTAATTAAATTTAGGGAGAGATTCTCAACTAATTCAGTGTTAAGTCCTAAATAAATAACCATTTCCTTTTAAAGTTTGTGAAGGATTGTACTTAAAGTAACGGGTGCTTTAGTTAAATAAGAACATACAAATAGTGCCTAAAAATTGGTCATTTAATTAATAAAAATCAGCAATATTGGTTAACTGAGCTTTATTATAAAAATACCACCTTCCATATTTACTGGTTGGTGGTTTCTCTTTCATCAAGTATACGACAATACTCTGATAGTTCTTCAAGGTCTTCATTTGGCATATGTAGTAGTTGATTCAATGTATCCATTACTCTTTCTCGAGGCATCTTCTGCATCAATGCTTCTATTAATTGATTTAGTTCTTCTTTTTGATTATTATCCATTTACTACACCTCGACTCTATTCTAATACAGTAACATCTACAATATCATCCAATTGTATTACATTCGATTTAAAAACATCTTCCATTTCAATAGTTCTTCCCTTTAAATCAACCCACGAGATACTTCCAATTTGAAAATTGAACTCTCCATTTTTCCATGTCTTCACTTCAACATCTACATTTCGTTTCATGGCAATTTGAATATTTTCTTGAATAATATCAAGGTCCCACTCATCCAGCACAGGTTTAGGTATTTTCTTTTGATCATCAACGTATTCACGAATAAGTTTCAAGTGCTCAGGGAGCATCATGGCTACCCACTTTTTATTACCTCTATCTTTCACCTGTGATAAATCTAATTGGTGGTCCATCATTTCATCGAAAAAACCCATTTAGATCACCATGCTTTCTTCATTAATTACTGGAATGAATGCGAGTACATTTTTTATTTTAAAAGTTCTATTGGTACCTCTCAGAAAACAATATGCATTTATAGAATCCTTTGAAATACTTAATACCTTAATTGTCCTTTTACTCATTTCACCATTGTCTTTCATGTAAATCATTTCAGGGATTTTTCCATGTTCTAGTACTTTCAAAATATTTATACGCACATTCGTTCCCTCCTTGTATTCCATTATACGAACGTTCGTTTGCTTTTGCAGCAAGCAAAAAATTCTATTTTTATTTAAATAATAATGCCTCTCGTTTCAGATGCTTGTTTAAATAAAAATAAAAGATACTACATACAACTACTTGTGTAGTTATCATTTTTAATCTCTTATTCTTATTTTGTTATTCAGGAAAATAATTGAAATTGCTATGTAACTCAATGAGGATGTAGAAATAAAGACATGGAAAAATTGGAGTTCATCTTACATATCGGAAGAATTACAATGATTGATTTGAAGCCAAAAACAATTTGAAATGGAAGATGTGTTCAAATCGTATTTATTGAAGTTGGATGAGATAGTCGATGTAAAGTATTGGAATAATTATAAGAGACGTATTTATGAGATCATAATATAATTATGGAATTAATTTTACAAAAAAAGAAGGATTACCCTTTTTTGCATTGAATATATGTATTAAGAAGGGGGATAATTTATGTTTAATTTGAGAATACCAATAGAATTAGAGCACATGGAAGTGGTTAATTTGATTGAAAGTCCTACAGTTGAGGGATTAGGAATATTATTTTTGGGTGAAAACTTAGATGAAAATGAGAACAATAAACCTACGATAAGAGTTTATCTATTAAAAAGAGTGCAGGGAATATTTGAAATTGAAAAGGAGCTATATGCTTTTTCTTTCTATAATGTAAATAAAGCATTAATGTTTGCGGATAAACTTCCTCAAATGTCTGCATTAGAATTGCTGATTGATATGAATACGGTAAATCACGAAAATATTATTCACTAATAATGAATCCACCATCCAATAGGGTAGGTGGATTTTCATATTACTATAGACTTATTTGTTTCCAAAATGTACTATAAAAGTAATTTGAAAAGGAGGAATACATAATGTTATCGAAATTCTTGAAGATTTTTTTATTATTAACTTTAGTACTTGGAATTGCAACTTATAAAGTTGATAACGCAAATGCTGCAAGTAAAGTAATCTGGGGTAAGACGGAATTAAAACTAGGCCAGATAGGGAAAGCAACTATTCTTGCAGACACTGTGCTTGTAAAACTCGAAAGCAATGGATCTCTAACTAATGTTCGAACGATGAAAAAAGGGGAAGAGTACCGAGTTTATAGTTATAAAAGTAACCACGGAGGTCTTTTTGGAGTAGGTGGAGGTAGCTTCGTTCAAAAAAATGACAAAGTAAAATATGAAACACCTTCAAAATCAAAATTAGCTTTATTAAAAGAGATGGCTGAAAATCCACAATCAGAAACACAACCAAATGTGGGCAGTGGATTAGAGGTTATCCCTGGGGCACCTTCAGTATTTAAAAACTGTACTGCCTTGAAAGAACACTATCCAGATGGAGTTCAAAAAGGGCATCCAGCATATGCAACTAAGCATGATAGAGATAAAGATGGTTGGGCTTGCGAACCTAGTTGGAGATAATAGTACTGTGAAGTTTATATTATCTAAGGGGAAGATATAAATGAAGAATAAGTGTTTAAAAGTACTTTTTGTCGTTGTTTTACTATTTAGTGTCTTTTCATTTATAACTCCTACAGTAAATGCAGATAATCAAAAGGTTATGTGGGGGAAAACGGAGTTAAAGAAAGGTCAAATCGGTAAAATCACTGTATTAAGCAATACTAGCCTGTTAGACAAGAATACAAAAGTAGTTCGTACTCTTAAAAAGGGTGAAGAATATCGTATTTATACCTATAAAGGCACAAATGGTGGGTTATATGGACTGGGCGGAGGTTTTTTTGTAAAGAAAAGCTCTACATTAAAATATGAGACTCCATCTAAAAGTAAACTTGCACTATTAACTATTGTAAACAAAACTCCTTTAGAGGTTCATTTTATTGATGTTGGTCAAGGTGATTCAATTTTAATCAAAAGCGGGAACGGTAAAACCATGTTAGTAGATGGTGGAGAAAATGGCAGTGACATAGTTAGCTATCTGTCTTCTGAAGGAATCAATAAATTAGACTATGTAGTTGCAACGCATCCAGACCAAGATCATATCGGCGGTTTGATTGATGTTTTGTCTAATTATACAGTCGGGACATTTATTAATAGTGGCAAATCTCATACTACTCAAACTTATGCTGAATTATTAACATCTATAAGTGATAATAAAATAAATTATAAAGTTCCAAAGACTGGCGATAAAATATCACTTGATGAAAATGTAGATATCACGGTTTTACACGCAAATGAAAATGCAACTGAAAATAATGATGCTTCTATTGTAATAAAAGTGACATATGGTCAAGTATCCTTCATGTTAACTGGAGATGCAGATTCAGGAATTGAAGAGGACATCTATAATATATTTAATGTACAAGCTACTGTACTAAAAGCAGGTCATCACGGCTCTGATACAAGTAGTTCGAAAGCTTTCATACAAAGGGTAAAACCAAAAGTTACAATATTAAGCTACGGAGAAGATAATAGTTACGGTCATCCTCATAGCGGGGTAGTCAGTAATTTAAAATCTGTAAGTTCGAAGGTTTATGCAACGGCTGATTACTGCGATATCGTTGTAACTACTAATGGGTTAATCTATAATGTTTCAACTGGTTGCAAACCGGTTTTACAAGAAGAAACAAAACCAATGGTTATTCCAACACCGATGCCGACCCCGACACCAGTACAAACCGGATTTAAAAACTGTACTGAGTTAAAAAAGGTTTATCCAAACGGTGTATCTAGCAATCATCCAGCATATTTACCAAAATTCGACAGAGATAAAGACGGTTGGGGTTGTGAGTGATTTTTATTTTACTTAAAGAAAAATTTATAGCCCTCACCTTTGGAAGGTGGGGCTTATTTTCTTTCATATTCCTTTAATAATTTACGTAATTCATCTCTAGTTTGAACAATTAAATCTATATTTTTTGAAGTAAATGTATTAGGAAAGGTTGATGTAAATATGGATCAAATTGCTATTAATATCAAACAATATTTAAAAACTCCTTCAACCAACTTCGCACTTCAGATAAATGGTGAATGGGGGAGTGGAAAAACCTATTATTTAAAAACCACTGCAAAAGATATTATAGAAGAAGAAGGATTTAGATTTTGTTACATCTCTTTAAATGGTATTTCGAAAATAGATAATATTAAAAAATCACTTTTTTATGAGTTATCTTCTAGTATCTCTAGTATTAGCGGTAAGGGAATCGGATTTATGAGAACTCTTAGCGAATGGGCAACACCCGTTCATTCGAGTGTGGATGTTACTAACAAAATCCTTGCTTCCATTGAAAGTAAATTTATAGAAATTACTCCTGAAATAATAGAAAAATCTGTAGTTTGTTTTGATGACCTAGAACGTATCAGCGGGATAACACTAGAAGAACTTTTCGGATTTATAAATTCAAATTTATTAGAAC
The DNA here is from genome assembly GCF_042055255.1 of Psychrobacillus sp. PGGUH221. Taxonomy (NCBI): domain Bacteria; kingdom Bacillati; phylum Bacillota; class Bacilli; order Caryophanales; family Bacillaceae; genus Psychrobacillus; species Psychrobacillus sp. PGGUH221. The sequence continues at coordinate 324,309 of NZ_JAQMHQ010000003.1, forward strand.
ATACTAATATGAAAGTTATTATATTATCTAACGAAAGTGAAATCTTAGAAAAGGAAAGAGTAGTGAAAATAAAAGAAAAAATTATAGGCCGGACTTTAAATTTTTCCATATCTGATATGGATAGAATAGTAAATGAATTGCTAAGGGAATATCGAATTGGATCTACGTCAAGATTCTGGACACAAAAAGATTAAGTTTTTTCTGCACAACCACCATTCATGGAGTGTTCCACATTCCCAAGTAGATCGTCAAAGTGAAAAGAGCCTTTGACAATCTACTTGGGA
>NZ_JAQMHQ010000004.1:0-315412 GCF_042055255.1 Psychrobacillus sp. PGGUH221
ATTACGCAAGTAAGTAAGATCCCTCAAAGACGATGAGGTAGATAGGTTCGGGGTGGAAGCGTGGCGACACGTGCAGCTGACGAATACTAATCGATCGAGGACTTAACCAAATATGAATTTGCGAGCACCAATGTCTTTTATCCAGTTTTGAGTGAACAAGCACTCTAATAAGAGGGTTTCTAGACACGAGTAATTCAAGGAAATGATTGAGAGAGGAAAGGAGCGTACTCAAGTACGTGACTGTCCGAACGAATGAAGTTGACGAAGAAGTACGATGTGTATGAAAAGCCGAAGAGTCTAGTGATGATGGCGAAGAGGTCACACCCGTTCCCATACCGAACACGGAAGTTAAGCTCTTCAGCGCCGATGGTAGTTGGGGGTCTCCCCCTGTGAGAGTAGGACGTCGCTGGGCACTAGAAAAGTCGTCACCGAGCAATCGGTGGTGGCTTTTTTTGTTGTACTAAAAAAAGCCGAAGGCAAAGAATAGTAGTTTTATTTGCGAGAAAGTAGAGGAACAATGAGTTCGAGGAAGCAAGGAAGAGAGACTCGCAGCGTATAATATACGCGAGAATCGAACGACCGCTGCTGACGAAGAAATCTGCCGTTCATCTGCTTTCGCAGCCCGAACACAGAAGTTAAGCTCTTCAGCGCCGATGGTAGTTGGGAGTCTCCCCCTGTGAGAGTAGGACGTCGCTGGGCACTAGAAAGGTCGTCACCGAGTAATCGGTGGCGGCTTTTTTCTTTTGTACTAAAAAAGGCCGAAGGCAAAGAGTTATAATAAACTTGCAAGAAAGTAGAGGAACAAAGAGTTCGAGGAAGCAAGGAAGAGAGGCTCGCAGCGTATGATATACGCGAGAATCGAACGACCGCGGCTGACGAAGAAATCTGCCGTTCATCTGCTTTCGTAGCCCGAACACGGAAGTGAAGCTCGCGCGCCGATGGTAGTTGGGGGTCTCCCCCTGTGAGAGTAGGACGTCGCTGGGCAATTGAAAAGTCGTCACCGAGTAATCGGTGGCGGCTTTTTTTGTTGTTTAGGAAATTATATTCAAATTAAAGGGTGAAAAAAAATTTCTTTACTCATTGGTTATAGGTGAATTGTAAGACGTTTGACATGCTTTTAAAGAAAAATATAGGTTTATAGATGGTAGTTTATTTATGAGGACTCTATCTATATACCTGTTTTAAATAGAATTAAAGGAGAATTTTTTTTCATGAAGAATATATATCTTTGGAAAAGATTAAAAATTCAGTTAATATAGGGGGAAACTATGAAGAAAAAGTGGACTGCCATGGTGATGACGTGGATGTTGGTTGTGAGTCTGTTTGGTTTTAATAATGTTGCTCAAGCAGAAGAAACAATGGAAAAAACATTAAGTGATTCTATTACTAAGATAATAGAAGAAAAATTAGCTGGTGCAGATGTTAGTGTTACGGTTAGAGATCGAGTGTCTGGAGAAATGGTATATGATTACAATGGTCAAACAACTATAAAACCAGCCTCTAATATGAAACTGTTAACTACTGCAGCAGCTTTAGATGTATTAGGAAAAGATTACCGTTTTAATACAACTCTTTATACTTCAGGGAAGATGTCAAATGGAGTCTTAAAAGGAGATGTTTATTTAAAAGGACAAGGTGATCCTACTCTATCCTTTGAAGATTTACAACAGTTCGCAGAAGAGTTAAAAGCACAGGGGATTAATAAAATTGACGGACGGATTGTCGGTGATGACAAATGGTTTGATGATGATTTATTAACTCCGGGAATTTGGGTTGGGGACGAGTCTTATTATTACGCTGCACCTATTTCAGCTTTAACAACTTCTCCAAACACAGACTACGATTCTGGAACGATTATCGTAGAAGCAACTGGAACTGCTGTTGGAGAGTTACCGTCCATTAATGTAACTCCGCACATTGGTGATTTACAAATAGTAAATGAAGCACAGACAGTGGAAGCAGGAAAAACAAATACAGTAACGATAGAAAGAATGTATGAAACAAATCAGATTGTCATTAGTGGGAACCTTCCAGTTGATAAAACTAAAAAAGAATGGGTGACTGTCAAACATCCTACGACACATACATTAACAATGTTCCAGGCAGTTTTAGCTGAAGCAGAAATTGAGTATTCAAAAGAGAAATTATTTAGAGCAGCAACACCAAAAAGTGCACAACTAGTTGCTATGAAGCAATCGATGACACTGGAGCAACTATTAATCCCGTATATGAAACTAAGTAATAATGGAATTGCGGATATTTTAGTAAAAACAATGGGAAAAGTGAAAAAAAATGAAGGTAGTACAACAGCTGGCTTAGAAGTTATTAGAGAATATGGAAAATCAATTAATTTAAATATGGTTGATTGGCAATTTGAAGATGGATCAGGAATGTCTCATGAAAATAGGGTTTCAAGTTTGGCAGTGAGTGAATTATTATATAAAGTGCAAGGAGAAGATTGGTTTAATACCTATTTTACTAGCTTACCAGTAGCTGCTAATAACGATCGAATGGTAGGAGGCACTTTAAGAAATCGATTAAAAGATCCACTGACTGCAGGAAAAGTCTATGCAAAAACAGGTTCATTAACGGGTGTTAGTACACTGAGTGGATATTTAGAAGCGAGTAGCGGGCAATCATACATCTTTAGTGTATTAGTTCAAAATAAATCAGGGACATCCTCAACGATTGATGAAATTGTTAAGGTAATAGCAAAAGAATTGTAAAAAATTGAGGAAACACTTTTCTTGCTGATATGCAAAAAACTATAATAGTAAGTTGGTTTACGTAATTTTTTCAACTTAACTAGTAAATTAAATAAAACAAAACACCTTTACCTAGAAAATTGGTATTATACCTTTATTCTACGTGGAGGTGTTTTTCTATGTCTTCAAAGATTTTAAGTCTTGCAAATGGCACAACATGAATGTTGGCCATTACATTAATTATTGAGGAGTAGGAAATATAAATTTAACAGGGCGAAATCATCTGAAGTATTAACGAGTTCCATTAAGCTTTTCACTAACTCTGTGAGAATAAAACTCTCTAGATAGTGCAAATTAGAATCTAGGAGGTGAATATCCATGAGTAAAAATAACAATAAGACAAGCAATGTTAGAACGCACAATAGTTTCGAACTGTATAAAAATCCTACGAATAATCCTGACGAAGAATTCGCTGAAGAATTTATTGCTATTTCTAAAAACAAGGTAACGAAAGAAATTAATAAAAGTAAACCTAAGAAAAAGGATTAAACCTATACATGAAAGGTGAGTGTATTAAATGCTCACCTCTTCCATGAGTTCAACTTTTTTTTAATATGTTTCAAACTTAATCTGTCTATTTAAATCCTATTGTTCCTTCATACACTCTTCATTTAAATGGTATGAAATAATACCATTAAAGTTCTTATATTATTTTCTCATAAGAAATAAATATACAAGCGATTAAACTTAAATAATACATAACTAATCTCCACGTTCAATCGTATCAATAAATTACTAATTTTCTCTTTAAATATTGAACATAAAATTGAATTTAGTAATTCAAATAGGATATTTTTAACAAGCATTAGCAGAAGTTGTAATAAACCATTTTCGCTATCTATTTCATGCGTTCTCTAAAACAGACCTAATGCTAATTCCTATGATTTTATAGTTTTGGAATAATGTTAACAGCAATTGTTTTAGTATTAGTTTCCTCATTTACGTTACTCATTTTATAATACTTTATCATTAGATTGTTTAGCTCATTTTGGAAAAGCGTAAATTGCTCACTAGATAAAGTCAGCTCTAGTAATGAAAAAGTTGCCGTGTCTTCGATGTTTTCCTTATCCTCAAGTAAAGTTAAATAATTTTGGTATTGTGATAATAAAACTAATTGATAGTAGGAAATATAATTTAGTTTTTGTTCCTTGGATAGATGCTTCCAATCCTCTTCACTCAGTCTTGCTGCTTCTTCATTTAATGCATAAAATTTTTCAGTTACGGATCGTACTTTTCTTTCCTTTACGATTTTAATAATACTTTCATCCACTAAAATCTGAATATGCCGATATAAGGTTGCTTGTGGAACATCTTTGATGATAGTAATCATTTCTAATGTACTTAAGCCATCTTCTTTATTTTGCATAAGAGCTTGTAATATTTTCATTCTCACTGGGTGCATTATTACCTCTACTTTGTTGCGCATAAATAGTTCCTCCAACATGTTTTAAAGTGATGTAAACAATAATAAAAGACATTCATTCCAACTAAAGATAACGTTATCAAAAAATATAATATAAATGAAAGTAAATGTACAGTGAAAAAAGTTATTGAAGTTACTTTCTCTTTCTGTTATCGTTATTGATAATGATAACAGAAAGGAGTTAATTATGCATGCAATTACACTTCGATTTAAATGAAATATCAAAAATTGATTGGGGAAGCATTTTGCCAATCATTATACCTTTTTTTCTAGTAACGCTTTTATTAATTATGATTGCTTTAATTGATTTATATCGTCATAGAGCAACAAGAGAACATGTATTAATGTGGACTTTTTTTATTTTATTTTTTAATACAATTGGACCTATTTTATACTTTGCAATTGGCAGAAAGGACGTAAATGAACATGCGATTAGAAATCAATAATATTACGAAGAAGTTTAAACATAAAACGGCAGTCAATCATTTTTCAATGGTAATGGATGCAAATGAATGTGTTGGTTTAATCGGTCCTAATGGAGCAGGGAAATCTACCTTAATACAAATTATTGCAGATATTTTAAATGCGGATGAAGGTAGTATTTTACTTGATGGACAAAAAATTTCAACGAAGAAAAATCAAATTGGCTATTTACCACAGTACCCTAATTTTTTCTCATGGATGACTGCATATGACACTTTACTATTTATGGGGACACTATCGGGTATTTCAAAAAATATATTACATAGAGATATTCCTCCTTTATTAGCGAAGGTAGGATTAGCGGATGAAGCGCAAACCAAAGTAGGAAACTTTTCAGGTGGTATGAAGCAACGTTTAGGAATTGCGCAAGCCCTGCTACATAAACCAACATTGATAATCATGGACGAACCTGTATCAGCCCTTGACCCAATCGGAAGAAGAGAAGTGTTAAATTTAATGAAAGAGATAAAAAAAGAAACGACAATATTATTATCTACACATATATTGGGAGATGCAGAAGAAATCTGTGAACGCTTTGTTGTTATTAAAAATGGACAGAAAATAGAAGATGCCACAAAATCCGATCTACTAAATCGTAATAAAGAGAGTGCTATATACATAGTTATTCGAAAAGAAGATATAAAGTGGTTACATAAAATTGAACATTTGCCGTATGTAAAGAAAATAGTAAGTTATGAAGATGGTTATAAAATATTTGTCAATGAAGTAGAAGTAAATGGTTCTCAATTATTACAATATGGTTTGGATGAAAAAGTTTGTTTTACAAAGTTTGAGATTGGTGTTAAAGAGAGTCTTGAGGAAATATTTTTATCATTGGTGGTGAACGTATGAATACTTTTCTAGCTTTAAGTAAAAAAGAAATCAATCAAATGATTGGTGAATTTAAGATTATATGGTTGCCAATAGTTTTTGTGCTATTAGGACTTACACAACCAATCATGATGTATTATTTGCCGGTTATTTTAGAAACCCTTGGAGGTGTGGAGGGCATTATTATTGATCCGGCAATGGCAAAACCTTTGGGGGGCGAGGTACTTGCTTCAACACTTAACTCACAGTTTGATCAGTTAGGAATGATTGTTCTTGTCGTTGCTGTAATGAGTGTTATTCAATCTGAAAAAGCAAATGGTATGTTGGCATTTATTTTAACGAGACCAGTTTCTATTTCTTCTTATATAAGCAGCAAGATTTTAATCCATTATTTAATGGCGGTTCTTTGTATTGCTATCGGTTACTCAGTCGCTTATGGATATACAGCGTACTTATTTACAACAATACCGATTTCTCAAATACTTTTAGCGTTTGTTCTATATTGTATTTGGGTGTTATTCCTAATTACATTTGTAACTATGTTGAGTACATTTTTTAATAGCCCTGCGTTTATCGCACTACTAAGCATTGTTTTTCTTTTGATATGTCGTTTTTGTGCAGGTTTACACCCACTAATAGATATGTTGAATCCAGCAAGTATGAGTCTTCGTGCAACAAGTATTCTAATTACTGGCAGCTTGGGAACTGGGTGGGAGATTAATATTGTAGTAACACTGCTAATAATTTTTGTAATGACAGTAATGATGCATTATTGGATTGCAAAAAAGAAATTTTAGTAGTAACAAGTCATTGTTTGTGGAATACAACGCGGATAGAAGGTGGACAAGTATGTTAACTATACGTAATTTAAAGAAAAAGTATGGTCAACAAGAAGTTTTAAAAGGCGTAGAATTACAGGTGGGAATAGGAGAAATTTTAGGATTTGTTGGTGCTAATGGCGCAGGTAAAACAACTACATTACATTGTATCACTGGATTGGAAGACCAAGATGATGGAGAGGTAGTGATTAATAATGTACCTAAATCACATGAAATTACCTATAAAAAGCAGTTTTATTTTATCCCTGATACAATTCATGTATTCAAAAATATATCTGCATACGATTGGATACACTTTGTCTTAAAGCTCTATGAAAAGGTAGATGAGGAAAAGCTTAATTACTTTATTAAGGCTTTTGAGATGGAGAAGAGTATTTATAAACCAATGGGGACGTATTCTTATGGAATGCTCCATAAAATGGCGTTGATTACAGCTTTTACGATAAGTCCACCTATCATCATTATGGATGAGCCGTTAAATGGTTTAGATCCATTTGCAGTTCTTGTCTTTAAAAAATGTTTGAAGGATTATGTGGAGAATGGAGGAACCGTTTTCTTTTCCACCCATCTATTAGATGTTGCAGAGAAAATCTGCGAATCAATTGCATTTTTAAAAGGTGGCAAGATCGTTTTGCATGAGTCTGTAGATAGTTTACTGCGAGAAGGAAATTTAGAAACAACTTTTATGGAGATACAAGCAAATGAAGTTTAATTTTCAACTAGTGAAATTATTTATTAGATCCTTCTATTCTAAGCCCCAGCAGTTAGCTCTTTATATAATGTTGCTCATTGCTATGTTTTATTTAGCTTTACAGTACTTAGGCGTTAATATAATGATTTACTTTTTAGGAACCTCTGAGGAATATTTGTTTTATAATCTATTTCTTTCAATGGGATTAACGTATATATTAACAGCTTTTTTTGCAGTATCAGTTGTATATAATCAACGCGATTTTAACATATTATCTAGTCTACCTATCTCATCAAAACAAATTGTTATAGCAAAAGTGATAAGTGGACTTGCTTTACCTATTATCATAGTTGGAGTTTTGCAGATACCAACTTATTTTTTATTGTTTTTAAAATATGGGTTGATGGAAATAGTACAAACGGTAGTTTTTCTAACTTTAACAAATGTAGTTACCGCATTATTTCTTTTATCTATACTGTCCATTTCGAACCGTTTTAGAAAACTATTCCCTAGCTCCTTATTGTACTTATTTACAAATACGATATTAGCCATATTAATCGGCATAAGCCCTTTCATATATCTAATAACTCATCAATCGGAAAAAATCAAATTAATAATAAGGAGCTTTAAAGTATCTACCTCATCAGACTTTTTCACTGCTATAGCAAACTTGCTTAATATGGGGTATAGACTTTCGATGGAAGAAACATTTATAAAAGCGATTACAACACCACTGTTAACAAAAGCTAGCTTAATAGGTTTTCTCATTATAGTTAGTATTCTAATACTAATCTGTATACTATTATTAATTGCTACTGTTAAAAATATAGCGGTTAACTATTACAAAAACGGACTGCTTGAAAATAGAGTTGAAAAAATGCCCAAAATTTCGATGTACAGAACGAAAAATATTTGGGGTTATTATTTACAAAGAGAATTCTGGATTATTCAAGCAGAGCCATATTTTAAAATGCAAATCATATTGAGTTTGATCCTTACACCTTTATTTACAATTATGTTCACAGTTGTGGTTAAGATGGACTTGTTGAAATTGCAGTGGATTGCTGACAATGAAAGTCATCTATTTGCATACATGATATTATTTTTAAGCTGTGTAAACAATATTAGTGGTACACCTTATTCAAGAGAGGGAAAGAATTATGCATCTAGCATTGTAATTCCATTAGATCGACGAAAAGTATTTCTAGCAAAAGTTACAATTGCCTCGTTAATAAGTATCCTATCAGTTTTAATCAGTTATATTATTTACATGTTATTTGGAAATATCGATCTTCTTGGGCTGTTGCTATTACTTATTACATTTTTATTAATCATTAATTATAATTTATTGTCACCTATTTATGATATGCAACATCCATTATTAAAATGGAAAAATCCGTCAGAGGCTGTTAAATCTAATCCTAACGTATTAATCAGTCTAGTATATGGATTTCCGATATTGATGGTTATTGCATTCAGTCATTTCTGTTTACTTGCGTTGAATGTTTCTCAATGGGTAGTGACTATTAATATTGCGATTTTAACAATAGTAAGTACAGTAATTTTACTTTTCAAAGTTAGCAAATATAGATTTAAATTCTGAATAGGAGAGGAAAGATGGAAAAAAATGAATTTATCATTAGACACAAGTAGTAAAATTCCTCTCTATCAACAACTAGCTCAGCAACTTATTTTAGAAATCGCCAAAGGAAACTTGCAGAATGGCGATCAATTACCATCTATTCGTGATATGGCTATGCAAACAAAAGTTAATCTACATACCGTTCACAAAAGCTACAGAGAACTTCAGCGAAAAGGTTTGATAGCACTCAAACCTAAAACCAAAGCATTTATATTAACTGGACATTCGTCCACTATTAAAGACAATAAATTGTATCAAATTTCATTTAATCTTGAACAAATTTTAATGGAAGCATATGTTATGGGGTTAGGTAAGGAACAACTACAACAGATATTTAATCGCATTTTACAAAAATATTCCATATCCTAATATCAGTTCATATTTCAATATTAGTCTATTTTGTTCTTCCAGCACTTTTGATAAGTGGTGAATGCCGTTCGACCATTGATGTTATTTGTGGTGAATAAATCCAACCGGTAAGCTTCCATTTGCATTACCAGTAAGTATGAAAGCGGTAGACAATGAAGTAGGGGATGTTCCTAGCTTCGCAAAAATAGAAGAAGATCCATCCTATTCATATGTAAATAAATCTAAAGATGCGTATAAGTACGGATTTGTTTTTTCCTATAATCAAGGGAATCCAAAAGGTAAATCTGAAAAGTAATAACTAACTAGGTATCTTGTGATAGTGGGAACTCGAAGGTTTGCCATTTCCAATAGGATTTCCGAAAAGTAAAAATCGACTAGAAGTGATGAAGTCAACTTCCAGTCGATTTTTTTGTTGTATATGGTGCATTCCAAAGCATACAGGAAACTGAAGAGTGCTATTGGGAATCTTCAACTCCTTGAAGTTTGAAGGTTTGTTAAAAAAGATGGTAAAGGCAAGTCTCCAACTTACGTTCTCGACTTTGTAGTTAATTATATGATATTAAAATTATGAAAATGGTATAATGTGGTATTATTTGATTAAGAGAAGTTTAAATGGGACAATTTCTACCTATGAAATTCTTCTCCGACAAATTAACTTTCAAAATACAAAATTGAAAAGGGGAGACGAACACTTGGAAAAGAGATATTTATCAAATAGTATATTAAGTGTAAGTGTTTTTTTGTATATATTACTTTTTTTTGGACTTACCTTTTTCATAATTACTTTCTATGTCTCTTACAGCGTATTAAGTCTTTCCGTGGTTCTTTTACCACTCTTGTTTTTTTGGCTATTAATATTGATTTTGTGGAAATACAGCTATCTTAAGAATGAGCGAAAAGGCAAGATTATGTTACTTGTTATTGCTGTTCTTTGTATCATTCCACCTCTGTTTTTAGCAGATCGGTTAGGAGCAAATGAAAGAAAAACAAACTTTACAACAGAAAAATGGATAAACAATCCTGATGATAGAGGATATATTGTCTACGACTTTTTGAATGAAAATGAAATAGTAGGTAAGACAAAAGAAGACATTCAAAAACTATTAGGAGTTCCAGATGGAGATTCATTTTTCAATGAAGAGAATAATATTGTATATCTTCTTGGACTTGAGCTAGGGCTAATAAGGATGGATAGCGATTACCTAATCATCTGGTTAAACGATGAAGATAAGGTTATAGAGTATGAGATAGTATCGAGCTAATGAAAATATGTCTACAACTTGCTGTTTATGTATAGTAGCATTAATGGACCTCGTGAAATATATATGGACGATTTTAGCAGCTAGTAAGAATGGGATTAGCAAGTAAATAACAGTTATTAAAAATAACTCAGTGTATAGGATATTGACTCCTCTTTTTAACTCCTTCTAAATAACCGCTATTCGCCTTTCGTAGTAGTCTAAGAGTCACGAACCATTTTTTACAATTTAAAGCAAAAGGATTATTTTTCGAAAATTACAACTTCTCCCTTTACCTAGCTATGAAAAAATGGAATATTATAACTATTGATAGGTTGCTAGAGGAGGAGAAGAATGATCACCAGTGGGGTAACATTGTACAATAAGGATTATTGGTTTTATTCAAAAGTTGTGAATTCTAAGCAAATGATGAGGCAATGCCTATGAAAGTGTTGGACGTAGATTTATTTCAAGTGGGGCTTCAACGCAACATTACCATGTTAGACAGGTTACGAAGTGAAATAGAAGCGATCATCGGGCGGTCGATGGGCTCGTCCAGATGGAGGATCAATTGAAAGGTGAGGGAGGAAATGCCATTCGCTCCTTTTATGGAGAGTGCCATTTACCATTTCTTCAATATTTCCAATTGTTTTCCGAGAATTTCAAACAAGTTCTTCACCAGATGGAGGCAGCACTTCACTCACTCGAACCTAATTCGGCCGGCTACATACTGGAACAATTCCTAGAAGGAGAGCTGGAACAAGGACTTACGCTGATCGGCCAGTTGACAGCTAATTTGACGGATGAGACAAATAGTATCATGGATCAAGTAAGTGACATTGTTGGACTACCACATCTCGATGATAGCGTAGTACAGGAGGGAGTTGTTAATTCTAAGAGGGAACGTGATGACACGGTCACTCAACTTCACGAATTCGATTTATCTCAGACAACCGCACTGACGCCAATTGAACAAGATATGCAGACGATGGAAACTTGGCTTGCGGATTTAGAAGGATTATTTAAAGACGGACTTACTGATATCCATTTTCAAACAAATCAATGGGCATCCTTGGCTTCGTGTAACCCGCTCTTGACCGATTTGACCACATCCGCCAACTCCGATATTGACTCCCCGGAAGTGGAGAATGAGAATGATACCATAGTGGATACTGGTGTAGAGCTAGTTAAAGGAGTAGGGACGGGTCTCTATGATGCGGGAAAAGATTTTGTGGTTGGTCTTTGGGATACGATCACAAACCCTAAGGCAACCGTCGAAGGCCTTGTGAATGCAGTCACAAATCCTATAGAAACATATAACACCATTAAAACCGCCATCTCCCAATCCTATGAACGGGATATGGTTAATGGTGACGCTAATTCCCGTGGACATTGGGTTGCTTACGCCATCGGGACTGTTGCAACATCTATCGTAGGTACAAAAGGTGCAAATGCCCTCGTAAAAACAGGTACCACTGCAGCTAGAGCAGCTGTTCCAAAAGTAGTTTTCGCCACAAATAATGCAAGTTCTTCCCTTGCCAATCTGTTACCATACACTCCACGTCCTCAGCTGGCAATGGCAGGAGAGATACCTTATAACGTGGTTAATGGTGTGGGGTTGAAGGATCAACTGTTTTCCATGGCTAAAATTACGAGTGGAGTTAATGGAGCAGGAAAAAACCAAGTTACAAGCGTTAGTGAAAATTTAGTGACTGGTAAGCATTCTACACCGAATAAGATAACAGAACCTGAAGTAGCAGAGTTAGATAGTACAAAGGGTACGCAGAATATTGAAAATTTTAAAGTGAAAAACGAGGTATCTGCAGAGGAAGTCAATAAATGGTGGAAAGAGGAAATGGGATATGATCAACCTCCTTACAAAACTGGAACAGTTGTAAAGGAATTATTATTAACAAAAAATACTACCTTTGTAAGAGTATACGATGGAGAAAATTCTAAAATGTATGGAGGTTGGTTTATGGAGTTTGAAGATATAAAAGGTTTGAATCCAAAAGAAATACAGGAGAAATTTGCTTTACCGTATACTCCTAAATATATAGCAGATTTAAAGTTAGAGGAAGGTACTATAATAAGAAATGGTATTGTGAATCCTCTTTTTGGATATAAAGGAGGGGGGACTCAATTTGATTTAATGGGTCAATATATTGGGGAATTTGGTAATGAAAGACTAATAGGTGGGGTAAAATGAAAAATGTAGAGATTAATGATAATAAGTTAATTATAGATAAAAAGGAAGTCTTTTTTGAGAAGAAAATTCTAGAAGTAAAAATAGTAAATGAAATAATTGTTGTTTTACTGGCTATTGATGGTTCATTAGATAATGTATATGGTATTAATCAAAATGGTGATCTATTGTGGAAAATACAAGAGCCTAATAAGGAGATTATAGGAAAAAATAGATTTCCGTATGTTGGTTTGAGTGAACGTGATAATAAATTGGGTGTGATTGATTTTTACGGTAGAAGATTATATATAGATATTAATAATGGGGAAATAATTGGTAAAGATATTGTTAAATAGAGATATGTTGTAAAGCTTTAGACATTATAAAAAAATTAAGAACAGAAAAAATATTATTCTATTTTCTTAAATTAGCAATGAGGCTTTAACAGTGTATCTGCAAGAGCCGAAGGAAACCGGACCAGTTGAGGTGAATAATATGTTAAAAACAGGTTTATTTGGATCTAATGAGGGAGTAGAGTATAGGTTAACTGTTGATATGGATAATAATTTGAAAATCATGACTGAAGAGAAAGAGAAAATAGATGCAACATTTGAAGATACTTACCAAAGTGGCGTTTATACTAAGCTAGTGAAACCAAACGAATTAGTGAATTGTGTGAGTATTGTTTCTTATGGAATTATAAAAGGGGAGAAAGTCCAAATATTAAAGGAAAAGGATGACCAATATCAAGTTGCTACAGGTTCTTTACTCGTGGGAAGGAATCTAAAATTGCCTAGAATAGATAGAGATTCATGGCTTGGGTGGGTATCTAAAAGTGAGGTAAGGCTAATTGAAGAGATAACACCTATTAATCCGGAAGACTTATGATCGTTGTCTAAAATTTAAATCCCGTTTTCGAGTTATGGTAGAGAGATATAATTTTAGCCTTAAATAGGAATAACCTTTTCAAGGTTTTTTCTTTAAAATTTTAAAAATTAATTTCATCAGATAATTGAATCAAAAACTTGTAATGTTAAGTAAATCTAAAACATTTGGAAATCAAAAATGGTAGCCGGAGGGGTTGCGCCACAATATCAATTTTATAAAAAAATATGTAGGGGGAGCAGATTAATTGTGGATAATGGATTGAATTAAGCTATGACTCCACTCAAAAAATTATTAGATTATACACTTTATTTTTGAATATTGAGCCTGAACAGATCATTGAAAATATTGGGTGGAATATAGAGAGGTATGGAAAAATTATATTTAATAATTTCTCCAATGATTGGATAGACCTTTTGCTCTTTATTTCTACTTATAATATTCAAATTGGAACCAAAACTATGGAATTTATATATGATAACATAGATTATAGAGAAAATCCGGTAAATTTAGCGGCTGTTTTGATAAACTATACTAAAAAAAATAAACTTAAGAAAAAACAATCTGAAGATCTTGATAAACTTATTAGAGAGAAAATTAAATTAATAAATTGGACTTGCTTTTTTGAGGATCCTAATAGTTGGTGGATAATAATATTTTATGGTTACCCACAATTGAAGCAAGAAACAAAAAATATTCTTAGTAATAAATTAAAAAAAGTAGTTTGTATAAGTGAGGATGAAGAAGTTCTATATTCAGATGGAGATTCTACAATTTTATTAGTGAAAAAATTTCTAATTAAATATATTCATTGATAATGATTCTTGTTTTATAGAGTGGAACTTTGCTGCTGAGAAATATTATGAAAAATATTATTTCTACACAAAGAATAGAATGTTATTTAACCCTGGTAGTACGGTAGATTTTGATGTCTCTAGATAGTATTTTTAAAAAATGATAAATTCCAGGTTTTAACCAATTTACATTATTATATATTTTTCAAATGGTGTTTCACTCATTTAAAAATCAATCAATATATCAATTTCAATACACTTAATAGTTTTATTAGTATTACGATATACGCCACACCCTTTACAATTTTTAGAAGGAACCAAAAAAGGTTATCAAAGCGGATCCATGGATCACTCTGATAACCTTTTTCTATTTCTTCATATGTCTTATCTTCTCTTCATCCGGTGTAACAAACAAAGTAGTCTGCTCAAAATAAATGACAAACCCTGGTTTAGCACCGCTAGGCTTCTTCACTTGCTTAATCACCGTATAATCTACTGGCACTGAAGATGATTCGCGAGCCTTACTGAAATATGCTGCAAGATTCGCTGCTTCTAGTAATGCTGTTTCGGATGGATTCTCTGAATGTATAACAACATGGGATCCAGGGATATCCTTGGTATGAAGCCATGTGTCTGTTTTTTTCGCCAGCTTAAAGGTGACAAAATCATTTTGTTTATTATTTTTACCAACAGAAATTTCTGTTCCATCAGATGCAATGAATTTTTCAGGTGTTGGTTTCATTGGTTTTTTCTTCTTTTTCGATGCACGTGCTTTTAATAACCCTTGCTCCATTAGTTCTTCTCGGATTTCCTCGATGTCGGTCGGAGATGCCTGCATTACCTGTTGAAGAAGTAATTCAAAGTACGCAATATCTTCTTTTGTTATTTCGAATTGTTGTTCTATTTTCAGTAATGCCGTTTTCGCTTTTGTGTAGCGATTATAATAGCTTTGTGCATTTTGCGTAGCTGTTTTTCGGTTATCTAATGGGATAGTGACTGTTTTACCATTTTCATCGTAGTAGTTGACTAGCTCTACTTCTTTTAAGCCTTTTTCAATTGCATAAGCATTTGCCATTAATAGCTCCCCATACAATTGGAAAGTATCTAGTTTTTCGGCTTGTTCAAAGTCTTTTTGGAGTTTTTTCATTTTCAGTTTTAATTTATTTAATTCGTTTTGAAGCCATCTTTCTAAATCTCCAGCCTGTTGTTTCACACGGTCGCGTTCTGCTTTTGCGAAATAAACTCTATCTAGTAAATTTCCTAGAGTTTCTTCATTAAATTTATCTCCATCTAAATGAGATAAAGTATTTGGAGAATAAAAAGATTTTCCGTTGTATTCAACTATTTGTTTTGCAGATCCACCTTGCTCAAATTCACTCATATATGCTTTATAAATTTCTGTCCGATCTGTCCCATTATTAAATCGATACAGTAATTCTTTTGCATGTAATGGTGAGAAACCAGAAATTTGATCTACAATTTCTTTTGATTCATTAACTGAATGAATCACATCTAAGAGTTCTTTAGAATACTCTAAGGGATGGAGCTTATTTTGAGCGGGAGGTGCAATATAAGGTTGACCAGGTAAAATTGTTCGATAACTATTCATGGAAGGTGATAAATGCTTAATGCTTTCCAAAATAAGATTTCGAGTAGGGTCAATTAAAAGTAAGTTACTATGACGACCCATTATTTCCATGTGGACTTCTCGTGTAATATCATCTCCAATTTCGTTTTTACTTTGAATTTCGAAGATGAGAATACGGTCTGTTTCATGTTGTCGGATGGAAGTGATAATTCCGCCTTCTAAATGCTTACGTAACACCATGCAAAAAAGTGGCGGTTGTGCAGGGTTATCAATTGTTTCATGCGTAATTTGCACTCGCGAATAAGAAGGATGAACTGAAAATAATAATTTATAGTTTTTCCCTTGCGCGCGAATTTGCATTAAAATTTCTTGTGCATTCGGTTGATGTATTTTAGAAATACGCCCAGTAATTAATTGTTGTAATTCAGTTTTCATTGAAATTGTAAATAAACCATCAAAAGCCATAATATGTCCTCTTTCAAAACGTTATTTTCGATCAATCTTTGTCGCCATATATCGGCGCCTGTTCTTATAAGAAAAGAAATTATATGATTTTCTAATAAGTATTGTCCAGCTCCAGACACCAGCTGCTCCTGCGCAAGCTCGTCGCAATAAAAGCGTGTGCTCGAGGTCAAATGCCACTTTCCTGTGGTGGCTGAGGAGCTGCCTCCTCGGAAACCGTCATTTGCTTGTCGCAGCAGGGCGGCGTCTGCCGCTTTTCTTATTATCTTATCATTTTCTGAGAAACTTGTGTTATAATCAGTTAAGTATGTAATTTGAAGAAGTATACGGTATATGAATGTATTTGAAGGAGACGTTATGCGAAGAGAAAAAGGGATATTAATCGTCTTATCGGGACCATCCGGAGTCGGAAAAGGGACAGTGAGAAAAGAATTATTTTCAGAGCCTGGTACAAATTATGAGTATTCTATTTCGATGACTACAAGACTTCCAAGAGAAGGAGAAGTAGATGGAGTAGATTATTTTTTTAAAAAGAATGAAGAATTTGAACAGTTAATTGAACAAGGAAAATTATTAGAGTACGCTTGTTATGTAGGAAATTACTATGGTACTCCTATTGATTATGTCAATGAAACGCTTGACTCTGGACGAGATGTATTTTTAGAAATAGAAGTTCAGGGTGCCGCACTTGTGCGTGAAAAAGCGCCAGAAGCACTATTTATATTCCTTGCCCCTCCTAGTTTATCCGAATTAGAGCAAAGACTAATCGGTAGAGGAACGGAAACAGAAGATGTGATTAATTCTAGAATTCAAGCTGCAAGACAAGAACTAGAAATGATGCATTTATATGATTATGTCGTTGAAAATGACGAAGTGACAAAAGCATGCGCTAAAATAAATGCTATTGTTGCTGCTGAGCATTGTCGACGTGAACGTGTTGAAAAAAGATATTTAGCCATGTTGGAAGGGGAATTATAAATGTTATATCCATCAGTAGATTCATTAAAAAACAAAATTGACTCAAAATATTCGTTAGTGAGTGTAGCTTCTAAAAGAGCTCGACAGTTACAAGAAGAAGGCGGCGAACGTTTAACTTCATATATTTCTTATAAACAAGTTGGGAAAGCTTTAGAGGAAGTAGCTAAAGGTGAACTTACAATCGAATCATCAAGTGAAAACGTAATTTACGAGGACGAAGTATAAAATATCTACTTCATTATAGGTCGGTTGAACGACTGTAGGATAAAGCGGTTGCCTTGGATTTTTAAAGAAATTTATTCAGCAGGCTGGATGCAAAATCTGGGCGGAAATACGCCAATGCGAAATTGATGAAGAAGCAAACACCTCCCAAAGAATAAATTTCTTTGGGAGGTTGTTTAGTTAAAGGAACGTATTCGGTTTAAGCTTTAGATCGGGGGAAAAAGCGTATGTTAACTTCAAAAAAAATTGTTGTTTGTGTGACAGGTGGTATTGCTGTTTATAAAGCGGTTGCGCTCGTAAGTAAACTTTCACAGGCTGGAGCGGACGTGCGGGTCATTATGACAAAATCAGCGATGGAATTTGTACAACCCTTAAGTTTTCAAGCGATGTCTCGAAATGATGTATATTTTGATACATTCGATGAAAAAGATTCTAGTGTTATTGCACATATCAATTTAGCCGATTGGGCGGATTTAGTTATTGTCGCGCCGGCTACCGCAAATGTTATTGGGAAACTAGCAAACGGAATAGCAGACGATATGGTAACTACCACTTTACTTGCTACTACTGCTGACGTATGGATAGCACCAGCAATGAATGTGCATATGTATGAAAATGCTGCGGTTATTCGAAACATCGATCAACTTTCAAAAGACGGATATTCATTTATCGAACCTTCTGAAGGTTTTTTAGCATGTGGTTACGTTGGAAAAGGGCGTTTAGAGGAGCCTGAGAAAATCGTTCAACTGGTAGAAGAATATTTTGTTCCAAAAGAGTTACCGTTAAAAGGGAAAAAGGTTGTAGTGACTGCCGGACCTACGAGAGAAAGAATTGATCCTGTGCGCTTCTTAACGAATTTTTCCAGTGGCAAGATGGGCTACGCAATGGCAGAAGCAGCTGCTAAATTAGGAGCAGAAACTATTTTGATCTCTGGACCAGTAAGTATAGATGCCCCAAGCAATGTAACGCTTATCCCGGTGGAAAGTGCGAAAGAAATGCTTGATGCCGTTCTAAAAGAGTTTGATACAGCTTCTATCGTTATCAAAACAGCTGCTGTAGCGGATTACAAACCGAAAGAAGTACATAATCAAAAAATGAAAAAACAACCTGGTGAGTCTACCATTGTATTAGAACGAACAACGGATATACTTGCGGAGCTTGGCAGTAGAAAGACAAACCAATTGTTAATTGGATTTGCTGCAGAAACGAATGATGTACTTCATTATGCAAAAGGTAAGCTGGAAAAGAAAAATGCAGACTATATCATCGCGAATGATGTGACAGAGGCAGGTTCAGGTTTTGGAACGGATACGAATTCGGTCATTTTAGTAGGTAAACATGATTTGGAAATGCATTTCCCTCATTTAAATAAACAGGAGCTCGCTCATCAATTGCTTCAAACCATTATCAAACTCGAAAAAGAAGAGTCTAAATGATAGTAGAAGTTATTGTTGATGTTTCTGCTTATCCAATTGACCGACCTTTTGATTATATTGTTCCTGAGGAATTAAAGGATCTCGTTGAGAGAGGGAGCAGGGTTCATGTTCCTTTTGGAAATCGAAAAGTACAAGGTTTTATTACCAACATTAAAGAACAAACAGATATCGATACTTCCAAGCTAAAAGAGGTTCAATCTATTATTGATGTAGAGCCAGTTGTCACGGAAGAACTGTTACAGTTATCTAAATGGATGACCAATAAAACGCTTTGCTATGAAATAGATGCACTTCAAGTTATGCTCCCTGCGGCCTTACGAGCTACATATAAGAAAAATATTAAGTTGATAAATTCGAATGCAGTGGAAGAATCCTTTTTTGCTCTGTTTGGAAAAAAAGACATTATTTCTTACGAGGTAATTGAAAAAGCTGGTTATTTACATCAGATGAAAAAGTATTTAACACAAGGTAGCGTTCAACTGGAAACAGTCATAAAACAGCACGCGAAAGCAAAGACGATTACCAAATATAAGGTTATAGCTACTAAAGAATACATTCAAAATCAAATAAATAACCTAGCAAAAAATGCCGTCAAACAAAAAGAATTAATGGAATGGTTATTAATCCAAGTGCAAGATTCTTTTACAATGGAAGAACTAAAAGAAACAGTTAACGCAAATAATAATGTAGTGAAAGCGCTCATTGAAAAAAATATTTTAGAATTAGAAAAAGAAGAGATTTATCGTGAGATTACCACATTAGAACATCATGACACAGACCAACGTTTCCAGCTTACAGAGGAACAAGCTGTTGCACTTGAAAAGATTAACCATGCTCAAAATCATAAGGAAAACACGACGTTCCTATTGCATGGGATTACTGGAAGCGGGAAGACTGAAATCTACTTAAATGCAATCGAAAACTCCATTTTAAAAGGAAAACAAGCGATTATGCTTGTGCCAGAAATTTCGTTGACTCCTCAAATGACTCGGCGATTTAAACTTCGTTTTGGTGATGAGGTAGCTGTTATGCATAGTGGGTTATCGATCGGTGAAAAGTATGATGAATGGCGTAAAATCTGGCGGGGAGAAGTGAAGGTTGTCGTTGGTGCAAGATCTGCCATTTTTGCTCCCTTTAAAGATCTCGGTGTCATAATTTTAGATGAAGAGCATGAATCTACATATAAACAAGAAGACAACCCAAGATATCATGCGAGAGACGTGGCAATTTGGCGTAGCGAGTTTCATCATTGCCCTGTCATACTAGGGAGCGCTACTCCATCGCTTGAGTCATATGCTCGCGCTTCAAAGGGTGTATATTCGTTGTTAACGTTGAAAGCACGCGCAAAAGAACAAGCCTTACCTACCGTGAATGTTGTGGATATGCGATTGGAGTTGAAAAATGGTAATCGCTCTATGTTCAGTGTTGAGCTTGCAGATGCAATTAGGGAAAAACTCGATAAAAAAGAACAAATCGTATTGTTTTTAAATAAAAGAGGTTTTTCTTCCTTTGTATTATGTCGTGACTGCGGAACAGTCGTGGAGTGTAAGAATTGTGATATTTCCTTGACCTATCACCGTGCGGGAGAGCAGCTTAAATGCCATTATTGTGGACATGAGGAACCAGTTCCAACAATTTGTCCGGAATGTGCAAGTGAACATATTCGCTTTTTTGGTACTGGTACACAAAAAGTAGAAGAAGAAATTGCGAGATTGGTTCCTTTTGCAAGAGTTCTACGAATGGATGTAGACACTACTAGAACAAAAGGTTCCCATGAACGTATTTTAAAGCAATTTGGTGATGGTGAGGCAGACATCTTGCTTGGAACGCAAATGATTGCAAAAGGTTTAGACTTTCCAAAAATTACATTGGTAGGCGTTCTAAATGCTGATACTACTTTGCATTTAGCTGATTTTCGAGCTGCTGAAAAGACGTTTCAATTGATGACGCAAGTTAGCGGAAGAGCGGGCAGACACGATAAAGAAGGGAAAGTTTATATTCAAACATACACTCCGGAGCACTACGCAATAGAACTTTCGAAAGCTCAATTGTATGAACCTTTTTATCATAAAGAAATGCTCGTTCGGAAACAGTATGAATATCCACCATTTTATTATTTGACGTTAGTTCAAATAACGCATGAGAATGTTATGCTTGCATCCGAATATGCGAAGCTTGCAACGGATTGGTTAAGAGCAAATTTATCTGAACAATCAATGGTTGTTGGACCAACAGCATGTGCTATCAGTAAGATACAAAATAGATATCGTTACCAATGTTTGATAAAATACAAAAAAGAACCAATTTTAATTGAAAAACTACAGCAATTAATAAAAATATATCGTACAGAGTGGATGAAAAAAGGTATTATCTTATCGATTGATCTAGATCCTTCCACAATTTTATAGGCGGTTTGAAAAGAGGAAAAAAGAAATGGCAATAAGAGAAATTGTTACACACCCAAATGAAATTCTTACAGCAAAATGTAAAGAGGTTACTGTATTTAATCAGAAGCTAGCAACACTTTTAGATGATATGTACGACACGATGATCGCTTCAGATGGTATCGGAATAGCTGCTCCTCAAGTAGGGGAAACAATTCAGGTTGCAATTGTGGACCTTGGCGAAGGGCAAGAAGTCATTGAAATGATCAATCCAGAAGTAGTCGAAATTGGCGGTTCCGAGATTGAAGTAGAAGGTTGCTTAAGTTTTCCAGATATATATGGGGAAGTGGAACGTCCATTTTATGTAAAGGTAGAAGCGCAAGACCGAGACGGTGCGCTATATGAATTAGAAGCAGAGGATTATGAAGCAAGAGCCATATTGCATGAAATTGATCATCTACATGGTGTTTTATTTACATCCAAAATCATTCGTTATGTGGATTTGGAGGAAGTAGAGAAAGAGCTAGAGGAGGAACAACTATGACATCAATCATTTTCATGGGGACCCCTGCATTCTCCGCTCCTATTTTACGCATGCTTGTAGAGGAAGGCTATGATGTGTTAGCTGTTGTCACCCAGCCAGATCGTCCAGTCGGAAGAAAAAAAGTGTTAACTGCTCCCCCTGTAAAAGAAGAAGCGGTTAAGCTAGGACTTCCTGTCATCCAGCCTACGAAACTGAAGGGGTCGGAAGAATTACAGGAAATTATAGCATTGCATGCAGATATTATTATCACTGCTGCATTTGGTCAATTACTACCAAAGGAGTTGCTAGATGCTCCTGAACTTGGCTGTATTAATGTTCATGCTTCCTTGTTACCTGCATATCGTGGTGGAGCTCCTATTCATCAAGCGATTATAGATGGGCAGGACAAAACAGGTGTGACAATTATGTATATGGAAGAAAAGCTAGATGCTGGAGATATTATTGCACAATGTGAAGTCTCAATTAGCCATACAGATGATACTGGACTTCTGTTTGATAAATTAAGTGGAGTAGGTACTGATTTATTAAAAGAAACGTTACCATCTATCATTTCGAAAACAAATAATCGAGTGAAACAAGATGAGTCTCTTGTGACATATGCAAAAAATATTTCGCGTGAGCAAGAACGAATTGACTGGAACAAATCAGCACTAGAAATACACAATCAAATTCGTGGTCTGCACCCTTGGCCAGTTGCGTACACAACACTTGAAGGACAATCGGTAAAAATTTGGAAAGCAGACATTATGCAAGTGAAAACCAAGGAACTACCAGGAACTGTTGTGAAAGTGGAATCGGATTATTTTGTTGTTCAAACAGGCTTTGAAGAAGCAATTCGAATAGATGAATTACAGCCAGCTGGAAAAAAGAAAATGTCCGTAGTAGATTATTTGCGTGGCGTAGGTTCGAAATTGCGAATAGGGGATAAATTTGAATGACAAAAAAACAAGAAAAAATTTGGGTTGGTAATGTTCGAGATGCGGCACTCACAATATTAATGGCAGTTGAGAAGCAACAGGCATACAGTAATTTATTATTACATCAAACAATCGAAAAATATAATATTGAAGATAAGGACCGTGCGTTATTGACAGAGTTAACGTATGGAACAATTCAATACAAAATGACGCTGGATTATTATTTACAACCGTTCATCAAAGGAAAGTTGGAAGACTGGGTCTTACAGTTACTTCGCCTCTCTCTATATCAAATTCAATATCTTTCTCGTATTCCAGACCATGCGGCTGTAAATGAGGCAGTGAATATTGCGAAAAAAAGAGGTCATAAAGGTATAGCAGGTGTAGTAAATGGTATTCTTCGTTCTATTTTAAGAGAAGGCGTTCGATCTACTGAAGAAATAAAAGATGAAGTAGAACGACTATCTGTAGAAACAAGTCACCCTCTTTGGATGGTAAAGCGTTTTATATCTGAATATGGTTTTGAAACAACTGCTAACATGTTGAGGGAAAATAATGAGCCTCCTGTGACAACGCTTCGAGTAAATTTGTTTAAACGCACAGTGGATCAAGTTCTTCATTTAATGACACAAGAAGGATATGTTGTTGCACAAAGCGAAGTTATCCCAGAGTGTATTTATTTGTATAATGCTCAAGCTGCAAAAACTACTGCTTTCCAAAAGGGATTTGTAACAATTCAAGACGAGAGTTCCATGATTCCAGCGTATGCACTTCAAGTTGAACCAGGTATGACCGTTTTAGATATGTGTTCCGCACCAGGCGGGAA
Source organism: Psychrobacillus sp. PGGUH221 (assembly GCF_042055255.1). Taxonomy (NCBI): domain Bacteria; kingdom Bacillati; phylum Bacillota; class Bacilli; order Caryophanales; family Bacillaceae; genus Psychrobacillus; species Psychrobacillus sp. PGGUH221. Next base: position 23,503 of record NZ_JAQMHQ010000004.1, read on the forward strand.
AACAACGCATATTGCTGAAAAGATGAAAAATACCGGAAAGCTCATAGCAATGGATATCCATCAGCATAAACTAAAGCTAGTAAAAGAAAATGCTGATAGATTGGGTTTCAGCTTTATCGAAACGGTAGAAAAGGATGGGCGAAAAGCATCAGAGGAATACCCTGAACAGTCTTTTGACCGAATTTTAGTAGATGCACCATGCAGTGGTTTAGGTGTGATGAAGCGTAAACCAGATATTAAGTACACTAAAAATGAAAAAGATTTTGCATCGTTAAAACCGATTCAACTGAATTTGTTAGAAGAAGCTTATAAACTTTTAAAGAAAGATGGTTTGTTGGTTTATAGTACTTGTACAGTAGATCGAGAAGAAAATGAAGGAACTGCCAAATTGTTTTTAGAGGCACACCCAGATATGCAACTACAAGCTTTTCCAGACGTTATTAAAAACATCAAAGACAACCAGCAAGACGGAATGCTTCAATTATTCCCACAAGATTTAAGAAGCGACGGCTTTTTTGTATCCGTATTTAAGAAAAGCGGAAGCACCTCTATCTGACCCAACAAGGAAATGAGGGAATTGGAAGTTCTTCAATGTACGCCACTTTCTGTGGCAAAGCAGTCATGACCCGCCTCGAGCGGCCATAGGAGGCAGGTCTTCAGCCATCGCAAACGGTTTTATTGTTTTAGTTTGCGACGAGATTGCCAAGGACAGTAATTTCACATTGGACTTGGAGAGGAAAGGTGCTGGAGTCTGGAAAGTTACAATTTAGAAATGTCTATAGTTTCTTATTTGTAAAGAAAGCTTAAGACGCCCACTATGCCGATAAATGGCAAAGATAATTTTCATTTCATTTAAAGAGGTGAAGGAGTAAATGGAGTTTGTTGTTAAAACGGATGTTGGAATGAGAAGAACGGTAAATGAAGATCGGGCGGACGTATTTGTTCGCTCCGATGGGCGCATTTTAGCGGTAGTGGCGGACGGTATGGGTGGTCACAATGCTGGTGATGTCGCAAGTGAAATAGCTATTTCCGAGTTCAAAAGATACTTTGCGGCATATAACCCTTCCATTGTAAAGGCTAAAGACTGGTTGACATATACGTTTCAGTCGATTAATCAGGCAATCGTTAAACATTCAACCGTCAATAAAGGTTGTGAGGGAATGGGTACTACGCTCATTGCTGGATTATTTGAACAGAATAAAGGAATTATTGCTCATGTAGGAGATAGCCGCGTATATGAACTTTTACCGAACGGTATTGGGAGAATTACGAGAGATCATTCTTATGTAAATGTATTGATCGACTCAGGTGAAATAAGTGAGGAACAAGCTAAAACGCACCCGAAGAAAAATGTTCTTATGAAAGCAGTTGGAACAGAACAAACAATTCAACCAGATTTTCATGAAGTAGAGTTTCAACCGAATTCCTATTTTCTCTTTTGTACAGATGGACTAAGCAATAAATTGAGTGAACCGTTCATTCATTCCATTCTATACTCAAATACGTCTTTAGCCGAAAAAGGTGCAGAGCTTGTAGAAGAAGCAAATCGCGCAGGTGGAGAAGATAATATTTCTTTAATAATACTATCTAATAATAGTGAGGAGGTGTGAGGATGTTAATAGGAAAAAGAATTAGTGGCAGATATAAGTTGCTAGAAATGATAGGCGGCGGAGGTATGTCCCACGTTTACTTAGCGCATGACATGATATTGGATCGTGACGTTGCCATAAAAGTACTTCGTTACGATTTTTCTAACGAAGAGGAATTACGTCGTCGTTTTCAACGTGAAGCATTATCTGCAACCAGCCTCACACACCCAAATATTGTAAATATATACGATGTCGGTGAAGATGAAGATATTCACTATATCGTGATGGAGTATGTTAGAGGTGAAACATTAAAACAATACATACAACGTAATGCACCAGTTTCTCCGGTAAGAACAGTAACGATTATGAGACAGCTAACATCTGCCATTGCTAATGCGCATAACAACCATATTATTCATCGAGATATTAAACCGCAAAATATCTTATTGGATGAAGAAGGTAAAGTTAAAATAACGGACTTTGGTATAGCAATGGCTTTGAGTGCAACATCCTATACCCAAACAAATTCAGTGCTTGGGACAGTCCATTATTTGTCTCCTGAACAAGCTCGTGGTGGAACAGCTACGAATCGTTCAGATATTTATGCTTTGGGGATTGTATTGTTTGAGCTGCTAACTGGACAACTTCCTTTTTCTGGTGAGTCAGCAGTTTCCATTGCATTAAAGCATTTGCAAACTGAAACTCCGTCCATTCGTTCGATTATTCCTTCCATCCCACAAAGCTTGGAGAATGTGGTCCTAAAAGCAACTGCTAAAGACCCAAATAATCGATACCATTCTGCGGAGGAAATGGAAGAAGATTTAGCAACTGCCTTGTCACCAGAACGAGCAGATGAAGCTAAATTTGTAATAGCTGTCGACAACGACGCAACGAAGGTTTTACCTGTTATTAAAGAGCCGATTCCTTTTGAAGAGGTTTCAGAAACAAAAAAAATACCTGTTGCACCAACTAAGTTGGATAAGACCATTCCAACGAAAAAGGTAAAAAAGTGGAAAATTGTAACTGGGGTTATAGCAGGTGTTCTACTACTAGCATTACTATTTGTCATTCTCTTCCCTGGACTATTTAAACCAGATAAAGTAGAAGTGCCTGATGTGGCAAATTTAGATGTACAAGCTGCTATTGAACAAATAGAAGCGGAAGGTTTCGTGGTAGGTGAAGAAATACTAGAGTTTTCAGATGAGGTGGAAGAAGGAAATGTTATTCGAACCTCACCGGAGGCAGGAAAACTTCGCGAAAAAGAAACAAAAATAGATTTGTTCGTATCATCGGGAAAAGAATCTTCTGAAATTGCCGATTATAGAGGGAGAAATATTGATGAGGTAAAAGAATTACTTTCAAATTCAGAATTACGTTCCATTGAACCCGAAGAACAATTTTCAGAAAAGCCAATAGGTGAAATTATCGGACAAGATCCGCCACCAGGTACTGAAATTATCCCATCTGAAACAGATTTAGTGTTTACAGTTAGTAAGGGACTAGATTTACGTTCAGTAAGCGACTTAAAAGATTGGAATGAAAAAGCTTTAAAGGATTATGAAAGAACTTCTGGTTTTAAAATAAAAATAGCAGGTTCCAAGTATTCCGATACCATTCAAAAAGGTAATGTGATTAGTCAAGAACCTCAAGCGAACAAAAAAGTGGCACCAGGAAGTACGATAGAGGTTGTGGTCTCAGATGGGCCAAAACCTGCTTCTACAAAATTGGTAGTCAAAACGGTTACGATCCCTTACGAGCCTCCAAACACGGAAGAAGAGGGGGATGGAGCTGAGGGTGAAGAAGATGAAGAGCAGCCTACCCAAGAAGAACAAGTTGTAAGAATCTATGTACAAGATAAAACACGTACAATGGCCGTTCCTATTGAAGAGTTCGTATTAACTGAAACGGTAGAAAGACATATTAAGCTAGAAATAAGTGAAGGACAAAAAGCTGCATATCGGATAGAAGTAGGTAATACAGTATTTGCACAAGAAACGATTGATTATAAGGATGTAAAATAAGGAGGTTACGGATGCCGACAGGTCAAATAAGAAAAGCATTAAGTGGATTTTACTATGTTTATGACAATGGAGAAATGATAACTTGTCGAGGAAGAGGCGTATTTCGCAATAGAGGAGAATCTCCGTTAGTAGGAGATATTGTGGACTATAAGGTGGAAGGGGATAATGACGGAACAATAACGGTCATTCATGACCGAAAAAACAGTCTCGTTCGTCCTCCCATCGCCAATATTGATCAGGCAATTTTAGTTTTTTCTGTGAAGGAGCCAGACTTTAATACAATCTTATTAGATCGATTTTTAGTAGTATTGGAGTCATTTCATATCGAACCAATTATTTGTTTAACAAAAAGTGATTTATTAGATGAAAAGATGGAGAAAACAATCGCACAATATATAAAAGAATATGAACAAATTGGTTATAAGGTTTTGATCACGTTTAAAGGTGACCCCCAATTTGACGACAAAATTACTCCTTTATTAGAAGGAAAGACTACAGTGCTTGCCGGCCAATCTGGTGTAGGTAAATCTACGCTTTTAAATACGATTTTACCTACACTTAACTTAAAGACTGGTGTAATTTCGGATGCTTTAGGACGTGGAAAGCATACGACACGACATGTGGAACTCATTGAGGTATGTGGTGGTTTACTCGCTGATACCCCTGGTTTTAGCTCTTTTGAGTTCGAATTAATGGAAAAAGAAGAGCTATCAAGATGTTTTCCAGAGTTTGTAGAAATTCAGGATGAGTGTAAGTTTAGAGCCTGTATGCATGTGAATGAACCAAAATGTGCAGTAAAAAATGCAGTAGAAACAGGAAGCATAAAAGATTATCGATATAAACATTATCTACAATTTTTTAATGAAATAGTGGAAAGAAAGCCGAGGTACTAAATTATGGTTAAAATTGCCCCATCAATACTAGCAGCTAATTTTGCGAAGCTAGGAGAAGAAGTGTTAGAAGTAGAAAAAGCAGGTGCTGAACTTATTCATATAGATGTAATGGATGGTCATTTTGTTCCGAATATTACAATGGGACCAATTGTAGTGGAAGCATTACGACCTTTAACGAAGCTCCCTTTAGATGTACATTTAATGATTGAAAATGCCAATCAATATATTGAATCTTTTGCAAAAGCAGGTGCGGATTATATTACGGTTCATGTAGAAGCAAGTCCACACTTACATCGTACGATTCAATTGATTCGTTCTTTTGGCGTAAAACCGGGAGTCGTGTTAAATCCACATACTCCAATTGAATCGATTCAACATGTTTTAGAAGATATAGACATGGTCTTATTTATGACAGTAAACCCAGGCTTTGGAGGTCAAAAATTTATTCATTCAGTTGTACCAAAGGTAAAACAATTGGCAGATATCGTGAAAGAAAGAAATTTAGCGATCGAAATCGAGATTGATGGCGGAATAAATGAAGAAACGATTATTCCTTGTGTAGAGGCAGGAGCTACGATATTTGTAGCTGGTTCTGCCATCTATAATGCAGAGGATAAAGGGAAGGCTTTACAAGCAATAAAAGAAGCCGGTTTAAGTGTAGCGGTAAAATGAAAACGGTCATCGTTTGCTCAGGAGGTCCAGTAGAGGAAGTTGTTGATTTTAAACAACTTCCTTTTTCCAAAGAAGATACTTTTTTTATCGGTGCTGATCGCGGAGCTCTTCATTTATTAACAAATGGAATAACGCCACATGAAATTATTGGTGATTTCGATTCATTAAAAGAAGAAGAATTTCATTTATTAGAATCAACGGTTGAAAAAGTAACAGTTTTACAAGCCGAGAAGGATGAAACAGATACACACATAGCAATAATGCGAGCTATAGAATATAAACCGGATAATATTATTTTAACAGCGGTAACTGGTGGGAGACTCGATCATTATGAAGCAGTTTTACATGATATGATACGCTTTCAAATGAACTATCCGGAAATTGTTTTCTACATACGTAATAAGCAAAATATTGTTCGTTTTTTATTACCTGGAATACATGAAATTAAACCTGATCCACATTTTAAATATATTTCTTTTTTTTCGTACGGTGAAACAGTTGAAAATATATCTCTTAGAGGCTTTCTGTATGAAGTTACCAAAGAAAATATTTCATTTGGCAATTCCAAATTTACTAGTAATGAAGTAAGTGGACGAATTGGTACTATCTCTTTTACTGCTGGCATATGTTTAATGATAAGAAGCAGCGACTAAAAGGGAGGAATTGTGTGTGAAGGTATACACATTTAGATTGCCTAAATCAGTAAGTAGTTTTGTAAGAGTTTGTATTCGCATGTTTAAGAAAGAAGAAGTCAAGAAGTAACAGATGATGGACGCAAGTCTTCTGGGGAAACAAAAGAAAAAATGCCAGGTCGACTGTTGTCGGCCTGGCATTAATTATGAGTACGATTAAACGCGCTCAACTTTTCCTGATTTCAAAGCTCTAGCAGAAACCCAAACACGTTTAGGTTTACCGTCTACAAGAATGCGGACCTTTTGAAGGTTTGCCCCCCATGTACGCTTGTTGGCGTTCATTGCGTGAGAACGAGCATTACCAGAACGAGCTTTACGCCCAGTGATTGCACATACTTTTGGCATTATATTTCCTCCTTTAAAAAAGAAGCTGAAAGATTTTTCAGTTCGATATTTCACATACTTTAATAATTTACCACAGACTAATATGAAGTGCAAGCATATCAAGAAAAAAACCTTTACACCATATTGAATGTGGAAGCGCCTATTTCTGCCCTGACAAGCAAATGCGAAAATTCTATGTCCAACCCTGTTAGACGTAGATGAATCACATTTGACCTCGAAGGGCAAAGCGCTGCAACTGGATATCTAGAAATGCGCAAGCGACTATTTTTACCCCTGAAGAGCAATCCCATCTGCGACGAGTTGTGGGCAGGAGCAATGTGCTGGATAAAAAGAGTAAAATGAAAAAATGCATCAAATGTTACACGTTTTTTGCCTATCTATCCATCATACCCTATAATATAGAAGGAAATAGTATAAAAAGTAAACGCTCTCTTTTATAATTCTGAACGGTGTAGTACAATAAAGGGTAGTCAAAAAGACTTGGGAGGTTTCATCATGTCAATTGAATTGAAAAATGAATTCGGACAAATTGATATATCGCAAGATGCAGTTGCACAAATTGCAGGCGGAGCCGCTATAGAGTGTTACGGAATAGTTGGTATGGCATCTAAGCATCAAATTAGAGATGGATTAACAGACATATTAAGAAAAGAAAATTTTACAAAAGGCGTTATTGTAAGACAAGAAAAAGAAGACCTACATATTGATATGTATATTATTGTTAGTTACGGAACAAAAATTTCTGAAATAGCTTATCAAGTGCAATCAAAAGTGAAATATACACTAAATAAATCTCTTGGTATGTCAGTGAAATCCGTAAATGTATATGTACAAGGAGTTCGCGTGGCAAGCGTGTGAATGAGGGAGAGAAAACAATGAAATCAATTAATGGTATACAGTTTGCAGATATGGTTAAAATGGGTGCTCACCACCTATTTCAAAACGCAGACTACGTAGATGCTTTAAATGTTTTTCCAGTTCCTGACGGAGATACTGGCACAAATATGAATTTATCGATGACTTCTGGTGCTAAGGAAACAGCAGCTCATACTGTAGAGCATATCGGTAAAACAGCTCAGGCATTATCCAAAGGTTTACTAATGGGAGCTAGAGGTAACTCTGGGGTTATTCTTTCCCAATTATTCCGTGGGTTTGGAAAATCAGTTGAGCAATCTTCTACACTAGATGCTAAACAATTTGCTGAAGCTTTAAATTATGGTGTAGAAACAGCATATAAAGCAGTGATGAAGCCGGTAGAAGGTACTATTTTGACTGTTGCAAAGGACTCTGCTAAAAAAGCGGTAGAAGTGAGCGAAACAGAAGACGATATTCGCTTATTAATGGAAGCAGTTGTAGAAGAGGCAAAAGCTTCGTTAAATAGAACACCTGATTTACTTCCGGTACTTAAAGAAGTTGGGGTAGTAGATAGTGGCGGACAAGGGCTGTTATTTGTATATGAAGGCTTTTTAGCTAGCTTAAAAGGTGAAGCATTACCTGAGAAAACAGTTAATTCGTCAATGGATGATTTAGTGAGTGCTGAACACCATAAAAATGTTCAAGGATTTATGGATACGTCCGAAATTGAATTTGGATTCTGTACTGAATTCATGGTTCGTTTTGAGGATGGTAAAAAAGCATTTGATGAAACCTCATTCCGAAACGATTTAAGTGCTTTCGGTGATTCACTTTTAGTGATCTCAGACGACGAAATTGCTAAAATCCATATCCACTCAGAAACACCAGGGGAAGTACTAACATATGGCCAACAATATGGAGATTTGATTAAGATTAAAATCGAAAACATGCGCCAACAACATACAGATATCGTAGGAGAAGGATACTCGAAAGAAATTCCCGCAAAAAAAGCAGAGATGCATCCTTATGCAGTAGTAACAGTTGCGATGGGCGAAGGTATTTCGGATCTTCTAAAAAGCTTAGGAGCTTCCGCAGTAATTGAAGGCGGACAAACAATGAATCCTTCAACCGAGGATATTGTAAAAGCAATCGAGGCAGTGGGAGCAGAACGCGTCCTCATCTTACCGAACAATAAAAACATTATTATGGCTGCTGAACAAGCAGCGGAGGTGATGGGTATTGAAGCAGCTGTCGTACCAACGAAAACACTTCCACAAGGAATGGCAGCTATTTTAGCATTCAATCCACAAGCTACTGTAGAAGAAAATAAAAAGCATATGACCGAAGCGTTTTCTCATGTTAAAACAGGTCAAGTTACTTTCGCAGTTCGGGATACTTCAATTGATGGCGTGGAAATTAAAAAAGATGATTTCATGGCTCTGGCAGAAGGGAAGATTATTCTTTCTAATCCTTCTAGAGAAGAGGCAGCAAATAAGCTTGCAACAACGTTGATCGATGAGAATGCAGAAATCGTAACGATCATTTACGGTGAAGATGTTACGGAAGATGAAGCAACTAAATTTGCTGCTTTCATTGAAGAGCAATTCGAAGATGTTGAAATTGAATTATATAACGGTAAACAACCTTTATATCCATATATTTTATCGGTTGAATAGAAATAAGATGCCACGAGGAATGAAGTTTACTTTCCCCGTGGTTTTTTTTGGATAGATTTGCTTGAAAAATTTAGGTCGAGCGTAATTAGGTTAAAGATAAATAACCAAGTGGTTTAGACACTTACTTTCCATTTTATTCTCTTAATCTTCTAACCTTTGTTTAATATGTACATTCAGTGTAAAATAAGTAGTAAATATACTATTGGAGGTCTATGCAATGAAGTTCAAATCAGTTTTTGACATAATTGGACCTGTTATGATTGGACCATCTTCTTCCCATACTGCAGGAGCAGCACGTATAGGAAGAGTAGCAAGAGATTTATTTGGAAAGCAGCCTACATGGGCAAGAATACATTTATATGGTTCATTTGCAGAGACCTATAAAGGACATGGAACAGACGTAGCGATTATTGGTGGATTGCTAGATTACGATACGTTTGATGAGCGTATAAAAACAGCCTTTGAAGATGCAAAAAAGGTTGGACTAACATATGAGTTTATTCCTGAAACCGCTCACACAGAGCATCCGAATACTGCTCGAATTGTGATTGGTGATGGAACACAAGAAATGTCGATGGTCGGTATTTCCATCGGTGGCGGAAAGACAGAAATAACGGAGTTGAATGGTTTCCCGCTTCGTCTATCAGGTAATTTAGCGGCAATTTTAGTAGTGCATGAAGATCGTTCTGGTTGTATTGCGAGCGTGGCAAATTGTCTTGCTAAATATGATATTAATATCGGTCATATGGAAGTTTCTCGTAAAGAAAAAGGAAATATGGCGTTAATGGTAATTGAAGTGGATCAGAATGTGGATGCCAATATACTTGCGGAATTATCTACATTACCTAATATTACACAAGTTACTAGAATAGCGGACTAAGGAGGAAGACGAATGGATGTTTTATTTCATAATGTTCGTGAATTAGTTGATTTAGCTAACAAAGAGCAAAAACTGATTTCAGAAATCATGATCGAACAAGAAATCTTAATAACAGAGCGTTCAAGAGAAGAAATAATGGCTCAAATGGATCGTAATTTGACTGTAATGGAAGAAGCGGTAGAAAAAGGCTTGAATGGAGTTCGATCAACGTCCGGCTTAACGGGTGGAGATGCGGTGCTACTTCAAAATTATATGCAAAGAGGAAACACTTTATCTGGAGAATTAATGCTAGATGCAGTTAGTAAAGCAGTTGCAACAAATGAAGTGAATGCAGCAATGGGTACTATCTGTGCGACTCCGACTGCTGGTTCTGCCGGTGTTGTACCGGGAACATTATTTGCAGTGAAAAACAAGTTAAATCCTACAAGAGAGCAAATGATTCGTTATTTGTTCACAGCGGGTGCTTTTGGTTTTGTAGTTGCCAACAACGCTTCTATTTCTGGAGCGGCAGGTGGCTGCCAAGCTGAGGTTGGATCAGCAGCAGGTATGGCAGCAGCAGCAATCGTAGAAATGGCGGGAGGAACCCCTGAACAAAGCGCTCAAGCTTTTGCAATTACCCTTAAAAACATGCTTGGCTTAGTGTGTGATCCTGTAGCGGGTCTTGTAGAAGTTCCATGTGTAAAACGAAATGCAATGGGTGCCTCTAATTCATTAGTGGCAGCAGATATGGCATTAGCAGGTGTAACAAGTCGGATTCCATGTGATGAAGTAATAGATGCCATGTATAAAATTGGCCAAACAATGCCAACTGCATTAAAAGAAACTGCTCGAGGCGGGCTTGCAGCAACTCCTACAGGAAAATGGTTAGAATCCAAAATTTTTGGCGGAGCAGTAGTTAATAGTGGAAACTAAAAAGAATGAGTTAGTTACTTCCTTAAAAGGAGTGGGAAGTGGTACAGCTAACGCATTGCAAGAATTAGGGATCATCACATTAGAAGATTTGGTTATGACCTTTCCCTATCGTCATGAAGACTTTCGATTAAAGAACTTAGCGGAAACCGCTCATAATGAACGAGTAACAGTGGAAGGAAGGGTCGAAAGTGAGCCTTCTCTTCTTTTTTTAGGGAAAAACAAATCGAGATTGCAAGTCCGTTTATTAGCAGGACAACATCTGATTAAAGCAGTTTTTTTTAATCAAGCTTATTTAAAAACGAAGATAACACCAGGTGCAGTCATTACAGTAACCGGAAAATGGGACAGGGGAAGACAAGTCATAAATGTTTCTACCTTTTCGGCTGGCCCTAAGACGGACCAACAAGATTTTGAACCTGTCTATTCATTGAAAGGTACGATTAGCCAAAAGACTTTTCGGAAATTTATGAGACAAGCATTGGATGAGGTAAATGGATACCTAGTAGACATCTTACCTGCATCAATTAGAGAAACCTATCGTTTGCCTGATATTTCGACGGCGTTGGAAGGAATACATTTTCCACAAAATGCAGAGCATTCAAAAGATGCAAGAAGACGTTTTGTTTATGAAGAATTATTAATTTTTCAGTTAAAAATGCAAGCTATAAAGAAAGCTCGTAAGGAACAAAATATCGGTAACAGCGTTGCGTTCAATAATGATTTGGTGAAAAAATTAATTGATTCTTTACCGTATGAATTAACTGATGCACAAAAAAGAGTTGTAAACGAAATTTGTCGAGACTTAAAAGAACCTTATCGTATGAACCGCCTTTTACAGGGAGACGTAGGCTCAGGAAAAACAATTGTTGCTGCTATATGTTTATATGCAGCTATTACTGCGGGTTATCAAGGAGCACTTATGGCTCCTACGGAAATATTGGCGGAACAACATGCTACTTCTTTGGATGAATGGCTTACCCCAATTGGAGTCAAAATTGCTTTACTGACTGGCTCTACAAAAGCGAAGGCTCGTCGTGTTGTATTAGAAAATTTAGAAGCCGGTAATATAGATTTGTTAATAGGAACTCATGCATTAATTCAGCCTGACGTCTCATTTAAAAAATTGGGCTTAGTTATTACTGATGAGCAGCATCGATTTGGAGTAGAACAACGAAGGGTCTTGAAGGAAAAAGGGGAAGATCCGGATGTATTATTTATGACGGCAACTCCGATACCCCGAACTTTAGCCATTACAGCGTTTGGAGAAATGGATGTATCTGTTATAGATGAAATGCCTGCTGGCCGAAAGAAAATTGAGACTCATTGGATGAAGCAAGATCAAATGTACAAACTAATAGTCCGGTTAAAAAAGGAATTAGCTAAAGGAAGACAGGCTTATATTATTTGTCCACTTATTGAAGAGTCAGAAAAACTAGATGTCCAAAATGCTGTAGACGTATACAATATGATGGTTACTGATCTTGGAGCAGGCTATACAATAGGCTTGATGCATGGACGTCTTCATCCTGATGAAAAAGAGCAAGTGATGAGAGATTTCTCAGAAGGGAAAGTTCAAGTTCTTGTCTCTACAACGGTCGTTGAAGTAGGAGTAAATGTACCGAATGCAACCTTTATGATTATTTTAGATGCGGAACGATTTGGACTTGCCCAACTACACCAACTAAGAGGGCGTGTGGGACGAGGAGAACACCAATCGTATTGTATCCTACTTGCTGATCCAAAATCAGAAGAAGGAAAAGAAAGAATGATATCCATGACCGAAACGAATGATGGTTTTGCGCTTGCTGAAAAAGATTTAGAATTACGTGGTCCGGGTGACTTTTTCGGTAGAAAGCAAAGTGGGTTACCAGAATTCAAAGTAGCAGATCTTGTACATGATTATCGTGCACTTAATACTGCTAAAGTAGATGCAGAAAGATTGTTGGATTCAGATGCTTTTTGGCAGTCCGAAGAAATGGAAGGTCTAAGAACAATATTATTAAATTCCAAAGCGCTAGATGGTGAGCGTATTGACTAAAGAGAATGCTGGAAGGATTGCAAATCAATTCTTGCATTCTTTTTTTAATATTTATATACTGATATTAGTACCAAGTGCTAAAATGGTGGTGATTGGATGAAATACTCAAAAAAAGAAAGACAGAAGTTACTGCTTGATACATTAGATAAAAACCCATTTATCACGGATGAAAAATTAGCTTCTACATTCAATGTAAGTGTGCAAACAATAAGACTTGATCGAATGGAATTATCTATTCCAGAATTGCGAGAGCGTATAAAAACTGTAGCAGCACATAATTTTGAAGAAGAAGTGAAATCACTTCCTATCGACGAGGTAATTGGTGAAATAATTGATATTGATTTAGATAAACAAGCGATTTCTTTATTAGATATTACAAAAGACCATGTGTTTGCAAGAAATGGAATAGCGAGAGGGCATCATTTGTTTGCACAAGCCAATTCTTTGGCTGTTGCTGTCATAAATGATGAATTAGCGCTTACTAGAAAATCTAACATCACATTTGTGAAGCCTGTTCAAGAAGGTGACAGAGTGATTGCAAAGGCTGTAGTAGTTTCTAGTGATATGGAAATAAACACAACGCTTATTGAAGTAACGAGTAAAGTGGAGAATGACACTGTTTTTGTAGGTCAATTCAGTATGTATAGAATGACAAAGTCTTAAATAAGGTGATGACATATGAAAATTTCAATTGATGCAATGGGTGGAGACAACGCCCCACATGAAATAGTGAAGGGCGTATATGACGCATTACAAGCTTTCGAAGATCTGCATATTCAGTTATATGGGGACGAGGAAAAACTGTCTTCTTTAGTAACTGCTCATGACCGATTACAAGTGATACATACAAATGAGATTATTGAAGGTACTGATGAACCCGTACGAGCTGTCCGGAAAAAGAAAAATTCTTCGATGGTAAAAATGGCAGAGTCCGTGAAAAACGGAGAAGTGGATGCATGCGTTTCTGCAGGAAATACTGGAGCATTGATGGCAGCGGGTTTATTTGTTGTTGGTCGTATTGACCAAGTGGATCGACCAGCACTTGCTCCTACCTTACCGACATTGGATGGGAAAGGGTTTGTAATGCTTGACCTGGGAGCAAACTCAGATGCAAAACCCGAACACTTAGAACAGTTTGCTGTAATGGGAAGTGTGTATGCAGAAAAAGTTCGAGGTATTAAAAATCCACGAGTTGGACTTTTGAATATAGGGACTGAAGACAAAAAAGGAAATGAATTAACGAAAGCGACATTCGATTTATTAAAAGAAGCGCCAATCAATTTCGTTGGAAACGTGGAATCAAGAGATTTGTTAACTGGTGTTGCGGATGTCGTTGTAACGGATGGGTTTACCGGTAATATGGTATTAAAAACGATTGAAGGAACAGCATCTGGGATTTTTACTTTGTTGAAGGAAGCTTTTAATACTTCTACGAAAACAAAAATTTCTGCACTTCTTGTGAAAGGTCAGTTAAAAGAGTTAAAAGGGAAACTAGACTATTCCGAGTATGGTGGAGCAGGATTATTTGGTTTAAAAGCTCCTGTCATCAAAGCGCATGGTTCTTCTAATGCAAATGCAATTTTTCATGCCATCAGACAAGCAAGAACAATGGTAGAACATGACGTTTGTGGAATTATTCAAAGTACTTTAAGAAAGGAATTACCAAATGACTAAAATCGCGTTTATTTTCCCAGGACAAGGTTCTCAATCTGTTGGAATGGGACAACAATTTATAGAAAATGACCATTCTAGCAAAAAGCATTATGAGTTAGCAGATGAGGTACTAGGCTTTTCTCTATCTAATATTATGTTAGAAGGTCCTGCTGAAGAATTAACAAAAACTTTTCATGCGCAGCCCGCATTACTTACAACTAGTACAATGATTGCTAAAAAACTAACGGATGCCGGTATTTCTCCTGCTTATACAGCTGGACATAGCTTAGGGGAATATTCTGCACTCGTTGCCTCAAATGTAATCAGTTTTGAGGAAGCTGTTTTATTAGTTCATCAAAGAGGCTTGTACATGAATGAAGCTGTTCCTGCAGGTGAAGGTGCAATGGCGGCTATTTTAGGGTTAGATAAAGAAGCATTAACAGAAGTAACGAATGAAGTATCTAAAAGTGGTGAAATAGTCCAAGTTGCTAACTTGAACTGCCCAGGTCAAATTGTCATTTCTGGAACGGTTGCAGGCGTAGAAGCAGCTTCAGCAAAAGCGAAAGAAGCTGGGGCGAAAAGAGCGATTCCACTAGTAGTAAGTGGACCATTCCATTCAGAACTAATGCGACCTGCAGCACAAAAATTAGATGACGCAATTTCAGCTGTTACGTTACATGATACGAAAACACCGGTAATTTCAAATGTCACAGCGCTTCCTGTAACAGAAGCATCAAGTATAAAAAACTTACTAGTTGAGCAATTATATTCTCCAGTTCGGTGGGAAGAATCAGTGGAGAAAATGATGGAGCTTGGTGTAAATGTATTTATCGAATGTGGGCCAGGAAAAGTACTTAGTGGTTTAGTGAAAAAAATCGATCGCTCTGTAACAACTTATTGCGTTTATGACGAAGCATCTTTGCAGCAAGTTATTACAGAATTAGGAGAGGTTAATAATGGGTAAATTAGATGGCAAATCAGCAATTGTAACTGGTGCTTCACGTGGAATTGGAAAAGATATTGCTCTTTATCTTGCAAAAGAAGGTGCAAAAGTAGCTGTTAACTTTAGTGGCAGTAAAGAAAAAGCGGAAGAAGTAGTAGAGGAAATAAAATCATTTGGTGGGGAAGCATTTGCTATTCAGGCGAATGTAGATCAATCAGAAGATGTACAAAATTTAATTAGTGCTACTTTAGAGAATTTTGGTTCTATCGATATTTTAATAAATAATGCAGGAATTACGAGAGATAATCTTCTAATGCGTATGAAGGAACAAGAATGGGATGATGTTCTTAATACAAACTTAAAGGGTGTCTTTCTTTCCACAAAAGCAGTTACACGCCAGATGATGAAACAAAGAAAAGGGCGTATTATTAATATTACTTCCATTGTTGGTGTTTCTGGAAATCCTGGTCAAGCAAATTATGTTGCAGCTAAGGCGGGTGTGATAGGTTTAACCAAAACTACTGCACTAGAGCTAGCTAGCCGTAATATTACAGTGAACGCTGTCGCTCCTGGTTTTATTACAACCGATATGACTGAGGCTCTTCCAGAAGAAGTGAAAGCTCAAATGTTAAGTCAAATTCCGCTTGCAAAGTTTGGAAATACGGAAGATATTGCTAAAGTCGTTGCATTTTTAGCTTCGGATGATGCGAATTATATTACTGGTCAAACGTTACATGTTAATGGCGGCATGTATATGTAATTTTACAGACCATTGAATAATGCTTGCAGTCGTTGAAGAACTTATTGCCTCGACTATCGCAATTCGGTCTGAATTAATATTCATGAATTTATAATTACACTTTCCATAGGTTAGAGTTTTTTGTATAATCATTGAGGGGAGGTGACAAATTTGTCAACAGTATTAGAACGCGTAACGAAAGTAATCGTGGATCGTCTAGGTGTAGATGAAAGCGAAGTAAAATTAGAAGCATCTTTCCGTGATGATTTAGGTGCTGACTCTCTTGATGTAGTAGAATTAGTTATGGAACTTGAAGATGAGTTCGATATGGAAATTTCAGATGAAGATGCTGAAAACATTTCAACTGTAGGTAGTGCAGTTAGCTATATTGAAAGTAAACAAGCTTAATTTCAATAACATCAGAGACGTTCTACTCATTCCTTGCGAATAGAGATAGAACGTCTCTATTTCTTTTGCACAAAGCTAAAGAAACAGGTAAACTTAAACAGATAGATCCATAAGCAAGAAAGGCAGATAATTCATGAAAAAAAGTACGCATACGAAAAAATCAGTTTTCCCTGAAAGTGTTAAAGAACATTTTAATCTCTTTCAACAACATTTTGATATTCATTTCGATAATCCAACATTATTGTATCAAGCCTTTACGCATTCATCTTATGTGAATGAGCATCGACGGAAATTTTTTGCCGATAATGAAAGACTAGAGTTTCTAGGAGACGCTGTTTTAGAATTGTCTGTTTCTCAATATTTATTTCAACAATACATGGGGATGAGCGAAGGAGAACTGACAAAACTTCGTGCAGCAATTGTTTGTGAGCCATCTCTTGTACTATTTGCCAATGAATTGAATTTTGGTAAATATGTATTGCTAGGAAAGGGAGAAGAATTGACAGGTGGACGTGAAAGACCTGCGCTTCTTGCAGACGTTTTTGAAGCATTTATCGGTGCATTATACTTAGATAAGGGACTTGCAACAGTTATTTCATTTTTAGAAAAAATTGTATTCCCTAAAATCGAACTCGGTGCTTTTTCGCATGTGATGGATTATAAAAGTCAATTACAAGAAATTATTCAGCAACAAAATAATGGAACGTTAAGTTACGAAATCGTGGAGGAAAAAGGTCCTGCACATAATCGAACCTTTGTATCTCGTGTTTTGTTAAGTACAAATGAACTTGGCATTGGAAAAGGGCGTTCGAAAAAAGAAGCGGAACAACAAGCTGCAAGGCTAGCAATTATTGCATTAAGGGATCATGAACGGGAGGAATAAGTTTGTTCCTTAAAAGATTAGAGATAATAGGATTTAAATCATTTGCTGACCGTATTGGAATCGATTTTGTACCAGGCGTTACTGCGGTAGTAGGTCCAAATGGTAGTGGAAAGAGTAATGTAACCGACGCGATTAGATGGGTATTAGGAGAGCAATCTGCTAAATCGTTGCGTGGGTCTAAAATGGAGGATGTCATTTTTGCAGGAAGTGACTCTAGAAAAGCGTTAAACTTTGCTGAAGTTACGTTAATATTGGATAACTCGGATAATAGAGTTGCTTTAGACTTTGCCGAAATTAGTGTAACTAGAAGAGTATTTCGTTCAGGAGATAGTGAATACCTACTAAACAAACAAACTTGCAGATTAAAGGATATCACGGATCTCTTTATGGACTCTGGACTTGGAAAAGAAGCATTTTCTATTATTTCTCAGGGGCGAGTAGATGAAATTTTAAATAGTCGTCCAGAAGATAGAAGAACAATATTCGAAGAAACTGCAGGAGTACTTAAATACAAACAACGTAAGAAGAAAGCTGAATTTAAACTGATTGAGACAGACGACAATTTAAATCGTGTATTAGATATTTTGCATGAGTTAGATAGTCGAATGGAACCTCTACAAATACAATCATCGCTTGCTTCGGATTATTTAAGAATGTCCGAAGAATTAAAAGATATTGAAATAGCAGTAATCGCACATGATTTAAGAATGTGTGTTCAGCAAAGTGCTGAATTACATAAAAAACTTCATACATTGGATGAAACAAAACAAGCACTTCAACTACAAATAGATAATGTAGAGGCGACTATACAGGCAGACAGAAGAAAAATGTCTGATATAGATGAAAGCCTAGATACAAATCAAAGTGAGCTCGTAGAAGCAAGTTCTGAATTAGAGCGATTAGAAGGTAGAAAACTTTTACTAGCAGAGAAAAAACAAAATGCAAGTCAACAAATTTCCCAGTTAAAAAGAGCATTAGAAGAAGAACGCGAAAAACTTGAATTGCTCGAGAGACAGTTAAGAGAAAATGATGGTTCCAGAACAGAAAAACAAGTTCACTTAAAAGAACTTCGCTCCAAAAAGTTGCAAATTGACAAAGTCTTAAGTAAATCCGCTTCTGAAGTAGAAGAAGAAATAGAGGATTTAAAAAGTACTTATATCGATTTATTGAATGAAGAAGCTACTATGAAAAACGAAATGAAACATATGGAGCAGCAACTTCAATTTGAACTCGTGTCTTCTGAAAAAATGATGGAAGATTATCGTGAAATAAAAGAAGAACTAGAGAAACTAACTAAACGCAAAATGGAACTAGAATCTCGCCTGACTACTTGTCAAAAAGAGTTAGAACAGAAATTATCAGCATTTAAAAAGAAACGTGAAACAGCTGAACAGCTTGAAAATGGGTTGGAAGAACAACAGACGATGCTTCAAAAGGCATATCAAATGAAACATCAAATGCAAGCAAGAAAAGATTCTTTAGAAGAACTAGAATCGGAGTTTTCTGGCTTTTTCCAAGGTGTTAAAGAAGTATTGATTGCTAGAGAAAAAAAAGAATTACATGGTATTCATGGCGCGGTAGCAGAGCTGATTCAAATTCCGCATACGTATATGAATGCAATCGATACAGCAATTGGACAACAATCACAACATATTATTACTGATTCTAGTCAAGACGCGCGTTTAGCTATTGAATGGTTGAAAAAGAAGCGTGTAGGAAGAGCGACATTTCTTCCGCTCCAAGTAATGAAATCACGTAAGGTAAATGAGCAAACTTTAGCAATGGTAAAGGACCATCCTTCTTTTGTAAATACGGCGGACAAGCTGGTGAATTACAATGACGGGTATCAAATTATTGTGGAAAATTTACTTGGAAATATAATTATTGCAAAAGATTTAAAGGGTGCTAATGAAATGGCATCTCGTCTGCAATATAAATTTCGCTTTGTCACATTAGATGGTGATGTCGTGAATGCAGGAGGGTCCCTCACTGGTGGTTCTGTTAAACAGCAATCCTCCTTATTTACTCGTAAAGTAGAGCTAGAACAGCTAAATGATAAATTAGTAGAGTTGGAAAAAACGGTTCTTCAAGCGGAAAAATCGGTTTCTTCCAAAAAACAAGAAGTTCAAGGATTACGATTAGAATTGGAAGAAACACGTCTTTTGGGAGAAAGTTTAAGGGAAGAAGAACTTAAATTACTATCAGAAACAAGAGAGTGTACCGCTATTATTTCAAGGCTTACAAGTCAGTTACTTGAATATGATGAAGAGAAAACGGAAAAAGGTAACTTACATGATGATTTAGTCCGTAAAAAAGAACAAACTTCATCTCGTAGCGTGGAGATAAAAGTATCATTAGCTACTATTCAAGCATCGATTGACCAGTTACAAGTTTTAAAACTTCGATCGATTGAAGAAAAAGACAAATTTCAAAATGAGCTCGGTGAGTTGTTATCTCAGATTGCTGTAGTGAATGAACAAGTTACGCAACAAGAAAAAGAAAAAATTCAAATTACCAATTCAATTCAAGCTAGCACACATAAAATTGATACTTTAGATAAAGAAATTGCTTGGTATGAAAATGATGACCAAGAAGGCCCAACTGCCGATGAATTATCAGATCTCATTACAAAGTACAAATTGACAAAAGATCGATTAATTGAGCAAATTCAAGCTGAAAAAAGTAGCAGAGTGGAACTTTCCCAAAATATTAATAGCGCTGAAAACAAGCTTAAAGAGCTACAGCAAAAAGCGGGGCTCCTGACAAATGAAGAGCGTACCTTGGAGATTAAACTAAGTAAACTAGAAGTAGAAATGAACACGCTTCGCAATCACTTGGAAGAAACGTATGAGCTGACTTTGGAAGAAGCTGAACGTGACTTCCCGTTTAAAATGGAAGAACAATTGGCACGCAAAAAAGTAACTCTACTAAAAAGATCGATTGAGGAGCTTGGTCCGATTAATCTTGGGTCTATTCAAGAATTTGAACAAGTGAGTGAACGTCACTCATTTTTAACAGAGCAACGAGAAGACCTACTTTCTGCCCAAGAAACTTTGCATGAAGTTATTAGAGAAATGGATGAAGAAATGACTATCCGTTTCGAAACAACTTTCAATGAAATACAATCTCACTTTAGAGTTGTTTTCCGTGAACTTTTTGGAGGTGGTCAAGCTGATTTAATTTTGACCGACCCTACTTCATTACTTGATACAGGGGTAGACATCATTGCACAGCCTCCGGGGAAAAAACTGCAAAATCTTACGCTTTTATCAGGAGGGGAGCGTGCGCTTACTGCAATCGCTTTATTGTTTGCTATTCTGCACACTCGTCCTGTACCATTTTGTATACTGGATGAGGTAGAAGCAGCCCTAGATGAGGCAAATGTGGCCCGCTATAGCAACTATTTAAAGAAATTTAGTCATGATACGCAATTTATCGTAATAACGCATCGAAAAGGAACAATGGAAGGTGCAGATGTATTGTACGGTATTACGATGCAGGAATCGGGTATTTCGAAATTAGTTTCCGTAAAATTAGAAGAAGAATTAGTAACTTAAAAAGGAGCTTAGAGAATGAGTTTTTTTAAGAAGTTTAAGGATAAGATGCTTGGATCGAAGGAAGAGATAGAAGAAACAGTTTCGATTACAAATAAATTTAAGGAAGGTTTAGCGAAAACAAGAAACCAATTTACTTCCAAAGTAAATGATTTAGTAGCTAAATACCGTAAAGTAGATGAAGATTTTTTCGAAGAACTAGAAGAAATATTATTACAAGCGGATGTAGGTTTTGAAACAGTTTCTGAATTAATGGAATCCTTACGTTTTGAAGTACAGCGTAAAAATATGAAGGATACTGCCGGAATCCAATCGGTTATTTCAGAAAAACTAGTCGAAATTTATGAAGCTGGGGATGAAAATATTACAGAGCTTCAACTGGAGAAAGATAGTTTATCCGTTATTTTGTTTGTTGGAGTGAACGGGGTAGGTAAGACTACTACAATTGGGAAACTTGCTCATCGTTTAAAAAGCGAAGGAAAGAAAGTCATTTTGGCAGCGGGGGATACTTTCCGTGCTGGGGCAATCGACCAACTTCAAGTATGGGGCGATAGAGTAGGCGTAGAAGTTATAAAACAAGCGGAAGGCTCTGACCCTGCTGCTGTTATGTATGATGCGATTAGAGCAGCTAAAACGCGTAATGCGGATGTTTTAATTTGTGATACCGCAGGTCGACTCCAAAATAAAGTGAATTTGATGAATGAGTTAGAAAAGATTCATCGTGTCATTTCGCGTGAGGTTCCAAATGCCCCTCATGAGGTATTGCTAGCCCTAGATGCAACAACTGGACAAAATGCACTTGTGCAGGCACAGACGTTTAAAGAAGCGACAAATGTTACTGGAATTGTATTAACGAAACTAGATGGTACCGCAAAAGGTGGTATCGTATTAGCGATACGTTCGAAACTTCATATTCCTGTAAAATTTGTTGGACTAGGCGAACAAATGGATGATTTACAACCATTTGATTCCGAAAAATATGTATATGGACTTTTTGCTGAAGGTTTAGAGTTGGAAAGTGAAAATGAAGAAAATGAAGACAAGTAAATACTAGACGCAGATTGTAGGGTCATCTCAGACTGTCTTGAAAACGCTTGTCATTCTAGGCTACCTAAAATCGCGACATCCATGTCGCAACGGTCGCATGACCCACTTCCTGTGGGCCCGCGCGCCAGCAAAGTTACTTTGCGACGAGCTTTGCGCAGGAGCACCGAGGCGGAAGCGAATAGAACTTAAGTTCATGAGCTTACAACGAAGTGCAAACGCTTTTGTTTGCGACGAGTAACCGCAGGAGCAAGCAACGAAGAATGCGAGCGCTTGTCAACAGTCTGAGACAAGTAAAAATACTTGACAGTTGTATCCTCAATTAATAAACTAGAGGATGTAATTGAATTGGTAAGGAGAGATGGGAATGATTGAAAAAACAACACGCATGAATTTTCTCTTCGATTTTTACCAGGCATTATTAACAGATAAGCAAAGAAGCTATATGCAGCTTTATTATTTAGATGATTTATCCCTTGGAGAAATTGCAGAAGAATATGATATTTCCAGACAAGCTGTTTATGATAATATACGTCGTACAGAAGCAATGTTAGAGGAGTATGAAGAAAAACTTAACCTCTTTACGAAATTTGAAAAACGTCAGGAAACGATAGAGCAGCTATTGCTTTTAGCAAAGGAGCAATCATCTGAAGATAAACTGATTGAACTCATTAATCAATTAAAAGAATGGGATTAGGAGGCGGCATGCATGGCATTTGAAGGATTAGCTGAGCGACTCCAAGGAACGCTTCAGAAAATTAAAGGTAAAGGAAAGATTTCTGAAGCAGATGTAAAAGAAATGATGAGAGACGTTCGTTATGCACTACTCGAAGCAGACGTAAACTTGAAAGTAGTAAAGGAATTCGTCAAAAATGTTTCGGAACGAGCTGTTGGGCAAGATGTAATGAAAAGCTTAACACCTGGTCAACAAGTCATTAAAATTGTTAAAGACGAATTGACAGAGTTAATGGGTGGAGAACAAAGTCAAATTTCTTTTTCATCAAGACCACCTACCGTAATTATGATGGTTGGTCTTCAAGGTGCTGGTAAAACAACCACTACTGGAAAGCTTGCGAATGTGTTACGCAAAAAATACAATAAAAAGCCACTATTAGTAGCGGCTGATATTTACCGTCCTGCAGCTGTTAAACAGCTTGAAACAATTGGTAAGCAGTTATCATTACCGGTTTTCGCATTAGGCACTGATATTTCACCTGTAGAAATCGTAAAACAAGCGATGGAGCATGCAAAAGCAGAGCATAACGATGTTGTGATCATTGATACTGCGGGTCGACTTCATATTGATGAAACCCTTATGCAAGAATTAAAAGATATTCGTGCCATCAAAGAACCAGATGAAGTGTTTTTAGTGGTAGATGCAATGACTGGGCAGGATGCAGTCAATGTAGCGAATAATTTTAACGAATCCATTGGCATTTCCGGTGTCGTATTAACGAAGCTTGATGGGGATACTCGAGGCGGAGCGGCTTTATCTATCCGTTCTGTTACGCAAAAACCTATTAAGTTTGTTGGTATGGGTGAAAAGATGGATGCTCTTGAACCTTTCCATCCAGAGCGAATGGCTTCTCGAATTTTAGGTATGGGAGATATGATGTCTCTGATTGAGAAGGCACAAGCAAATGTTGATGAAGAAAAAGCGAAGGAATTAGAAGAAAAATTCCGTACGCAATCTTTTACTTTTGATGACTTTTTAGAACAAATTAGTCAAGTGAAGAAGATGGGACCGTTGGACGAAATTTTGAAAATGCTCCCAGGAGCAGGCAAAATTAAAGGACTAGAGAATGCAAAAGTGGATGAAAAGCAAATGGATCGTGTCGAAGCGATTATTTATTCCATGACTACGCAAGAAAAAACAACTCCTGAAATTATTAATGGTCCTAGGAAGAAAAGAATTGCTAAAGGATCTGGTACGTCTATTCAAGATATCAATAGACTATTGAAGCAGTTTGAAGATATGAAAAAAATGATGAAACAAATGACAAACATGCAACAAAAAGGGAAGAAAAAGATGAAAATGCCTGGTTTAGACTCACTTTTTAAATAATTTTCCCTGAAAAAATTAGGGTGTTAAGAAAAAACACTTTACAAACAAATAAAAGCTTGATAATATACTATCTTGTGTGAAACTATTCGGAGGTGCAATAAAAATGGCAGTTAAAATTCGTTTAAAACGTATGGGAGCAAAAAAATCTCCTTTCTATCGTATTGTAGTAGCAGACTCTCGCTCACCACGTGATGGTCGTCAAATTGAAACAGTAGGTACTTACAACCCACTTACAAAACCAGCTGAAGTTAAAATTAACGAAGAATTAGCGTTAAAATGGCTTCAAGACGGCGCAAAGCCATCTGATACAGTACGTAACTTGTTCTCAGAACAAGGTATTATGGAAAAATTCCATAACGCAAAACTCGGCAAATAATCGGAGGGGACAATGTGAAGCAGCTGATCGAAGCAATCGTCAAACCATTAGTTGATTATCCAGATAAGGTTCAGGTTGTTAAAGAAGAAAATGTAAACCGTATAGTTTACAAACTTTCTGTTCATCCTGAAGATATGGGAAAAGTAATTGGCAAACAAGGGCGGGTAGCGAAAGCGATTCGTACTATTGTTTACTCAGCAGCAGGCAGTCACCAAAAGAAAAAAACATATGTCGACATTCTAGATTAATGTACAAAGAGGGAGAACAATTTGTTCTTCCTTTTTTGATAGGAGGTAAAAAATATTCATGGAATGGTTTAACGTTGGTAAGATAGTCAATACGCATGGTATATGGGGTGAGGTTCGTGTTATCTCCAAAACAGACTTTGCAGATGAACGTTATGAAGTGGGTAGTGAGCTAGGGCTGTTTAAAGCAGATGGATCGAAACCAATCACCGTTAAAGTAGCTACTCATCGAAAGCATAAAAACTTTGATTTATTGACATTTGAAGGCTATTCATTATTGAAAGATGTAGAACCTTTTAGAGACGCTATTTTAAAAGTATCTGATAAGTACCTTTCAGAATTAGAAGAAAATGAATTTTACTATCATGAAATAATCGGATGTACAGTTTTGTCTACAGAAGGCGAAACGATCGGAACTGTTACAGAAATTCTTGAAACAGGTGCCAACGATGTTTGGGCAGTTCAGCCTGCAAAAGGGAAAACACATTACATTCCATACATTGAAGATGTAGTAAAGTCAGTAGACGTTGATAATAAGAAAATTGTTATTGAAGTGTTAGAAGGTCTATTATCATGATGAATATTCACATTCTTTCTCTATTTCCAGAAATGTTTGAAGGTGTTTTTAATACATCCATTTTGAAAAAAGCACAGGAAAAGAATGAAGTTGTACTTAATGTCGTGAACTTTAGAGATTTTTCAGGAAACAAGCATCATCAGGTTGATGATTACCCTTATGGCGGTGGAGCTGGGATGGTATTGAAACCTGAACCACTATTTAACGCAATAGATTCTTTAACTACGAATAAACAACAAAAACGCCGAATCGTTCTACTTTGCCCTCAAGGGGAGCGATTTACGCAGAAAAAAGCAGAAGAATTAGCAAAAGAAGAAGAGCTTATTTTCATTTGTGGTCATTATGAAGGTTATGATGAGCGAATTCGAGAACATCTGATCACAGATGAAATTTCACTTGGAGATTTCGTATTAACAGGTGGAGAATTGGCAGCTATGACTATTGTGGATAGTGTCGTTAGACTATTGCCTAATGTACTGGGCAATGCAGAATCTCACGAAAAAGATTCATTTTCTACTGGACTGCTTGAGCATCCTCATTATACTCGACCGGTTGAATATCGAGGTTATAAGGTGCCAGATGTGTTGTTGTCAGGTAATCACGCAGAGATTGAAAAATGGAGAAGAGAACAATCTTTAAAACGAACGCTTGAAAGAAGACCGGAGTTACTGGAATCGATTGATTTAAGCAAAAAGGATCAAGAATTTATTAATAAATATAAGAAACAATAATCTTTCATTTATGCATTGCATCTATTAAATGTTTGTGGTATATTCTACTATGTACTTCTATGTGGAGTATGGATTTTGGGTGTTCCGCTGCAACAGATAATGGGTGTAAGAGCATTCTATATAAGGAGAGAAAAATGATGCAAAACATTATTTCAGAAATCACAAAAGAACAATTACGTACGGATCTTCCTGATTTCCGCCCTGGTGACACAGTACGTGTACACGTTAAGGTTGTTGAGGGTACTCGCGAACGTATCCAAATGTACGAAGGTGTTGTAATTAAACGTCGTGGTGGTGGAATTAGCGAAACTTTTACAGTTCGTAAAATTTCTTCAGGTGTTGGCGTTGAGCGTACATTCCCTGTACACACACCAAAAATTGCAAACTTAGAAGTTGTTCGTCGTGGTAAAGTTCGTCGTGCTAAATTGTACTACTTACGCGATCTACGTGGTAAAGCAGCTCGTATTAAAGAACGTCGCTAATAGTAAAAAATCAAATGTTGTAGTGAAGGTGATTCACCTTTCGCTACAACATTTTTTCTTTTTAAACTGTTGAGAAGCGCTCGCATTCTTCGTTACTTGCTCCTGCGGTTACTCGTCGCAAACAAAAGCGTTTGCACTTCGTTGTAAGCTCATGAACTAAAGTTCTATTCGCTTCCGCCTCGGTGCTCCTGCGCAAAGCTCGTCGCAAAGTAACTTTGCTGGCGCTCCTTGAATGCCAAGCGCTTTCATTCAGTTTAAAAAAAGACTTTGAAATAATAATCTTTCAAATTATTTAAGCTTCGATGTAAGCTCATGAACTTAAAGTTCTATTCGCTTCCGCCTTGCGCGGCGTGCGGGCCTACACGATGTAGGTCTTGCGACCGTTGCGACAAGGATGTCGCAGTTTAGGTCGCCTCGACTGAAAAGCGTTTTCAAGCTAGTTGAAATATAAAGATTGATAAGGGTTCGCATTCTTCGTTCCGGAAAGTTAAGTTAGATTTAGTTGAAAGATAATTAGAAATCATATCATTTCTTTTTGCTTGAATGAGAATTTCCCTGTACAATAAAGGAAGTATATAAAGGGGGCAAGTCGATGGAACGAGCTAAGAAAGAAAAGAACGAATTGTGGGAATGGTCCAAAGCATTGTTAATCGCTTTTGGGATTGCTGCAATAATTCGCTTCTTTTTATTTACACCAATTGTAGTAGACGGAGAGTCAATGATGCCGACTTTAAAAAATGGGGACCGAATGGTTGTCAATAAAATCGGTTATATGGTTGGTGAACCAGATCGTTTTGATATAGTAGTATTCCATGCACCAGAGCAAAAGAATTACATCAAACGAGTAATTGGTCTTCCTGGAGATCATGTGGAATATAAAAATGATCAACTATATATAAATGGAAAAGAAGTTGAAGAGCCATACTTAGAACAATACAAAAATGAAATTACTGAAGGATCTTTAACCGATGATTTCACATTAGAAGATATTGCCCAAGTAGATAAGATACCTGAAGGCTTTATATTCGTTATGGGTGATAATCGTAGATATAGTAAAGATAGTCGACATATTGGACTAGTTGCCATCGATGAAGTGATTGGAAACACAAATATCGTTTTTTGGCCATTTGATGAAGTTGGTTTTGTAAAATAAAAATTTAGTAAGATGCCTGAGGTTAGATAGTTAAGGAAAAGTAACTTTCTCATCCTTTAAGGAGGAGATATAAAATGACAATACAGTGGTTTCCAGGTCATATGGCCAAAGCGAGAAGAGAAGTAACTGAAAATTTAAAGCTCGTAGATATTGTTTTTGAATTAGTGGATGCACGCTTGCCTTTGTCTTCCAGAAATCCGATGCTGGACGAAGTAGTGCACCAGAAAACAAGATTACTTATTTTGAACAAGATGGATATGGCAGACGAAGCACAAACGAGAAAATGGATAGCTTATTTTGACTCAATAGGGCTCCCTACAGTGGCGATAAACTCTTTAGAAGGAAAAGGTCTACAATCTGTTTTTAAAGCCGCTAAAGAGCTTTTAAAGCCTAAATGGGATCGTATGAAAGAAAGAGGCATCAAACCTCGTGCTATTCGTGCAATGATTGTAGGAATTCCAAACGTCGGGAAATCTACACTAATTAATCGTTTCGCAAAAAAGAATATAGCGAAAACAGGTAATACACCAGGTGTTACTAAAAGACAGCAATGGATAAAGGTCGAAAAGGAAATAGAATTATTGGATACTCCTGGTATTCTTTGGCCTAAGTTTGAAGATCAACAAGTCGGCTATAAACTTGCATTAACGGGAGCTATTAAAGATGCTGTTATCAATATGGAAGATTTAGCGGTGTATGGTCTTCGTTTTTTACAAGAGCATTATCCAAAGAGGATGGAAGAAAGATATCAATTGACAACAGTTAGCGAAGATTTAGTGGATACTTTCGATCATATTGGTAAGTTAAGAAGATGTTTTGCCGGTGGCGGTGAAATTGATTATGATCAAGTTGCAGAGCTGATTGTAAGGGATATTCGAAACCTTCATCTTGGTCGACTAACATTTGATTTTGTAACCGAATAAGACATAAATAATTTACCCTTTTTGCCACTTGGTGAGAAGGGTTTTCTCGATTTTTTAAGTTGCAAGCTAGGTCAAATGTGTAAAACCTGCGTACTTATACGAAAGCAAGGTGCCAACGTGAGGCGCTGTATAAACTGTACTGCACTAAATAGACGCTTACGCTTTTCATATATTGGCCGATACATAGATTAAGTACAAGAAAGTTGATGTGAATGAAATGTTAAGTTTGAAGGATATAAAAGAAAAATTAGAAAATGCAACTTCATGGGAACCATGGATGAGCCAACTAGAAGACGATAGTAGAATTGGTGCCATGAAGCTATTAAATACTTGGAAGAATAGACAACAGCTTTTACAGATGGAAATTCGTGCCCACAACGATAAATGTTATTTCGATGCTAGTTTTAGAAAGTGCCACACGGATTTGGTTGCTGGAGTAGATGAAGCAGGGCGCGGTCCATTAGCTGGACCAGTTGTTACAGCAGCTGTAGTTTTAAATGAGAACACAGATAATCTAATTGGTTTAAATGACTCCAAGCAACTAACGAAAAAGAAGCGAAATGAACTTGCAACAAAAATAAAAAATAATGCGCTAAGTTATTTTATTCACTTTCAATCAGTAGAAAAAATAGATGAACTTAATATTTATGAAGCGACGAAACAATCCATGACAAAGTCTGTTTTAAGCTTGAAGGAAAGTCCTTCAATAGTTTTAGTAGATGCTATGAAACTACCAATTGACATGGAAACACATTCCATTATAAAAGGCGATGCTAAGAGTCTAGCGATTGCAGCGGCTTCTATACTAGCTAAAACTGCGAGAGATAATTATATGGATCAGTTGCACGAGGAATATCCTCAATATTTATTCAATAAACACGCAGGGTATGGGACAAAGCAACACGTTGAAATGATATATAAATATGGTCCTACTATTCACCATAGAAAAACATTCGAGCCGATAAAATCTATATTACTTAAATGAGGTGAAAACATGTCATCAACATCTTTTTCTTCCATTCAAGCACAACAAACGAAGATCCTTTCACCTAAAATGCAAACTTCGATAAAAGAAGGGCAGGTAGTCCATGGAACAATTAAGAAGTTATATCCAAATCAGACTGCAGAATTGCAAATAGGCAATCAAAAAGTAATAGCTAAGCTGGAAACTCCGCTAAAAGCAGGGGATGCACATTTTTTTCAAGTAACTAAAACGGAACCGGAGTTGCAACTGAAAGTCGTAACAGGACCCCTCACAAACGGGAACACATTAGCTCAACAAGCGCAACAACTTTTGCAAGCGATGAATTTAACAAAAACAACAGAAATGCAGGCAGTAATTCAGTTCTTTTTAAAAGAACAATTGCCAATCTCAAAAGAAATATTAGTTCAAGCAGAACAGCTATTAAAACAATTACCTCCGAATGTATCAATAAAGCAAGCAATGGAAACAATTCAAAAAATGTTGGAACTAAAAATACCTTTGTCACAACAAATGTTTGATGCTGTTTTAAGTGGTAAATCTACTAGTGGCCTCCAATCACTGATTCAAGAATTTAAACTAACGTTACAACAGGATTTGACACTATCAAAAAATGATAAGAACACTCTACTTCAAAGTTTGCAAAAGTTAGCGGAGCCGTTTGGAGAACCTGTAGCAGGTGTATTGCTAGGAAAACAAATAGAAGTGTTACAAAGTCCGGTAGCAAACTTGGCTACAAAGTTGCCGATACTACAGAGTTTAAAAGAAGCGGGTGTCTTACCTCCAAATGTTACTTCAAATAATCTTTTGCCAGCTTCAACTCTTTCTACGATGCCTAATTCAGCAGCTGACATTATAGCAAACTTATTAAAAGCTCCGGTAAGTGAAAAAAGTATGGTAATGGACCAGATTCGAAATTGGGTTAGCGCACAACCTTTGTTAACATCTGAACAAAAGGTGCAATTAGGGATTTTGTTAGATAATAATTCTCAGGCCGAACAAATATTAACGCTAAACAAGACGCTTTTGGAAGTATTTGCAAAGCAAAGTCAGGAAGCTGTTTTTTTGAAAGATCAACATGGATTAACTGCAAAAGAACACTTACTATCATTACTTGGAAAAGGTACAAATAAGGAAATGGTTTCTCAAACCCTTCAGCAAGTACTGTTCAACAATAAGAACAGTCAGCAACCGATATTTTCTACAGCTCTTCAGCAAGCTGAACAAAATGTGCTTCAACAGTTGGATGGAAAAGCATTTGAGCACGCTATGAAAGAAGCTTTAAAGTCACTTGGTTTTAGTTATGAAGCAAAACTCGGGGGAGGTAGCGAGGAGGTTAGACAGCTTGCAAGCCAATTGAAACCTCAATTGATAGACCTTCTTCATAATCAGGTTATTTCTGCGCCACTAAAAGAACAAGCAGAACTACTTTTGAATCGAATGAATGGTCTGCAAATATTGTCGAATGAAAACGGGCCACAGCACCAGTTATTAATGCAGGTTCCATTAGAATTTTTAGGGAAGAAAATGGATGCGACCCTTGAATGGAATGGTCGTATGAAAGAGGATGGCAAAATAGATTCTGATTATGCTCGTATCATGTTTTATTTACATTTAGATTCTTTAGAAGAGACAGTTGTAGATATGCAGGTTCAAAATCGTGTAGTAACCATCTCTTTATACAATAACGATACCAGCTTAAAACCAATTGCCAACGTATTTTATGACACCCTTAAGGAAGGCTTATTGTCAGTGGGATACCAACTCTCCGGTGTATTTGTCAAAACGTTTGAAGAAAATAAACTTACGTCACCGAAGAAATTACTGGGAAAAGACTCACAAGGAGTAGATATTCGTATATGAAAGAGGAAAAACATTTTCGTAAAGAAGCAGTCGCATTAGGATATAAACCGGGAATCATTGATGCCCCTACTATTCTTGCAAAAGGAAAAGGAAAAATAGCAGATAATATTTTAATGAAGGCAAAAGAACATAATGTTCCTATACAAGAGGATCGTAGTTTAGTAGAACTTCTCGGTCAATTAGATATAAATCAGTCAATACCAGACGAGCTATATCAAGCGGTAGCGGAAGTATTTGCATTTATTTATCGAATTGATCAAGAGAAAGGAAAAATGAATTAATCTAAAAATATTTGAATATTCTATGTTTTAGAGAAAAAACTTACTTTTGTAGACAAGAAGTGACAGGTTTATTACAATGATAAAGGTAGTAAATTACTTGACATAAGTTTGATTGGAGGACGTAAGATGAATATCCATGAATATCAAGGGAAAGAACTCCTCAGACAATACGGTGTAGCAGTTCCTAATGGGAAAGTAGCATTTTCTCCGGAAGAAGCTGTTAAAGCTGCAAAAGAACTAGGTTCTGAAGTTGTCGTTGTAAAAGCCCAAATCCACGCTGGTGGACGCGGTAAAGCAGGCGGAGTAAAAATCGCAAAAAACTTGGACGATGTTCGTGCATATGCGAAGGAACTGTTAGGGAAAGTATTAGTAACACACCAAACAGGTCCAGAAGGTAAAGAAGTAAAACGCCTTTATATCGAAGAAGGTTCTGATATCCAAAAAGAGTACTATCTTGGTTTAGTTTTAGACCGAGCATCTTCTCGTGTAACTTTAATGGGTTCTGAAGAAGGTGGTATGGATATCGAGGAAGTGGCAGCTGCTACTCCTGAAAAAATCTTCAAAGAGGAAATTGACCCTGTAGTTGGTCTTACTGGTTTCCAAGCACGTCGTATGGCTTTCAATATGAATATACCTGCAAAATTAGTAAACAAAGCAGCAAAACTAATGCTTGGATTATATGAAGCATTTGTGGATAAAGATGCAGCAATCGTTGAAATCAATCCACTTGTTGTAACTGGTGCTGGAGAAGTTGTGGCATTAGATGCTAAATTTAATTTTGATGGAAATGCTCTTTACCGTCATAAAGACATCGTAGAATTACGTGACTTTGATGAAGAAGATGCAAAAGAAATCGAAGCATCCAAATATGACCTAAGCTATATTTCTCTTGATGGAAATATCGGATGTATGGTTAATGGTGCTGGTCTTGCAATGGCTACAATGGATACAATCAGCTATTACGGCGGATCACCGGCTAACTTCTTGGACGTTGGGGGCGGTGCTACAGCAGAAAAAGTAACGGAAGCATTTAAAATCATTCTTTCAGACAAAAATGTTAAAGGTATCTTTGTTAACATCTTTGGTGGAATTATGAAATGTGATATTATCGCTGAAGGTGTTATCGTTGCTGCGAAAGAAGTTGGACTTGAAGTACCACTTGTTGTTCGTTTAGAAGGTACAAATGTTGATAAAGGTAAATCTTTATTAAACGAATCAGGTTTAAACATCGTTGCTGCTGATTCAATGGCAGATGGCGCACAAAAAATTGTTGAACTTGTAGGCTAAGAAAGGCGGAGACAAAACAATGGCAATTTTTATTAATAAAGATACTAAAGTTTTGGTACAAGGTATTACTGGCTCCACTGCTCTATTCCATACAAAAAAAATGTTGGAATATGGTACAAAAATCGTTGCTGGTGTAACTCCAGGTAAAGGCGGTACAGAGGTAGAAGGTGTTCCTGTATTCAATACAGTTGAAGAAGCTGTTAAAGCTACTGGAGCAAATGTTTCAGTAATTTATGTTCCAGCTCCATTTGCAGCGGATGCAATTTTGGAAGCTACAGATGCAGAATTAGACTTGACTATTTGTATTACTGAGCACATTCCAGTATTAGACATGGTTAAAGTTAAACGTTACATGGAAGGCAAAAAAACTCGTTTAGTGGGACCAAACTGCCCTGGTATTGTAACAGCAGACGAAAGTAATATCGGTATCATGCCTCCGAATATCCATTCAAAAGGGCATGTAGGTGTTGTATCTCGTTCTGGTACTTTAACTTATGAAGCAGTTCATCAATTAACTCAAGCTGGTGTAGGACAATCTACAGCGGTTGGTATTGGTGGAGACCCAGTAAATGGTACAGATTTCATTGATGTATTAAAAGCATTCAATGAAGATCCAGAAACTTACGCAGTTGTTATGATTGGTGAAATCGGTGGTACTGCTGAAGAAGAAGCAGCAGAATGGATTAGAGCTAACATGACAAAACCTGTTGTAGGATTTATCGGAGGGCAAACAGCTCCTGAAGGTAAACGTATGGGTCACGCTGGAGCAATTATTTCTGGTGGTAAAGGTACTGCAGCAGAAAAAATTAAAGCAATGCAAGCGGCTGGAATGGAAGTTGCACCAACTCCTTCAGTAATCGGCGAAACTTTAATTAAAGCAATTAAAGCAGCAGGTCTTTACGACAAATGTAAAACACATTAATATTAAAGGTACGGCACATCATCCGGTGTTGCCGTATTTTTTTATATTTGGCTTTGGTATTATTTATTGTTGTTTTTAAGAGTAGGAATCTTGCACGTATGTGCGCTACAGCAGCCTACGACTGAGTCTTCAAGAATGTTCCGCGGCATTGCTTCTCAATCCCCAACTGAAGTCTCATTCTTCGTGGTTTTGCGGCCAGCGCGAATTCAAATAGATTCGTAGATTCAAGTATGAGTATCTTAACTACAGCGAAGTTTATCATAGCCAAAAAAAATAGGAGGAAAGCAATGATCAATTCAGAAGAGAAGTGGATTAATCGATTTTTAGCGTTACACTATGTATTTCCAGTCCCTATGAACAAACTACATCCCCTAATTGAATACAATCCCACATTACAATTAGAGAAAATGCAGACAAGCTTACTAGTTGATCTCTTGCGTATTACTGAAAATCGAGCAATTCAACTTAAAAACATGTACCAAAAATTTGTGGAGACCCCATTTCTACAAATTTATGATAATCACCAAATTACCCCTATAATTTTTACCAATCCCAATTATCCTACAAGTTTAAAAAATCTTTACGATCCACCGGCGGTTCTTTATGTGAAAGGAGATACTTCTTTATTAAACATGCATAAAAAGTTAGCTATTATAGGTTCTAGAGAGGCAACCTATTATTCTAAGAAAAGTATCGAAACCATTTTACCTCCATTAATAAGCCAAAATTTCACTATTGTAAGCGGTCTTGCTAAAGGAGCAGATACAATGGCTCATGAAAGCACAATAGCGCTAGGAGGCAAGACAATAGCGGTTCTGGGCACAGGTTTATTTCATATATATCCGAAGCAAAATGAAGAATTAGCGAAAATAATGTCGAAAGAACATTTATTAATAACAGAATATCCACCATATATAACACCAAAAAAGTGGAATTTTCCTATGCGTAATCGTATTATTAGCGGTTTGTCACAAGCTGTCATTATTACAGAAGCTAAAGAAAAGAGTGGTACAGTTTCAACAATGGAGCATGCGTTAGAAAATGGAAAAGAAATTTTCGCTATACCTGGATCTATTCATTCCCCTTTGTCTGCAGGCCCACATAATCTTATTTTAGAGGGGGCAAAGCCTGTTTGGAATGGTTATCAAATACTTGAAGAACTACAAGAATTTGAACAAATAAACAATTAAATAAATGAAAAGACTTGCTTTCTTTAGAAATCTGTTATACATTTTGCAACAGGTATTTGTTTTGAAGCTTAAAGCGAGTTACCTTCTATAAGGAGGCACATTTATGTCGGATTATTTAGTTATTGTGGAATCGCCAGCAAAGGCAAAAACAATTGAACGATATCTTGGAAAAAAATATAAAGTAAAAGCATCCATCGGTCACGTGCGGGATTTGCCGAGAAGTCAAATGGGTGTAGATGTAGAAAATGACTATGAACCAAAATATATTACTATACGAGGAAAAGGTCCCGTATTGCAAGACCTGAAAAATGCTGCAAAAAAAGCGAAGAAAGTTTATCTCGCGGCTGACCCCGACAGAGAAGGGGAAGCAATTGCTTGGCACTTAGCTAACTCATTGAATGTTGATATTAATTCGGAATGCCGAGTTGTGTTCAATGAAATTACAAAAGACGCTATTTTAGAATCATTTAAACATCCTAGACCTATAAATATGGATTTAGTAGATGCACAACAGGCTAGAAGAATTTTAGATCGCCTAGTTGGCTACAATATTAGTCCAATTTTATGGAAGAAAGTGAAAAAAGGTTTATCTGCTGGACGAGTTCAATCTGTAGCATTACGTTTAATCATTGACCGTGAAAATGAAATAAATAACTTTGTTCCAGAAGAGTATTGGACGATAGAAGGGCAATTCGAGAAAAGTAAAAAAGCATTCGATGCTCTTTATTATGGTACGGATAAAGATAAAGTTAAGCTAACAAACGAAAGTGAAGTAAAAGATGTTCTTAAAGGAATGAAAGGCAAAAAGTTTGAAGTAGCAAATGTCGTGAAAAAAGAAAGAAAAAGAAATCCAGCTGCATCATTTACAACTTCTTCTCTTCAACAGGAAGCTGCTCGTAAACTTAACTTCCGAGCTAGAAAAACGATGATGCTTGCGCAACAATTGTATGAAGGAATTGACCTTGGAAAAAAAGAAGGTACTGTAGGTTTAATCACCTACATGCGTACAGATTCTACTAGAATCTCTGATACAGCCAAGGCTGATGCACATGCATACATTCAAAATGAATACGGATCAGAATATATAACGAGTAAAAAAGAAGAAAAACAATCCAAAAAAGCTCAGGATGCGCATGAGGCAGTAAGACCAACAAGTGTTCTAAGAACACCAGAGCAGTTAAAGAGCATCCTATCTAGAGATTTATATCGTTTATATAAATTGATTTGGGAGAGATTTATTGCTAGCCAGATGGCCCCTGCAATATTAGATACAGTTTCGGTTGATATGAAAAATGGGAACGCAATATTTAGAGCAAATGGTTCACAAGTAAAATTCCCAGGGTTCATGAAAGTGTATGTGGAAGGCACGGACGACCAAACGGATGACAAAGACAAACTGTTGCCTGTATTAGAGGTTGGAGATAAAGTAAATGCGCTTTCGATTGAACCTAAACAACATTTCACACAGCCACCACCAAGATATTCAGAAGCAAGACTAGTTAAAACGCTAGAAGAACTTGGGATAGGCAGACCATCCACATATGCTCCTACACTGGATACGATACAAAAAAGAGGGTATGTGGCATTAGAGACTAAACGTTTTGTACCAACTGAGCTTGGAACAATCGTACATCAACTAGTACTTGAATTTTTCCCAAATATATTAAATATCGAGTTTACAGCACAAATGGAAAAAGACTTAGATA
Organism: Psychrobacillus sp. PGGUH221; assembly: GCF_042055255.1. Taxonomy (NCBI): domain Bacteria; kingdom Bacillati; phylum Bacillota; class Bacilli; order Caryophanales; family Bacillaceae; genus Psychrobacillus; species Psychrobacillus sp. PGGUH221. The sequence continues at coordinate 60,083 of NZ_JAQMHQ010000004.1, forward strand.
GTGTGGAAGAAGGACAAGTTAGATGGGTCGAAGTCATAGATGGTTTTTATAAAGATTTTGCTAAACATGTAGAGCATGCGGATGCTGAAATGGAAAAAATCGTTATAAAAGATGAGCCTACTGGTGAAGATTGTGAAAACTGTGGTTCTCCAATGGTCTATAAATTAGGACGATATGGTAAATTCATGGCTTGTAGTAATTTCCCAGATTGTAGAAACACGAAAGCAATTGTGAAAGAAATTGGCGTTCCATGTCCATCTTGTGGAGAAGGGCAGATTGTGGAACGTAAAAGTAAAACAAAGAGAATTTTTTATGGATGCGATCGTTATCCTACATGCGACTTTGTTTCTTGGGATAAGCCGATTAATAGACCATGTCCTAAATGTAATGATATGTTAGTAGAGAAAAAGCTGAAAAAAGGCGTACAAATTCAATGTGTAGCTTGTGATTATAAAGAAGATCCACAGAGTTAAAAGAAAGAAGGTTCCAACATGACTGAAATAGTAAACGTGATAGGTGCAGGACTTGCAGGAAGCGAGGCTGCATGGCAAATTGCAAAGCGCGGAGTAAAAGTTCGACTTTATGAAATGCGACCTGTAAAGCAAACACCTGCACATCATACAGATAAATTTGCTGAACTAGTATGTTCAAATTCGCTTCGTGCTAATACCCTAACAAACGCTGTAGGGGTTATTAAAGAAGAAATGCGTATGTTAGAGTCACTTATTATTCAATCTGCAGATAATAGTAGTGTTCCTGCTGGTGGAGCACTAGCTGTAGACAGACATGATTTTGCAGGAAGAGTAACAGAAGTCATTCGCAATCATCCAATGATTGAAATCATAAACGAAGAAGTAACCGAGATTCCAGAAGGTATTACTGTAATCGCTACTGGCCCTTTAACTTCTCCTGCATTGGCAGAGAAAGTAAAAGAAATAACTGGTCAAGATTATTTATATTTTTATGATGCAGCTGCTCCAATTGTTGAAAAAGATAGCATCGACATGGATAAAGTATATTTAAAATCTCGATACGACAAAGGGGAAGCGGCTTATCTTAACTGTCCAATGACGGAAGATGAGTTTAATCGTTTTTACGATGCACTTGTAGAAGCAGAAGTGGTACCATTAAAAGAATTTGAAAAAGAAATTTACTTTGAAGGGTGCATGCCAGTAGAAGTTATGGCTAGCAGAGGCCGTAAAACGCTTTTATTTGGACCGATGAAACCGGTTGGATTAGAAGATCCTAAAACAGGTAAACGCCCTTATGCGGTTGTTCAATTAAGACAAGACGATGCTGCTGGAACCCTCTATAATATCGTTGGATTTCAAACACATTTAAAATGGGGACCTCAAAAGGAAGTTCTTCAATTAATTCCAGGATTAGAAAATGTGGAGATTGTACGGTATGGAGTTATGCACAGAAATACATTTATTAATTCACCGACTGTACTACAACCGACTTATCAGCTAAAAGCAAATAAACAAATATTCTTTGCCGGTCAAATGACTGGAGTTGAGGGCTATGTAGAATCAGCAGGGAGTGGATTACTTGCAGGTATAAACGCTGCTAAGCTTGCAAAAGGGGAAGAATTAGTTGTGTTCCCAAGTGAGACTGCACTCGGTAGTATGGCTCGATATATAACAGAAGCTGACCCTAAAAACTTCCAACCAATGAATATTAACTTCGGATTATTTCCTGAGCTACAACCAAAAATAAGAGACAAAAAAGTAAGAACTGAGCAATTAGCCAATCGAGCATTAACGACGATTCAAAATTTTTTGAAAAATAAATCGGTTTAATTGCTTTAAGCCTCTAAAGGTTGTATACTTTTAGAGGCTTTTACTATGGGAATACAAACTGGAGTGTTTAAATGATTGGATCAGATTTACTACATTCATTTATAGACTATATTCAATTAGAGAAAAATTACTCTAATCTAACTACCCGTGAATATAAAAAAGACATTGAACATTTTTTACTATTTTTAGATGGAGAAGGTGTAACTGATTTAAATGAGGTTGAATACGTGCATGCAAGATTATATGTAACAACCCTTTATGATAAAAAGTTAGCTAGAACTTCAATATCAAGAAAAATCTCCTCTATCCGATCTTTTTATAAGTTTTTACATAAAGAATTTGATATTCGGGAAGATGCTTTGCGATCCTTGTACCATCCTAAAAAAGAAGAAAGACTTCCTCATTTCTTTTATGAAGAAGAAATGGAAAAACTATTTCAAGGGAACGAAGGAGATGACCCGCTATCTTTACGAAATATGGCTATACTTGAATTATTGTATGCTACAGGAATTCGTGTTAGCGAACTTATTTCTATTGAATTAAGTCATATAGATAAGAGCTATGGAGTTATTCGTGTTATGGGTAAAGGTAGAAAAGAAAGGTATGTTCCAGTTGGAGATTTTGCTCTAAGTGCCGTAGAGGAATACGTCCAAAAAAGTAGACCAAAATTAATGAAGTCTACATCTCATCCCTTTCTCTTTGTGAACAATAGAGGAGCGCACTTAACAGCACGTGGAGTGCAATATATATTAAATGAAATGATGAAGAAGGCTTCCTTACACACAACTATTTTTCCACATATGCTGCGTCATACCTTTGCTACACATTTATTGAATAACGGAGCTGACTTAAGGAGTGTTCAAGAGTTATTAGGCCATTCCCATTTAACTTCTACTCAAGTTTATACGCATGTTACTAAAGAACATTTAAGAAAAACGTATATGAATGCTCATCCAAGGGCATAAGTATTGGAGGTAAACAATATTGGGTAATATACATGCAACTACAATATTTGCTGTCAGTCATAATGGAAGTCAAGCTATGGCAGGTGACGGACAAGTAACTTTGGGTAATCAAGTTGTTATGAAACATACTGCTAAAAAAGTAAGAAGACTATTTAATGGTCAAGTGGTTGCTGGTTTTGCTGGTTCTGTTGCAGATGCTTTTACGCTTTTTGAAATGTTCGAAGGAAAACTCCTTGAGTATAATGGTAACCTTCAAAGGGCAGCCGTTGAGCTTGCAAAACAATGGCGTGGAGACAAAATGCTACGCCAATTAGAAGCGATGCTATTAGTAATGGATAAAAGTAATCTATTACTCGTATCAGGAACTGGCGAAGTTATAGAACCGGATGATGGCATTTTGGCAATAGGCTCTGGTGGAAATTATGCTTTAGCTGCTGGAAGAGCGTTAAAACAATATTCAGGTGATCGTTTAACAGCTGAAGAAATTGCAAAAGCTGCATTAACAACAGCAGCAGATATTTGTGTATTTACTAATCATCAAATTGTCGTGGAGGTTTTAGGTGAATGAAGGAAAACAACTTAACGCCAAAGCAAATTACTGAGCACTTAAATAAATATATCGTTGGGCAAGATGCTGCAAAAAAAGCTGTTGCAGTTGCTTTGCGAAATAGATATAGAAGACAGTTACTAGATGAAGATATGAAAAATGAAGTGATCCCTAAAAATATTTTAATGATTGGTCCTACTGGAGTAGGGAAAACAGAAATAGCAAGAAGAATAGCGAAGCTAACAAAAGCTCCATTTGTAAAAGTGGAAGCTACTAAATTTACGGAAGTAGGTTATGTCGGAAGAGACGTTGAATCTATGGTTAGAGATTTAGTAGAAGCAGCGATTCGAATTGTAAAAGAAGAAAAAATGGAAGAAGTTAAAGATCAAGCGACTCGTTTAGCAAACGACGCTATAGTAAAACTTCTTGTTCCTTCTTTAAAGAAAAAGAACGCAAATCAAAACCCTTTTGAAGCATTATTCGGTGGAAAGTCGGAGGATGAACCTTTAGAAGCGGATGACACAGAGGTGCGATTAAAACGTTCACAAATTGCAGAAGATTTAAGAGACGGAAAACTAGAGAATGAAATAGTAACCGTTGAAGTGACAGAACAAGCCCCATCCATTTTTGATGCACTGCAAGGTGGAGGCATGGAAAGTATGGGCATGAATATGCAGGATGCCCTTTCTAGTTTAATGCCAAAGAAAAAGAAAAAAAGAAAAATGAAAGTAAAAGATGCTCGTAAAGTATTAATGCAGGAAGAAGCGAGCAAGTTAATAGATAATGATGAATTATCTCAAATAGCAATTGAAAAAACGGAGCAAACTGGAATCATATTTATCGATGAAATGGATAAAATCGCAAATAAAAGTGGTAATTCTACTTCAGCGGATGTTTCTAGAGAAGGTGTTCAGCGAGATATATTACCGATTGTCGAAGGGTCAACCGTTAATACGAAATATGGTGCGGTAAAAACTGATTATATTCTATTCATTGCTGCAGGAGCATTCCATATGTCTAAACCATCTGATTTAATCCCGGAACTTCAAGGTAGATTTCCAATTCGCGTTGAATTAGAGAAATTAACAAAAGATGATTTTATTCGTATTTTAAAAGAACCTCAGCACTCTTTAACAAAACAATACGAGGCTTTACTTTATACAGAAGGTGTAACTATTTCTTTTTCTGATGAATCAATAGCGAGAATTGGGGAAATAGCTTATGAAGTAAACCAAGAGACCGATAATATAGGAGCGAGACGTCTTCATACAATTCTAGAGAAAATTTTAGAAGACCTTTCATATGAAGCTTCTGACATATCTCCTGCTCATATTCAAATTACTCCTTCCTATATTGACCAAAAACTTGACAATATTGTGAAAAACAGAGACTTATCGCAATTTATCCTGTAATATGAAGTTGAATTGCTTTCAAAAACAATTAAAAACCTTTAGAATATTAAAATAAATATGAAAATTATATTGGAGGATTCACAATGAATTTATTAGACAAAACAAGAAAAATTAACTCTATGCTACAAGCATCTGCAGGTAAACCTGTTAACTTTAAAGAAATGGCATCAACATTAAGTAACGTTATCGAATGTAACGCATTCATAGTTAGCCGTAAAGGTAAACTTCTTGGACACGAAGTACATCAGCAAATTGAAAATGATCGTATGATTAAAATGATGGAAGAACGTCAATTCCCTGAAGAGTATACAAAAAACTTATTTAATGTGAATGAAACATCATCTAATCTAGATGTTTTCAGTAAACATTCAGTATTCCCGGAAGAGAACCGCGAATTGTTTAAAGAGGGCTTGACTACAATCGTGCCAATTATCGGCGGTGGCGAACGTCTTGGAACATTGATCCTTGGTCGTTTGCAACAAGAATTCCATGACGATGATTTAATTCTTGGAGAATATGGTGCAACAGTTGTAGGAATGGAAATTTTACGTGAAAAATCGGAAGAAATTGAAGAAGAAGCTAGAAGTAAAGCTGTAGTACAAATGGCTATCAATTCCTTATCATACAGTGAGTTAGAAGCTATTGAACATATATTTGAAGAGCTTGATGGTAATGAAGGCTTACTAGTTGCTTCTAAAATAGCTGACCGCGTTGGTATTACTCGTTCAGTTATCGTAAATGCTCTACGTAAACTTGAAAGTGCTGGAGTAATCGAGTCTCGTTCATTAGGAATGAAAGGTACGTACATTAAAGTTCTTAATGATAAATTTTTAGCAGAACTAGCTCAACTTAAAATGAAATAAGAATTGAAATTTAAACCTCTTCTACCATCGGTAGAAGAGGTTTTTTTGACATCTTATTGAAATATTTTTGTCAAAGGAATAAATATCCAGTAAATTGAAAATTTCCTCAAAATAGTAAGTACGAATTAGAGAAATTGGATTTTAGTCACAAAAAAGAGAAAAATGGCGAAAAAAAAGGAAAAATGTCCTATAAAAATTCAAAAAAGAGAATAGACACTTTGTTACATTTTCATTACAATTAAATTATTATGATTTTCATAGATAATTATTAAAATTCTTCCGATTTGAAAATAATGAGGTGTAATAATTGAGCATTTTTGGTGGAACGATATCGAATTTAGAACGAGGATTAGACTTTTCCGCTATTAAACAGAAAGCAATAGCGCAAAATATAGCAAATGTCGACACTCCTAATTATAAAGCAAAAAGCGTTAGTTTTGGTGATGTATTTTCGGAAGCAAAGCAATCGACAATATCTGCAAATAGGACGAATGAAAAGCATTTTAATTTTCAAATGAATGTGAGTTCTCCAGGCGTTTATAACTACGCTAATTTCCGATATAACCATAATGGCAATGGAGTCGACATGGATAAAGAACAAGCAAATCTAGCGACAAACCAGATTTATTACAATGCATTGGTTGATCGTGTAAGCGGAAAGTTAAATACATTACAAACAGTTATAAAAGGAGGTAGATAATCATGTCGATTTTTCATGGGATGAATACCACAGCCTCCGCACTGACTGCACAGCGTCTTCGTATGGATGTTATTTCATCCAATATGGCTAATGTTGATACAACTCGTGCAAAATTAGTCGATGGTGAATGGCAAGCCTATAGAAGAAAAAGTGTGACTTTTCAACCACTTGAAGGTCAATTCTCTAGCTTCTTAAACGTTGCTATGGGAAAAACAAATAAAGAAACAGTTGGTAACGGCGTAAAAGTTTCAAGTATTAAAGAAGATTCGGAAACACCATTTAAACTAGTGTATGATCCAACTCATATTGATGCAAACGCAGAAGGTTATGTAGAAATGCCGAATGTGGACCCATTGAGAGAAATGGTAGATTTAATATCTGCAACTCGTTCTTATGAAGCGAATGTTACAGTGTTCAATGCCAATAAAGCGATGCTTTCAAAAGCTTTAGAGATTGGTAAATAGAAATGAAAGAAGGTTTACTTAAATATGGCAATAGAATCTGTTTCTTTATTTAATCCAGTTCAAATAAATCCAACTTCTTCTACTCCAAAAATTAGTCCATTTGAGGCACAACAGAACTTTGGTGATTTTTTGAAAAGTGCCATTGAGTCAGTAAATGCTAATCAAAAAGCTTCAGATGTAGTAACTGAGAAGTTAATTCGTGGAGAAAATGTAGAATTGCATGATGTGATGATTGCTTCTCAAAAGGCAAGTATAACTTTGAATGCAACAATGGAAATTCGAAATAAAGTGATCGAAGCGTATCAAGAAATCATGAGAATGCCTGTATAAACCCTCGGTTATATTTAAATATCGAGTAAAAATATTCACCATAGCCGGAGGATAATAATGAATGAACGAATAAAAAAAATCACAAGCGATGTCTCTACATTTTGGAAGAGTCGAACGAAAATACAAAAAGGAACGATAATTGGAAGCTTGATTGGAGTAATACTAATCGCTGCTATTATCACATTCTTTTCGACAAAAACAGAGTTTGTTCCTTTGTATTCTGATGTAGCACCATCTGAAGTAGGACGTATAAAAGAAACATTGGATGCTCAAGGGGTAGAAAATAAAATTGCTCCTGGCGGAACATCTATATTAGTTCCATCTGATCAGGTTGATTCGTTATTGGTTCAACTTGCAGCTGAAGGCTTCCCTGAATCAGGGATGATTGATTATAGCTTCTTTTCTCAAAATGCTGGATTTGGGATGACTGATAATGAGTTCAATGTTTTAAAATTGGCCTCTACTCAGACAGAACTTGCAAATTTAATTAAAGGCATAAAGGGAGTTAAAGATGCAAAAGTAATGATTTCATTGCCTGAGGAAGGAGTATTTTTATCTCAAAGCAATGATGCAGCTAGCGCATCTATTGTCCTTAATACAGAACCAGGATACCAATTTACAGATGTACAAATTCAATCTCTTTATAATTTAGTATCTAAATCAGTACCGAATTTATCGACAGAAGATATTGTTATTACAAATCAATACTTCGAATACTTTGATCTTCAAACTGCTAACTCTAATTCAACGGGAGCTAATGTCGGCGACCAAATGGCTATTAAAAAATCAATAGAACGCGATTTACAAAGACAAGTACAAACAATGTTAAGTACTTTAATGGGGCCAGACAAAGTTGTAGTTTCCGTTACAACAGATATTGACTTTCAACAAGAAAAAAGAGAAGAGAACTTAGTGGAACCAGTTGATGAAGAAAATATGGCGGGTATTGAAATAAGTGCACAACGAATTTCAGAAACGTTTACTGGAACTAATCCTACAGCAGGTGGAACACCACAAGGCGAGGATGCTACCGATAATTTTACAAACTATGTAGAGGGTTCTAATGCAAACGGAGATTACGAAAGAACAGAGGATACGATTAATAATGAGGTAAATCGTATTCGAAAAGAAATTGTAGAAAGTCCTTACAAAATCAGAGATTTAGGAATTCAAGTAATGGTTGAACCACCAACTCCTGATGATATAACTTCTATGCCTGAGGGTGTTCAAGGAGATATTGAACAAATTCTTGCAACGATTGTACGAACTTCCATCGATAAAGATGAAGTTGAACAGCTAACTGAAGAGCAACTACAAGAAAAAATTGTTGTTTCGGTACAACCATTCAATGGAAAAGCAACTACAGTTGCGGCAACAGATTCAATGATTCCTTGGTGGGTTTACGTAATCGGAGGAATACTTTTAGCAGCAATTATTCTACTAATTGTTTTCATTATTCGTTCACGTAGAAACGAAGAAGAAGAATTAGTCATTCTTGAGGAACAAAGAGAAGAACTAAAAATAGATGATATTAATAAAGAAAAAGAGACAGAAGCTACTTTAAGACGTAAACAATTGGAAAAAATGGCGAAGGACAAGCCAGAAGATTTCGCAAAATTATTACGAACATGGATAGCAGAGGATTAATGGAGGACGGCTATGATAAAAAAGGAAAAAGAACTTAGTGGGAAACAAAAAGCCGCGCTCTTATTAATTTCTCTCGGCCCAGAAGTTTCAGCTTCTATTTATAAGCATTTAAACGAAGAAGAAATCGAGCGCTTGACATTAGAAATCTCAGGTGTGAAAAAAGTGGAGCCTGAAATTAAAGAAGATATTATAGAAGAGTTTCATAATATTGCACTCGCTCAAGATTATATTTCGCAGGGTGGTATTGGTTACGCAAAAACAGTGTTAGAGAAAGCACTTGGTTCAGATCATGCACAAGCGATTATTAATCGATTAACATCATCCTTACAAGTACGACCATTTGATTTCGCAAGAAGAGCTGAACCAACGCAATTATTTAATTTTATTCAAAACGAGCATCCACAAACAATTGCGCTAATTTTATCCTACTTAGAAGCTCAACAAGCGGGTATTATTCTTTCTTCCTTACCGCAAGAGGTTCAAGCAGATATTGCCAAGCGAATTGCAACAATGGATTCAACCTCACCGGAGGTTATTAGTGAAATTGAATCTGTACTAGAGCGAAAGTTGTCTTCTACAGTTACACAAGATTATACAGAAACTGGTGGAGTAGATGCAGTCGTAGAAGTATTAAATGGTGTAGACCGAACAACTGAAAAAACAATTTTGGATGCCCTTGAAATTCAAGATCCTGAACTTGCCGAAGAGATCAAGAAGAGAATGTTTGTCTTCGAAGATATTGTTACGCTTGATAATCGCTCCATTCAACGAGTTATACGTGATTGTGAAAATGAAGACTTGCTTCTTTCTATGAAGGTTTCAAGTGAAGAAGTAAAAGATATTATCTTTAGAAATATGTCTACGCGTATGGCTGAATCTTTTAAAGAAGAAATGGAAATTATGGGTCCTGTACGACTAAAAGATGTAGAGGAAGCCCAAACAAGAATTGTTTCTGTCATTAGAAGATTGGAAGACGCTGGTGAAATAATAATTGCTCGTGGTGGAGGAGATGACATTATTGTCTAGGATTTTCCGAAACGTACAAGTGAATGATAACAGTGAAAAAACAAGACCAATTCAAATAAAAAGTCTGCAATTAAGAGAAGAAATAGATATAGATCAACCTCTTTCGCTTGATGTAATTCTGAAAGAAAGAGATCAATTGCTCCATGAAGCGGAAGAACAAATTGCTTTGACAAAAGAAACATTAGCCCAAGAAATAGAACAAACTAAACAATATGTGGATGAACAATTAAAAACGTGGGAAGAACAAAAAATTGCATATCAGCAAACTGCTTATGATGAAGGCTTTGTGCAAGGGCTAGAAGAAGGTAGAAATAAGGCTATAGCGGATATGCAACAATCTTTATCTATTGCGAATGAAACAATACAAGTAGCACATGAAAACGCAACAAATTATTTACAACATCAGGAGCAGGTTATTTTAGAACTTGCAATTCGAACTGCAGAGCGAATTATTGGAACGAAGTTAGAAGAAGAGGAAGAACTCTTTCTATCTGTTGTCAAACGGGGTTTAAAAGAAGTTAGAGAGATGAAGGAAATAAAGCTTTATGTGTCTCCGACATATTTTAAGTTAGTTTCTAATAATCGGGACGAACTTGCATCCATATTCCCAGTCGATGTTCCGTTTATGATTTTTGTTGACGAGGATATGAATGATACAGATTGTTATATTGAAACGAACCATGGAAGAATTGTTGTAAGTATTGATGAACAACTACAAGAATTAAGACTAAAACTAGTAGAAATTCTGGATCGTATGGAGTGAACTTGATGAAAGCAGTTGATTTAATACAACAAATCCCTAATCTTTCAACCTTTAAGAAATATGGACGTGTGAATCGTGTTGTTGGTTTGATGATTGAGTCACAGGGGCCAGAAAGTTCGATAGGTGATGTATGTAAAATTCACATACATTCTTCTAAAAATGGGCATTCAGTCATTTTAGCTGAGGTTGTTGGTTTTAAAGAAGAGGTTGTTGTATTAATGCCTTATACAAATATCCGTGAAATTTCAACTGGTTGTTTAGTAGAAGGAACAAATCGACCGTTAGAAGTGAAAGTTGGACCTGATTTAATTGGAAAAGTCCTCGATTCAATGGGAAACCCAATCGATGGAACAGTATTACCAAAAGGCTTGATGACTGTTGGGACAGAACAAGACCCTCCTAATCCATTAACTAGACCACCAATTGATGAACAAATTGAAGTAGGAGTTAAAGCAATCGATGGCATGCTTACGGTAGGGAAAGGTCAAAGAGTCGGGATATTTGCAGGATCTGGAGTAGGGAAAAGCACATTGCTTGGTATGATTGCAAGAAATACAAATGCAGATTTAAATGTCATAGCTCTTATTGGAGAGCGTGGGCGAGAAGTACGAGAATTTATAGAAAGAGATTTGGGTAAAGAAGGTTTAGCACGATCTATTGTTATCGCCGCTACTTCCGATCAACCTGCTCTGATGCGTATAAAAGGGGCTTTTACAGCTACTGCTATAGCAGAATATTTTCGTGATAAAGGACTTAACGTCATGTTAATGATGGACTCTGTCACACGTGTTGCTATGGCACAGCGTGAGATAGGTTTAGCAGTTGGTGAACCACCTGCTACAAGGGGTTATACCCCATCTGTATTTTCCATCTTACCAAAACTTCTTGAGCGTACAGGTACAAATGAGAATGGGACGATTACAGCCTTTTATACAGTTTTAGTTGATGGTGATGATATGAATGAACCAATTGCTGATACAGTACGAGGGATTCTCGATGGACATATAGTACTCGATCGTTCTCTCGCAAATAAAGGTCAATACCCTGCGATTAACGTTTTAAAAAGCATTAGTCGATTAATGAACCATATATCTGATGAAGAACACAAAAAAGCAGCTGAACGTTTACGTGATTTGTATTTCACCTACAACAAATCAGAAGACCTGATTAATATTGGTGCATATAAACGAGGTACATCCAAAGAAATAGATGAGGCTATACAATATGAACCTTTAATAACTTCTTATTTAAAGCAAGGTTATTTAGACAAAGTGTCGCTAGAGTCTAGTGTGAATGAAATAATTACTTTAGCAAATGGTGGTGTTAAATAATGGTTGCTTATCAGTATAAATTTGCTAAGATATTGACTGTTCGTGAACAAGAAAAATCAGAAACAGAGCTAGCATACAAAGAATCTGTTATCGCTTTTGAAACCGTTGCTACGGAATTATATGATTTGTTGAAAAAGAAAGAAGATACAGTTGATGCTCAAAATAACCAACTTAAGCAAGGATTATCTATTAACCATATTCATCATTTCTCGAACTTTATAGACGGGTTGCAAAAAAGAATAGATAAAGTACAAAAAGAAGTTATGCAAGCACGTTCTAAAATGAACTGGTTTGAAGAGAAACTTTTAGAAAAATCTTTAGAGGTTCGTAAATTTGAAAAGATAAAGGAAAAAGATTACGAACTTTTTCAGCAAGATCAACTTAGACTTGAAACAATCCAATTGGATGAAATTTCATCCTTAAAGTTTCAAAAAAGAGATTAGGTGAGTAGAACATGGCTAATAGAAACAAAAAAACTAAAAACATTGAAAAAGTAGACGATGAAACAAAAGGCATAGGCAAAATAAAAATGTTCTTTTATTGGTTTATCATTCCTTTTCTATTCGCTTTAGCGGTCCTCTTGATAGTTGCTCAAATAGCGAATATAAATGTTTTTGAAAAAGCAAAAGAATTATCAGGTGCTGGTCAACCGGAAACAGTAACAGAGGATGTAAAAACAAACCGTTTAGAGGAAAAAGTCGTTTCTCTACAAGCTGAAATCCAAGAAAAAGAAGTAGAAATAGATAACTTACAATCAGAAATAGATAATTCGGCAAAAAAAAATGAGGATTTATTAGTTGAACAGCAACGTTTGTTGGATGAAATAGAGAATCTACAACGACAACAAACGAGCACTAAACAAGAATACGCTGAAATAGTTTCTACTTTTGAAAAAATGTCTGCGAAATCTGCTGCACCTGTCATTTCTAAAATGAGTGACGCAGAAGCATTAAGAATTTTAAATAGCTTAAAACCAGATACAGTGGCAAAAATTTATGAAAAAATGACACCAGAAGAAGCAGCAAAATATACAGAATTAATGACAAAGCAATAAGAGTGATTTTCAATTGAGAGGAGGTGAAATATTGAATATCGCAGCTGTTGCAAATCTAGGAAATAATATAGTGGTCCAATCAAAAGGTAAAGTACCAGATATGAATACGAATAATCAACTATTTGGAAATGTTTTTGGACAAGTATTATCTAATCAACAAGTTCAGTCACCCCCTATACCTGATGATTCTCAAGTAAATCTTGTACAAGAGTTACTTAACATTTTAGATGTAGATGCATTGGAAGAAGCGGAAAGTCTAATAGGTTCTAAAGACTTGATAGTAAATCCAAAAGAACTGAAAGAATTATTAAGTAAGCTCTTAGGTGAAAATGCGACAACAGATGAAGAGTTATCAGAATCTAACGTATGGGATTTGTTAGCAGGTACAAATGTACAAGCTAGCCAACTGAAAGATGCAATCGTTCAATCTTTAAATGGACAAGGTCCTGTATCTTCTGTAGAAGCAAGTCAAGCTGTGCAATTGTTGAAGATAATACAACTTATTGGAAAGAAATCTGATTTGACACTAAAACAAGAATCTACTTTATTTGATTTAAATCAATTAGTGAAAGACCTGAAAGATGCTGTATCTAAAGAAGTTAAACTTCCATTGACACTTCCAACTGATATGTCTAACAATAAGGCTGTAAATACTACTATGAATAAGCTTTCACTAGATCAAACAATGAAACCAAGTGTTCAACAAGTTGTAATTAAACAAGTAGCAACACCGACCGAAAAAGTAATTGAGACGAGAGAAGTAGTTTCTCCTATACAAGGTCAGTCGTCAATGATTGTACAAACAAAGGTTGAAACTGTTTCAGTAACATTGCCAAATGAAAAACCTGGACAATCAGAGGAATTTCTAAAAGATTTGCAAAAAGTGATGAATCGTGTTCAATTTGGACAAGCAGGTGGAGCAAATAGACTTGTCGTCAAGCTTTATCCTGAACATCTCGGAACAATTCGAATTGAATTAATTCAAAAAGATGGAATGCTTACAGCTAAAATGCTAGCTTCGACTACACTTGGTAAAGATTTGTTAGATTCTCATTCAAATCAGTTAAGGCAAGGGTTAGTTAACCAGAACATTCAAATTGAGAAATTAGAGATAACACAATCTGTACAAGATTCAGCAAGGCAGGAAAGAAATCAATCTTTCCAAGAATCATTTAGACAACAACAAGAACGACAAGAAACTAAAAAGGATGAGAAAGAAGAAATTGCTACTTTCGAAGACTTTTTAAAAGAAGTGGAGGTTTAATATATGGCTGAAATGAATCCGATCACAAGCAGCATGTACTTGCCAAAGGAAAAAGCAACACGTACCACAGGGAATAGTACGCTTGGAAAAGATGAATTTTTGAAAATATTAATGGCCCAATTACAAAACCAGGATCCAACGAATCCAATGAAAGACAACGAATTCATTGCACAAATGGCTCAGTTTTCTTCGTTAGAACAAATGACTAACTTGACGGCAGCATTTGAAAAATATGCGTTGGCGCAAGAACAAACCCAAATGATTGAATATACTAATTTCGTTGGGAAGTCTGTGAAATGGCATGAAATAACAGATGAATTAGGCGAAGATGGTAAACCAATTACAAAAGAAGGTACCGGTACAATTGCTGGAGTTAAGTTTGTTAATGGGGGAGTACAATTCACTCTTGCTGATGGAAAAGTTATTACACCAGGCAATATATCAGAAGTTCTGTCGAATAACTCAAATTCCAATAGTTTAGTAGAAGCAAGTATGTTAATTGGAAAAACAGTAAGCTATATGGACGGGGAAGCAGAAAGCGCTGCTCAAGTTGAATCTGTTTCGAAAAAAGATGGAAAGATTGTCTTTAATATCGCTGGAGGTAAATCTATTACCGCAGATCAAATTACAGCAATAAAATAAATTAGAACGGAGATATGCAATGGACAAAATTAATATTAATCGCGTTCCGCTGCAAACTACAATCCGTCAACCACTCACATCTAAACAAGTCACTTCGCCAAAACAATCGTTTTTGCAACAATTGCACGAGGCTAATGCAAAAATAGAATTGAAAGTAAGTAAACATGCAAATCAACGTTTAGTTGAGAGAAATATTCACATAACAGATGCAGAATGGCAACTGGTGAGTGACAAAGTAACAGAAGCACGCTCAAAAGGTGTGAATGACTCATTAGTATTGATGGACCAAGCAGCATTAATCATAAGTGCAAAAAATGCAACAGTGATTACTGCCATGAATCGCACGGAAGCGAAAAATCAATTATTCACCAATATCGACGGCACCATTGTGCTGAACTAAATAGATAGCAGGACCTTTAAAAGGATGCTATGTGCAGCTGACTGATAGACGCTAGCACGCAAATCGAAGGGAGAAAAACATACATGATTCGCTCAATGTACTCAGGAATTTCAGGCTTAAAAAACTTCCAAACAAAATTGGATGTTATCGGTAACAACATCTCAAACGTAAACACGTACGGTTTCAAAAAAGGACGCACTGTATTTAAAGATTTGATCTCACAAACAACTTCAGGTGCTTCTGCTGCTTCACAAAGTCGTGGAGGTATTAATGCAAAGCAAGTTGGGTTAGGTTCCCAATTATCAGCTATAGATACTATACATTCTGGGGGCTCTTTGCAATCTACAGGTAATACGCTTGATTTAGCTATTTCTGGTGATGGATTTTTTATTGTTGCTGACGGAAATGCAAGTCCACCTACTGCTTTTACTAATCCATCTTATACTCGGGCAGGCAATTTTTATATGGATGCAAATGGTTATTTAGTTAATTCAGATGGTAAATATGTTTATGGGTTTGCTGATCCAGCTGCACAAGACCCAACAACACCGGACACAGATTTTGTATTAGCAAAGGACGCTGTATCTTTACCGACAACTGCTGATGGTGTTTTACCAGTACCTGCTGGTGGGGAAGTAAATACTCCTATTAGAATACCGACAAATGCTCAAAGTATGTCTATATCTCAAAACGGAAATGTGACATTTGTTGATTCAACTGGTGAGTTACGATATGCAGGGCAATTAGTACTAGCAAAGTTTCCAAATGCTGGTGGTCTTCAAAAAACTGGTTCGAATTATTATCAAGAATCTCCTAACTCTGGAACTCCATTTTATTCAGTTGGTACCGAACAGGGGATGGGAACAGTCAACTCCGGATTCCTAGAAATGTCAAACGTAGACCTTTCTGAAGAGTTCACAGACATGATCGTTGCGCAACGTGGGTTCCAAGCTAACACTCGAATTATTACAACGTCTGATCAAATCCTAGAAGAACTTGTTAACTTAAAACGATAATATTTTAAAAAAATTTGCTAGGGTATGTTTTGTTGTTGATTTTTTGGCATTAATTGATTGTAGTGAAATGCGGCGACTCCAGCGGGAAAAGCGCGTCCAGGTGAGACCCCGCAGGAGCATGCGACGAGGAGGCTCACGGACCGCCCGCGGAAAGCGTCCGCATGTAACGGAAATCAAGAGTATACGATAACAGAGCAAATCAATTAAAAATGATGTTTGTAAGGGAGGGTTGGGCCGTTCCTTTTATGGCCCGGCCCTTTATATTGATAAATTTGACTCGTTTAAACGGTAAAGAGTTTTTGTTGAATGCATTATACATAGAGACGGTTGAATCTTTTCCGGATACTACGATAACGCTCACAAATGGTCATAAGTATGTTGCGTTAGAATCTAGAGAAGATGTGGCCAAAAAAATCGCTCAGTTTTATAAAGAAATACATATTTTATCGAACCCCCATTTAAGAGGTGAAGAACATGAAGAGTAAAAATAAACTTTTAACCATCATGCTAATTATTTTAGTTTGTATTACATTACTTGGTGTTGTAGCATTGCTTTTTATTTCTCAGTTAAACAAACCAGATGAGGAGACAGGACCAACAATTGATGAAATTGTTGAATCTTCCATAGATATACCAGAAATAACGACAAATTTAGCTGGAAATAAATTTATCCGTATTTCCTTAAAAGTACAAACGGATAGTAAAGAAGCTGCGGAAGAATTAATAAAACGTGATTTTCAAGTAAAAAACATTGTTATTACAGAGCTTTCTGAAATGACACCAGAAGATTTAGAAGGTAAACAAGGTAAAGCAACATTTCAGTCATCATTGAAAACTAAAATAAATGAATTAATGAATGATGGAGAAGTGCAACAAGTTTATATAACATCTTATATAATTCAGTAATCGTAACTTTTTTGAATGGAGGTGGGCAGATTGGCAGGAGATATATTATCTCAATCCGAAATAGATGCGTTGTTAAGTGCGCTTTCCACAGGAGAAATGACAGCAGATGAAATGAAGAGTGAACAAGAAGCAAGAAAAGTAAGAGTGTATGATTTTAAACGTGCACTTCGATTTTCAAAAGATCAGATTCGTAGCTTAACACGTATCCATGAAAACTTCGCTCGTTTGTTAACAACATTTTTTTCTGCCCAATTAAGAACTTATGTACAAATTTCAGTAGTTTCTGTAGATCAAATTCCATTTGAAGAATTTATCCGTTCGGTACCTCATATGACATTAATCAATGTTTTTGAAGTGCCTCCTCTTGAAGGAAATATTCTCATGGAGATTAATCCGAATATCGCTTATTCTATGTTAGATTTGTTAATGGGTGGTAAAGGGGAAGCTTATGCAAAAGTAAATAATATGACAGAAATTGAAACGAAAATTATGACAAACTTATTTGAGCGGTCTTTTGATAATCTTCGCGAAGCATGGTCTAATATTGCGGATATTGACCCAATCTTAACAGAGCTCGAAGTAAATCCGCAATTTTTACAAATGATTTCGCCAAACGAAACAGTAGTTGTTATTTCATTCAATACCGAAATTGGAGAAACGAGCGGTATGATTAATATTTGTATACCACATGTGGTTTTAGAACCGATTGTTCCTAACTTATCTGTTCGTTATTGGATGCAAACAAACAAAAAAGAAGTTTCTCCGGAACAATTAAAAGTATTAGAGAAACGAGTAAAATCAGCTGAAATTCCAGTAGTTGCCGAGCTAGGAAGAACAGACATTTCAATTGAAGATTTACTGTTTTTACAACTTGGTGATGTTATTCAGTTGAATTCAAAAATAGAAGATCCACTAATAATTAATGTTGGAGAAATACCGAAATTTACAGCACAACCTGGTAAACTAAAAAAAAGAATGGCTGTACAAGTCATTGAAACTTTGAAAGGAGGAGAGGATGATGATGAGTGATGATATGCTCTCCCAAGAAGAAATTGAAGCCCTCCTTAGAGGAACAACTTTAGATGAAGGAAAAACTACAAATTCTGAGACTATTAATGTTGAGGATTATTTAGATTCATTTGCTCAAGATACACTTGGTGAAATAGGAAATATTTCTTTTGGTAGCTCAGCAACTGCATTATCTGCACTATTAGGTCAAAAAGTTGATATTACAACACCTAACATTAGTATGATTAATCGTACTAAATTAAAAGAAGAGTTTCCACATCCATATGTTGCGGTTCAAGTTCAGTACACTGCGGGACTTATAGGAATGAATTTACTCGTTATTAAGCAATCGGATGCTGCGATAATTGCAGATTTGATGCTGGGCGGAGATGGTACAAACCCGCAACCGAATATGAGTGAAATTCAATTAAGTGCAGTACAAGAAGCAATGAATCAAATGATGGGTTCAGCAGCAACATCTATGTCAACTGTATTCAATAAAAAAGTGGATATTTCTCCTCCATCTATAGATTTAATGAACTTAGAAGTAGATGAAGGAACAGATGCAATTCCTAATGACGATTTACTAATAAAGATTTCCTTTCGATTAAAAGTAGGAGAATTAATTGATTCAAATATTATGCAATTACTACCTTTAGAATTTGGATTGAAGTTAGTTAAATCATTGATGGGTGAGGATGAAGAAGACCAGGTTGCTGCTACAATTATGGAAGAAAGAGTAGAAACTACTCCAAGTCCATCACACCAACAACCATTAAAAGAACAATCTCAGCCGCAAGCGCAAATGCAATTTACGCAACCTCGTCCACAAGCGCCGCAAGTGGAAGTACAACAAGCGCAATTTGCAAGTTTCGATGCACCTAATCTGACTCAAAATGAATCAAGAAATTTAAATTTGCTACTTGATATACCACTTCAAGTAACAGTAGAATTAGGTCGTACAAAAAGAACTGTAAAAGATATTCTGGAACTCACTAGTGGATCTATCATTGAACTAGATAAACTAGCAGGTGAACCTGTTGATATTCTTGTAAATAATAGACATATCGCAAAAGGGGAAGTTGTTGTAATTGATGAGAATTTTGGAGTTCGTATTACAGATATCTTAAGTCAAGCAGAGCGCATTCATAATTTAAGATAACCAATGGAGGAAACAAAACATGTCAAAAAGAATTTTAATAGTCGATGACGCTGCGTTTATGCGTATGATGATCAAAGATATTTTATCAAAAAATGGTTTTGAAGTTGTAGGAGAAGCTGGAGACGGCGTCCAAGCTGTTGAAAAATATGCTGAATTAAAACCAGATTTAGTAACTATGGATATTACAATGCCAGAAATGGACGGAATTGCTGCATTAAAAGAAATAAAAGCGAAAGATCCGAATGCCATTATTATTATGTGCTCAGCAATGGGACAACAAGCGATGGTTATTGATGCAATACAAGCAGGGGCAAAAGATTTTATCGTTAAACCATTCCAAGCGGACCGTGTAATTGAAGCAATTTCAAAAGCAATCGGGTAATAATAGGATGAGGAAATTTACCCTCGTTTTCTGTTTCATTTGTTTACTAGTGTTCTACCCATTAAAAGCAGAAGTTTATGCAGCAACTGATTCTAATGAAAGTATTGAAGAATATTTTAACAAAACTAAAGATGAGAAAGATAAGACACCGGTTGAACAAACCGAAACTCCAGAAGAAATAGAATCTGGTGGTGTTTCCATAACTATTTGGGATTATGTGAAAATGATTTTTGCCTTACTTTTCGTCATTCTTTTGTTATATGGACTATTGCGCTTTGTAAATAGTAGAAATAGAACGTTTCAAACAAACCAACTTGTTCAGAATTTAGGTGGAGTTGGGATTAGTCAAGGTAAGTCAGTACAATTACTTCAAGTAGGTAACTCGTTATTTTTAGTTGGTGTCGGGGAAGATGTTTCATTATTAAAAGAAATAACGGACCCTGAGGAAATAACTAAACTGACGAAAATCTATGAAGAGAAGCAAGAAATCGGAAAGACAGTGCCATTTATAGCAGAGATTTTTAATAACTTAAAAGGCACCATCTCTTCCAAGGCAAATAACAAAGTAAAAAACGATCCTTCATTTAACGAAACGTTCCAAAAAAGATTACAAGAAATCAAAAAAGACCGTAGTGATGTATTAAATGATTGGAAGACAAAGGAGCGAGAAGAAAATGAATGATTTCGTCCAGTTTTTTTCGGACAGTGATCCATCGAGTGTCTCCACTTCAATCAAATTAATGCTATTACTAACGGTTTTATCTTTGGCACCAAGTATTTTAATACTCATGACTTCCTTTGCTAGAATCGTTATTATCTTATCATTTGTACGGACGGCGCTTGCTACACAGCAAATGCCTCCCAATCAAGTCATTGTAGGTTTAGCTCTCTTTTTAACTTTTTTCATTATGGCTCCTACTTTTCAGGAAGTGAATGAAAAAGCGCTTACTCCTCTTTTTAATGAAGATATTACATTAGAGGAAGCTTACGAGAGTGCTAGTGTTCCATTTAAAGAATTTATGAGTAAGCATACGAGACAAAAAGATTTAGAGCTGTTTTTGAGATATACTGAGGCGGAACGACCAGAGTCTATAAATGATATACCTTTAACGATTATGGTTCCTGCTTTTGCATTAAGTGAGATCAAAACGGCATTTCAAATTGGTTTTATGATATTTATACCTTTTCTAGTAATAGATATGATTGTTGCTAGTGTTTTAATGTCAATGGGTATGATGATGCTACCACCAGTAATGATTTCATTACCATTTAAAATATTATTGTTTGTTTTAGTGGATGGTTGGTATTTAGTCATGAAATCCATTTTACAAAGTTTTTAGGAGCTGATCGTAATGAATAATGAAATGGTAATCTCTATTGCAGAACGCGCTATTTGGGTCATTCTTCTTACATCAGGTCCTCTTCTTTTGATTGCTTTAATCACTGGTCTGGCAGTAAGTATTTTTCAAGCAACTACACAAATTCAAGAGCAAACATTAGCTTTTGTTCCTAAAATTATTGCGGTCCTTGTGGGAATCGTTTTTTTTGGACCGTGGATGCTATCACAAGTAACTACATACGCTGCGGATATCTTTGAAAATTTAATAAGATATATAGGTTAGATCAATGGATGAACTTATACCTAAACTAACCGTATTATTACTTATAATAGCTCGTGTATCGGCATTTTTCGTCACTTTACCACTTTTTTCTCATCGGACAATTCCAGCGACACATCGTATTGCTTTTGCAGTGATCCTTTCTTGGATGATGTACTATACGATGGATGTTGCACCATTTGAAATAAACGGGGATTACATAATATTAATAATCAAAGAAGTAATGGTTGGATTATTTATAGGCTTACTAGCTTATATTATCATGTCAGCTATTCAAATTGCCGGAGGGTTCATAGATTTTCAGATGGGATTTGCCATTGCAAATGTTATTGATCCACAAACAGGAGCCCAAAGTCCGTTAATTGGTCAGTTTTTAAATACTTTGGCTCTCTTATTATTACTAGCTTTAAATGGTCACCATTTGTTATTGGATGGTATTTTTTATAGTTATCAATTTATTCCCATGGATATGACATTACTTGCTTTCGGGCAAGAGAACTATGTTGAATTCATTATTAAGACTTTTGCTGGTGTTTTTGCGGTAGCCTTTCAAATGTCAATACCAATCGTTGCAACATTGTTTTTAGTAGATATCGCTTTGGGGATAACGGCCAGAACAGTTCCTCAATTAAATATATTCGTTGTTGGATTTCCAATTAAAATTGGGGTAAGTTTTTTAGTGCTTCTCGTGATGATGGGTGTTCTTATGGCTGTTGTTCAAAAAATGTTTGAAATAATGGTAATTGGTATGCGAGATTTAATGATTATATTAGGTGGTGGCTAAACTTGTTTGAAATGCGATTAGATTTACAGTTTTTCGCTGGAGAAAAGACAGAAAAAGCGACACCTAAGAAGCGTCAAGATTCTCGTAAAAAGGGACAAGTTTTAAAGAGTGCGGATGTAACAAGTGCTATTGTTTTACTTGCAGTTTTTATCTTTTTGTTTTTTAGTGCAGGATTTCTGAGGACAGAAATATTTTCTTTTTTCAATGTAACGTTCACTAAATACATGTTGATTGAAACTTTAACAATTGAAACAGCTGTCGAGATATATAAAGATTTACTTATAGAAATGGCAATAATTTTGCTACCCATTATGGGCGTTGCTGTTGTTGCTGCTATAGCGGCTAACTTTTTTCAATTTGGTTTATTATTTACAACTGAACCATTAAAGTTTGATTTGAAAAAGATTGATCCTATCCAAGGATTAAAAAGAATATTTTCATTAAAAGCAATTATAGAGCTATTAAAATCTTTATTAAAAATTTCTTTCATCGGTTCGGTTACGACTCTCATCATATGGATGAACTTAGAACAAGTGTTATCTTTATCATTTAAAACACCATGGGATACACTTTCCACAATTGGTTGGTTAACTGGGATGATGGGAATTGCTGCTTCGTCTGTCCTATTATTTATTTCTGTTCTAGATTTCTTTTATCAGCGTTATGATTATGAAAAAAATCTAAAAATGTCGAAACAAGACATTAAAGATGAACATAAAAACTCTGACGGAGATCCTATTATTAAATCAAGGATCAGACAGCGTCAAAGGGAGATGGCTATGCGTCGAATGATGCAAGAAGTTCCTTCCGCAGATGTAGTTATTACAAATCCAACCCATTTTGCCATTGCATTAAAGTACGATGATGATTCAATGGATGCTCCGATTGTTGTGGCAAAGGGTGCTGATTTTGTAGCACAAAAAATAAAGCTTATCGCAAGGGAAAATGATGTAGTAATGGTAGAGAACCGTCCACTTGCTAGAGCTATGTATGATCAAGTGGAAATAGGGCAACGGATTCCAGATGAGTTTTTTAAAGCAGTTGCAGAAGTATTAGCCTATGTATATCGTATTAAACAAAAAATTTAGATGTAAAGATTGAGGTGGAAGTATATGCAAATCCGCGATATATCCGTTTTAGCAGCTGTAATTTCAATTGTGGCTATGCTAGTAATACCTCTTCCTCATTGGTTGATAAGTTTTCTGATAATAATCAATATTACAATAGCGTTATTGATATTAATGACTGCTATGAATATGCAAGAGGCTTTACAGTTTTCCGTTTTCCCTACTGTTTTATTACTTGTAACCTTATTTAGACTTGCACTGAACGTCTCGACTACGAGAGCAATTTTAGCAGAAGGAGACGCTGGTAAAGTAGTTGAAACTTTCGGTACGTTCGTAACCGGTGGGAATATGCTAGTAGGTCTAGTGGTCTTTGCTATTTTAGTAATTATAAATTTTATTGTCATTACTAAAGGGTCTGAGCGTGTTTCAGAAGTTGCTGCACGTTTTACTCTTGATGCAATGCCAGGTAAACAAATGAGCATTGATGCAGATTTAAATGCTGGGATGATTTCTGAAAAAGAAGCAAGAGAAAGACGTGAAAAGGTTAGTGGAGAAGCAGACTTTTACGGAGCGATGGACGGTGCTACGAAATTCGTAAAAGGGGATGCGATAGCAGGAATAATTATTGTTCTGATTAATCTTATATTTGGTATTATCATTGGTGTTGTTCAATTAGGACTACCTTTTGCAGAAGCTGCAGTTCTTTTTTCTACATTAACTGTAGGTGATGGTCTAGTATCTCAAATTCCTGCTCTGCTAATTTCTACTGCAACCGGTATTGTAGTTACAAGAGCGGCATCTAAAGGGAATCTTGGTGGAGACATTACTGAACAATTATTCAATCAGCCTAAACTTCTTTATGTTGCAGCAGCAACTATTGCACTTCTTGGGATAGTAACACCAATTGGAATCATATTAACATTCCCTGTTTCAATCGCACTTGCAATTGGCGCATTTATGATGAGCAAAGCAAGTAAAGAAGATCCAAATGAAATAGAAGAATTTGAAGAAGAAATTACAACGGATAATATGAAAAGTCCTGAAAATGTTATTAATCTCCTAAACGTTGACCCAATCGAGTTTGAATTTGGATATGGTCTAATTCCTTTAGTGGATGCAGTTCAAGGTGGAGATTTATTGGATCGTGTTGTGATGATAAGAAGACAACTTGCTTTAGAGCTTGGTATTGTCATTCCTGTCGTTCGCATTAGAGATAATATCCAGTTACAGCCAAATGAATATCGTATTAAAATTAAAGGAAATGAAATGGCTAGAGGAGAACTATTACTTGATCACTATTTGGCCATGAGTCCTGGAGATGATGTTTCAATTGAAGGGATAGATACAATCGAGCCTTCCTTTGGGTTACCAGCTAAATGGATTACGGAATCCGTAAAAGAAGAAGCTGAAATTCTAGGTTACACAGTTGTAGATCCACCTAGTGTTGTTTCTACGCATATGACTGAAATAATTCGTAATAATGCGCATGATTTATTAGGCCGTCAAGAAACGAAACAACTAATAGATCATATTCGTGAAACATATCCAATTCTTGTGGATGAATTAACTCCAACACCTCTTACTGTTGGGGAAATTCAAAAAGTTTTGGGTAATTTACTACGAGAGCATGTCTCTGTTCGAAATTTACCTATTATTTTTGAAACATTGGCGGATTATTCAAAAATGACATCAGATGTCGATATATTAACCGAATATACTAGACAGTCTTTAGCGAAACAAATTACATCTCAGTATGCAGGTAATAGTAATGTATTAAAAGTATTAACTGTTTCAGGTAGAGTAGAAAAAATTGTTGCCGATAGCATTCAACAAACAGAGCATGGAAATTATTTATCAATCGATCCAAATGATTCACAAGCTATTTTAGAATCTATGGCAAGAGAGATAGAACGCGCGTCATTGATGGAGCAATCACCAATTATTTTGTGTTCTCCTGCAGTTCGAATGTATTTACGTCAAATGACGGAACGATATTTCCCTCAAATTCCGATTCTATCTTACAATGAACTAGAATCGTCAATTGAGGTACAAAGTGTTGGGGTGGTGAATGTAGAGTGAAAATGAAAAAATATACGGCTACTACAATGCCTGAAGCAATGAAATTGATCCGAAAAGAACTAGGCGAAGATGCTGTCATTTTAAATTCTAAAGTTGTTTATTCTAAAGGGTTTCTAGGGCTCTTTAAAAAGAAATCGATTGAAGTTTTAGCGGGTATGGATTCTTATGATGCGCCTATTGCTCCAAAAGAAAATCAGTCCATGCAATTATTTCAAGCTAGCGATGCTACAGATGAAATTAAAAAAGATTTAGAAGACTTAAAGCATATGGTGAAATCAATTCAACGTTCTCCATTAGATGAAAATTATCCACCTGAGTTTGGAGCTCTTATTCAGCATTTAAAGGATCAAGAGTTAGCAGATGAGCTTATCACAACAGTTAGTGATGAGCTTTTTGTGCATATGAAAAGTAATAATGAAAAACTGGAGCTAGCTGAGCAAATCAAGAAAACGAAGAAAGTTCTTGTTTCTCTTTTAGAACAGCATCCTGTTGGTGGAATATCTTTTCATAAAAAATACATTAATGTTTTAGGCCCAACTGGTGTAGGAAAAACAACAACAATTGCAAAAATGGCTGCTCGTGCAGTATTAGAAAAAAAGAAAAAAGTTGGCTTTATTACAACAGATACATATAGAATAGCTGCAATTGAGCAGCTAAAAACTTATGCAGGGCTTTTACAAGCTCCAATTGAAATTGTTTATAATGAGAAAGACTTACAAGATGCAATGGAAAAGTATGAAGCTTTGGATCTTGTATTTATTGATACTGCAGGTCGCAACTATAAAGAAATAAAGTTTGTGGAAGATTTGCAGAAGTTAATTAATCTAGAAGAAAATACAGAAACCTTCCTAGTGTTGTCTACAACATCTAAACAAAAGGACATGGAAGTCATTATTGAACAATTTATGGATTTTCCAATTGAAAAATTTATTTTTACGAAGCTAGACGAAACAAATTCTATTGGCTCTATCATTAATTTAATGGTTAAATATAAGAAGGGACTTGCTTACTATACGGATGGGCAAGAAGTCCCTGAGGATATTGTTGAGGCTAATCTAAATGAATTACTCAATTTGCTTTTAAAGGGGATTCGTTATGAGAGATCAAGCTGAGGAATTAAGAATTAAAATGCTTCGTACTCAAAATAAATTAGGTCGTTCTATTGCGGTAGTTAGTGGTAAAGGAGGAGTTGGAAAAAGTAATTTTTCTATGAACTTTACTACTATGTTAAGTTCTTTAGGCAAAAAAGTTGTATTAATCGATATGGATATAGGAATGGGTAATATTCATATTTTACTTGGAAAAACCGTGCAAACAAATTTGAAAGATTACTTAGTAGGTGACGCATCAATAGATGAAGTGTTATTCGAAGGACCAAATAATCTTCAATATATTTCAGGTGGCTCTGGTTTATCAGGCGTAATGGAATGGAATGAAGGTATGTTCACACGATTAATTGAGGCATTCGAGTTTTTACAAAAAAACTATGATTATATCGTATTTGATATGGGTGCGGGAGCGACCAATCAGACATTGGATTTGCTCGTATCAGTTGATGATATTATCGTCATTTCAACTGCAGAACCGACATCTATAACTGACGCTTACTCTATGATGAAGTTCATTTATTACAAGGATCCTGATAAGAACTTTTTTCTGCTTTGTAACAGAGCCTTCAGCGAAGAGGAAGGAATTGATACAGTTTCTCGACTGAAATTAGCAATGTCTAAATTCTTATCAAAAGAAGTGTTTCTACTTGGTTCGTTACCGGAAGATCCCGTTGTAAGAAAAGCAGTAAAAGAGCAAGTGCCATTTTCTATACTCTATCCTGAAGCAGAAATTACTAAAAAGTTAAGAATGATTGTCAATCGGTTCTCTGATTTTGAAGAAGAGGAAGAAAATATTCCTAGACAAAGTAAATTCATCTCTCGATTGAAAAATCTCTTTTCGAGGAGGTCTTGAATCAGTGAAGCCCTTACAAAAAAAGAAGCTATTAATTGTGGATGATTCTGCATTTATGCGTAAGCTAATAACCGATTTTTTTAAAGATAATAACGTTATTGAAGTTATAGGAATCGCCCGCAATGGAAAAGATGCCATTCAAAAAATTAAGACGCTTCAACCAGACGTAGTAACCATGGATGTTGAAATGCCTGAAATGAATGGGATAGAAGCTTTAAAAGAAATAATGTCGAAAACACCTGTGGCGGTTGTGATGTTATCCAGTACAACTCAAAAAGGTACAGACAGCACACTTCTTGCGATGGAACATGGTGCAGTAGATTTTGTAGCTAAACCAAGCGGTACGATTTCATTAGATTTACATAAAATTAAAGAAGAATTAATTCAAAAAGTTGAAAACGCAGCTAATATTCCTTTAGTAAAACTGAACAGGCAAAAGCAAGTGCACACAAAAGTAGAAACTGATTCTGTAATGCACAAGGCAACACAATTGACTACTTCTAGTAAAGTGAACAATTGGAATAAAAACAATAAGAAAATAGTATTGATAGGTACTTCAACGGGAGGGCCGAGAGCACTTCAAGAAGTAATTACTAAGTTCCCAAAAGACTTGAAAGCTCCTGTACTTATTGTGCAGCATATGCCCGCTGGCTTTACAAAGTCATTAGCAGATCGACTCAATCAATTATCTGAAATAGAAGTGAAGGAAGCTGCAAATGGGGACATTTTACGAAATGGACATGCCTATATTGCACCAGGAGGTTATCATTTACGATTAAAAAAAACGGGGAGTGTTTATACGATCCTTTTAGATAACGTCGAGCCTCCAAGAGTAGGGCACAGACCAGCAGTCGATGTTTTATTTGAAGATAATAGTAAGTTTAATGATTTCGATAAAATCGCAGTGATTTTGACGGGAATGGGTTCGGACGGCTCACTTGGACTTCAAAAATTAAAGAAAACGGGAAATGTAGTCGCAATAGCAGAATCTGCTAATACATGCATCGTTTATGGAATGCCTAAAGCAGCTGTTGAAACTAATTTAGTAAATGAAGTAGTAGATTTAGATAATATAGCACAGGCAATAATACAATACTTACCTTAAAGGGGTGTTAATCCATGGATACAAATCAATATTTAGAAATGTTTATAGAAGAAAGTAAAGAACATTTACAGGCTTGTAATGAACATTTATTAGAACTAGAAAAAAATCCATCCAACATTGCGATTGTTAATGAAGTATTTCGTTCTGCACATACATTAAAAGGTATGTCCGCTACTATGGGCTACGAGGATATTGCAAATTTGACACATAAAATGGAAAACATTTTAGATTTAATCCGAAACAATAAATTAGATGTAACACCTGAATTGTTAGATGTAGTATTTGTTGCGGTAGATCAATTAGAAGGAATGGTCCTAGACATTGCTGCTGGGGGAGATGGAAAGTTAGATGTGACAGATACCGTTCAGAAATTACATAAAATTGAAACCGGCGAAGAAGTACCTGTTGCTGCAACTACAGTTGAAACAAAAGAGGAAGCGGAAGTAAATGATACGAACTGGCTTTCTTACGATGATTATGAGCTTACAGTGATTCAGCAATCGTTTGAACAGGACTATCACACATATGAAATTTCTGTACAGCTTAGAGAAGACTGTCTATTAAAAGCTGCACGAGTATATATGGTGTTTGAATTACTAGAAAAAATGGGAGATGTGATTAAATCTTCTCCATCCGTTGAAAAGCTAGAGGACGAACAATTTGATAACATTTTCTATATTGCATTAGTTACTTCTGAACCGAAAGATGATGTTCAAAAGAAACTAATGAAAGTTTCTGAGGTTACAGAAGTAAAAGTCAATTCTGTGACAATCGAGCAATTAAAAAATCGTCAAAACGTTGAACTTAACCAAGTAGAAGATTCTCAACAAATTGTAGTTGAACAGGAACAAGTTAATAACGCAAATGAAACAAAACCTGCTTCAACAGAAAAATCTACACCTTCTAAAGCGAATCATTCTACAGGGAATAAAACGATACGTGTAAATATTGAACGATTAGACATCCTCATGAATTTGTTTGAGGAGTTAGTAATCGATCGAGGTCGACTTCAATCGATTTCAGAGGAACTGCATAATGGTGAATTAGATGAAACTGTAGAACGTATGTCTAGAATAACTGGAGATCTTCAAAATATTATTTTAAATATGCGAATGGTACCAGTGGAGACAGTCTTTAATCGTTTCCCACGAATGGTTCGTCAACTCGAAAGAGATTTGAACAAAAAAATTAATCTTGAAGTTATTGGCGCAGAGACAGAATTAGATCGTACTGTCATTGATGAGATTGGAGATCCACTCGTTCACTTAATTCGAAATTCATTAGATCATGGAATTGAAAGCCCAGAAATTCGTATTGCTAATGGCAAGCCAGAAGAGGGTACAGTAGTATTACGTGCATACCATAGTGGAAATCATGTCTTTATAGAAATTGAAGATGATGGTGCTGGTATTAACCGTCAAAAAGTTCTTAAAAAAGCGATCTCTAGAGGGCTTGTATCTGAAGAGACAGCTTCCACTTTAAGTGACAAACAAGTAGCTGAGTTTATACTATCTTCTGGTTTTTCAACAGCAGATAAGATTTCAGATGTATCTGGTCGCGGTGTTGGTCTAGATGTTGTAAAAACAACTATAGAGTCGCTTGGTGGAACAATTGATATTTCTTCCACAGAAGGAAAAGGATCATTGTTTTCTATACAGTTACCATTAACACTTTCCATTATTTCTGTAATGTTAGTAGAGCTTGGAGAAGAAATTTATGCAATTCCTTTATCATCTATTATTGAAACAGCTATTATCCGTTCATCCGATATTCTAAATGCGCATAATCAAAAAGTAATAGATTTCCGTGGCAAAGTTGTCCCACTAGTTTTCCTTGAGGACGTTTTTGATGTCCCTAGAGAAAGTAATGAAGAAGAATTCCACTCAGTAGTTCTTGTACGTAAAGGAGATAAACTAGCTGGATTAGTAGTTGACTCGTTTATTGGCCAACAAGAAGTTGTACTTAAATCTCTTGGAGAATATTTGACTAGTGTATTTGCAATTTCAGGAGCAACAATTTTAGGTAATGGTAAAGTAGCTCTTATTGTTGATTGCAATGCTTTAATAATTTAAGAGCAATTCTCTTAGGAAGGATGCGTAAACTATATGACAGAAGCTTTAGACGTTAAAAGTGTGAAAGTAGTTGTTTTTCAGTTAGCAGGAAAAGAGTATGTAATACCTGTAAGTCATGTACAAGGAATTGAAAAATTAATTCATATTACACGTGTTCCAAAAACACCTTCTTATGTAAAGGGTGTTATTAATTTAAGAGGTGTAGTGACGCCGATTATCGATTTAAAAAATAGATTTGGACTCGGTGAAAGTGAATTAAACGATTCTTGTAGAATCATTATTATCACACTAGAGAATATGAATGTTGGTGTAATTGTTGATTCTGCTAATGATGTATTAGATATTCCAACAGATGCCATCGAGCCTCAACCGGAAGTAGTAGGAGGGTTGGAGCAAGATTTTATAGCAGGTGTAGCAAAACTAGATCGCCGGTTGTTAATTCTTCTACATTTGAATCTAGTATTAAATCCTATTAAGACAGGTGTATAAGGTATGTACGAAAAAAGTATAACGTCGATGCATTTAGATGTATTAAAAGAGATAGGTAATATTGGTGCTGCACATGCAGCTACCTCATTATCTACACTATTAAATAAAAAGATTGACATGAAGGTTCCAAAAGTCGAAATGGTTTCTTTTGATGAAATGATGGAACTTGCAGGAGGACCAGATAGTGTAGTAGCCGGAATCTATTTACGAATAGAAGGTGACGTCACTGGCAGTATGTTTTTTGTGTTACCTGTAGAACAAGCAAATCGTTTCATAAGAAGATTGGTCCAGGATGATCAATTTGACTTTCAATCAGGTGCAATATCCGAAATCGGTGCATCTGCTATGCAAGAACTAGGAAACATACTCTCGGGTTCTTATCTATCAGCTCTATCCGATTTCACAGGGTTGAAAATCTACCCTACTGTTCCAGCTTTAAGTATTGATATGGTTGGTGCAATTATAAGTTTTGGAATTGTAGAAGTCTCTCATGTTAGTGACTATGTCATTGTAATTGATACTGCTATAAATGAAGAAGATGTGCCAAATGAAGAAAGTGTAAGAGGACATTTCTTCTTATTACCTGATCCTGAATCATTTGAAGCTATTTTTCAAGCATTAGGAGTAAGTTAATATGAGTGAACAAGGTCAAGTAGTTAAAGTGGGTATTGCTGATATGAATATCGCAAAACTACCGAATACAATACGGACTTCCGGACTTGGTTCATGTGTAGGTGTAGTATTATATGACGAAAAATCTAAAATAGCAGGATTAATCCATGTAATGCTTCCTGATTCTAGTTTAGGACGAGGAGAGAACATCAATATTGCAAAATTTGCGGATACTGGAATTCCTGCAATGATTGAGCAGCTTAAATTAGAAGGGGTACAGCCCTTTAAGCTTCGAGCAAAAATTGCTGGAGGTGCACAAATGTTTCAGTTTTCTTCTAGCAGAGATACAATGCGAATTGGCCCTAGAAATGTAGATGCTGTAAAAGAGCAGTTAAAAAAATTCACAATACCGATTGTTTCAGAAGATACAGGAGGTAATAGTGGAAGAACAATAGAGTTCAATCCTTCTACTAGCATGCTAAATATAAGAACCGTTAACCAAGGAGTGAGAGAGATATAATGGTGGGAACAGTTCTATCTAACTTTTGGGCTGCGCTTATTGCTTTTAGTATTTATTTTTTTTCAACTCATCCATTTGTTAATCCAAAGAGTATATTACTCCATGCAAGTATTATTGCAATTATCGTATTTTTTCTGACATTCCTTGTACGTGCAATTATTGCTTTTGTAATGGAAGGTCCAGTTGTAAACGAAGAAGTTCTAGGAACAACATTAAACTCGGAAGAAATGAACGAGTTACCTTCTTCTGAGGATTTAGCAAGAGTAGTGAAATCTATGTTGAATGAGGATGAATAATGTCAGAGAATCGAGGGCACTGAAAAAATCTATAGAATTTGAATTTACTAAATAATGTAGTCCAATAAATAAGAAAATCTTTGAAATGGCTCCCTTTCCGCGGGCGTTGCCTTAGCCTCCTAGGCCAACACGATGTTGGTCATGCAATCGTTGCCACAGGATGCGGCGAACTTAGATTGCCTTCCCCTCAACTGCGGGGTCTTCGGCTAACGCTATTCCCGCAGGAGTGTCGCCTTTTTCAACGATTTTCTATAAATACTAATTTTAAGAATTTAATTGATAAAAACTTGCTCTATTGATGGCAATGTTTTTTAAATTGAAAAGCGGTTAATAATTGATTGAAGTGGAAGGCGGCGACTCCAGCCGGAATAGCAAATGTTTTCTGCACCGAAAGCGTAGTGGCAGGTGCATGAGCTGAAGACCCTGGACTGAACGTAGTGAGGGAAGTGGCTGAAGCCATGCCGGCGGAACGCGTCCGCCTGGAACGGAAATTAACGGGTTCAAAATTAAAAGTGAGAATCGACAGCTTGTCGTCCACATACTATTATGAATCTCATTGAGGACTTTTCCATTACGCTCAGTGAATCTAGGTGGTGTCGAATTTATATTCGACGCCCCTTTTTTAGTTATATTTGCTATAATAAACATATTCAGTAGATATATTAGGAGAGGGGGATAATTGTGGCAAAACATTATTCGACAGAAGAAGACCTTCTTTGGAAAAAATGGATAGAATACAAAGATCCTCAAGCTGGAGATTTATTAATACGAAAATACACGCCTCTTGTTTCGTATCATGTTCAACGTATTGGTGCAAGCATCCCTAAAAATATATCAAGAGACGAATTGAAAAGCCTTGGGATGATGGGGTTATTTGATGCTCTTAATAAATTTGACTACTCAAGAGACTTGAAATTTGATACGTATGCATCGTTTCGGGTTAGAGGTGCTATCATTGATGGCCTAAGAAAAGAAGATTGGCTTCCTAGATCATCAAGAGAAAAAGCTAAAAAGCTTGAAGCCAAAATCGAAGAACTAGAGCAGCGATTAATGAGACATGCATCAGCAGAAGAAATTGCCGATTTTGTTGAAATGCCTGTTGAAGATGTGTATCAAACAGTCCAAGAACATTTTTTTTCAAATGTATTGTCTATAGATGAACAACTTCAAGACAATGAAGAAATGGATAGTAAATCATTTAATATTAGAGATGATTCACAGAAAACACCTGAGCAACACATGGTAAAACATGAACTAATCCAAGATCTAGCCAAACAAATTAATCAATTAAATGAGAATGAACAATTGGTATTAAGTCTTTTTTATACGGAAGAGTTAACATTAACAGTAATTGGAGAAATGCTTGGTTTATCTACATCCAGAATTTCACAGATACATTCTAAGGCATTGTTTAAACTTCGTAAATTGTTAGGGAATGAAATTATGAATGTCTAGATAGAGGGGGCCCTGTCAAATGAGTTTAAAGGGTGTTGAGCTCCAAATTGCAATACCAAAAACATTTGATGCTGGTAAAGTAGCAGAACAGCTACAACAGCAAAGTTCTGTCAATCAAGCGAATGCACAAGCTGCATCCGAAAGACAATTAGAAAAAAATCGAGAAACAGTAACTAAATCGGAAAATACGGCTAAAGCTGAATTAGAGGATTCAAAACAAGAGCGTGAAGAACAAGAAAGAAAAAAACGTGAAAAAAGAGAAAAAGAAATGAAAGAGATAAAGCATCCTTTTAAAGGAAACTTTGTTGATTTTAGTGGGTAGGAGAAATTATGACATCTGTAATATTAGTTATATTAATTTTACTTCAATTATTCAGTTTTTATTTAATTGCGTTGTTGTATGCAAAATTCTCTAGCCTAAAAGATATTGAGAAAAAACATGAACAAGTTTTAGCTGAAATGGATGATTCTTTTGGAGCTTATATCGCGGAAATAATAGATGAAAATAATAGGCTTATACAAGAATTGAATAGTTCAGAAAGAACAATTGCTACTACTTCACATGAATACGCTAAGAATGAAAATAGTAAGAAAGAATTTAAAGTGTCAAATGAAATACCTAAATCGTATATTTCTAAACAACTAGCAGCAAATAGTTATTTAAAAACGGCTGCAACTACTGAGAAAAAAGAGCCTGTAACGATAAAGGAAAAAGTTTTGTTTTATGCTGATGAAGGTAAAAGCAAGGATGAAATTGCAAAACTATTGCAAATTGGCAAGACCGAAGTGGAGCTTTTCCTAAAATTTAAAGACAAATAGTTGAAAGTATAAAATATGTATGGTATATTACAATACGGTATGAATACACACGCAGTTCGGATGGATTTAGCAGGTGCTCTATTTATTAGAGTAGCTAAAGAAAAATGATGACTGCGGAAGACTAAACCAAAGCAGGAGGAAATAATCATGTCAGTAATCTCTATGAAACAATTACTTGAGGCTGGTGTACACTTCGGTCACCAAACTCGCCGTTGGAATCCAAAAATGAAAAAATACATTTTTGTTGAACGTAACGGAATCTACATCATCGATCTTCAAAAAACGGTGAAAAAATTAGAAGAAGCTTATGATTTCATGCGTCAAGTAGGTCAAGATGGTGGTAAAGTTCTTTTCGTTGGAACTAAAAAACAAGCTCAAGAGGCTATTAAAGAAGAAGCGGAACGTTCAGGTAACTACTACATTAACCAACGTTGGTTAGGTGGTACTTTAACTAACTTCGGTACTATTCAAAAACGTGTAGCTCGTCTAAAAGCGATTGAAAAAATGGAAGAAGACGGTACTTTCTCTGTACTTCCTAAAAAAGAAGTTGTTCAACTTAAAAAAGAACACGAACGTCTAGTAAAATTCTTAGGCGGTATCCGTGATATGAAAGCTATCCCGGATGTTATGTTCGTTGTTGATCCACGTAAAGAGCGCATTGCTGTAGCAGAAGCTCGTAAATTGAACATTCCATTAGTAGGTATCGTTGATACAAACTGTGATCCAGATGAAATCGACTATGTAATTCCTGCAAATGATGATGCAATTCGCGCAGTAAAATTATTAACTGCTAAAATGGCGGATGCATTACTTGAAGCAAGACAAGGTGAAGATGAAGTAGCTCCAGCTGAAGTTGCTGCTGAGTAACACACATGTAAGTAACAGGTGATAAGCGGCCAAACCACTTATCACCTTTTTTTGAGACAATGACATTATTTGTACTAGGAGGAATTTATAATGGCAGTTACAGCACAAATGGTAAAAGAATTGCGTGAAAAAACTGGCGCAGGTATGATGGATTGTAAAAAAGCATTAGTTCAAACAGACGGTGATTTAGAAGCAGCAATTGACTTCTTACGTGAAAAAGGTCTTTCTTCTGCTGCTAAAAAAGCAGATCGTATTGCCGCTGAAGGAACTACTTATATCCAAGTTGAAGGAAATAAAGCTGTATTATTAGAAATGAATGCAGAAACAGACTTTGTTGCTAAAAACGAAGCTTTCCAACAATTAGTACAACAAGTAGCTACTCATCTATTAGCAACTGAGCCTGCTTCAGTAGAAGAAGCATTAGCTTCTACTGTTGAAGAAGGTGTAACAGTTGAAAACTTAATTTCTAACGCTGTTGCAAAAATCGGAGAAAAAATTACTCTTCGTCGTTTTGTAGTTGAAACTAAAACAGATGCTGATGCATTTGGTCCTTACTTACACATGGGTGGACGTATTGGTGTTCTTACAGTTCTGGAAGGTTCTACTGATACACAAGCAGCTAAAGATGTTGCGATGCACGTTGCTGCTTTAAACCCTGCTTATATTTCTCGCGATGAAGTATCTGCTGAAGAAGTAGAACATGAGCGCAAAGTATTAACAGAACAAGCACTAAATGAAGGCAAACCAGAAAATATCGTTGCTAAAATGGTTGAAGGCCGTCTTGGTAAATATTTTGAGGACGTTTGCTTACTTGACCAATCTTTCGTTAAAAATCCAGATCAAAAAGTTCGCGTTTTTGTTGAATCTACTGGTGGTAACTTAAAATCATTCACTCGTTACGCTGTAGGTGAAGGTATCGAGAAACGTGAAGACAACTTCGCGGAAGAAGTAATGAACCAAGTTAAAGGAAACTAATTCTTAACAATAGAAGTCAGTGTACAACTATCGACAACTTTACTCTGTGGGGAACTATAAGCAGAAGCGATTGGCGTCTTAGTTGGGCAATTACTTCATAAATAAGAATTTAATTTTTATTATCAGAGTGTAGAATTTTTATAAATAACAAAGAACTACTAGGGAGCACGCAATTTGTGTTCCCTATTTTTCAAGATAAAGAGACGGAGGATACCTATGAGCACACCACAATACAAAAGAATCGTTTTAAAACTAAGTGGCGAGGCGTTAGCTGGAGAACAAGGTTTTGGACTATCACCGGCAATTATTAAATCTGTGGCTGAACAAGTTAAAGAAGTAGTAGAACTTGGCGTTGAAGTTGCAGTAGTAGTAGGTGGGGGTAATATTTGGCGAGGAAAAGTTGGTAGTGAAATGGGAATGGACCGTGCTACAGCTGATTATATGGGGATGCTTGCAACAGTAATGAATTCACTTGCTTTGCAGGATTCTTTAGAAAAAGTAGGAATTGAAACTCGAGTTCAAACTTCTATTGAAATGCGCCAAGTTGCAGAACCATACATACGTAGAAGAGCAATTCGTCATTTAGAAAAGAAGCGAGTAGTTATTTTTGCTGCTGGTACAGGAAATCCATACTTCTCAACAGATACAACAGCAGCTCTAAGAGCGGCTGAAATTGAAGCAGACGTAATTCTTATGGCTAAAAATAATGTAGATGGTGTTTATTCAGCAGATCCAAGAACTGATAAAACAGCATTTAAATACGAAGAGCTTTCTTTCCTAGAAGTAATTCAACAAGGGTTACAAGTGATGGATTCAACAGCATCTACATTGTGTATGGACAATGATATTGCACTTATTGTATTCTCAATAATGGAAAATGGAAATATTAAAAAGGCTGTTCTTGGAGAAACTATCGGTACAGTCGTTAGGAGGAATTCATAATGCCGAAACAAGTATTGGAACAAACAAAAGATAAAATGGCTAAAACGATTGCAGTTTTTAGTAGAGAACTATCAACTATTCGTGCTGGTCGCGCTAGCGCATCTTTACTTGACAAAATTACTGTAGATTATTATGGTGCACCTACTCCAATCAATCAAATGGCTGGTATTGCTGTTCCTGAAGCTCGCTTAATTACAATTCAACCTTACGATAAAACAATTTTAGGTGATATTGAAAAAGCAATCATGAAATCTGATTTAGGAATTACTCCTACGAATGATGGAACACTTATTCGCATTGCAATTCCTGCGTTAACAGAAGAGCGCCGTAAAGACTTAGTGAAACAAGTTAAAAAAGAAGCAGAAGAAGCAAAGGTAAATATCCGTAATGTACGCCGTGATGGAAACGATGATTTGAAGAAACTAGAGAAATCTGGAGGAATCACGGAAGACGATTTAAGAAACTATACGGAGCAAATTCAAAAGCTTACAGACTCCAATATTGAAAAAATAGATGCTATTACGAAAGAAAAAGAAAAAGAAATTTTGGAAGTTTAACATCAATCAATCCTTTATATTA
This sequence comes from Psychrobacillus sp. PGGUH221, assembly GCF_042055255.1. Taxonomy (NCBI): domain Bacteria; kingdom Bacillati; phylum Bacillota; class Bacilli; order Caryophanales; family Bacillaceae; genus Psychrobacillus; species Psychrobacillus sp. PGGUH221. The sequence continues at coordinate 98,009 of NZ_JAQMHQ010000004.1, forward strand.
TTTAATGGATTCTGATTCATTAAGCCATTTTGAACTTTTCATATGGAGAGGCGTCCTTTAAAAGGGACGTCTTTTTATTTAAAATAGGAGATTTTTGCTTTTTACTCCATATGAATTTTATGTTTCTGAATTCATAGAAGTAAAATTTGGAGAAATTTGATATGATAAGATATATATGTTCCGAGTTGGTGTAAAGTGGAGGCTTGAGTATGCTAAAAAAACTTATTCGTAAAAATGAACAAACGATAAGTATTAACTTAACAGAAAGAATAAAGAGAGCTCAACAAGAACAATTGCCGAGTCATATTGCTATCATTATGGACGGAAATGGTAGATGGGCCAAAAAAAGAACCCTACCACGTGTTGCAGGTCACCACGAAGGCATGAAAATAGTAAAGAGAATAACGCGATTTGCCAATGAAATCGGGATTAAAACCTTAACCCTCTATGCTTTTTCAACGGAAAATTGGAAAAGACCAAAATTAGAGGTGGAGTTTTTAATGCGTTTACCTGAAGAGTTTCTTGGCACATATTTACCAGAACTAATTGAGCAAAATGTTCAAGTGAAAATGATGGGTAACATTGAATCTTTACCAGAACATACGAAAAGAGCAGTCAAAAAGGCGATGGAACAAACCGCACATAATGATGGTCTAATACTCAACTTTGCTTTAAATTATGGTAGCAGGGATGAGATTGTTCAAGCTGTGCGAAACATCGTAAATGATGTACAGGATGGCAATATTTCAGCTGAAGTTATTTCTGAAAAATTATTAGACAACTATTTAATGACAAAAGATTTATCGGAACCTGATTTACTCATTCGTACTAGTGGTGAAGTTCGATTAAGTAACTTCATGCTCTGGCAGCTTGCTTATACAGAATTTTGGTTCACGGATACTTTATGGCCAGATTTTGACGAGGCATGTTTACTTGATGCTATTGAGAGCTATCAAACAAGAAATAGAAGGTATGGCGGCCTTAAGGGGGAAGAAGTTAATTGAAACAACGTATTATCACAGGTGCAATAGCAATGGCACTTTTTGTTCCCATCGTACTGTTAGGGGGTCCAATTTTTAATATATTGATTTACGTAATGGCAGTTGTTGGCTTATTTGAACTTTTAAGAATGAAAGGAATTAAGTTATTTTCTATTGCTGGACTAATATCAATTCTACTTTTATTCATATTATTAATTCCTTCCTCTATTGCAACAGATGTGTTTCAAGTTACTGGTCATACAAAAATAGAATGGTTATTCGTTGCAGTATTTGTTCTATTAATTTATACAGTACTTGTTAAAAATAATTTTACCTTTGATGATGCGGCCTTTACGCTTATGGCTACATTATATGTAGGAATTGGATTTTATTACTTTATTGAAACTCGAGAAGTTGGTTTAACTTATGTAATCTTTGCATTATTAGTAGTTTGGACAACTGATTCGGGTGCATACTTTACAGGTAGAAAGTTAGGGAAACGGAAACTTTGGCCAGAAATTTCGCCTAATAAAACAGTAGAAGGATTTATTGGGGGAATTGTTTGGGCTCTAATTGCTGCATTTATTCTTCATTGGATTACACCATTAAGTTCATCTTATATAATATTAATAGCTATTACGATAGCCGCTTCCATTTTTGGGCAATTAGGAGACTTAGTAGAATCAGCAATTAAAAGACATTATAATGTAAAAGATTCTGGTAAGTTATTGCCAGGACATGGTGGAATATTAGATCGCTTTGACAGTTTACTTTTTGTCATTCCGTTATTGCACTTTTTACATTTTCTATAAGGAGAAGACATTAAATCATGGCAAAAAGAATAAGCTTATTAGGAGCAACAGGTTCTATTGGGATACAAACATTAGATATTATTAAAGAGCATCCAAGCAAATTCCATTTAGTTTCTTTCTCTGCTGGAAAAAATGTGGAGAAGACAAGGGAAATATTGAAGCAGTTTTCAGTTGAAGTAGTTTCGGTATCACAAGAAGAAGATGCTCGTTTGTTACAAACTGAGTTTCCAAAAGTTCATGTTTTTTATGGAGACGAAGGACTTGTTCAAGTTGCTGCTAATACAAATGCAGATGTATTAGTGAATGCCGTACTTGGTAGTATTGGATTAAAACCAACTTTAGAAGCCATTAAAAAAGGTATTACAATTGCGATAGCAAACAAAGAAACACTTGTCACAGCTGGTCACCTTGTTATGCAAGCTGCAAGAGAAAAAAATGTTCCGATATTGCCGGTAGATAGTGAACATTCAGCTCTTTTTCAAGCGATGAATGGTGAGCAAAAATCAGAAATCTCTAAGTTAGTCATAACTGCTTCGGGAGGTAGCTTTCGAGATCTTACTCGAGATGAGTTAATAAATGTAACTGTAAAAGATGCATTAAACCATCCGAATTGGTCAATGGGAGCAAAAATTACGATTGATAGTGCCACTATGATGAACAAAGGCTTGGAAGTAATTGAAGCTCATGTATTATTTGATACTTCCTATGATGATATTGAGGTTTTATTACATAGAGAGAGTATTATTCATTCTATGGTGGAGTTTAAAGATACAAGCATTATTGCACAGCTAGGGACACCTGATATGAGAGTTCCTATTCAATATGCGTTATCTTATCCAAATCGTTTGGAGCGTGTGAACGCAAAAAGGTTAAATTTAGCTGAGATAGGTAAGTTACATTTTGAAGAGATGAACTATACTAGATATCATGCTTTAAAGCTTGCAATTGAAGCAGGAAGAGCTGGTGGTTCTATGACTACAGTTTTAAACGCGGCAAATGAGGCTGCAGTGGCGTTGTTTTTAGAAGAAAAAGTTCCTTTTCTAGCGATTGATGAGTTAATTGAAAGAGCAATGAACGAACATGTGAACATATCAAGTCCAGATTTAGAAACAATTTTACAAGTCGATACTCAAACGAGAAAAACCGTACAAAACATGATAAAATGAGGAAATAATGTAGGACATGCTGTTTTACTATAAAGGTGGGGTATAATGGAAACGGCCATTGCGTTTATTATAATATTTGGTAGTATTGTTTTTTTTCATGAGCTTGGTCATTTTATTTTTGCAAAAAGAGCAGGAATAATGGTGCGAGAGTTTGCGATTGGAATGGGACCTAAAATTTTTGGTATGGTAAAAGGAGAAACACTTTATACAATTCGTTTATTGCCTATAGGTGGGTATGTGCGTATGGCTGGAGAAGACATGGACAGTGTGGAACTTCAACCAGGTTATCGATTAGGTATACATCTCAATGAAAACAATGAAATAGATCAAATTGTATTAAACCAAAACAAACAATTCCCTGACATGCTTTTCTTAGAAGTTGAGCGATCTGACTTGTCTAAAGAAATGTTTATAGAAGGATACGATGAGGACGAACGATTAGTTCGTTATAAAGTTTCAAGAAATGCAGTTATTAATGAAAATGGAAATGAAACATTTATAGCCCCATACGATCGTCAATTTGGCTCTAAGTCGGTTGGACAAAGATCAATGGCTATTTTTGCAGGTCCACTTTTCAACTTTATACTATCCTTTTTCATTTTTATAATACTAGCTTTACTGCAAGGGGTTCCTACATATGAACCTATCATAACAACTGTTGTTGCTGATAGTCCTGCAGCTCAGGCTGGAATGAAAGACGGTGACTTAGTAACAGAGATTAATGGAAATCCTATTACTAGTTGGGAAGAGTTGTCTGAAGAAGTAAGAGTTAGTCCAAATGAAAAAATGGATTTTTCTGTAGAACGTAATGGTGAAATATTAGATTTAACGATTACACCAAACGAAGTAACGACTGGAAAAGAGAAAGTTGGACAAATTGGGGTTCAATATACTAGTCCAATGGAAAAAAATCCGGTTAAAGCAATTGCTTATGGGGCAGAACAAACATATGATACTACGCTATTAATCTTTTCAGCTCTTGGAAATCTTATAACTGGTCAATTTTCAATAGATGATTTGTCAGGACCAGTTGGTATTTATAAAGTTACAGAAACGGTTGCACAATCTGGTGTATATAATTTAATGTACTGGGCAGCTCTTTTAAGTATAAATTTAGGTATCATGAATTTATTACCTTTACCTGCGCTAGATGGGGGTCGACTATTATTTTTCTTATTCGAAGCAATTCGAGGCAAACCTGTCGACAAGCAAAAAGAAGGAATGATTCACTTTGTTGGAATCATGCTTTTAATGGTGCTTATGGTAGTTGTAACATGGAATGATATACAGCGTTTCTTCTTTTAAGCTTTATTATTAAACGGCTTCATATGGGCCAATTGATTTAACATCTTAGAGAAGGGAAAGTTCGATCATTTGAACTTTCCTTTCTTTTTCTGTTAGGCAGATAACTGCTAGAAATATTTTAAGCCTCGGGTGGATGTCACACTATTCCAAGGCGATTTGATAGGGAGGGATTCAACATGATGCAAGATGGCATAGCAAGAATGCACATATTGTTACAACAGCTTGATTTAACGGAAGATTCTTTAGTTAAACATTTTGAAAATGCATCTATCTCTAGATTTACTGTACATAAAAAAGTGAGACAATGGCATTTTCACATTCATTGTTCTGCTATTCTACCGATAGATATTTTTACTATCTTCAGACAAAGATTAGAAGAGAAATTTACAGGTATTGCAAGTGTTCATTTGACAATTGAAAGTGAAAATTCAATAGTTTCAGATACCCAGATTAAAGATTATTGGATGGTTGTCATGAAAGAATTAAGTGATATGGCACCGCCTCTAAAAGATTGTTTACTTCAGCAACAACCAGAGTGGAACGGACAAATGATCCAACTTACTTGTGGCCAAGAACTAGAACTACGTACATTAAAAAGAAAATATGTAGATCAATTAGCTGAAACATACGTTAACTTTGGATTTCCTAAAATGGCTATAGACTTTAAATTAGTAGAGGATACTCAAGCATTAGCTGAGGCACAGTTAGCATTTTTAGAACAGCGAAAATTAGAAGAAGAAGAACTTGGAAAAAAAGCTCTAGTTGATTTACAGAAAAGAGAGCAGGATCGTCAGGAAAATGGTGCAGATGGAGCGGCAGATGGTCCCTTCCAGCTCGGTATTCCACTTAAAAAGGAAGAACCGATCATGGATATTCGCCAGATTCAAGATGAGGAACGCAGAGTAACGATCGAGGGATTTGTTTTTGATGTAGAAGTAAAAGAGTTACGAAGTGGAAGATCCCTGTTGACAGCAAAAGTGACAGATTATACCGATTCCATCCTAGTAAAAATGTTCTCTCGTGACAAAGAGGATGCTCAAATGATGGAACGATTGAAAAAGGGCATGTGGATTAAAGTTCGAGGATCAGTTCAGAACGATACCTTCGTAAGAGATTTAATCATTATGGCACAAGATATGTCTGAAATTAATCCTGTTGTGCGATTGGATACGGCACAAGAAAAAAGAGTCGAATTGCACTTACATACCCCTATGAGCCAAATGGATGCTGTTTCATCCGTTTCTGCGTTAGTATCTCAAGCCGCCAAATGGGGGCATAAAGCTATTGCAATTACAGATCATGCGAATGTTCAGTCCTTTCCGGAAGCGTATGCTGCGGGAAAAAAGAATGGGATTAAAATTTTATATGGTTTAGAAGCTAATTTAGTTCATGATGGCGTTCCGATTGCTTATGACGAACAACATATAGCGCTAGAAGATGCAACTTATATTGTATTTGATGTGGAGACTACGGGTTTGTCAGCTAATTATGATAAAATCATCGAATTAGCTGCGGTTAAAATGAAAAACGGTGAGATAATTGATAAGTTTGAGCGTTTTGTTAATCCACATCACCCTTTATCTGCTACTACAATCGAACTTACTGGAATTACGGATGATATGGTTAGGAATGCTCCGGAAATCGAAGATGTTATTAGAGATTTTTATGAATTTATAGGGAATGGAATAATAGTAGCGCATAATGCCTCATTTGATATGGGCTTCTTATATGAAGGGTATCGTAAATGTGGCATTGATCACTTTACTCATCCTGTAATCGATACATTAGAACTAGCAAGATTCTTACATCCAGAGTTAAAAACACATAGACTAGGATCCTTGGCTAAAAAATTTAATATAGAGTTAACTCAGGCGCATAGAGCTATATTTGACTGTGAAGCGACTGGATATTTACTTATGCATCTATTGAAGGAATCGGAAGAAAAAAAGATTCAGTATCATGATGATTTCAACAAACACATCGGTCAAGGGGATTCCTACAAAAGAGCGAGACCATCGCATTGTACAATTCTAGCGGTGAATGATGAAGGTTTGAAAAACTTATTTAAATTAGTCTCTCTTTCTCACATCTCTACTTTTTACAGAGTTCCTCGGATTACTCGTTCTACTCTTCAAAAACACCGTGCTGGACTTATCATCGGTTCCGGTTGTGATAGAGGAGAAGTATTTGAGGGCCTAATGCAAAAACCATTAGAGCAAGTAGAGGACATTGCAAAATTCTATGATTATTTAGAAATTCATCCGAAAGAAGTTTATTCTCATTTACTTGAATTAGAATTAGTAAGAGATGAATGGAATTTAGAAGATATTATTCGAAAGATGATAAAGCTAGGGAAAAAACTTAATTTACCGGTTGTTGCTACAGGTAATGTCCATTATTTAAATGAAAATGATGCTATTTTTAGAAAAATACTTGTAAACTCACAAGGTGGAGCAAATCCGCTAAACCGTCATGAACTACCTAAAGTCCATTTTCGTACTACAAATGAAATGCTAGATGCATTTTCATTTTTAGGTGAAGAGCTAGCGAAAGAAATCGTTGTAACCAATCCTCAAAAAATTGCCGATTCTATTGAAGATATAAAACCTATTAAGGATGACTTATATACACCTAAAATAGAAGGAGCAGATGAAGAAGTTAGATCACTTACGTATGCTAAAGGTAGAGAAATCTATGGGGAAGACCTACCTGAAATTGTGGAAGCAAGAATTGAAAAAGAATTAACTTCTATTATTGGACATGGATTTGCGGTTATTTATTTAATTTCACATAAACTAGTTAAAAAATCGCTGGATGATGGTTATCTAGTTGGTTCCCGAGGATCGGTTGGTTCCTCATTAGTAGCGACGCTTACAGAGATAACGGAAGTGAACCCATTACCACCACACTATGTGTGTCCTAACTGTAAGCATTCTGAGTTTTTCCAAGATGGTTCAGTAGGGTCAGGATTTGACTTGCCAAACAAAAACTGTGAAAAATGTGATACTCCGTATGTAAAGGATGGACAAGACATACCTTTCGAAACTTTTCTTGGCTTTAAAGGAGACAAAGTTCCTGATATCGATTTAAATTTTAGTGGAGAATATCAACCACAGGCACATAATTATACGAAAGTATTATTTGGAGAAGATAATGTTTTTAGAGCAGGTACTATTGGTACTGTTGCTGAAAAAACGGCGTATGGATATGTCCGTGGGTATACAAATGATAATAATATGACTTTACGCGGAGCAGAAGTGGATCGATTAGTACAAGGATGTACGGGAGTTAAACGTACAACAGGGCAACATCCAGGGGGAATAATTGTAGTACCTGATTATATGGATATTTTTGATTTTTCTCCTATACAGTTCCCAGCAGATGCACAGGATTCTGAATGGAAAACAACACATTTTGACTTTCACTCCATTCATGATAACTTATTAAAACTTGATATTCTTGGACATGACGATCCTACTGTTATTCGTATGCTACAAGATTTATCTGGAATTGATCCTAAAACAATTCCTACAGATGATCCTGAAGTGATGAAAATCTTTAGCGGAACTGAAACTCTCGGAGTTACGCAAGAACAAATAGATTGTAAAACTGGTACACTCGGGATTCCCGAATTTGGTACTCGATTTGTTCGACAAATGTTAGAAGAAACGAAGCCGTCTACTTTCTCAGAGCTTGTTCAAATTTCAGGTCTCTCACATGGTACAGATGTATGGTTAGGAAATGCACAGGAACTGATTCAAGATGGAACTTGTCAGCTTTCGGACGTTATAGGTTGTCGTGATGATATTATGGTTTATTTAATTTACCAAGGTCTAGAACCTTCGTTAGCATTTAAAATAATGGAATCGGTTCGTAAAGGGAAAGGCTTATCTCCAGAGTTTGAATCAGAGATGAAAAAAGAGGGAGTTCCTAATTGGTATATTGAATCTTGTAAAAAGATAAAATACATGTTCCCAAAAGCCCATGCGGCTGCATATGTATTAATGGCTGTGCGTATTGCATATTTCAAAGTGCATTTTCCCATACTATATTACGCGGCGTATTTAACTGTTCGTGCTTCTGATTTTGATTTGATATCCATGATTAATGGTTCCCAAACAATCCGAGCAAAATTAGAAGAAATAAATGGAAAAGGTTTGGATGCATCTCCTAAAGAAAAGAGTTTAGCAACCGTACTTGAAATCGGACTTGAAATGTCAGAACGTGGTATTCGTTTGCAAAAAGTGGACTTATATAAGTCAAAAGCAAGTGAATTTACAATTGAAGGAAATACGCTTATACCACCATTTAATGCTATTCCAGGATTAGGAACCAATGTTGCATTCCAAATTGTTAAAGCTAGACAAGATGGAGAGTTTTTGTCTAAAGAGGATCTACAACAAAGAGGTAAAGTTTCCAAAACAATTATTGAATACATGGATGCAATGGGTTGTTTAGATGGACTTCCAGATGCAAACCAGCTTTCTTTGTTTTAAAATGAATCGGGTTAATTTTCCTTTGAAAGTCACCGCTTCAATGCTTCCACTTTTGTTCTCAATTTGCATGAATTTGAGTAGTATGGTAATATAAAACTACCAATGTTTCATAGTTCTGTGACGAAAGAGTGGGATTTCCCGCTCTTTTCTGTTGTTATATAGAAAATATTGTTATATAGGAGGTATGTATGAGTAATATAACAAGTAAAATTGAAGAGCTTGTAACCCCGATTTTACAGGAGTTGAACTTAGAGCTTGTAGATATTGAATATGTCAAAGAAGGTCGCGATTGGTTTTTACGAGTATATATTGATACACCAGCTGGTGGAATTGATATCGAGCAATGTGCTCAAGTTAGTGAAAAGCTTAGTGAAAAATTAGATGTCGTGGATCCAATTAAAGAAAACTACTTTTTAGAAGTCTCATCACCAGGTGCAGAACGTCCATTGAAAAAAGATGCAGATTTTCTAAAAGCTGTCGGAAAATATGTTTATATTAAAACGTATGAGCCTGTAAATGGTGCAAAAGAATTTGAAGGGACATTACTTTCTTATTCAGATGATGAAGGTGCTTTAATTGAAGTGCGTGTGAAAACTAGAAGAGTTAAAATTCAAATTGATAAAGAGAAAATTGCGCTTGCTCGTTTAGCAATCGATTTCTCTGCATAATGTATATTGAGGAGTGATAGCTATGAGTAGTGATTTATTAGATGCGCTAACTGCGCTCGAACAACAAAAAGGAATTTCCAGAGATGTATTAATAGAAGCAATTGAAGCTGCATTAGTGACAGCTTATAAAAGAAATTTCAATCAAGCGCAAAATGTTCGTGTAGACATAAATTTAGCAACAGGTACTATGCTTGTGTATTCAAGAAAAGATGTAGTAGAAGAAGTAGAAGATGATCGTTTACAAATTTCTCTAGATGATGCAAGAGCTATTAACCCACACTATATAGTGGGGGATGTAGTAGAGGAAGAAGTTACACCTCGTAATTTTGGACGTATCGCAGCACAAACAGCTAAACAAGTTGTAACACAAAGAGTTCGTGAAGCGGAACGTGGTCTCATCTATGAAGAATATGTGGATCGTGAAGATGATATTGTCAATGGTATCGTTGAACGCTTAGATGCACGCAATATCTATGTTGGCTTGGGTAAAGTGGAAGCTGTATTACCAGTGAATGAACAAATTCAAACTGAAACGTATCGTCCACATGATCGTATTAAAGTTTATATTACAAAAGTAGAGCGCACAACTCGCGGTCCACAAGTATTTGTATCTAGAACGCATCCAGGTTTACTTCGTCGTTTATTTGAAATGGAAGTACCTGAGATATTTGAAGGAATTGTAGAAATTAAATCGATTGCTCGTGAAGCAGGAGATCGTTCAAAAATTTCTGTATTTGCTCACAATGATGAAATTGATCCAGTTGGTTCTTGTGTTGGAGCAAAGGGTGCACGTGTACAAACAATAGTGAACGAGTTAAGCGGAGAAAAGATTGATATCGTAGAATGGTCAGAAGATCCAGTTGTCTTTGTTGCAAATGCACTTAGTCCATCCAAAGTGTTAGATGTACAAGTAAATGAGGAAGAAAAATCTACAACTGTTGTTGTACCTGATTATCAACTTTCTCTTGCAATTGGTAAAAGAGGGCAAAATGCACGTCTAGCTGCAAAACTAACTGGTTGGAAAATTGATATTAAAAGTGAAACGGACGCAAGAGAATTAGGTATTTATCCGAATGAGAATTCTCCTGAAGTTATTTTAGAAACTCTAGACGATGAAATGGATGACTTTGACTTCTATAAAGACGAAGAGTAAGCAAGGATGGTGAGTTTGGATGGCAGTTCAAAAGAAAATTCCATTGCGCAAATGTGTTGCTACAGGCGAAATGTATCCTAAAAAAGAGATGATTCGCATCGTCCGATCAAAAGAAGGAGAAGTTTCTGTCGATCTGACTGGTAAAAAGTCAGGAAGAGGCGCATACGTTTCAAAAACGATTGAAGCGGTAAATCAAGCTAAAAAGAAAAACTCCTTAGGTAATCATTTAGAAGCACCTATACCAAATGAAATTTATGATGAGTTAATCGTCATAATTGAAAGAGAAAAATTAAAATGACAGTAGAGCAACAAATAACACAATTATTAGGACTTGCAACAAGAGCGAGAAAAACTATTTCTGGTGAAGAATTAGTAGTAAAAGAAATAAGAAGCAAAAAAGCGAAGCTAGTCTTACTGGCTTCAGATGCTTCTCAAAATACTGCAAAAAAAATTAATGATAAATGTGCATCTTTTAACGTTGAGCTGCATGTCTTTGGAGACCGGCACGATCTCGGACATGCGACGGGAAAAGAGGCCAGAGTGGCAATAGCCATTATGGATGACGGTTTCGCCAAAAAACTGTCCGGCCTTCTCAACGAATATAACCGGGGGTGAGCTAATGACTAAAATCAGAGTTCATGAGTACGCGAAACAAATAGAAAAATCTAGTAAAGAAGTTATCGAGCAATTAGGAAAGCTTAATATACAAGTAGCTAACCATATGTCAATGCTTGAAGGAGACGCTGTAAAAAAATTAGATAGTGTTTACAAAAAATCAACAGAAACTACTAATAACACTGCTCAATCAACACCACAGATTTCTACAAAATCACAACAAGTAGGACAAAGCAATCGTCCATCAAATCAAGGACAATCAAGACCATCAAATCAAGGACAATCAAGACCATCAAATCAAGGACAATCAAAACCAACAGGGCAAGGTCAATCAAAGCCTTCAATCCAAGGTTCTAGACCTTCGAATCAAGGTCAAGCAAGACCATCAAATCAAGGTCAATCAAGACCATCAAATCAAGGTCAATCAAGACCATCAAACCAAGGGCAAGCTAGACCTTCTAACCAAGGACAATCTTCCCAAGGAAATACTTCCCAAGGATCAAACAATTATTCGAAAGATAAAAAACCTTTCAATAATAATCGTCCAGGAGGGCAAAACAGACCAGGTGGACAAAATCGACCAGGTCAAAAATTTCAAAAGAGAAGAAAAGGACCTACTACTCCTGTTCAACCACCAGTACCAAGAAAAGAAAGAGAACTCCCTGAAAAAATTACATTCACTGAGTCATTAACAGTAACAGAGCTAGCGAAAAAATTAGGTCGTGAACCATCTGAAATTATTAAAAAACTGTTTTTACTTGGAGTAATGGCAACAATTAACCAGGAACTTGACAAGGATGCAATTGAATTAATATGTGCAGACTATGGTGTAGAAGTGGAAGAAGAAATCAAAATCGATATCACTGATTTAGAAGTGCATTTCGAATCGACAGAAGATGATGAAGCTAACCTGAAGGAACGTCCTCCAGTAGTTACAATCATGGGACACGTTGACCACGGTAAAACAACTTTACTTGATTCCATTCGTCATACAAAGGTTACTGCTGGTGAAGCAGGTGGAATTACTCAACATATTGGAGCATATCAAATCGTTGATAATGGTAAAAAGATCACGTTCCTTGATACCCCTGGACATGCAGCCTTTACAACAATGCGTGCTCGTGGTGCTAAAGTGACTGATATTACCATTCTTGTAGTTGCTGCTGATGATGGTGTAATGCCTCAAACAGTCGAAGCGATTAATCATGCAAAAGCAGCCGAAGTACCAATTATTGTTGCTGTAAACAAAATGGATAAACCATCAGCTAATCCTGACCGTGTAATGCAAGAGTTAACTGAGCATGGATTAGTACCAGAAGCATGGGGTGGAGAAACAATTTTCGTACCAATTTCTGCTTTAAAAGGGGAAGGTATCGACAACCTTCTTGAAATGGTATTACTTGTTTCAGAAGTAGCAGAATTAAAAGCAAATCCAAAACGCCTAGCACTTGGTACAGTTATCGAAGCACAGCTAGATAAAGGTAGAGGTTCAGTTGCAACATTACTAGTTCAAGATGGAACTTTACGAATAGGTGACCCAATTGTAGTAGGTCATGCATACGGGCGTGTTCGTGCTATGGTTAATGATTTAGGACGTCGTGTAAAAGATGCTGGCCCATCAACGCCAGTGGAAATCACTGGATTAAATGAAGTACCACAAGCAGGGGATCGATTCGTCGTATTTGAAGATGAAAAAACTGCTCGTCAAGTAGGGGAAACTCGTGCATCACAAGCTCAAGTTAACCAACGTTCTGAAAAAACCCGTGTAACATTAGATAATTTGTTTGATCAAATGAAACGAGGGGAAATGAAAGAATTAAACATTATTGTTAAAGCAGACGTTCAAGGTACTGTAGAGGCAATGGCTGCTTCCTTGATGAAAATTGAAGTAGCAGGTGTAAATGTTCGAATCATTCACACTGGGGCAGGAGCGATTACTGAGTCGGATGTAACATTAGCAGCTGCTTCTAATGCTATCGTTATTGGGTTTAATGTTCGTCCTGATGTGAATGCAAAACGAGCAGCTGACCAAGAAGGCGTAGATATTCGTTTACACCGAGTTATTTATAAAGTAATTGAAGAGATTGAGTCTGCTATGAAAGGACTTTTAGATCCTGAATTCCAAGAAAAAATTATTGGTCAAGCAGAAGTGCGTGAAACGTTCAAGGTTTCTAAAGTAGGAACAATTGCAGGGTCTTACGTAACGGAAGGTAAAATTTCAAGAGATAGCGGTGTTCGTATTATCCGTGATTCTATCGTTATCTTTGAGGGTGAATTAGATACGTTAAAACGTTTCAAAGACGATGCAAAAGAAGTTGCAAAAGGCTATGAATGTGGTATAACGATTAAAAACTTTAATGATATTAAAGAAAACGACATTATTGAAGCATTTATCATGGAAGAGATTAAACGATAATGATTGTATATGCAGAGTGTGAATACATCATTTCTACTGCACATTCCTTAAAAGAAAAAAGAGCTGTTCTTCAACGAATGCTCACAAGAACAAAACAAAAATTTAATGTTTCTATTGGAGAGTTGGATCATCAGGATGTATGGCAGAGAACATGTATTGGTATAGTGACTGTTGCCTCAGATAAAGTAGCAGCAGAGCGTGAACTAATGCATGCCATCCGCTATCTTGATTCTAACCCTGAGTGGGAACGTATTGAATTAAGAAAAGAATATTTATAATCAGAATATGAGGTGTAGCGATCATGTCTATGCGCGCAAACCGAGTTGCTGAACAAATGAAAAAAGAGTTAGGCGAAATTATTGTCCGAAAACTTAAAGATCCTCGTATCGGTTTTGTTACTGTAACGGATGTAGAAGTTACGGGAGATCTTCAACAAGCGACAATTTATTTAACTGTTCTTGGCGGAGAAACAAAACGTGATGATACTTTAAAAGCTTTAGAAAAAGCAAAAGGATTTATTCGCTCCGAAATTGGACATAGAATAAGACTTCGAATTACGCCAGAGCTACTATTTAAATTTGATGAATCTGCAGCTTATGGAAATCGTATTGATGATTTATTACGAGAAATTAACAAATCATCAGAAGAATAAAAAACAAGAGAAGTCTGCTTACTATTACAAGCAGACTTTTTTGTTGTAAATTATTGTTATAAGAGGTGAAAAGATGTATGAAGGTATACTTCCGTTATGGAAGGAAAAGGGGATGACTTCCCATGATTGTGTATTTAAACTGCGAAAAATATTAAAAATGAAAAGAATTGGACACACAGGTACGCTTGATCCAAGTGTCGAAGGTGTATTACCAATTTGTCTAGGTCAGGCTACTAAAGTTTCTGAATATATTATGGAGCAAGGAAAAACTTATATTGCTACAGTCAGTATTGGAGCTTCTACTACAACTGAGGATGCCGATGGTGAAATTGTTCACCACGATCAAACCGAAAAACATTTTACTCGTGAACAAATTTTAACCGTTCTGGATCAATTGACAGGTGAAATTGTTCAAACCCCACCGATGTATTCAGCAGTAAAAGTAAATGGGAAAAAGTTATATGAGTATGCAAGAGAAGGTAAAGAAGTCGAACGTCCAAGTAGAAAAGTTTCCATTTACCAATTAAATCTATTAGATGAAACAAAGGATTTCATCGGTGAAAATGTTTCCTTTTCAATTGAAATAAGTTGCAGTAAAGGTACGTATATTCGGACGCTTGCGGTGCAAATTGGTGAGCTATTAGGGTACCCTGCACATATGTCTTCTTTAGTTCGGACTGCTTCAGGGAGCTTTACAAAAGAGCAATGTCTAACATTATCAGAGGTAGAAATTGCCAAGGATGACGAGCGGTTAAATGATTTTATGTTTCCGATAAAATATGCTTTGCAAAGTTGGCCAAGTATTGAGATTACAGCAGAAGTAGAAAAAAGTATAGAAAATGGACAGGTGATTAAAGCACATTCACTCCTTGAAAAAGATGAAAAAATTGTATATACGCAAAATTCGGTACCTAGAGCAGTTTATGTAAAGCATCCAACAAAAAATGGTATGATGAAACCGGAGAAAATGTTTTCAACGGAAAAAGGAGATTAATATGGAAGTACATCACTTATCTTACCCAAATCATTTATTTGAGAATTTAAACAAGGATAGCTTCTCTTTAGCTATAGGTTTTTTTGATGGAGTACATAGAGGGCATCAAGCAGTTATTCAAGAAGCATACAAAAAGGCTAAAGAGCTTCATATCAAAACTGCTGTGATGACCTTCGATCCTCATCCATCTTTAGTGCTTGGTAAAAGTAAAGAACAAGTATTTTATATTACTCCATTGGAGCAGAAAATAGAAATTCTAAAAAAACTAGACGTAGATACTTTATTTGTAGTTCGTTTTACTTCCGATTTTGCTAAGTTAACCCCAGCTGAATTTATTGAAGCTTTTATCAAAAAAGCAAATGTAAAGCATGTGACAGCTGGTTTTGATTTTACATTTGGAGCTTATGGTAAAGGGACTATGAAAGAAATGGATTTACTTGCTGAAGGAAAGTATTCTGTCTCAGTTGTCGATAAACAAGAAATGAATGAAGAGAAAATCAGTTCTACTCGAATTAGAGCTAATCTTAAAGCGGGTAACGTAGGAGAAGTTAAAGAACTTTTAGGTCGTCCTTTTACACTTTCGGGGGTAGTTATTCACGGAGATAAAAGAGGAAGAACGATTAATTTTCCAACTGCAAATGTACAACCAATAGAAGGCCAATATACGCCTGCAACGGGTGTCTACGCTGTGAAAATTAGAGTACAGGAAAATTGGTTTGAAGGTGTATGCAATGTTGGATATAAACCAACTTTTAACAATCCAGATGATAAAAAACTTTCGATTGAAGTACATATTATAGATTTCGATAAGTCTATTTATGGAGAAGAAGTCGATGTACATTGGTACAAGAGAATACGTTCAGAAAAGAAATTTAATGGCATAGAGGAATTAAAAGAACAGATTGCCAAAGATAAATTAGTTGCTATTAATTTTTTTAAAGAAAACGTATAAGTTGATTCTCATTCATTCCTATGGTATATTTTAAAAGTACAAAACTGTACTTAACCATTCCTTGGCTTTTTCGATTCTCCAACGATTGCTCAGGAACTGGGGATACTATGAAATTTTAGGAGGAAAATAACATGGCAATTACACAAGAACGCAAAAATGAACTTATCGCTGAGTTCAGAACTCACGAAAGTGACACTGGATCTGCTGATATTCAAATCGCAATTCTTACAGAAGAAATCAATTCTTTAAACGAACATTTGCGTACACATAAGAAAGATCATCATTCACGTCGTGGTCTTTTCAAAATGGTTGGACGTCGCCGTAACTTGTTAAAATACTTACGTGAAAACGAAGTACAACGTTACCGCGAGTTAATCGCTAAACTTGGTTTACGTCGATAATTATAACATGGAAGAAAGCGGGATTATTTTCCCCTTTTAGATTGTGACAAAAGTTTGTTGAAGTTTTTACTTCAGTCTGGCTTGAAAACGCTTGTCAGTCTAGGCGCGCCAGCATGAGGCGGAAGCGAATTGAACTAATGGTTCATGAGCTTACAACGATATGCAAGGAACGAAGAATGAAAGCGTTTGTCATCAGTCTGAAAGCGGGATTCGTCCCGCTTTTTCTTTTGCATAAAATACTTCGCATAGTTTCGATATTTTTGATACACTACTTATGATACATATACTTTTATATGCCCTGTATAAGGAGTTTTTTTTAAGTTGAGAGGAGTTCTGATTAAATGAGTGAAAAGAAAGTGTTTACGTACGAATGGGCTGGCCGTACATTGCAAGTGGAAATAGGACAACTTGCAAAACAAGCAAACGGTGCAGTTTTAGTAAGATATGGTGATACAAGCGTATTATCAGTAGCAACTGCTTCAAAGAATCCTAAGAATCTGGATTTCTTCCCATTGACAGTTAATTATGAAGAAAAATTATATGCTGTTGGTAAGATTCCTGGTGGATTTATTAAACGTGAAGGACGCCCTTCTGAAAGAGCAATTTTAACTAGTCGTTTAATTGACCGTCCAATTCGTCCTTTATTCCCAGATGGATTTCGTAATGAAGTTCAAGTAATTTCAATGGTTATGTCTGTCGATCAAAACTGCTCATCAGAGATGGCGGCAATGCTCGGTTCCTCTTTAGCACTTAGCGTATCGGATATTCCATTCGATGGACCAATAGCTGGAGTTCAAGTAGGTTTAATTGGTGATGAATTTTTCATTAATCCAACTGTTGAACAAATGGAAAAAAGTATATTAGATTTAACTGTCGCAGGAACAAAAGATGCGATAAACATGGTAGAAGCAGGAGCGAAAGAAGTTTCTGAAGAAGTTGTGTTAGAAGCAATTATGTTTGGTCACAGTGAAATTATAAAACTAATCGAATTCCAAGAAAAAGTTGTTGCAGAGATAGGTAAAGAGAAAAAAGAAATTCCTCTTTTTGAATTGGATAAAGAACTTTTTGTAGAAGTAAAAGAAATTTGTGAAGCAAAACTTGTACAAGCAATACAAGTGCAAGAAAAACACGCTCGTGAAGATGCTATTACAGAAGTAAAAAATGAAGTATTAGATCAATATACAGCAAAAGAAGCATCGGAAGAAACTTTAAAACAAGTTCGCGAAATTTTAGATGCGATGGTTAAAGAAGAAGTTCGCCGTTTAATAACAGAAGATAAAATTCGTCCAGATGGTCGTGGAGTAGCTGAAATTCGTCCTCTATCTTCTGAAGTAGGAATTTTACCTAGAACACATGGTTCAGGATTGTTCACTCGTGGACAAACACAAGCTTTGAGTATTTGTACTTTAGGACCGCTTGGCGATGTACAAATTATCGATGGACTTGGTTTAGAGGAATCAAAACGTTTCATGCATCATTATAATTTCCCGCAATTTAGTGTTGGTGAAACTGGACCGATTCGTGCTCCAGGTCGTCGTGAAATTGGACATGGCGCTTTAGGCGAACGAGCTCTAGAAGCAGTGATTCCAGATGAAAATGATTTCCCATATACACTTCGATTAGTTGCAGAAGTATTAGAATCAAATGGTTCTACATCTCAAGCAAGTATTTGTGCTTCTACACTTGCAATGATGGATGCTGGGGTACCTCTTAAAGCACCAGTTGCAGGTATTGCGATGGGTCTTGTCAAAAAAGGCGAGAACTATACAATTTTAACGGATATTCAAGGTATGGAAGATCATCTTGGAGATATGGACTTTAAAGTAGCAGGAACATCTAAAGGTATTACTGCGCTTCAAATGGATATCAAAATTGAGGGTCTATCAAGAACCATTTTAGAAGAAGCTCTTGAACAAGCTAAAATTGGACGTATGCAGATTTTAGAAAGCATGCTTTCTACTATTAGTGAACCTCGTGAAAAGCTTTCTAAATATGCACCTAAAATTTCTGTTATTAAAATTAACCCTGATAAAATCCGTGATGTAATTGGACCAGGTGGTAAACAAATTAATAAAATCATTGATGAAACTGGGGTAAAAATTGATACAGAGCAAGATGGTACAATTTATATTGCTTCAGCAGACGAAGATATGATTGCTCGTGCAAGAGAAATTATAGAGAATATTGTTCGAGTTGCACAAGTTGGTGAATACTATTTAGGTAAAGTGAAACGTATTGAAAAATTCGGTGCTTTCCTAGAAATATTCAGCGGAAAAGATGGATTACTTCATATTTCGGAAATTCAAGAAGAACGTACGAAGAATGTGGAAGATGTCTTAAAAATTGGCGATGAGCTTTTAGTAAAAGTTATAGAAATCGACAACCAAGGCCGTGTAAATCTCTCTAGAAAAGTAGTAATAAAAGAAGAAAAAGAACGTGCAGAACAAAAAGAACAGTAATGAAGTAAGAAAGGTTTCCAATAATCAGCAGTAAGTAAATGGTTATCCACAGGAGGCAGTTCTTCCGTCACTGTGGAAATTCCATTAGATCTCGAGCAGAGTTGGAGGCTTGACAGATAATAAGTAGAAGAGTATAAAACGTTCCAACACAAAAGGTTGACCGTAGTTAAGTTTCTACGGCAACCTTTTTGAATGTTTGAATAATATAAATAGGGGTGTTGTTAATTTGATTAATAAAATTACTTGTGAAAATGGACTTCGTATTGTTTCTGAACATATTCCACATGTACGCTCTGTTGCTGTTGGGATATGGGTACAGGCAGGTTCGAGAAATGAACTGCCAGAAGAAAACGGGCTAACTCACTTTATTGAACATATGCTATTTAAAGGTACATCTTCAAGATCTGCAAAACAAATTGCAGAAGAATTTGATCGAATCGGCGGTAACATAAATGCATTTACATCTAAAGAAAATACTTGCTACTATGCAAAGGTATTGAATCACCATGCGACGCATGCAGTAGAAATACTTGCCGATATGTTTTTTAATTCTACTTTTGACTCAAATGAAATCGATAAAGAAAGACAGGTAGTTCTGGAAGAAATAAATATGGTGGAAGATACACCTGATGATATTGTTCATGAATATTTATGGAGAGCTATGTACGAAGACAATCCTTTAGGTTCACCAATATTAGGGACAGAAGAGACTTTAAACAGCTTTACAAAAGAATCTATTTTATCCTATATGAAAAAACATTATATACCTGAAAATATTGTCGTTTCCGTAGCAGGTGACATACAAGAGGGATTATTAGGATATATTGAATCGCTATTTGGACATTTTATGGGTGTAAACTCACAAGTTGCAACGCTAGAAATACCAAAGCTCAAAGCTACTTATACAGAAAATTCCAAAGAAACGGAGCAAGCACATATTTGTTTAGCTTATCCTGCTTTAAGTGTAAAAGCGGACAATATTTATAGTCTCGTTGTATTGAATAATATTTTGGGAGGAAGTATGTCCTCTAGACTTTTCCAGGATATCCGTGAGGATAAAGGGCTTGCTTATTCAATCTACTCTTACCATTCTGCATACGAAGATACTGGAGTTCTTGCAATATATGGTGGAACCTCTAGTAATCAATTAACGGAATTAAAGAATTGTATTTTCGATACAATTCAAACAATTGTAAAGAATGGAATGACGGAGACTGAGGTTACAAATTCAAAAGAGCAATTAAAAGGAAACTTACTACTTGGTTTAGAAAGTACAAATTCACGAATGAGTAGGAATGGAAAAAATGAGCTCCTTTTTGGAAAACATCGTTCCTTAGATGAAGTGAGTGAAACAATTGATGAAGTAACACTGGATTCGGTCCAAGAGCTTGCAAAAGAAATATTTGCCCATGAGCCGGCTATTTCTATAATAATGCCTAAAAAAGTCGATTAGATATCGGCTTTTTTTCTTGCTTTATTTCATCCAATCAGGTCCTTTTTTCTATTCACTTTGTTTAAGGAAAAGGCATATACATAAGTAGAAGTATAAGGGGGAGGGAAAAGGTTGTTACTTTCGGAACTTGCTGAAAAAGAGCTTATCCAAGTAAAAGACGGTGCAAGATATGGAAGACTTGCGAATACCGAGTTACTTTTTGATCCAACTACGGGGAAGATTCAAGGATTTGAGGTATATCAAAAGTCAGCTTCTTTTTTTCAAGGAAATAAAGCAAATAAGAAAAAAGAATTTATTTCGTGGGAAGAAATTATTCTAATAGGGAAAGACCGTATTTTGTTTAATGAAGCAGATTCTTTAAATGATTCAAGTGGTTATTATGAACAATAAGTTAGCAATCATAGGTACCGATGATCGGTTACAGTACCTCAAAGATGAATTATCCGAGAATTTAGAAGTTAAATTATTTTCAACGATGGTTTGGAATGATGAGGTTGAGAACGCTATACACGATTTCCAACCGAATATTGTATTCATGCCCATCCAAGCTATGAAGATGGAGCATCCTTTCGCTTTACCAAGTACATGTGAATTACTTTTTGTTGGTAAGAAATACGAAGAAATAGAGGGTGCATGTGACGAGAATAATAGAAAAGTATTTTACTATTTAGAAGACGAACCGTGGATTTGGGATAATGCAAATCTTACCGCTGAAGGGTTTATTAATTATTTTTATTTAAATGAGAAGCAGTCTGTGTACAACAAAAGATTTATCATAACTGGTTATGGAAGGGTCGGAAAAAGGCTAGCATATGCACTACATCATTTAGGAGCAAAAGTAATCATATCTGTACGCTCCGAGAATCAATTGTTTGAAGCAAAAAGTTATGGATATGAAATTGAAGCATTAGATTATGTAATTGAAAAATTAAAAGATCCTACAGTTTATTTAGTTAATACAATACCTTCCAAATGGTTAAGTAATGAAGATACAATATTTTTTAATAAAATTATTGATCTTGCATCAAAGCCAGGATGCTTATTAGATTCAAGTGAAAATATTCCAGAAAATTATGCAAACCCAACAAGTCTGCCAGGGATGTATTTTCCTCAAGATGCAGGAAATTTATTAGCTAGGTCTGTTCGAACTCAATTGGCTTTACTAGAGGGGGATAATTTGTGTTAAATGGTCTTAGAATAGGTCTTGGAATAACCGCTTCTCATTGTACTTATGAGGAAGTCATTCCAATGATTAATCAATTTACAGATAAAGGTGCAACTGTTGTTCCTATTATTACGTATTCTGTTTTAACAGCAGCTACTCGTTTTGGAACAGGTGAAGAATGGATTGAAAAAATAGAAAAAGCAAGTGGAAGTAAAGTAGTTTCTAAAATTGTGGAAGCAGAGCCTTTTGGACCGACAAATCCATTAGACTGCATGGTTATTGCGCCGATGACTGGTAATTCAATTAGTAAGCTTTCCAATGCCCAAACTGATTCACCTGTTTTGATGGCTGCTAAAGCTACTTTACGAAACGGTAAGCCAGTTGTATTAGGTATTTCAACGAATGATGCACTTGGATTAAATGGTATGAATATAATGAAACTGCTTTCTACCAAAAATATTTACTTTATCCCCTTTGGTCAAGACAATCCTCATAAAAAACCAAACTCATTAATTGCCGACTTTACTCAAATCATACCAACCGTTGAACATGCTATTCAATCAAAGCAATTACAGCCTTTACTTATAACTCATTCATTCTAAATATAATAGGTAGTGTATTTTCATGTATTTTCATGTATAATATGAAACAATATCGCAAAAATGTTTTGATTTTAGGAGGAGAGCTTTTATGTCACAAGGTTATACAGTAGCAGTAGTCGGAGCGACTGGTGCAGTTGGTCAAAAAATTATTGAAAAATTAGTAGAGAGAAGCTTTCCCTATTCGACTTTAAAGCTATTAGCTTCTAAAAAATCAGCAGGTAAACAAGTAGAAGTAAATGGTTCATCCTATACAATTGAAGAAGCAACACCTGATTCTTTTGAAGGAGTAGACGTTGCTTTTTTCTCTGCAGGTGGCGCTATATCAAAAGCTTTGGCAAAAGAAGCAAGCAATAGAGGTGCTATTGTTATTGATAACACAAGTGCATTCCGTATGGATAAGGATACTCCTCTTGTTGTTCCTGAAGTAAATAAACAAGCATTACATGAGCAAACAGGGATTATTGCTAATCCGAATTGTTCTACTATTCAGATGGTTTGTGCTTTAGAACCTATCCGTCAACAATTTGGTTTAAATAAAGTAATCGTTTCTACTTATCAAGCTGTTTCTGGAGCAGGGGCTGCAGCAATTGAAGAGCTAACTGTTCAAAGTGAAGCAATTCAAGTGAAAAATCCACAACCACAAATCTTGCCAGTGAAAAGTGCCGAAAAGCATTATCCGATTGCAGGAAACGTTATTCCTCAAATTGATGTGTTCGAAACAGATGGTTTTACATTTGAAGAACATAAAATGATGAACGAGACAAAAAAGATAATGTCTATGTCTGAACTTTCTATTGCTGCAACTTGTGTACGTGTTCCAGTAGTTACAGGACATTCGGAATCTGTCTATATCGAAGTAGATAATGAAAATGTAACAGTAAATGATATCAGAGAAGTGCTTTCAACTGCGAAAGGTATCACTGTACAAGATAAACCGGAGCAACAACTTTATCCAATGCCATATTTTGCAGAAGATGAAGACGATGTTTTTGTTGGCCGTATTAGAAAAGATCCTTCAAACAAGAAAGGCTTCCATATGTGGATCGTTTCCGACAATTTGTTAAAAGGGGCAGCACTTAACTCCATACAAATTGCTGAAGCTTTAATTGAAGAGGGCATACTAAAAGAGGTGTAAGAAAAATGAATATAGGTCAAGTTTCTACAGCAATGGTTACTCCATTTCAAAAAGATGGATTAATCGACTATATAGCAACAGAGAAACTAATTGAACACTTACTCACTAATGGAACTGACTCTCTAGTTGTATGCGGAACAACTGGAGAATCTCCAACATTATCAACAGATGAAAAATTATCATTAATACAATTTGTTGTAGAAAAAGTGAACAAAAGAGTTCCCGTGATAGCAGGAACAGGAAGCAATAATACAGCTGCTTCCATTGATTTATCTTTAAAAGCAGAGGCACTTGGAGTAGACGCTCTTATGATAGTGACTCCTTACTATAATAAACCAAATCAAAGAGGTATGATTGCGCACTTCAAAGCAATTGCAAATGCGACTACATTACCAATAGTTGTGTATAATATCCCCGGTCGTTCGGTTGTTAATTTGGAACCGGAATCGATTGTCGAATTAAGTGAAATTCCGTCGATTCAAATTGTAAAAGAAGCAAGTGGAAGTTTGGATCAAATGACAAAAATATTAGCAAACACGGAAGAGGATTTTCTAGTTTATAGTGGGGATGACTCTTTAACGTTACCACTGATTGCAATTGGTGGATCAGGAATAATCTCGGTTGCTTCTCATGTTATCGGAACCGAAATGCAAGAGATGATTCAATTATTTCATGCAGGTGAGCATAAAAAAGCATCAAGTATCCATCAACGAATTTTACCAGTGATGAAAGCTTTATTTGAACATCCAAATCCAGTTGTTGTTAAATACGCCCTTTCAAAAATAGGGTTAGAAGTAGGTTCCTTACGTTTACCTTTAGTGGAAATGACTCCAGAAGAAAAAACAGCATTCGATCGAATTTGGGAAAGTTATTTAGAGAGCAAATAATAATAAGAGGCTGTCCTGAAAGTCATATAAAATGACTTTTTAGGTCAGCCTCTTTCTTCATAGCATCTATTTTAAAAAGTGCAGTATTTTTCCGTTCCAGGCGGACGCTTTCCGCGGGCGAGCGCCGAGCCTCCTCCTTCGCTACGATCGAGGGCACTGAAAAAGTCTTCAATGAGATTTCATAACAGTATGTGGACGACAAGTTGTTCACATATTCGATTATTATTTGGATCCGTTAATTTCCGTTCCAGGCGGACGCTTTCCGCCGGCATGACTTCAGCCGCTTCCCTTGCTCCTGCGCAAGCTCGTCGCAAAAATTAATTTCGCTACGCTCAGTCTAGGGTCTTCAGTTCATGCACCTGCCGCTTCGCTTTCGGTGCAGAAAACATTTGCTATTCCGGCTGGAGTCGCCGCCTTCTACTTCAATTAACTATAATCCCCTTTTCAATTAGGAAATCATCATGCCCTTAATAGAGCAAGTTTTTATTACTTACATTTTTTCAATTAGTATTTATAGAAAATCGTTGAAAAAGACAACGCCCGCGGAAAGGGAGTCTTTCAACGATTTTCTTATTTATTGGACGACATTATTTAGTAATGCAAATTCTATAGACTTTCAGTGCCCTCAACGTAGGAGAGGAAGGTAGGCTAAGTACGCTCCGTCAAATGGAAGGCAATCTAAGTTCGCCGCGTCCTGCGGCAATTATTGCATGATCCAACATCGTGTTGGCCCAAGCGGCTCAACAATCGACCGTGGAAAGCGAGCGCTAAGCTTTGAACTTATAGAGACAATAAGTATTTTTCGTAGTTACTATTAGTTTCTAACAAATGCGTTATGCTTTTATTATTGTGCGAATCGTTGACGTTCGATATAATGAAAACTAGTGGATGTTGGTCGGGTTAATTTTAGGAGGAAAACAATTGGTTAAAGTAAAAAATGAACTTATTCGAATTATACCGCTTGGTGGAGTGGGAGAAATCGGAAAAGCAATGTATGTGGTAGAAATTGACGAAGAAATATTCGTAGTAGACAGTGGACTTATGTTCCCAGAAAATGAAATGCTAGGTATTGATATTGTAATACCAGATATCACGTATTTAGAAGAAAATAAGAGTCGTGTAAAAGGTATATTTTTAACTCATGGACACGAGGATGCTATCGGCTCAATTGCGTATTTACTGCAAAAAGTACAAGCACCAGTGTATGGATCTAAGTTAACAATTGCTTTAGCTAAAACTCATATGAAAGCTTTGCCTACAAAGCAACAGGTTAAATACTTTGAAGTAACGAATAAGAGCCGTATGAATTTCCAAAATACGTATGTGACTTTTTTCCATACGACACATAGTATACCAGATTCACTCGGTATTGTTTTTCATACTTCAGAGGGCGCAATTGTGCATACAGGAGAATTTAAATTCGACCAATCAGCTAAAGGAAAATATCGCCCTGATATCGCAAAAATTGCCGGATTAGGTGAAGAAGGCGTATTTATTTTATTATCTGATTCAACGGAAGCAGAAAGACCAGGATATACAACTTCAGAAGCAGTTATAGAAAACCAATTATCAGAAACATTCCACGCTTCTCAAGGACGTATCCTTGTATCTTTATATGCTTCAAATTTTATACGTATTCAACAAGTATTAGATAAAGCTGCAGAAACTCATAAAAAAGTTGCGATAGCAGGAAAAAGCCTAGAAAATATATTTGAAATTGGGTTAGATTTAGGCTATTTTACAGTGGAAGAAGACACAATTATTCCAATAAAAGAGATATCGAAGTATAACGATAATGATATAGTTGTAATTGTATCAGGCAATCAAGGGGAACCCCTAGAAGCATTAGAAAAAATGGTTCGTAAACATCACAAAGATATAAAAATTAAAGACACAGATACAGTATTAATCACGTTTACCCCTTCTCCTGGTATGGAGGTTGGGATGTATTCAACGATGAACCAAATTGCTAAAGCGGGTGCAAAAGTATTGACTTCAGAAAAAAATGTCCATGTTTCTGGACACGGAAGTCAAGAAGATTTAAAAATGATGCTTAACTTAACAAAGCCGACTTATTTTATTCCAATTCAAGGGGAATACCGTATGTTAATGGCTCACTCTAAATTAGCTCAAGATATTGGTATGTCTAAATCAGAAATTTTTATTGCAGATAAGGGAGATATTGTCGAATATAAAAATGGAAAAATGAGAATGAGCGGAAGAGTTCAAGCTGGTAACGTATTAATTGATGGTATTGGTGTAGGGGATGTAGGTAATATTGTTCTACG
The DNA here is from genome assembly GCF_042055255.1 of Psychrobacillus sp. PGGUH221. NCBI lineage: Bacteria > Bacillati > Bacillota > Bacilli > Caryophanales > Bacillaceae > Psychrobacillus > Psychrobacillus sp. PGGUH221. The sequence goes on from NZ_JAQMHQ010000004.1 coordinate 124,608, forward strand.
TGATCGTAAGCTTTTATCGCAGGACGGTATATTTATAGTTGTTGTAACATTAAACCGTGCTCAAAAGAAAATTGCTTCTGGACCAGAAATACTTTCAAGAGGATTCGTATATGTAAGAGAGTCCGAAGAGTTAATGGATGAGTCTGCTAAACTAGTAAAAACAGTTGTTGAAAAATATGTGAATAAAGAAACGTTTGAATGGACAAACATAAAACAAGAAATCCGCGATACGCTAAATTCATATTTATTCCAACAAACAAAACGACGTCCAATGATCATCCCGATTATTATGGAATATTAATGTGAGTATATAAGGATTTCCTTTCCGATTATTGCGGAAGGAAATCCTTTTTATCATTTTGAGGAAAGCAGGTGACTTAGATGGCACAAAAAAGGAAAAAACCAGTCAAAAAAGCAGCAGCCAAAAAAACGTTACATCCATTAATGTATGAAATTATTGGATTAATCGTTATTGGAATTGCAATTATCTCGTTTTATGAATACGGCCTTGTCGGAAAAAGTTTAGCGTATGTAGGTTATTTTCTATTCGGTAATTGGCATATTGCTGTACCCTTTCTATTAATTGTTTTTGCACTAATTATTATGATTAAACAAACATTTCCTTCTTGGAATCATCGACTTTTATTAGGTTTTGCCTTTGTATTAAGTAGTCTTTTGTTATTTAGTCATTTATCTCTCTTTGAGCAGCTCTTTAGTGGAAATGCATTAGTAACAAATTCTGTACTAAGAGAAAGTTATAGAGTATTAGTAGAAAGTGGAGGAATTACAGATAGAAGCAGTTCACTTGGTGGTGGAATGATTGGTGCTATCCTGTTTGCCTCTTTTCATGTGTTGTTTGATGCTGCTGGAGCAAAAGTAGCTGGATGGCTATTGCTATTTATAGGTATAGTATTAATAACAGGTAAAGCACTAGTTCCTTATTTAGTTGAGGTATCTCCTAAATTTAAAGAGTTGTTTAAAAGACGTAAGAAAAAATCAAAACCAGTAGTATCGGAGAGAAAAGCAAGAAGAACAAAAAAAGAAATGGTCCAAGAAGAAGCAGTTACTATACACGAGGAAAAAACTCTTCCATTAGAAGAAGAAATAATTCAAGATTCGGCTCCTATCATTTCTGCATTTACGGAACGAATTTCTAAAAGAGAAGAGTCAACAGAAGCTCCCGAACCATTAGAAATTAATATGGAATCAGAAGTTATTGAAAATGAAGATTATCAACTCCCATCGATGTCACTTTTAGATTCATCTACTCACAGTGATCAAAGTGGAGAATTAAATGCAATTCAGGCGAATGCAAAAAAGCTAGAACAAACTTTTTTAAGTTTTGGAGTAAAAGCAAAAGTTACTCAGGTTCATTTAGGGCCAGCAGTTACAAAATATGAAGTGCTTCCTGATGTAGGAGTAAAAGTAAGCCGTATTGTAAGCCTACATGACGATTTAGCTTTAGCACTTGCAGCGAGAGATATTCGAATTGAAGCTCCAATTCCAGGGAAATCTGCAGTCGGTATAGAGGTTCCGAATAAGGAAGTTGCAATTGTTAGCCTGAGTGAAGTGCTAGAATCCAAAGAAAATAACAAGCCTAATCTAAAGCTTCTAATTGGTTTTGGTAGAGATGTGACGGGACAAGCTGTATTAGCGGAACTAAACAAGATGCCTCATTTACTCGTTGCAGGTTCTACCGGTAGTGGGAAGAGTGTTTGCATTAATGGAATAATAATAAGTATTATGATGCGAGCTAAACCTCATGAAGTGAAAATGATGATGATTGACCCTAAGATGGTAGAGTTGAATGTGTATAATGGCATTCCCCATCTGTTAGCTCCAGTTGTGACAGATCCAAGAAAAGCTTCACAAGCCTTGAAAAAAATTGTATCGGAAATGGAAAGAAGATATGATTTATTTTCTCACACAGGAACACGAAATATAGGTGGATATAACGAACACATTGATAAATGGAATGAAGAAAATGAAGAGAAACATCCAAAACTTCCATATATAGTCGTAATAGTTGATGAGCTAGCAGATTTAATGATGGTAGCTTCAAGTGATGTGGAGGATTCTATTACGAGACTTGCACAAATGGCACGGGCAGCTGGTATTCATTTAATAATTGCTACACAACGACCAAGTGTGGATGTTATTACGGGTATTATTAAAGCAAATATTCCTTCGAGAATAGCATTTGCAGTATCTTCTGCTATTGATTCACGAACTATATTAGATATGGGAGGAGCAGAAAAACTTTTAGGGCGTGGAGATATGCTTTTCCTACCTGCTGGAAGTTCGAAGCCTGTCCGTGTTCAAGGTGCATATTTATCAGATGCTGAGGTAGAACGAGTAGTAGATTTTGTCATTGAACAACAAAAAGCAAATTATCAGGAAGAAATGATTCCTGATGAAGTGGAAGAATCTTCAGAACAACTAGACCGAGATGAGTTATATGAAGATGCATTGCAATTAGTAACAGACATGCAGACTGCATCTGTCTCCCTTTTACAACGTCGTTTTAGAATTGGATACTCTCGTGCTGCTCGAATTATTGATCAGCTCGAAATGGGTGGAGTTGTTGGTCCATATGAAGGAAGTAAGCCACGGCAAGTGCTTATATCTAAACAAGCGTTAGATGAAGAAATATGAGGACATATATAATTATTTTTTGGTAATTAGTATCACACTTTGAAGATATAATATGACAAAAACATTACATTTAGTTAAATTTTACGTTAAATCTTTTATTCTAATATTAATAAAAGTATTTATTTCAATCATTAAAAATGTTATAGTATGACTGATTAGTAGGAATCTTTTACATCGGAGGTCTGATCTCTTCAAAATGGTGGTGTTTTCGTTGACAATTAAAATAGACCATCGTCATCTGTATCTTCAAGTAATTGATCGTCTTAAACAAGACATTGACAATGGCATATTCAAAGAAAAGGAAAAGCTTCCGTCAGAATTTGAATTAGCTAAAACGCTTGGAGTAAGTCGTGCAACTTTAAGAGAAGCACTTCGCTTATTGGAAGAAGAAAATGTCATTATTAGAAGACATGGTGTCGGCACATTTGTTAATTCAAAGCCTGTTTTTACTTCAGGAATTGAACAATTATCTAGTGTTTCATCCATGATTCGAAGTGCAGGAATGGAACCGGGAACAATTTATCTTAGTTCTATGCAATCACTTGCTTCTGAAGATGATATAAAACGCTTTCAGTGTAGTGAAGAACAATCAATAATATCGATGGAACGAGTCCGTACTGCAAATGGTGAGCCAGTTGTATATTGTATAGATAAAGTTCCAGAAAATTACTTGCCAAATGATTTTCTTGTTAGAGAAGAAGGTTCGATATTTAATGCATTAGAGGAATCGGGAGAAATTAGAGTTTCGCACGCGGTAACATTTATTGATCCAGTGGGATATCATGAAATTGCTTCACCGACGTTAAACTGTGAACCAGAAACTTCATTGCTTGTATTAAAACAACTTCACTACGATGAAAATGATCGTGTAGTTTTGTACTCGAAAAACTATTTTCGAGCTGATAAATTTAGCTTTCATGTTGTTCGGAAAAGGGTGTAAAAAGATTTAAATTCCTGCTAATAAGAAAAAAATGGGGGTTTTCAATTTGACAAAACGTAAATTTGGATTAGGACTGTCACTTGTACTTGCTGCTGGAACAATTCTTGGAGCATGTGGTGCAAAAGAAGATGAGGCTACTCCTTCAAAAGGTAATGAAGGTTCAGGTTCAACTGCAAGTGAAGCAAAAGACTTTTCTTTAGCAATGGTAACTGACGTTGGTGGAGTAGATGACAAATCATTTAACCAATTAGCTTGGGAAGGTATTGAAGCATTTGGGAAAGAAAACGGTCTTGAAAAAGGTGACGGTGGATATGATTACCTTCAATCTGCATCAGACGCTGATTACAATACAAACTTAAATAACTTAGTACGTCGTGACTTTGACGTAGTTTATGGTATTGGTTTCCTAATGGAAAAACCAATTGCAACTATTGCTGAGCAACAAAAAGATGCTCAACTTGCTATCATTGATGCTGTTGTTGATGCACCAAACGTTGCTTCTGTAATGTTTAAAGAGCAAGAAGGTTCATTCTTAGCAGGTGTAGCTGCTGCTCTAATGTCTGAATCTAAACAAATCGGATTCGTTGGTGGAATGGAAATTCCAGTTATCGAACGTTTTGAAGCTGGTTTCTTAGAAGGCGTTAAAGCTGTAGATCCAAGCATTAAAGTAGATGTTCAATATACAGGGAAATTTGATGATGCAGCACTTGGTAAAACTACTGCAAACCGTATGTACTCTTCAGGAGTAGATATTATTTTCCACGCAGCTGGTGGTACTGGTAATGGTGTATTCGCTGAAGCAAAAGAACGTAAAACAAAAGATGCAAATGCTAACGTATGGGTAATCGGAGTTGACTCTGACCAATACGAAGAGGGTGCAGTTGGTGATACTAACGTAACTCTTACATCTATGCAAAAACGTGTTGACGTAGCTGTTCAAAACATTGCAAAAGAAACAATGGCTGGAAACTTCCCAGGTGGAAAAACAGTAACTTATGGTTTAGCGGAAGAAGGAGTTGGCCTTGCTGATTCTCGTGGAGCTATTCCAGAAGATGTTCTAGCAAAAGTTAAAGAGTTCTCTGATAAAATTGCTTCAGGTGAAATCGTAGTACCTGAAACAGTAGAATAATTTTGTAACGCACATCATAAAGGCCGAGTTATCGGTCTTTATGATTCTTTAATTAGTAGATGAAAGATTTTAAATATTTAAAGTCTTCATTAGATTTTTGAGTCTAATTTAATAGATAGACATTTCAGGTTATAAGGGTTATGGATTATGAAACTATTTCCAATAATCTATAAGATGAAAATTTAAAGTCTTTCTTGTATTAATTTTGTACTAGTATAGTAGGGAGTGAATTCATTGGATTATGTAATAGAGATGCTTGGCATTCGTAAAGAGTTTGGATCGTTTGTTGCAAATGATAACATTACCCTTCAATTAAAGAAGGGAGAAATTCATGCTCTGCTAGGGGAGAATGGTGCTGGAAAGTCCACTCTCATGAATGTTTTATTTGGTCTATATCAACCAGAAGCTGGTGAAATAAAAGTTAACGGAAAATCAGTTAAGATTACTGATCCAAACGTTGCCAACGATCTTGGAATAGGTATGGTACATCAGCATTTTATGCTTGTAGAAAATTTTACGGTAACTGAAAACATTATTTTAGGTAATGAGTTAACGAAAAATGGAACTATCAATATTAAAGATGCTTCAAAAAAAATACAGAAATTATCCGAGATGTATGGTTTAGATGTAGATCCAAACGCAAAAATTGAAGATATTTCTGTAGGTATGCAACAACGTGTTGAAATCTTGAAAACACTTTATCGTGGAGCAGAAATTTTAATTTTTGATGAACCTACTGCTTCTTTAACACCTCAAGAAATTCATGAACTAATTCAAATTATGAAAAGACTTATCCAAGAAGGAAAATCAATTATTTTAATTACGCACAAATTAAAAGAAATAATGGACGTTTCTGATCGTGTTACAGTCATTCGTAAAGGTGTAGGAATTGGAACAGTTATTACTGCCGAAACAAATCCAAATGAACTTGCTTCTCTAATGGTAGGAAGACAAGTCGACTTTAAAACAATTAAGGAAGAGGCTCATCCTACAGATGAATCGCTTATTATCAAAGATTTAACTGTTACGGATTACAGAGGAATTGAAAAAGTTAAGGGATTAAATTTAACAGTTCGTAAAGGAGAAATACTAGGGATAGCTGGTATTGATGGGAATGGACAATCCGAATTAATAGAAGCTATTACTGGCCTTCGTAAAGTTAAGAAAGGTACTATTTCTATCAATGGACAAGATGTTACGAACAAAAAGCCTCGTCAAGTGACAGAAGCAGGAGTTGGGCATATCCCACAAGATCGTCATAAACATGGTTTAGTATTAGACTTTTCAATAGGGCATAATATTGCGTTACAAACATACTATTTGTCACCGATTTCGAATAAAGGAATTATGGATTATGGGAAAGTATCGGAGCTGGCAAAAAAAGTAATTAGTGACTTTGATGTTCGTACTCAAGGCGAAGATTCACTTGCGCGTTCCTTATCAGGAGGAAATCAACAAAAAGCAATTATTGGTCGTGAGATTATTCGTAATCCTGAACTTTTAATTGCTGCACTACCAACGAGAGGTCTTGATGTTGGTGCTATCGAATTTATTCATCAACGCTTAATCGAACAACGTGATAATGGAAAAGCAGTTCTACTTCTTTCATTTGAATTAGATGAAGTAATGAATGTTTCAGATCGTATCGCGGTTATTCATGATGGCCAAATTGTTGATACTGTATATCCGAAAGATACAACTGAGCAAGAGCTTGGCTTGTTAATGGCAGGTCAAAGCATAAGAGAAGAAATTGAAGTGAACCAGGGGGATAAACAGCATGTCGAATAGAGTAGTAAATATTCTTGTCCCTGTTATATCGGTTATTTTAGGGTTGCTTGTCGGAGCTATCGTCATGCTTGTTAGTGGATATGATCCAGTACAAGGTTATATTGCATTATGGAATGGTATTTTTGGAGATTCATATGCAATCGGAGAGACAATCCGTCAAATAACACCATACCTTTTATCTGGTCTAGCAGTGGCTTTTGCGTTCCGAACAGGATTGTTTAATATTGGGGTAGAAGGACAACTTTTAGTTGGCTGGTTCGCAGCTGCATATGTTGGTGTAGCTTTCGATTTACCAATGTATATACATCTTCCATTTGCTATTATTGCAGCTGCATTAGCAGGTGCTATATGGGCATTTATTCCTGGGTTATTAAAAGCGAAGTTGCAAGTTCATGAAGTAATTGTAACGATTATGATGAACTATATTGCACTTCATACAACAAATGCCCTTATTCGAATTATTTCGGATGGAGGAGATAACACAGGTACTATTAAAGAGACCGCGTCTTTAAAATCGGCATTTTTTGAAAGTATGACTGACTTTTCACGCTTACATTATGGTATTTTCATTGCTCTTGCGATGGTTTTATTAATGTGGTTTATCTTAGAAAAAACTACGACTGGTTACGAGCTAAAAGCAGTTGGTTTTAACAAAAATGCTTCTCAATATGCTGGTATGAATGTAAATAAAAATATTATTTTATCTATGGTTATTTCTGGGGCTTTTGCTGGTCTAGCTGGAGCTATGGAGGCACTTGGTACATTCCAATACGCGAATGTAAAAGGTGGATTTACTGGAATAGGTTTTGACGGTATCGCCGTAGCCCTTTTAGGTGCGAATACTCCACTTGGAGTGGTTTTCGGAGCAACTTTATTTGGGGCTTTAAAATATGGGGCTTTAAATATGCCGAACGCAGCAGGAATACCTGTTGAAATTGTATCGATTGTTATTGCAATCATTATTTTCTTTGTAGCTTGTGGTTACGTTATTCGCTATTTCCTTGAAAAAATGAACAAGAAAAAGGAGGCGAAATAATATGAGCTTTTTAGATGTTCTATATTTCATTATTCCATCGGCTATTTTCTATGCTGCTCCATTAATCTTTACTGCCATTGGTGGGGTGTTTTCTGAACGTTCAGGTGTTATTAATATTGGACTTGAAGGTTTGATGGTAATGGGAGCATTTATTGGTATATTATTTAACTTAATGTTCGTAGATACTTTTGGAGCCTTTACTCCTTGGGTTTCATTACTTGCAGCTATGGTTGTCTCAGCAATTTTTTCCTTAATGCATGCAGTTGCAGCAATATCTTTCCGTGCTGACCAGACCATTTCTGGGGTTGCGATCAATATGCTTGGTGTCGCAATTGCATTATTCTCAGTGAAAATGATTTATGGTAAAGGTCAAACAGATTATATTCAAGAACGTTTTATACGATTTGACATACCATTTTTAAGTGATATACCGGTGATAGGACCAATGTTCTTTAAGGATGTTTATTCAACGTCGATTTTAGCTGTAGCAATAGCGATTCTAGCTTGGTTTGTTATTTATAAAACTCCATTTGGATTGAGATTACGTGCTGTTGGTGAGCATCCGATGGCAGCAGACACGATGGGTGTAAATGTTACAAAAATGCGCTATATAGCGGTTGTATTATCTGGAGCTCTAGCTGGTATAGGGGGAGCGGTTTATTCGCAATCTATCTCAGGAGAGTTTAGCCATACTACTATAAATGGACAAGGATTTATGGCACTTGCAGCAATGATTTTTGGTAAATGGCATCCACTTGGTGCTCTAGGAGCGGCTTTATTCTTTGGTTTTGCTCAAGCGCTAAGTATTGTGGGAGGGCAAATTCCTTACATTGACCAAATACCAAGTTATTTCTTACATGTACTACCTTATGTCTTGACGATCTTGGCGGTTGCTGGATTTATAGGTAAAGCATATGCACCGAAAGCAAGTGGAATTCCATATATAAAAGGTAAACGATAAGTTTTTAAACGTTTATTTTGATCGTCTTAAGAGACACGTTAGATGTATACTATTGTTAAATCTGTAGGGACCAAATTTATTTGGTCCCTTTTATTTGGCATAGTTTAAAAGGAAGATGTATAGTGAATAGAAGATAGAGTAAACTATATAGAAAAAGGGGGATAACAACATGTTTCAGAAGTATGAACTTGCACATGGTGTTAAGCTTTATGTTAGACCGACAGAACAATTTAAAACAATTAATATTTCATTTAAATGGAAACAGCCAATTACTGTTCAAGATGCCTCAATTCGTGCAGTACTTGCCAATATACTTCAATATAGTAATGAAATATATCCTACGAACTCCGAATTTCGTAAACGTGTAGATGAACTATATGGGGCAGTTATATATTTCGATACGATAAAAAAAGGTAATAATCATATCTTTTCGTTGAATGCTGAAACTGTAAATGATGCTTATTTGTCTAATGAAAAGGTAGTAGACGAAGTAATTTCCTTGCTTTCTACAGTAATTTATAAACCCCTTTTAGTAAATGGTAAATTTGTTGATTCCATCGTAAAACGTGAGAAGGAACAAGTTATCGAACGAATTCAATCCATGTATGATGATAAAACTAGATATGCTCAACAACGTTTGCTCGAAAACATTCGTCCAGATCACCCTGCCTCCATATCTTCAAATGGAACGGTACCTGCAGTTCAAGCAGTAACAAATGAACAATTAGTTGAAATGCACAGAAAAATAATAAACGATGATGAATTATCTATTTACATAGTTGGTGACGTAGATGTTAATGACATCAAAGGGAAAATAGAAAGTCACTTCCCATTTACAGCTCGCAAAGATAAAGTATCATCCAAACACGATACACAAAAAGTAGGTCATAAAAACGAATTTTTACATGAAATACAAGAGATGAAACAAGGTAAATTACATATTGCCTATCACACACCAATTACTTTCTTCTCTGAAGAATTTCCAATTATGCAGATGACAAACGGGATTTTTGGTGGATTTGCTCATTCAAAAATATTTATGAATGTTCGGGAAAAAGAAAGTATGGCTTATTACGCATCTAGTAGTTATTCATCGATGTATGGTTTAATATTCGTGTTAGCTGGAATAGATTCGAACTTACAAGAAAAAGCAGTACAGCTAATTGATGAACAACTGAAGGTAATGCAAGCTGGTGAGATTTCTGATTTAGAAATAAATCAAACGAGATCGATGTTAAAGAACCAGCTAAAGGAAGCGTTAGATTCTGCTCGTGCACAAATTGAAATTTATGATCAATATAAAGAATTGAATGAAGAATTTACAGTAGAAGATTGGTTTGAAAAATGGTCTAATGTGACAAAAGACCAAATTCAACAAATGGCTTCTAAGATAGAGAAGGAATTCGTCTATTTCCTATCTGGTAAGGATGGTGCGGAGAATGAATAAAACTTATTTTCAACAATTAGATGAGACTTTATACAATGAACAACTACCGAATGGTTTAAATGTATATATTTTACCGAAAAAGGGTTTTTCCAAAACCTATGTAACATTTACAACTAATTATGGCTCAATTGATCGTGAGTTTATCCCTCTTGGCAAAGAGGAACCGGTTATCGTTCCAGAAGGGATTGCTCATTTTTTAGAGCATAAAATGTTCGAAAAAGAAGAAGGCGATGTTTTTCAACAGTTTAGTGAAAAAGGTGCTTCGGCTAATGCTTTTACCTCGTTTACGAGAACTTCTTATTTATTTTCGTCCACAGATCATGTGTTAGATAATACAAAAACTTTGCTTGATTTTGTTCAACAACCTTACTTTACAGAACAAACAGTAGAAAAAGAAAAAGGTATTATTGCCCAGGAAATTACCATGTATGACGACCAACCAGATTGGCGATTGTATTTTGGTACGATTGAAAATATGTATAAAGAACATCCTGTGAAAATTGATATTGCAGGAACAATTGAATCTATCAATAAAATAACTGCAGATCATTTATATGAATGTTACAACACTTTTTACCATCCATCTAACATGATGGTATTTGTGGTCGGTGCAGTGGATCCAGAGATAATGATGAATTTTATAAAAGAGGATCAAGCGTCAAAATCATTTGAAAAACCGCAGGAAATAAAAAGATTTTTCCCAAATGAGCAATTATCTGTTGATATTCAAGAACGTACTCTCCAAATGGATGTACAAAAACCTAAAGTAATGTTCGGAATAAAATCAAATAATACAAATATTTTTGGAAATGAAATGTTGAATTATGAACTTTCCATGCAGGTGGCAGTCGAATTAATTTTTGGTAGAACTTCAGTCTTTTATCAAGATGTATACGAAAAAGGATATATTGATGAATCATACTCTGCGGATTTTTCAATGGAACATGGCTATGGATTTACTATGATTGGTTCAGATTCCACTAATCCCGAAGCACTTGTTGCTTCCATTAAACAAACAATCGCAGATACTCAGGATGAATGGAAATACACGGAAGAAGACTTAAAGCGTGTTACACGTAAAAAGATTGGCTTTTTCTTACGTGCTTTGAATTCTATTGAATATATCGCGAATCAATTTACTCGATATTCGTTTAACAAGATGAATTTATTTGATGTAGTCCCTGCTTTGGAAAACTTAACGATGGAACAAGTAAAACATGCGTTTGAATCATTAACTAACAGTGAAATGCATACAGTATTTACCGTTCTTCCAAACGAGAAAAAGCAAAATGACTAACAAATTTGCTCTAGTTGTAGGTGCATCAGGTGAGATTGGTCATGCAATCAGTTATAAACTTGCTGAAGCTGGTTGGTCATTGTACTTACATTTTGCTAGTAATGAAGAACTTGTAAAAAGCTTGTTAGCAAAACTAGAGTCTTCTTATCCAGAACAAGATTTTTTGCTCGTTCAAGCGGATATGAGGAGTTCTGAGTCTGTAGAATCTTTAGTATCCTCGATATTTTCGCTTCAGACCATTATATTTGCTCAAGGGCATAGTTTGTATAAAGGGTTAGAAGAGACGACATTAGTTGAAATACGAGATCTTTTTCAAGTGCATGTTGAACATCCAATTTACTTAGCTGGAAAACTTACACCCAAACTTCGAAAAAATGTGAATGCCTCCATTGTTTTTGTAGGTTCTATATGGGGAGACACCGGGGCTTCTTATGAGGTAGCATATTCCGCTGCAAAAGGTGCTCAGCATGCGTTTGTGAAAGCATATGCAAAAGAAGTGGCTTTGCAGAAAATTACAGTCAATGCTGTTGCACCAGGATTTATTGATACTAAAATGAATCATCATTTAGATATGGAAGCACGAGATCTGTTATTAGAAGAAATACCTGCTGGTGTATTTGGTACTACGGATGATGTGGCAAATGCTGTCGAATTTTTAGTAAGTGAGAAAGCAAATTATATAACTGGTCAAATTATCCGAGTAAATGGTGGATGGTATATTTGATGTAAAAAGAAAAGAGAGGGATCCTGTAGCTCTTTTCTTTTTTTCTTTTATTCATCTCAAAAATCATATATGATAGAACTTATAATGAAATGAAACGTCATCTAAATAGAGGGGACAGATAACTATGGCAAGTGAATGGTTTTTTGAATATGACATTCAAATAAATCGTCCTGGACTTTTGGGAGATATCGCTTCTTTACTTGGTATGCTACGAGTTAATATCGTCACAATTAATGGTGTTGACGAAGGCCGTCGAGGAATGTTGATTAAAGCCGAAAAAAAAGAGAATATTGAACGCTTTGAGCATATTGCTTCTACGATGGAAATGATTCAATTAACCAAATTTAGGGAACCTAAGTTGAGAGACCGTTTAGCTGTTAGACATGGAAGGTATATACAACGTGATGCAGATGATAAAAAGACCTTTCGATTTGTAAGAGATGAGCTAGGTTTGCTAGTTGATTTCATGGCAGAAATATTTAAGCAGGAAGGCCACAAACTAATTGGTATTAGAGGTATGCCACGTGTCGGTAAAACGGAATCAGTTGTTGCTGCTAGTGTCTGTGCTAACAAAAAGTGGATTTTTCTATCCTCTACAATGATTAAGCAAACAATCAGAAGTCAGCTTGCAGGGGACGAGTTTAGTGATCGTAACATTTTTATTTTAGATGGTATAGTAACAAGAAAGTCAAATGATGAGAAACATCAAATGTTAGTAAGAGAAATGATGCGGATGCCTACTATTAAAGTAGTAGAACACCCGGACATGTTTATCCAACATTCGGAGTACTCTATTGATGATTTCGACTATATTATTGAACTTCGTCATAACCCAGACGAGGAAATTACGTACGAAATGATGGAGAAAAACCACGGAATGTCCGACAAAGGGATGAGTGGGTTTGGCGGATTTGGTGGATTTAATTTTTAAACGGGCAGGTGTTTTAAGTGACAGAACTAGGTGCTCGCTTAAAAGAGGCGAGAATTGCAAAAGGATTTAGTATTGATGATTTACAAGAAATCACAAAAATACAAAAGAGATATTTGGCTGGAATAGAAGAAGGAAATTATGCGACTATGCCTGGTTCATTCTATGTTCGTGCTTTTATTAAGCAATATGCAGAAGCCGTTGGTTTAAACGGGGATGAACTATTAGATACTTATAAATCGGAGATTCCAACACCGATGAATGAAGAAGTATCAAAGAATATAACTGCAACGCCTTCTCGAAGATCATTAGGCGGTCGTTCAACGGGCAAGTTTATGGAAGTATTTCCGATGCTAGTAGTTGCACTTTTTGCTATCGCTATTATAGTGATTTTATGGTTTTTATTTCAAAATTCACCGAAGAATGATGAAACGGATCCAGCTGAAACTGATAACGCTTTAACTCTGGAAACAAAACCACCTACAGAGGAAAAGAATCCAGTTACACCAACTGAGGAAGAAAAACCAGACGAAGAAGTACAAGAAGAAGTTGTTGAAGAAACTAAGCCGGAACAACAGTTAACATTTGTAGAAACGCAAGGTGAAACAACAACATATGATTTAACTGGTGCAGAATCTTATTTAGTTAAAATTGTTGCAACAAATAAAACCTGGCTGAATATTAGAGACCAGGACAACAAAATTTTAGTTGATCAAGCAGTTAATGCAGGTGAAACATTCGAGTATGATGCAAGTGCGTTAACAAGAGTGCGAATCCGTTTAGGCCATACACCTGGAAATACAGTATCTATAAACGATCAAGCAGTTGAATTTAAATCAGATAGTACTACTCAAAATTTAGTGATACAGTTCAACAAATAGCCATCTATTTAGATGGCTTTTTGGTCTTATAAGAAAGGAGTTTGTCGTAAATGAAAATGAATATTCCAAATCAAATTTCCATGTTTCGCATTTTTTTAATTCCAGTATTTATGTTTTTTATGCTTGTAGATTTTAACTGGGGGGATGTTAGCTTCCTCGGAGCTACAATTCCTTTAGGTCATTTAATTGGAGCGATTATTTTTATCATTGCATCCATTACGGATTTTATTGATGGTTATTACGCGAGAAAATATAATCTCGTAACTAATATGGGGAAATTTTTAGATCCATTAGCAGATAAATTATTAGTTTCTGCAGCTCTTATTATATTAGTTCAGTTTGGAATGGCTCCTGCTTGGGTAGTAATATTAATTATTAGTCGTGAATTTGCAGTAACAGGACTACGTTTAATACTTGCAAACGAAGGAGAAGTAGTTGCTGCGAACCAGTTAGGTAAAATTAAAATGTGGACACAAATCATTGCAATATCTTCATTGTTATTAGGGAATGTCTTTTTTGAAATGTTCTCTATCCCATTTGATATGATTATGTTGTATGTATGTCTCATTTTCACCTTATGGTCTGGGTTTGATTACTTCTATTTAAATCGTAGAGTGTTACTTGATTCTAAGTGATAGGAAGGAAGTATTGTTAGATGAAAGCAGAGATAATTGCTGTAGGCTCAGAGTTATTGTTAGGGCAGATTTCAAATACGAATGCCCGATTTATTTCTTCCCAACTTGCTGAATTAGGAATCGATGTTTATTTTCATACAGTAGTGGGAGATAATCCGAAACGTTTACTCGATTCGATTAAAATCGCAGAAGAACGTGCAGATTTAATTATTTTCACAGGTGGTTTAGGACCTACAAAAGACGACCTAACAAAAGAAACTATTTCCGCTCATTTAAACAAAAAATTGGTACTTGATCAACAAGCGTTACTTTATATCGAAGACTTTTTCAAAAGAATGAACCGTGAAATGACCGAAAATAATAAAAAACAAGCATTAGTACTTGAAGGCTGTACAGTATTGCCGAATAAGAATGGGATGGCTCCCGGGATGCTACTTACATCAGAGAATCACTCGTATATCCTTTTACCTGGACCACCAAAAGAAATGGAGCCTATGTTCCAATTTGAAGCAAAACCATTACTGCTAAAATTACTCAATGAAGAAACGGTTATTTTGTCTCATGTAATGCGTTTTTATGGTATTGGTGAAGCAGAACTGGAAACGCGGGTACAGGACTTATTAGATAACCAAACAAACCCTACATTGGCTCCACTCGCTTCAGATGGGGAAGTTACGTTACGCTTGACAGCTAAAAGTGATTCAGAAGCTGCAGCATGGGAAAAGATTGAGGTTCTTCAAAAAGAGATTTTTGACCGTGTAGGTGAATATGTATATGGGTACAATGACGACTCTTTAGCCTCTAAGCTTCAAGAGATACTAGTTGAAAATCAATTAACTATTTCTGCCGCAGAAAGCATGACTGCAGGATTATTTCAATCCGAAATTGCTGCAGTTAAAGGAATGGGTGCAGTATTAGTTGGAGGTATGATTACATATACCGAGTCTATCAAAGTCGATCAACTTGGCGTAGATCAGCAAATAATAGACTCATTTGGGGTAGTATCTAGAGAATGTGCTGAGGCTATGGCTAATTGTATTAAAGAAAAATTTAATACAAATATTGGTGTTGGCATAACAGGGGCAGCTGGACCAGATGCTCATGGTGGCCAGCCGGCTGGCACTGTCTGGATAGGTATTGCTTTAAATGATATGGCACCAGTGTCGTATAAGTTAAGTCTTTCGGGTATGAGAAACACTAATAGACTGAGAGCTGTGAAATTTACTATTCATTACTTAATTCGATTACTTCGCGAACAAGGTTTTAAAACAATTTAATTTTATTTTCATTATGAAAAACGACCCAAAATTCAATTTTGAGTCGTTTTTAAGTCCAAAAATTAAATTGTCGTTAAAAATAAACGAATAAACGTTCGCTTTTTTCTTGAATATTTCTCAAACACCTAGTATAGTAGAGATAGAAATAAAAACAGACTTTCTTTTGAGGAGGAAAACAATTGGCTAATGATCGTAAAGCAGCTTTAGAAATGGCTTTAAAACAAATAGAGAAACAATTTGGTAAAGGTTCAATTATGAAACTTGGTGAAAAAACAGATAGAGAAATTTCAACATCCTCTAGTGGCTCTTTAGCACTTGATGCAGCTTTAGGAATAGGTGGATACCCAAGAGGTCGTATAATTGAGACATACGGTCCAGAAAGTTCTGGTAAAACTACAGTTGCACTTCATGCAATTGCTGAAGTTCAAAAAACTGGAGGCCAAGCGGCTTTTATTGACGCAGAGCATGCGCTAGATCCTGTCTATGCTCAAAAACTAGGTGTAAATATCGATGAACTCCTTTTATCTCAACCGGATACGGGAGAACAAGCACTAGAAATAGCTGAGGCATTAGTACGTAGTGGAGCAGTTGAAATTTTAGTTATTGACTCTGTTGCTGCTCTAGTTCCTAAAGCTGAAATTGAGGGTGAAATGGGAGATTCTCATATTGGTCTTCAAGCTCGTTTAATGTCACAAGCATTACGTAAGCTTTCTGGAGCTATTAATAAATCAAATACTATTGCAATCTTCATCAACCAAGTTCGTGAAAAAGTAGGCGTGATGTTTGGAAATCCAGAAGTTACACCAGGTGGACGTGCACTTAAATTTTATAGCTCCGTACGTTTGGAAGTTAGACGTGCAGAAGCGATAAAACAAGGTACAGATATTGTAGGTAACAAAACGAAGATTAAAGTTGTAAAAAACAAAGTAGCTCCACCATTCAGAACAGCAGAAGTGGATATTATGTATGGGGAAGGAATTTCTCAAGAAGGAGAAATTGTGGACCTTGGTTCCGAAATGGACATTATTCAAAAAAGCGGTTCTTGGTATGCTTACAATGAAGAACGTATAGGACAGGGTAGAGAAAACGCAAAACAATTCCTTAAAGAAAATCCTGCTATTAAAAATGAAATTTCACAAAAAATCCGCGAATCTCTTGGAATGACTGCAGCTTCATATACTATTGCAGGACATGAGCCAGAAGAAGAAGAGGAAGAATTTGAATTATTATTAGATGAAGAATAAAAAAGAAGTCTCTCATTTTATGGGAGACTTTTTTCTTTTTTCAATTAATCAACAAACAAGAGACATAGAATAACTTCAACGTAGAAAACTTATGAATCGAACATAATGATTCCACTTCTCTAGTATCCAATTTACTAAAGTTAATGATTAGAGACTATATTTACAAAATTACTGAAAAAAAAAGAGGGGGATAGTGAGGTACCCCCCTCCTAATAATCTACCGAATGATAAAGCAACCATTATATCCAAAGAATTACGATAACGATTAATAACAGATATTCCTTCTACTGGACGAGATTAGCGCTTTTCTTTCATAAATTATCCTTCCGATTCCTTGACAGAGTATTTCTACATCTATACAATTAAAATTGTATAATTTCTTTACTAATACTATGATGAAATAGGCAATATGCATTTGCATATTTGTGCCGACTGAAACTTAAAAAGAATAGCAAATAGGGGGTGTTCGAATGCCATTATTGGAAATTATCATCTCCGCTTTGCTTGGTCTGTTCGTCGGTGCCGTTGTTGGTTATATTTATCTGAAAAAAGTGAACGATTCAAAAGTGACTGGTGCAAAACAATCTTCTGCACTCATCTTAGATGAAGCAAAGCGAGAAGCGGAAGCATTAAAAAAAGAAGCACTATTAGAAGCCAAAGATGAAACTCACCAATTACGAATTGAAGCAGAATCTGACATCCGTGAACGCCGAATGGAACTGCAAAAACAGGAAAATCGGTTATTACAAAGAGAAGAGAATCTTGATCGTAAGGATGATGCTCTAAACAAGAGAGAAGTAGGTCTTGAGCGTAAAGAAGATGCTCTAACCGAAAGACAACAGCATATCGAACAGAAAGAAAGTAAAGTGGACGAGCTAGTGAATAAGCAACAAAGCGAACTCGAAAGAATCTCTACTTTAACACGTGAAGAAGCGAAAGCGATAATTCTTCAAGAAGTAGAAAATGAGCTTGCTACGGATATTGCTGTAATGACGAAGGAATCTGAAACACGAGCGAAAGAAGAAGCAGATAAAAAATCTCGTGAAATTCTTTCTTTAGCATTACAACGTTTTGCAGCCGATCATGTTGCAGAAACAACCGTTTCTGTAGTTAATTTACCAAACGATGAAATGAAAGGTCGTATCATTGGTCGTGAAGGTAGAAACATTCGTACGCTCGAAACTTTAACTGGTATTGATTTGATTATTGATGATACGCCAGAAGCTGTTATTCTATCAGGATTTGATCCAATACGTAGAGAAACTGCCCGCTTGGCACTTGAAAAATTAGTACAAGATGGTCGTATTCATCCGGCACGTATTGAGGAAATGGTAGAAAAATCAAGAAGAGAAGTGGATGAACAAATCCGTGAAATTGGTGAGCAGACTACATTTGATGTAGGTGTTCATAATTTACATCCAGATTTAATGAAAATTTTAGGTCGACTTCGCTATCGTACAAGTTATGGGCAAAACGTATTAAAGCATTCAACCGAAGTAGCATTTTTAGCTGGTTTACTGGCAGCAGAGCTTGGTGAAGATGTAACTCTAGCGAGACGAGCAGGCTTACTTCATGACATCGGAAAAGCAATTGACCATGAAGTTGAAGGAAGTCATGTTGAAATCGGTGTCGAACTTGCAACGAAATATAAAGAGCATCCAGTAGTTATTAATAGTATTGCTTCTCATCATGGAGATACGGAGGCAACATCTGTTATAGCGGTATTGGTTGCAGCTGCAGATGCATTATCCGCAGCACGACCTGGTGCAAGAAGCGAGACATTAGAAAACTATATTCGTCGTTTAGAAAAACTAGAAGAAATTTCAGAGTCTTACGATGGCGTTGAAAAATCATTTGCTATTCAAGCTGGAAGAGAGATTCGTATTATCGTTCGTCCAGATCAAATAGATGACATTTCTGCTCATCGTTTGGCAAGAGATATCCGTAAACGAATCGAAGAAGAACTAGATTACCCTGGACATATTAAAGTAACTGTCATCAGAGAAACTAGAGCAGTAGAATACGCAAAATAGTACAAATTGTTGACAAACGCTCTCATTCAGTTTGATAATAGAGTTTTACTACGAATACAAAAAGGCTTCTAAAAGAAGCCTTTTTTTCGTGAGAGAGGATGGAAGTAGAAGTTGAAAATATTATTTATTGGTGACATTGTTGGATCTATAGGAAGAGATACATTAGAAAGTTATTTACCAAGACTTAAAAGAAAATATAATCCAGACGTAGTAATTGCAAACGGTGAAAATGCTGCAGCGGGTCGAGGGATCACAAGAAATATATTCCAAGGCTTATTGCACATGGGTGTAGATGTCGTAACAATGGGTAATCATACATGGGATCAGAAAGAAATCATGGACTTTATCGATGATACTGACTATTTAATTCGACCTGCAAACTTTTCAGAGGAAGCACCAGGTAAAGGAATGACATCTATCACTAAAAACGGGCAAACCATTTCAGTTATAAATATACATGGTAGAACTTTCTTACCTCCTCATGATGATCCATTTAAAAAAGCGACGGAGTTAATAGAAGAAGCAAAAAAATTATCGCCGATTATCTTCGTGGATTTCCACGCGGAGGCAACTAGTGAAAAAATTGCATTTGGTTGGCATTTAGATGGAAAAGCATCAGTTGTCGTAGGCACACATACACATGTGCAAACCGCTGATTCGCGTATTCTGCCTGGAGGTACTGCTTATATTACAGATGTAGGTATGACTGGACCCTACGATGAAGTACTAGGTATGAAAAAAGAAGATGTATTGTATCGATTTCAAACGAATATGCCAACTCGTTTTGAAGTTCCAAAAAGTGGGCGTTCTGTATTAAGTGGCTTTTTTGTAGAGGTAGATAGTGCTACAGGGAAAGCAATTCATCAAGAGCGTGTATATATAAACGATGACTATCCGTTTAAAGGCTAAAGCGTCTAAAAAAATACTCCGAAGCATACGTTAGATTATGGACGAAAGCAAGTTCATAATCTAGCGATAAAAGGAGAAATGATAGTGGATTCTTTAAAAGTATCTTCTCGTTCAAACCCAAATTCCGTTGCAGGTGCTTTAGTAGCAGTAATAAGAGAACAAGGGTATGCAGAAATGCAAGCAGTAGGAGCTGGTGCATTAAATCAGGCAATTAAAGCTATTGCCATAGCAAGAGGATTTGTCGCACCGAGTGGTACTGATTTAACTTGTTCACCTGCTTTCACGGATATTATTATTTCAGGTGAAGATCGAACTGCTTTGAAGTTATTGGTAGAAAAAAAGACAAAATAAATTCAAAGTGTTGATTAACTGATAAGCATTCATAATTTGCTTGAGGTGCTTTCTTTGAATATAGATATTGTCAATTACCACAAAGTCGCTACATAATTTGTAGCGGCTTTACTTATGAGCAAATGTTATACATAAGTGATTTTCTGAATAAATTGTGACGGTGAAATTCCGTCAAAGGTCTGAATTTCACTAAAAATACACTGAATACATAGTGAATATGACTACTTCATGATAAACTAATGAAGGAAAAAAACATTCAACCAGATAGTAAGGAGATGTTTATATGTTGCAACAACTTTCTTGGAAAGTAGGCGGGCAGCAAGGAGAGGGTATTGAAAGTACTGGTGAAATTTTCTCAATGGCGATGAATCGCCTTGGATATTACCTTTACGGATATCGTCATTTCTCTTCTCGTATTAAAGGTGGACATACGAATAATAAAATCTGTGTACGACCTACGCAAGTTCGTACAATACCAGATGATTTAGATATACTAGTAGCATTCGATCAAGAAACAATTGATGTTAATTACAAAGAACTTACAGAAAAAAGTATTATTTTAGCAGATTCTAAGTTTTCTCCAGTATCTCCTGAAGATTGTTTGGCACCTATGTATATAGTTCCATTTACAGAGATTGCAGCTGAACTTGGTACTTCCCTGATGAAAAACATGGTGGCAATTGGGGCAACATCCGCTCTATTAAATTTAGATAAAGCAGTGTTCCAAGGGGTAGTAGATGAGATTTTCGGTAAAAAAGGAACAGAAGTAGTAGAAAAAAATATGCAAGCTATTCAACAAGGCTTTGATATAATGGCAGAGCAATTAGGGGACCGATTAGGGGAATGGGAACTAGTTGCAGCTGATGGGAAACATCGTATGTTTATGATTGGAAATGATGCTATTGCACTTGGAGCATTAGCAGCAGGAGTACGCTTCATGGCGGCTTATCCAATTACACCAGCTTCTGAAATTATGGAATATATGATTAAAAAGCTACCACTATTTGGTGGAGCAGTTATTCAAACAGAAGACGAAATTGCCGCAGCAACAATGGCTATAGGTTCTAACTATGGTGGTGTACGTGCATTTACCGCATCAGCAGGACCAGGGCTATCTTTAATGATGGAGGCAATAGGGCTATCTGGTATGACAGAGCAACCACTTGTTATTGTAGATACTCAGCGTGGAGGACCTTCTACAGGACTTCCAACAAAACAAGAACAGTCTGACTTAATGCAAATGATTTATGGTACACATGGGGAAATACCAAAAGTGGTTATAGCACCAAGTACAGGGGAAGAAGCATTTTTTGATACAATTCAAGCATTTAATATTGCAGAAGAACTTCAATGCCCTGTTATAATCTTATCCGATTTACAACTTTCACTTGGTAAACAAACTGTTGAGCCATTTGATTATTCTAAAATTGAGATCCGTCGTGGTAAATTAGTTCAAAATGAAGAAATTCCTGTTGCGGAGGATAAAGCTTATTTCAAACGTTTTGAAGTTACAGAGGATGGTATTTCACCACGAGTTCTTCCGGGTACAGAACATGCTATTCACCATGTAACAGGCGTAGAGCATGATGAAACAGGAAAACCTTCCGAAGCTGCTACAAATCGTAAAGCACAAATGGACAAACGTCTTGGAAAGTTAAAAAATATTAACTTTAATGAACCTGTCTATGTAAGTGCTCCTTATGAAGAGGCAGATATTTTATTTGTTGGATTTAACTCAACAAGAGGTGTGCTAGAAGAATTACAGCAAACATTTATTGCTCAGGGATTAAAAGTGAATCATGCCCATATTCGGTTAATTCACCCGTTCCCAGTTGATGAAGTACAGCCGCTTGTTGCGAATGCAAAGAAAGTAATTGTAGTTGAAAATAATGCTACCGGCCAATTAGCAAACATCTTAAAAATGAATGTTGGCGGGCATGATAAAGTCATCCCTGTAACGAAGTATGATGGAACACCTTTCTTACCACTACAGCTTGAAAAACAAGTAAAGGAGTTGCTTAACTGATGGTGACATTTAAAGATTTTCGTAATAATGTAAAACCAAACTGGTGCCCAGGATGTGGTGACTTTTCTGTTCAAGCAGCTATTCAACGTGCAGCAGCAAATGTAGGCATTCAACCCCATGATTTAGCCGTAATATCAGGTATTGGCTGTTCTGGACGAATTTCAGGATATATACACTCATATGGTTTTCATGGTATTCATGGGAGAGCACTTCCTATTGCTCAAGGTTTAAAAATGGCGAACAAGGATCTTCACGTCATTGCTTCTGGTGGAGACGGTGATGGTTTTGCTATCGGAATCGGCCATACTATTCACTCGATTCGACGTAATATTGATTTAACATATGTAGTAATGGATAACCAAATTTACGGTCTCACAAAAGGGCAAACTTCTCCACGTTCTGCGGAAGGATTTAAAACTAAGTCAACACCTGGTGGAGCAATTGAACCTTCACTAAAACCGCTTGAATTAGCTTTAACTTCTGGGGCTACATTTGTTGCTCAAGGTTTTTCGTCAGATATTAAAGAGTTAACTGCAATCATTGAGGCTGGTATTAACCATAAAGGTTTCTCTTTTATTAACGTATTTAGCCCTTGTGTAACATACAATAAAGTAAATACGTATGATTGGTTCAAAGAACATTTAACAAAGCTTTCTAACGTGGAAGGTTATGATCATACGAGTAGAGAAGATGCACTAAAAGTCGTAATGGAAACGGAAGGACTAGTCACAGGAATCATTTATCAAAATGAGAATGCTCCATCTTATCAAGAGCAAGCACCTGGATACGCACAAACTCCACTTGTTGATCAAAACTTGAAAATGAGTGAACAAGAATTTAACGCATTGTTACAAGATTTTATGTGATATGGAAGACTGCCGATATAAATCGGTAGTCTTTTTATCTGTTTACATCGGATTACACTGGATTTCGTTCAAACCAAACCGATACCGGTCAAGTATAACTAAGGCGTATGTGCTATTGGTGTGTCTAATTTACAACTTTTAAGCTTTATACCTTGTAGCAATGGAGTGCTATTAAGTATAATAATAGGATGGATATTCGTGCTATTTACGAATGAAAGAAAGGAGCGTTCTCATGAACGAAGAATCACGATTACTAAGTAGTCAAGTCAAAGAACCTAATTCTCCGGACAAAAAATCCGAGAAGGATTATAGTAAATATTTTCAAACTGTATATACACCACCTTCCTTAAAAGAAGCAAAAAAAAGAGGTAAGGAAGAAGTTGCTTACCATAACGATTTTGCCATAGCTGAAGAATTTAGAGGGATGGGTCAAAATCGCAAATTTTATATTCGCACTTATGGTTGTCAAATGAACGAACATGATACTGAAGTAATGGCTGGTATATTCCTGCAATTAGGCTATGAACCAACTGATTCTGTGGACGATGCAAATGTAATCTTACTTAATACATGTGCGATTCGTGAAAATGCAGAAAATAAAGTATTTGGTGAACTAGGTCACTTAAAACATTTGAAGCAGAACAATCCTGATGTATTGATCGGTGTCTGTGGATGTATGTCTCAAGAAGAATCAGTAGTCAACAAAATATTGAAAACCTACCATCAAGTAGATATGATTTTCGGTACACATAATATTCATCGTTTACCTAACATTTTAAACGAGGCTTATCTATCAAAGGAAATGGTAGTAGAAGTTTGGTCAAAAGAAGGCGATGTAATTGAAAACCTGCCAAGAGTAAGAAAAGGTTCTATTAAAGCGTGGGTAAATATTATGTATGGCTGTGATAAATTCTGTACATATTGTATCGTGCCTTATACACGAGGAAAAGAGCGTAGTCGACGTCCAGAAGATATTATTCAAGAAATTAGACACCTTGCTGCACAAGGATATAAAGAAGTAACATTATTAGGTCAAAACGTAAATGCCTATGGAAAGGACTTTGAAGATTTAGATTACCGTTTTGGTGATTTAATGGATGATCTGCGTAAAATCGATGTAGCGCGTATTCGTTTCATGACGAGCCATCCAAGAGATTTTGATGACCATCTAATAGAAGTACTTGCTAAAGGCGGAAACTTAGTAGAACATATTCATTTACCAGTTCAATCTGGTTCTTCTGATATATTAAAAATTATGGCTCGTAAATATTCAAGAGAGCATTATTTAGAACTTGTTCAAAAAATTAAAGCTGCGATTCCAAATGCATCTTTATCAACAGATATTATTGTAGGGTTCCCGAATGAGACAGATGAGCAATTTGAAGAGACCATGTCTTTATATAAAGAAGTAGGATTTGAAATTGCTTACACGTATATCTATTCTCCTCGAGAAGGAACTCCAGCTGCAAAAATGGTTGATAATGTACCGATGGAAGTGAAAAAAGAACGACTACAGCGTTTAAATAAACTAGTAAATGACATGTCTGCGGAAGCTATGAAAAAGCATGAAGGACAAATTGTGGAAGTGTTAGTAGAAGGAGAAAGTAAAAACAATCCAGATGTACTAGCAGGTTATACAAGAAAAAGTAAGCTCGTTAACTTTAAAGGACCAAAAGAAATTATTGGTCAGTTAGTACAAGTTAAAATTACGGAAGCAAAAACATGGTCACTTACTGGAGAATTAGTAGAAGTACCAAATGAACTAAAGGTGGGAATTTAATTGACTACAAAGTATTCAAGAGACGAAATCATTGAAAAAGCAAAAGAAATAGCTAACATGATTGCCAACACAGAAGAAGTAGATTTCTTTAAAAGAGCGGAAGCACAAATCAATGAAAACCAGCAAGTTCGTGAAAAAATTGCCAGTCTTAAAAGTTTACAAAAACAAGCAGTAAACTTTCAACATTTAGGAAAAGAAAAGGCTCTAAAAATGATTGAAGGAAAAATTGAAGCAATTGAAGCTGAAATTGATGAAATTCCTATTGTTCAAGAGTTTAAGCAATCACAAGGAGATGTTAACAGTCTTCTTCAGTTAGTAGCTAACTCAATCTCTAACAATGTTACAAATCAAATTATTGAAGCAACCGAAGGCGACTTACTAAGAGGGGAAACAGGATCTCAAGTAAGAAACTCAACACCAGGTAGCTGCTCATAAAATATACTATAAAAGGACATACATGAATCTTTATAAGATTTATGTATGTTTTTTTTGTGGAAAAATGAATATATATTAATATATTTGGCTTGAATTTCTATAAAAAAACAAAAAAATCTATTATTTTTTATAGAATTTAACATAACTTAGTATTTATATTAGGGTGATAATAGTGAATAAATATAATAGGTTGGCAATTCGAATAATTATGGTAAAATTATAATGTACTTGGGGAATAATATATAGAAAAGGGAGGAATTGAATTGATGAAAAAGCAATTCAAATGGGTAGCAATCTTAAGTATTATAGCATTATTTATATTATCAGCTTGTGGCTCAACTGAGAATGGTTCTGAAAGCGGGTCTGGAGAAGAATCTGGTAAAACAAAAGAAGATGTTAAATTTTTGAGTCTATTAACTGGCGGAACACAAGGGACGTATTATCCTCTTGGTGGTACATTTGCTGAGTTAATTTCTACAGAAACAGATATTAAAACAACGGCAGAAGTTTCTCAAGCATCCGCTGCAAACATGACAGCGTTACAAAATGGTGAAGGTGATATTGCTTTTGTTCAAACGGACATTGCATTCTACGGAACCGAAGGTACATTAATGTTTGAAGGTAAAAAAACAGATAGTGTTTCTGCACTAGGTGCACTTTACCCTGAAACAATTCAACTAGTAACTTTAGCTGATTCAGGTATTACTTCATACGATGACTTAAAAGGCAAAAAAGTTTCTGTTGGTGCTCCAGGTTCTGGTACTTATGCAAACGCAGAACAATTGTTAGAAATTCATGGTTTAACAATGGATGACATCGAAGCACAAAACTTAGATTTCGGTGAGTCAACAGATGGTATTCAATCTGGACAAATTGACGCTGCATTTATTACAGCAGGTTATCCAACTGGTGCTGTTGAAGCATTAAACGCAACAAATAAAGTAACAATCATTCCAGTAAGTGAAGAAAAGGCAGATGCATTGATCAAGAAATATCCATATTATGCAAAAGATAAGATTCCAGCGGGAACTTATGGATTAGAAGCAGAAGTTCCAGCGGTTTCTGTACTTGCGATGCTAGCTGTTAAAAAAGAACTTCCAGAAGATTTAGTATATGAAATTACAAAAGCAATTTACGATAACACAGAAAAAATAAGTCATGCAAAAGGGGAATTTATTAAAGCTGAAACTGGCCTAGATGGTATTGGTATTGAAATTCACCCAGGCGCACAAAAATATTTTGATGAAGTAAACAAGTAATAATCAGGAGAAAGAGGCTCTGTTGCGAATAGCTTCGTGCCTCTTTACTCATTAAATGGGGTTCGCTTCATGAAAAAAATAATAGCAACTTGTTTAATCATAATGCTTATAAGTTTATTATTTATTCCAATGTGGACCGTGTTTGTCTTTACGGAAACAAGAAACGAGAACCCTGTTCTCCATTACATACCAATAAGTGAAGAGAAAGAAGACTTTCAAATTATTTTTACTCATTCTATTCATCTGACTGATGTTATTGAGAGTTATAGAGTAGAAGATACAAAAAAAATTCGTTTAATGTCAATGAAATATAGTGACGTTGCGATTGGTATGCCTAGTTATCCAGAGGAAGGTCAAAAGTTAAACTATCAGGATGGGATTTATACGCTTCAATATGATGATGCAGTCTTACAAAACTTCACCTTATATATAGGGGATGTTGACTACCCATTAAGTTTTAAATATAAAAATAAGATGTTTGATTTAAAAAAGAATCTCGTTAGAGGAAAGTCATATTTATTTGAAGTGAAAAAAATATCATTAGTTGAAAAAATGAAAGGAGTCAGACTGAATGGACGATAAGAAGAACCCAAAATCTCCAAACAACCAGTTTGAAGAGTTGTCTGTCGAAGATCAGCAGGCCATTCTAGAAAAATACGATTTAGAATCTAATACCCGTACTTTAAGTGGAATATTAAAATATGTCATTTATTTTGGTTTAATGGCATTTTCTTTATTTCAGCTATACACGGCTATTTTCGGTCAGTTCCCAGCACAAATTCAACGAACAGTCCATTTAGGATTTGGTTTATTATTTGTATTCTTACTGTTTCCTGCACGTCGTAAATTATCGAAAACTAAAATTCCATTTTACGATTTTATACTTGGAGCAGGTGCTATTTTAGTAGGAAGTTACTGGACGATTCATTATAACCGTCTCGTTCAGAGTTTGGGACAATTTGAAGGGATTGACTTTTACGTTGGACTTCTTGCAATAGTCCTAGTATTAGAAGCAGCTAGACGTGCAGTAGGTTTACCTATCACAATTATCGCAGGATTGTTTCTAGTGTATGCATATTTAGGTCCTTATTTCCCTGCATTTATGGCACATCGTGGGCAAAGTATTGAGAACATTGTAAATTTAATGTTCTTTACGACGGATGGGATATTAGGTACGCCACTAGCAGTTTCTTCTACCTATATTTTCGCATTCTTATTATTTGGTGCGTTTTTAGTGAAAACTGGAGTAGGACAATACTTTAATGATTTATCCGTTGCTGTAGCCGGAAAGTTAATCGGTGGTCCAGCAAAAGTAGCAATTTTCTCTTCTGCTTTGCAAGGAATGATATCTGGTAGCTCTGTAGCAAACGTAGTTACTTCAGGTGCTTATACAATTCCAATGATGAAATCGCTCGGGTATAAAAAAGATTTTGCAGGGGCAGTAGAAGCATCCTCTTCAACTGGTGGACAGCTAATGCCTCCAATTATGGGTGCTGCCGCGTTCTTGATGGTTGAATTTATCGGACGTGGTATAACATATTGGGATATTGCAAAAGCTGCTGCTATTCCTGCAATACTGTATTTTACTGGAATTTGGATAATGACACATTTTGAAGCAAAAAGATTAGGTCTTAAAGGTTTAACAGATGAACAAATGCCGGATCGGAAAGAGATATTAAAAAAGATCTATTTAATTTCACCGATTTTCCTAATCATTATACTTATGATGGTAGGGGTTCCAGTTATCCACTCTGCTTTATATGGAATTTTGGCCTGCATCATAGTTGGTATAATCAACAAGGATACTCGTCTTGGACCGCTTGAAATCTTGGATGCTTTAGTAGATGGAGCACGAACTGCTCTAGGTGTAGTTGCTGCAACTGCATGTGCAGGAATTATAGTCGGAGTTGTAGTGAAGACTGGTTTAGGTTTAAGCTTAGCAACGAGCCTAGTTAAACTTGCAGGCGGAAGTATTATGTTAACTTTGTTCTTTGTAATGATCGCTTCCCTTATTCTGGGAATGGGTGCTCCTACAACGGCAAACTATGTCATTACATCAACTATTGCTGCACCAGCAATAATCGCATTATTAGCACCAGACGTACCACAAAGTGCAGTACCAATTGTTGTCTTATTATCAGCACATTTCTTCGTTTTCTATTTCGGAATTATCGCGGATATAACCCCTCCAGTAGCGCTTGCCGCCTTTGCTGCCTCAGGTATTTCGGGTGGAGATCCTATTAAAACGGGTGTGCAGGCCTCAAAACTTGCTATAGCTGCTTTTATTATTCCGTATATGATTGTATTTTCACCAACCTTATTAATGATTGATACAACATTTTGGGAAATAATTTGGGTATTCTTTACCGCAATAATTGGAATGATTGCAATTGGAGCAGGGATGATTGGTTATTGGTATCGAAAAGTGACTTGGATTGAGAGAATATTTGCAGTAGGCGCAGGTTTATTGTTAATATATCCAGAAAGTATTTCTGATATCGTAGGATTAGTTGTATTTGGGATTTTACTAGCAATTCAATTAGTTACGCGTGAGAAAAATAAGGATAAACAAGCAATTGCATTATAAATATAAAACACGAACCTCTCAGGTTCGTGTTTTATTTTTAAATATTATAAAATACTTTTACTGGTATAATAAGAAAAAGATTCATAGAATAGAGGTTTTACAATGTCCCATAACTTTTTACAAGCCGAGAAACAGATAAATGATTCTGTTCTCTTTCCTGCATTTGATTTAACGACAGTTCCAGGTGAGGTTGTTGCAATATGTACGAGTGTGAACGTTCGTGAACAGCTTATTGATATTCTATTAAGAAAGACATTGTTATCTAATGGAGAAATTCAACATAATCCAGATGAAGCATTAGGATTTTTCTTTCTTATTGATGGAGTATACGAACGTCTAACTGTTAAAGAGTCATTAAAATTTTTCAGACAGTTATATAAATCAGAAGTGATTATAGAAGATATAGTTCGTTTAGTTCAACTTGATTCGAAGATAAATAAAAAATTAAAACAACTTACATACTCTGAAAAAAAACGTGTGCAGTTAGCAAACCTACTTATTCAGAATCCTGAAATTTACATAATGGAAGAACTCGATCAAAATTTAGATGTGGAATCTAAGCGTATATTTACTAAAGTTCTAAAACAACTAAGAACAGCTCAAAAAACTATATTAATTTTGACTGGTCAAATTGAAAGCGCCGTTACATTTGCCGATAAAATTTTTCGATTAGATGATAAAGGAATCCATCTATTACAAACCGAAGAAGAAAATCCAGATGAAGATTTTTCGGAGGTTAATGATAATGTAGAAGATAAAATTGCCCAACCTATTCGGTTTGAAAAAATCCCGACGAAAGTAAATGAAAAAATTGTATTATTTGATCCTCCTGAAATTGATTATATTGAAAGTACAGAAGGGCAAACATTTTTACATATAAAAGGAGAAAATTTTCCTTGTAGTTTTACATTAAATGAATTAGAAGATCGACTACTTCCTTTTGGTTTTTTTAGATGTCATCGTTCCTATATAGTAAATCTACAAAAAGTTCGCGAAGTCATCACATGGACAAGAAATAGTTATAGCCTTGTACTAGAAGATCAGAATAAATCGTCTGTCCCATTATCAAAATCGAAAATGGCGGATTTAAAAGGAATGTTGGGCTTAAAATAAGCTCCATTCAACCCTAAAATGACTCCTTTCACCATAAATAAGATGTTTTCATACAGTAAATCTCTTAATCTAAGGGTGTACATACGAAATGTTCAGCCAAACAATTAGGAGGATGATTATGGAAAATGCAATTGAAGTAAAAGGATTAGCAAAAATATTTTCTAATTTTAAAGCACTTGAAGATGTCAATTTTTATGTGGAAAAAGGAGAAATTTTTGGCTTTCTTGGACCAAGTGGATCAGGGAAAACGACGACGATAAAAATTTTAACTTGTCAGTTAGAGCCAACCGAAGGAAAAGCACTTGTTTTTGGGGAGAATGTATCTACTCTAAATACTCCGACTGCTCGGAAGCGTTTTGGGGTTCTAACGGATAATAGTGGGTTGTATGGTCGACTAACTATATATGAGAATTTAAAATTATATTGCCAACTTTACGATCTTCCAACCAGCAAAGTTGATGAGGCGCTTGCCTTTGTAAATCTAAAAGAGGAACGTAAAAAGAAAGTATCTTCCTTATCCAAAGGTATGGCACAACGTGTTATTTTAGCAAGAGCCATCCTTCATGAACCAGAGTTATTATTTTTAGACGAGCCGACGTCTGCTTTAGACCCAGTGAACACTCTCCATATTTACAATGGATTAAGGGAGTTAAATAAAAGAGGGACAACTATATTTTTAACAACACATGATATGCAAGAAGCAGACACATTGTGTGATCGTGTTGCTTTTCTAAATAAGGGACAAATCCAGCTAATGGATCAACCAAGCAAGTTAAAAAAACAATTTGCAGATGATACATTAACATTGGAATTGACGAATGATGAGAAACTAGTTCTTCCAAAAAATGCAGCAGGTGCGGAAGAAATGTATCATTTAATGAAAGAAAATAGAGTGGTGACGGTTCATTCTAATGAACTTACTTTAGGAGATATATTTGTAAATGTGACAGGGGGAGAATTGGTATGACATTTTCATGGAAACGTATAAATGCTATTTTTCAAAAGGATTTTAAAGATTTTTCAAGAAATTTGGCAGTATCAATTATTATTTTCTTACCACTATTCATGGCTGCTATTTACGGCCGTATGGGATTAGACACAATTCAAGCACACTTTTTGAGTATTAACATGACATTTGCAATGGTTGGAACATATGTGCAATGTTGTTTAATAGCAGAAGAGAAAGAAAAAAATACGCTACGCGGTTTAATGCTATCTCCTGCTAGCACATTAGAAATTCTTGGTGGTAAAAGTTTATTATCTTTTGTTTTAACGATCGTTATTATTTTCTTTAGTGCCTTTTTATCCGAATATAATCCGACAAATATTACCCTTGTTGCATTAGCTATTATTATATCTGCTGTATTTTATATTGCGGTTGGCACACTTTTAGGACTTATTGCAAAATCAGTTATGGAATCTTCTGTTTTAGTACTTCCTGTCATTGGTATTTTTAGTTTGGGGTCCTTTGTTACGGTATGGGCTGAAAAATATCCAATATTAAAGCTTGCAGAATACATGCCAAGCGTTCAACTTATTGAGCTAGCTACATTGGTAGAAGAAGGAGCAAAATTTTCTGACGTACTTTCTAATTTAGGAATTATTAGCGTATGGGCAGTACTATTTATAGTGTTAACAGTAATTGTGTATAGAAAAAGAATGGTAGATTAAAGAAATATAGAAGGAAGTTATATATAAATTACTTTTATATTCAGACTGTAGATAAACCGGAAATTATTTCTATATAGGATAGATTAGGTTTTCCGAAGCTTACCGATCGCGTGCGCCGAACCGCTTGGGCAAATAAGATTTTGGTCATGCAATCGTTGCGAATAAGAAAATCGTTGAAACGGCTCCCTTTCCGCGGGCGTTGCCTTAGCCTCCTAGCCCAACACGATGTTGGTCATGCAATCGTTGCCGCAAAAGTTCTTTTGCGACGAGCATTGCGCAGGAGCAGGATGCGGCGAACTTATATTGCCTTCCCCTCAACTGTGGGGTCTTCGGCTAACGCTATTCCCGCAGGAGTGTCGCCTTTTTCAACGATTTTCAAAAATAATAAATAATGTAAGTGATAAAAACTACCGGCGAAACGCGTCCGCCTTGAACGGAAATCAACAAGCCCAAAATAAATAAATTACTTTTATATTATTTTTCTGTCATAATTCCCTCACAACTTTATAAACCTAAGGACTTGTTTGTACTCAACAGTTTCTTTTATGATGGTAAGGAACAGTGGAAGGGATGAATGACGTGTTAAAAGAAGCGAAAGATTTTATTAATACGTATTACGATGAAATAGGACAATCTAATGAAAAAAAACAAGCCCGTTTAAGAGAAATAGAGAAAGAAATATTGAAAAAAGGCTGCTATGAACAGACATTAGATGAGATTACATATGGTGCTAAAATGGCATGGCGTAATAGCAATAAATGTATAGGGCGTCTATTTTGGCAAAGCTTGAATGTAAAGGATAAGAGAGATTTACTAACAGAAGAAGAAATTTTCCAAGCATTATTAGAGCATATTCAGTTTGCATCAAATGAGGGAAGAATAAGACCTACCATTTCAGTTTTTTCTTCTGTAGATGTTCGTATTTGGAACCATCAGTTAATTCGATATGCTGGTTATGAGATCTCGGATGGAGTTGTTGGTGATCCCGATTCAATTCCATTTACAAAGGTATGTGAAAACCTAGGTTGGAAAGGTGATTACAGTCATTTTGATGTGTTACCTATAGTCATTCAAATAAAAAATAATCAACCAAAGTTATTTGAGATTCCTAAAGAATACATCTTAGAGGTTTCCATTCGTCATCCTGAATATAAATGGTTTGAAGAGCTTCGATTGAAGTGGTATGCAGTCCCTATAATCTCTAGTATGAAGTTGGAAGTCGGGGGAATTACCTATGCTGCAGCTCCTTTTAATGGATGGTATATGGGTACTGAGATTGGGGCACGAAATTTAGCAGATGATTATCGCTATAATATGCTTCCGGCCATTGCTGAACGGATGGGATTAAACACTAAATCTAATGCTTCCCTTTGGAAGGATCGTGCATTAGTTGAATTGAATGCAGCTGTATTATATTCCTATAAAGAGGATGGGATCAGTATAGTAGATCACCATACAGCAGCACAGCAATTCAAGCGCTTCGAGTCAAATGAAATGGATGCAGGTCGTGATGTAACGGGGAACTGGACTTGGTTAATTCCTCCTGTTTCACCAGCAACAACACATATTTTTCATAAAACCTTTTCTAATGATAAAAAGACCCCTAATTATTTTTATCAAAGCCCTCCTTACTAAATTAAACGTATGGTTAAAATTATTCTTTGCATATTATAATGCAATGCGAATCATCCTGCGGAGGCTGATGCGTAGCGTGTGTCAAGTGCACATTCGTAAACCTACTCATAAGTATCTGAAACATTTACTATAAAGCTTTTCAAAATTCCATCATTATAAATACTCAAGCCAACTAAAAAAGGAATCAGCATATGAAATCCGCTGATTCCTTTTTTTATTTTTCCGGAAATACATAACGATCTCTTCCGGCATGCATGCCAGAGATGAATAATAATATTGCCGTTACGATAAACAGAATGATAGGAGTATTCCAACTCAAGGTAACATCATGAATATAACCGAAGAATACAGGACCTACAGCTGCCAACAAATATCCAATTGATTGAGCAGTTCCAGAAAGATTTGCTGCTTCCATAGGTGTTCGAGTTCGAAGTGAGAAAAACATCATTACTAGTCCAAACGAAGCCCCTCCAGCTAAACCGATGAAAATCATCCAAACAATAGCAAGTGTTTTAATTCCCATTAATAACCCAACGAAACCAATTAAATACAGAATCGTATATACTAATACAAGTATTCTCTGGTCTTTTAGTCTTCCAGCTAAAATCGGAATTAGAAAGGTCATTGGCAGTTGCGCAAATTGCATGATGGATAGCATCCATCCCGATTGGTCTGCTTCCATCCCTTGAGATTGTAGTATTTCTGGAATCCATGCAGCAGTTGTATAAAATATTAGCGATTGTAGTCCCATACATAATGTAATAGTCCAAGTGAGAGGGGATTGCAATAAAGATTTTTCATTGTTGCTTGTGGATACATTTTTTGTCTCCAAACTCTCTTTCTTCCTAATTTGAGGAATCCAAATAATCGCAGCTATAATGGTTAAAATTGCCCAGCAACCAAGTGCACCTTGCCAACCGAATGAAGTACTAGCTGCTATTGGATAGCTTATTCCAGCCCCAATGCCGGCAGATATATTCATTGATACTGTAAAAATTGCTGTCAATAACCCAACTTGTAAAGGAAATTTAAGTTTAATCAGGCTTGGCATCAATACATTACCAAAAGAAATAGCAATCCCTATAAGTGCCGTACCAATAAGTAAAAAAGTAGTGGATCCAATAGAACGTGAAATAATTCCAATAGCTAACAATAAGACAGAGAGAAACAGAGCCATTTCCATTCCAAATTTACGAGCGATTTTGGGTGCAAACGGTGAAACAATTGCAAATGCTAGAAGAGGGATAGTCGTTATAAAACCTGCTAAAACATTCGATATAGCTAGTCCATCTCGAATGTATGAAATAATCGGCCCTACCGATGTTAGGGGAGATCTTAGTGTTGCTGATATAAAAATGATACCGAGTATGAGGAACGTAATACTCCCGGTATGTGATGCTTGTTTCGTTGACAAAAGAATTCTCTCCTTACGTTGTGAGTAATAGATTGATTACTATGAAAGACTAACACTTTTTAATAGAGAACTTCAATAGAAAAAAGCAATAACAATTTTATTAGTCAGATTGCAACAGACTATAACATTATTTGTATTGTTTTACAAGTATAGAAGGATTATCCTTAATATAAGAATAGGGGGATATCAAATGAATAGTGATAAGGTATTATCATTGATAAAAGTATCTAAATCCTTTGGTAATAAAAAAGTATTGAATGAAGTTAACTTAGAAGTATATAAGGGGCAAATAATAGGTTATATCGGTCCGAATGGCGCAGGTAAAAGTACTACTGTTAAATTGATGCTCGGTTTAATAGAAGGATACAGTGGTAAAGTAGAGATTTTCGGTAATGATATTTCTTTGGGGGATGTCACGTATAAAAAGAGGATTGGGTATGTACCTGAAACCGCAGATTTATATGAAAATTTAAGTGCATGTGAATATTTAACTTTTTGTGGAGAGCTTTATAGTTTAAATAGGGACACTGCCGAGAAGAAAGCATTCGAGTTAATGAAGCAATTCGATTTAGAAGCAGCATTTCATCAACGTCTTTCATCCTTTTCTAAAGGAATGAAGCAAAAAGTATTAATTATCTCTAGTTTGCTACATGATCCTGATTTATTGTTCTTAGATGAACCATTAAGTGGGCTAGATGCGAATAGTGTAATGATTATAAAAGAAATACTAGCAAAGCTAGCAGCAGAAGGAAAAACTATATTTTATTCGTCTCATATTATGGATGTTGTTGAAAAAATCAGTAACCGAATTGTATTACTAGTGAATGGTCAAGTAATTGCTGATGGTTCGTTTGAAGAATTAAAGGCTCAAAACAAAGAGGGAACATTAGAAGAAATTTTTAATCAATTAACTGGTTTTACAGAACATGAGGAAATTGCTGAGAAGTTTGTTGGCATAGTAAGAGAGGGTAGTATACATGAATGATTTTAAAATTCTTCATGTGCTTGATAACTTTAAAAGATTATTTCAAAAATTCGACATAGATTATGAAGTGATGCGAACGATTTTACAGCTGAAATTAACGATGGATAGCAGACGAATGCCAACGGTCTTTAGTGGATCTAAAGTAATAAAAGAGGGAAATCAGTTCCTGAAGTCTTTATGGTTTTATGCATTAATTGGTCTTTTTTTATTGACACCATTTTTATTTTTAGGCAGCCAATATATTTTTTTAATGAGTATTATGTTTAGTTTAGTAATGTTTATATTAATGACATCCATGATATCTGATTTTTCGGGTGTATTACTCGATATCCGAGATAAGAATATTCTTCATACAAAACCGATTGGCTTGAAAACACTAAATGCTGCAAAAATAGTTCATATTATGATTTATATGTTTTTGCTTACGGGCTCTTTTGTAGGATTACCATTTTTAGTAAGCATTTTTAAACATGGAATCTGGTTTGGACTGATATTTTTAACTGAAATTATTCTAATTAGCTGCTTCGTGGTTGTTTTAACCGCTTTTGTTTATTTAATTATTTTACGTTTTTTTAGTGGTGAAAAGCTAAAAGATATTATCAACTATGTGCAAATCATTCTAACAATTGCCTTAACGATTAGCTATCAACTAGTTGCAAGGTCTTTTGAAATTATTAATATGAAAATTTCGTATACGTTTGAATGGTGGCATATTTTATTATTCCCGATTTGGTACGGGGCTCCATTTGAATTGTTTTTAAATAAGGACTTCTCATTTCACATTATTCTGATGACTTTATTTGCATTGTTCACTCCTATTTTCTCAGTTTGGCTTTACGTTCGTCTAATGCCTGCTTTTGAAAGAAACTTAGGGAAACTACTAAGTGATTCTACTAGAAAGAGAAAAGCTTTTAAATTTGATAGAATATGGGCAAAGATTGTTTGTAGAACCGAGGAAGAACGTACTTTTTACCGATTTTCTTCCTTAATGATGAAACAAGAAAGAGAACTAAAACTAAAAATCTATCCTCAATTAGGCTTTGGTTTCATTTTTCCTTTAATCTTTTTAGCTAATGATATCTCGATGAAATCCATTGAAGAAACAATGGAAGGAAATATTTTTTTGGTCATTTACTTTAGTGTGATGATAATACCAACTATCGTTCATATGCTCCAATTTTCAAGCAATGCAAAAGGTCATTGGATTTACAGAGCAGCGCCATTGCAAAACGAATTATCTATCTATAGCGGTACGTTAAAAGCATGTATAGTTAATTACTTTCTTCCAATTTTTGTATCTTTAAGTGCTCTTTTTATAGTCCTGTTTACTGTTAGAATTGTACCTGACTTGTTTGTTGTTTTACTTGTTGGGATAGCGATGACTCTTATCTCCTATCGTATGCTAAATGGGGAAGTATTTCCTTTTTCAAAATTACATGAGCATGCACAAGATGCAGGGACATTAAAAGTGTTTATTAGTTTAATATTTATCGGATTATTTGTTTTAGCGCATGTAATTGTTTCTAAAATACCATACGGCTTGTTTGGCTACATGGTTGTTTTAATCGTTGGAATTATATTTGGATGGTCTGTAACTTTTTCAAAGCACACAAAAAAGAGGTAGAGATATGAAAATAACATATGAAAATGATATTACTAATCTTATAGCTGAAGATGAATGGATGATGGAAGTGTTACAAGCTGCCAAAACACTTAACCTTCCAGATTGGTGGATCTGTGCAGGTTTTGTTCGCTCTAAAATATGGGATACGATTCATAATTTTAAGGATAGAACACCTTTGACAGATATTGATGTCATTTATTTTGATAGTTCCAATACAAACGAAGAAACGGAAAAGACATTCGAAGCAACTCTTAAAAGAATCTTGCCTAATGTACCATGGTCTGTTAAAAATCAGTCTAGGATGCATGTGATAAATAATTTATCCCCGTATTCATCAGCAGTTGAAGGGATAGCAAATTTTCCAGAAACAGTTACAGCTTTAGGTGTGAAGCTAGATGAGGAAGATAACGTTATCTTAACTGCTCCTCATGGAATTAAAGATTTAATTCATTTAAAAATAAAACCGACTCCTCGTTTTTTGGAATCTCCTGATTTACTGGAAATTTATAGAGAGAGAATTTACAAAAAGAATTGGCCATCAACTTGGCCGTTGCTTGAAACTTATTATTAGAAAACTAGAGTCTAATTAGGATGAGAAAAAAGAAAGAGCTCATTTTCAGCAGATTTTTTATAATAATATTGAAAACAATGTATTTGAAATGAAGGATTATGAAGTGTTGTATGTTCTAGAAGTAAGATTCATCCAATATGATAAAAAAAGTTGTCTTCTATATTTTAGAAAACAACTTTTTTATCGTTTAATATTTGTTATGAGGGTAACATGGGGATGTTTTTTCAAAACAGTGATTGGCCATTGTTCTGTTATGATATCTCCAAGTAATGCATCAATGGCAGCTCGTTTTTTTTCACCGAAAGCCAATAAAATTATTTTCTTTGCCTTCAAAATAGAAGCAATACCCATTGTAAAAGCTTGAGTAGGCATATTCTCGTTGGCTTCAAAATATTGACTATTTACATGAACAGTGGAATCGGACAATTCTGCAACATGCGTTAAAGCATCAAATGGAGTGCCAGGTTCATTAAATGCAATATGCCCATTTTCTCCTACCCCTAAAAGTTGAATATCTATTGGATGCTCGTCTAACTTTTTTTCATATCTTGCACATTCAAGCTTTTTATCTAACGAAAGTCCGTTTGGAATATTTGTTTCTTTAAAATGCTTTTTGGAAAATAAGTGTTCATGCATAAAAAAAGCGAAACTGTTTTTATGTGAGGAATCCAGTCCTACGTATTCATCTAAGTTAAAGGCGATAACTTGAGAAAAATCTAAATTTGTTTCAACAATACTTGTATAAAATGGAATCATCGTACTTCCAGTTGCCAAACCTAAAGAATTTAAATTTCCTGATTTTAATTCTTCTTCTAGGTTATCAACAACAAGGCTAGTAGCTTTTTCGACATTTTCAACATATATAATATTAAAAAATGGCATTCAATTACCTCTCTATCCTATATATGTAATCATTGTATATAGAATCGTTTAGCTGGTCAATGGAATAAAAAAACAGAAGAACCGATTGGGCATATTGCGCATATGATGTTATGACTTGAATACAAGGAGGAAAAAAATGAAACACTTGCGACAAATCGTGACGAAAGCTGTGATAGCTAAAGGAAAGAAAAGAACGGAGTCATGTGAAGTACTTTGCCCGCCAAATACACCGTCTAGTATTTTAGGATGCTGGGTTATCAATCATTCTTTTCAGTCAAAAAAACATGGAAAATATGTAGAAGTTGTTGGTAAATTTGATATCAACGTCTGGTACGCACACCATGACCATTCGAAAACATCCGTATTCACAGAAACAATAAACTACAAAGATCGTATTCGATTACATTACAGAGATAGTGATTCAACTGGTGAAGAAGTACACGTACGTGTAATCCAACAGCCTAATTGTACAGAGGCAATAATTATTGAGAATGGCACTAAATTTCAAGTAATGGTGGAACGCGAACTTCTTGCTGAAGTGGTAGGAGAAACAAAAGTTTGCATCCAAGTACATGAACAAGATTTTGAAGAAGAGTGGGCATTTAATGAAGAAAGCTCCTCAAGTTCGTCTAATTCATCTAGTTCATCTAGTTCTTCTAGTTCTCAAAATCATGGCCACGACCAATCTTCATCACTTTAAAAGCCGGTCAGTTATTCCGGCTTTTTTTTATTTACAACAAGTACCTTTCCTTCTATTAATGATAGGGGCATGCGCTTTTCTTCGTATCTTTTGCTATAATAATTATAGAGAAGTATAGAAAAGGGAATGACTAATGATGACAACACTTACTCCAATGATGCAACAATATTTAACTATTAAAGAAGACTACATAGATGCTTTTTTATTTTTTCGCTTAGGCGATTTTTATGAACTATTTTATGAGGATGCAATAAAAGCGTCAGCAATATTAGAAATAACATTAACAAGTAGAAAAGATAATGTCCCAATGTGTGGTGTACCTCATCATGCAGCGCAGAACTATATTGAAACGCTTGTTAGCAAAGGACATAAAGTAGCAATTTGCGAGCAAGTTGAAAATCCTAAAGAAGCAAAAGGTGTTGTAAAAAGGGAAGTGCTTCGTTTAATTACACCTGGAACAATTATAGAAGGTAAGGCGATGCAAACTAAATCTAATTTTTTTATTGCATCTGCTGACTTACTTTCAAACAATGAAGTGGCATTTGCTTATTTAGACGTATCTACTGGAGACGGTTTTACTACTATTATGACAGGCGATGAGAAAGAGATTGTACAGGAACTATTATCTTTACAGGCGAAAGAATTGATTGTTAGTGAACAACTGTATGTATTGATAAATGATCTATCTTCGATACATAACTTTACTTTATCTATTGAACAAGATGAGTTAAGTAACGATAGTGCAGAAAAATATGTTACTAATCATCCGGTCGTAACTCACCGAACAGTAAAGCGTTTATTGAAATATATTGAAAAAACACAGAAGCGTTCCTTATTACATATTCAGCCCTTCACATTTCAAAAAAGAGAAGCATTTCTAGCGATGGACTATCATTCGAAGAGAAATCTAGAGCTTATTTCTTCTATACGAAATGGAGAGCAAAAAGGGACACTATTATGGCTACTGGATGATACGGTAACTGCAATGGGCGGTCGAAAGCTTAAACAATGGATCCATCAGCCTCTAGCTGAAAAAAAAGCGATTGAATCTCGTCTCGAAATTGTTACAAGCTTTTTAGAAGATTTTATGCTTAGAGAAGAAATAAAAGAAGCGTTTAAAGAGGTATATGATTTAGAAAGATTGGTTGGAAGAATTGGATTTGGCAGTGCTGGAGGTAGAGACCTTGCGCAACTTAGACAATCCCTTTCAAAAATTCCTATTATTAAGCAGCTATTAGTTGATTCTAATAGCCCGACATTAGTTACTTTAGGACAAGCTTTGGAGGATTGCCAAGATATTTGGAGTAAGCTAGATGAAGCGATCAGCGAAAACCCTCCTATATCAGTTAAAGATGGTGGGGTCATAAAGGATGGTTTCAATGAACGTTTAGATCAGCTCCGTGATGCATCTGTAAACGGGAAAAAGTGGATAGCTGAGTTAGAACAAAAAGAACGAGAGCTGACTGGGGCAAAAAATTTAAAAATAGGGTATAACCGAGTGTTCGGCTATTTTATTGAGTTAACCAAATCAAATATTCACTTTGCTGACGAAACTAGATATGTTCGTAAACAGACACTCGCGAATGCAGAGCGATACATTACAGATGAATTGAAAGAAAAAGAATCCCTAATACTTTCAGCAGAAGATGAGAGCTTAGTATTAGAATATGAATTATTTACAAAGGTTAGAGATCAAATAAAAGGATACATACCTAAAGTCCAAAAATTAGCCAAGCAAATAAGTGAGCTAGATGTGTATATTTCATTTGCACAAGTATCTGAAAAGCATCGTTTAACAAAACCTGTTTTTCATGCATCTAATGCAATGGAAATTTTGGAAGGTAGACATCCAGTAGTCGAAAAAATGATGAACAATCAATTGTATGTTCCAAACGACTGCATATTGACAGAAGAAGAAAATATGCTCCTCATAACAGGGCCAAATATGTCCGGGAAAAGTACATTTATGCGACAAGTTGCGATAACAGTAATCATGGCTCAAATTGGTTGTTATGTGCCTGCTGAGTCTGCAAAGCTACCTATAGTCGATAAGATATTCACGCGCATTGGTGCTGCAGATGATTTAGCAGGTGGGCAAAGTACTTTTATGATTGAAATGATTGAGTCCCAGCATGCAATTGTGAATGCAACAAGTCAAAGCTTACTTCTATTTGATGAGATAGGACGAGGAACATCTACTTATGATGGAATGAGTTTAGCACAAGCAATGATGGAATATATACACGAACATATTGGGGCGAATACGCTATTTTCAACCCATTATCATGAGCTGACAGATTTGGAACAGACTTTGCCTAAACTGCGCAATG
Organism: Psychrobacillus sp. PGGUH221; assembly: GCF_042055255.1. NCBI lineage: Bacteria > Bacillati > Bacillota > Bacilli > Caryophanales > Bacillaceae > Psychrobacillus > Psychrobacillus sp. PGGUH221. Next base: position 166,721 of record NZ_JAQMHQ010000004.1, read on the forward strand.
CTCATGTATCTGCTACAGAAAAGGATGGAAAAGTAGTATTTCTTCATAAATTAAAAGAAGGTCCAGCTGATAAGAGCTATGGAATACATGTAGCAGAACTTGCTCAACTTCCTCCAGAAATTATATTAAGAGCAAGAGATATTTTAGCTACTTTTGAACAAACAGAGAAAAAAGAAAAAGCAACTGCTATTCAAGAAATGCAGTTATCATTTTTTGATGAACAACCAAAACAGGTAGATGTAAAAACTACCGATAATACAACGGCAGAAAAAATAATGAAAAAACTAAAAAAAATCAATATTTCAGGAACAACACCATTAGAAGCATTACAGTTGTTGTATGAATTACAAAACGAAATAGAAAAGTGATAAAATAACTCTCTATTATTCTTATAAAAGATGGTGAAAAAATGGGACAAATCATTGTCATGGAAGAGCTACTTTCCAATAAAATAGCAGCGGGAGAAGTGGTTGAACGTCCCGCCTCAGTTGTGAAAGAATTAGTGGAAAATGCTATAGATGCTGGTAGTAGTTCAATTGAAATAATGTTAGAGGAAGCAGGGTTAGCAAAAATACAAGTAACCGATAATGGAAGAGGGATGGACGAAGATGATGCTGTCCAATCCTTCTCCAGACATGCTACGTCGAAAATTACGACTGAGCATGATCTATTTAGAATTCGATCATTAGGATTTCGTGGAGAAGCACTTGCAAGTATAGCTTCCGTTTCAAAGATAAATTTATGGACTTCTGACGGTGAAAATGTTGGAACTAAAGTAGATTTAGAAGGGGGCCGTGTTCTTTCATGTAAACCTGCCCCGATACGAAGAGGAACGGATATCGTAGTAAAACAATTATTTTTTAATACTCCTGCAAGATTGAAGTATTTAAAAACGATTCAAACGGAACTTGGCCATTCAATTGATTTAATTAACCGTTTAGCCCTTAGTTTTCCATCAATAGCTTTTAGACTCGCGCATAACAATCAAACAATTGTTCAAACGAGTGGAAGAGGAGATTTAAGGCAGGTACTTGCCTCTATATACGGAGTTTCAAATGTGAAGAAAATGGTCAGTTTTTCTGGAGAATCTTCGGATTTTCGTATTTCAGGTTATGCATCACTACCAGAGATAACAAGAGCATCTAAAAACTATATTACAATACTTGTTAACGGCAGATGGGTGAAGCATTACGGTTTAAATAATGCAATTGTTGATGCATACCACACATTATTGCCAATTGGAAGATTCCCAATTGTAGTATTAAATATTGAAACTGACCCTATGCTTACTGATGTGAATGTACACCCAGCTAAGCATCAAATACGTTTAAGCAAGGAGAAAGAACTAATGGAGCTAGTTAGACAATCCATTCGTTCTATTATACACCGTGTTCAACAACCGCCTAAAATTATAGAAAAGCCTGAAGTAAAAAAACAGCCAAGTGTACAATTTGATTTCTTTAAACAAACATATAAAGAACCGGAACAGCAATTTCAACAAACCCCTATCCAAAACCAAAATGAAAAAGAACAAGCTTCTATTGTTTACGAGGAAATTGAACCATTACAGGAAGAAATCCTAGTAGATGATCCAATCGAAGTAAAAGAGGCATTTCCAGACCTACATGTTGTTGGCCAAATTCACGGGACATATATAGTGGCGCAAAGTGAAGATGGTTTTTATTTAATAGATCAGCATGCTGCTCAGGAGCGTATCAAATATGAGTTTTATAAAGAGAAAGTAGGGGAAGTAAATGCAAGTGAACGTCAAGCGTTACTGTTGCCCCTTACTTTTCACTACACTTTAGATGAAGCATATCGTATTAAAGAATCTATTGATGAACTAAATACTGTTGGCATATTTTTAGAAGAGTTTGGTTCATCAAGTTTTGTTGTAAGAGAGCACCCTGCTTGGTTTCCAAAGGGTCATGAAACAAAAATTATTGAAGGATTAATTGAACAGGTTTTAACAAACCGAAGAACAGATATTAAAAAATTGAGAGAAGAAGCTGCAATTATGATGAGCTGTAAACTCTCCATAAAGGCGAATCATTATTTAACGATAAAAGATATGGAACAGCTGCTTGAAAGTTTGAAGAATGCCAAGCATCCGTTGACATGCCCACATGGGAGACCAGTAATCATTCATTTTTCAACATATGAAGTGGAAAAGATGTTCAAACGAGTAATGTAGGAGGGGAATTTGTGGGTAAATACATTTTATCAATTGATCAAGGGACCACCAGCTCTAGAGCTATATTATTTGATAAGAAAGGTAATATAGTACATTCTTCGCAGAAAGAATTCACTCAATTTTTTCCTAAATCCGGATGGGTAGAGCACGACGCCCAGGAAATTTGGGGTTCTGTCTTGTCTGTAATTGCGTCCGTTTTAACAGAAAGTGGCAATCAACCAGAAGACGTACATGCAATAGGAATTACAAATCAACGTGAAACGACGGTTGTTTGGAATAAAAATACTGGAAAGCCTGTCTATCATGCAATTGTATGGCAGTCTAGACAAACGCAATCAATCATTGATGAATTGAAAAGGGAGAAGTTGGATAGCTTTTTTAAGGAAAAAACAGGTCTAATGCTTGATCCATATTTCTCTGCGACAAAAGTAAAATGGATACTCGACCATGTGGATGGAGCAAGGGAGCAAGCTAAAAACGGAGAACTTCTTTTCGGCACAATAGATACATGGCTAATTTGGAAGTTATCCAATGGGAAGAAACATGTAACGGACTATTCTAATGCCTCTAGGACGATGCTTTATAATATATTTGAACAGTGCTGGGACAAAGAAATATGTGAAAAACTAAATATACCAATGGAGATATTGCCAGATGTTGCTTCCTCCTCTGAAGTGTATGCCCAAACAGACCCCTCCGTTTTTTTTGGCAAGCAAATTGATATTGCTGGAGTAGCGGGGGATCAACAAGCAGCTCTATTTGGTCAATGTTGTTTTGATAAAGGTATGGCTAAAAATACGTATGGAACTGGCTGCTTCATGCTACTTAATACGGGAGAAGAAGCAATTTCCTCGTCATCTGGATTACTGACAACAATTGCATGGGGGTTAAATGGAAAAGTAACTTATGCTTTAGAAGGTAGTGTTTTTGTTGCTGGTTCTGCGATTCAATGGTTGCGAGATGGTTTGCGCATGTTTAAAAATGCTGCGGAATCAGAAAGTTACGCTAATAGAGTAGAGTCAACAGAAGGTGTTTATGTGGTTCCTGCTTTTGTTGGTCTGGGCACTCCTTATTGGGATTCAGATGCAAGAGGGTCTATTTTTGGATTATCCCGTGGAACTACAAAAGAGCATTTTATACGTGCGACACTTGAATCCCTTGCTTATCAAACAAAAGATGTATTAGATACGATGGAAAACGATTCAATGGTTGACGTAGAAGTACTACGTGTAGACGGTGGGGCTGTGAGTAATGAATTTCTTATGCAATTCCAGAGTGATTTGTTAAATGTGCCGGTGGAACTGGCTAAGTTGAATGAAACAACAGCATTAGGTGCGGCATTTTTAGCTGGACTTTCTACAGGATTTTGGAAAAATGAGCAAGAGCTTTCAGCAATGCGGGAAAGCCAAAGATTATATGAACCAAAAATGGATGAAACTAAACGAAGTCAACTTTATAAAGGTTGGAAAAAAGCAGTTGAGGCAACAAGAATATTTAAACTGGATGATGAGGTGTAAGGATGAAATCTTCTGTCGAACGTGAACAAATATTAAATACATTAAATTTTTATGAATTTGATGTATTAGTTATTGGTGGTGGAATTACCGGAGCAGGTATCGCTTTAGATGCTGTTACAAGAGGAATGTCCGTGGCACTTGTAGAAATGCAAGACTTTTCAGCAGGTACTTCTAGCAGATCCACCAAATTAGTGCACGGTGGATTACGTTATTTAAAACAATTTGAAGTCAAGATGGTAGCAGATGTTGGAAAAGAAAGGGAAATTGTATATGAAAACGCTGTTCACGTGACGGAGCCAGAATGGATGCTACTTCCATTCCACAAAAAAGGAACGTTTGGTCCGAAAACAACTTCCCTTGGCTTGAAGGTATATGACTTTTTAGCTGGAGTAAAAAAGGAAGAAAAGAGACATATGCTTTCAGCAGAAGAAACCCTTCAAAAAGAACCATTATTAAAAAGTAACGGTCTTCGAGGAGGCGGATACTACGTAGAGTACCGGACGGATGATGCAAGGTTGACAATCGAAGTAATTAAAAAAGCGATTGAAAAAGGAGCAGTTTGTCTAAACTATGCAAAAGTAAAATCATTTGTCTATAACGACCAATATAAGGCTATCGGTGCAGAAGTAATAGACCAAGTGAATAATAAGAAGATCACAATTCATGCAAAAAAAATTATTAATGCAACTGGTCCTTGGGTGGATACTGTCCGAGCTCTAGATTCTATGGATAATAATAAAAAATTGAGACTCACTAAAGGCGTTCATGTTGTTATCGATCAAGCATACTTTCCACTCAGACAACCAATCTATTTTGATACACCCGATAAGCGAATGATTTTTGCTATCCCACGGGAAGGTAAAACATATGTAGGAACAACAGATACTTTTTTTGAAGGAGATATACTAAATCCTGTAGCGACAAAAGAGGATGTACAATATCTTTTAAAAGCAATTCAGTATATGTTCCCAGATGTTCGAATTTCGGAAGAAAGTGTTGAGTCTACCTGGGCCGGGGTCCGTCCACTCATTTATGAAGATGGAAAAAATCCTTCCGAGATTTCCCGAAAAGATGAGGTTTGGCAATCCGATTCAGGCTTATTCACGATTGCAGGTGGAAAACTGACGGGATATCGGAAAATGGCTGAGTCCATTGTAGATACTATTTCAAAACAACTGGGAGATTATAATTATGGCCCATGTGTAACAAAACATCTAGTTCTCTCTGGAGGAGACGTAGGTGGCTCAGAAAACTTTAGGGCATTTATTGCTTCGAAAGAAAGACTTGCGCAATCATATGGACTTACTATAGAAGAAGGAAGACAACTCGCTAAATTTTATGGCTCGAATGTAGATAAACTTTTTCAGTATGCGCATTTATTGAAAGCATCCAATAACTCAAAATTACCATTAAGTGTTTTAGCACAAGTTTATTATGCGATACATGAAGAGATGGCTTACTCTCCTACTGACTTTTTAGTCCGTAGAACAGGCATGCTATATTTTCAGGTAAATCAGTACAAAGCTTATAAAAATGAAATATTACAAGTGATGAAACAATTATTAAACTACACAGAAAAAGAAACAGATAATTTCCAAAAACAACTAGACAAACTTCTGATGCAAGCGACTTTAGGGGGAAGTAGGGAAGCGTAATGAAATCCATTATTGAAGCTCAAATGTCTGACGGGCATTTGATCCATGTTGTTAAATATTTTCCAGAGCAAAATCCTATTGGTCATGTCCATATACTACATGGAATGGCTGAGCATATTGGTCGTTATGAGGAATTCGCCAATTTTTTCGTAAACAAAGGATATATAGTTAGTGGTCATGATCATAGAGGACACGGTAGAACAGTTGCTAAAAATGGACAACAGGGATATTTTGCTGAGGCTAATGGATTTGAACTTGTTACAGAGGACGTTCGCGAAGTGTTGCTGAAGGTTCGAGAAGACTTGGTAGAAATACCGCTAATATTATTTGGACATAGCATGGGCTCCTTTGTTGCACGTAGATATATACAGAAGTATAGTGACTCTTTATCAAAAGTAATTCTTTGCGGAACTACCTTTAATCCAGGAGTAATGGGAGACGTTGGTTTAATCATTGGTAAAATGGCTTCTAAATTTAAATCACCAAAAACCGAAAGTAAGATCCTTAACAATTTATCCTTTGGTGGATTTAATAATAAAATAAAGGAAGCTCAAACTCCTTTCGATTGGTTAAGTACTGATAAAGAAGAAGTGAAAAAATATGTAGATGACCCGATGTGTGGATTTATTCCTACAAACCAGTTTTTTATCGATTTGTTTGATGGTCTAAAGACGATTCATAAAAACAAAGAGGTTGTCCACATACGCCAGGATCTACCAGTTCTCTTGATTAGTGGAGCTGTGGATCCGGTAGGGAAAGATGGGAAAGACATTTTTAAAGTTGCGAAAGGTTTGTCAAATGCAGGGATGAAAAATATAACCGTACATTTAGTGGAAAATGCAAGGCACGAAATATTATTAGAAAAAAATAAATTAGATACTTTCAATGTTATTGAAAAATGGATGATGAATAATGACTGAAAAACCTTTTGTAGTGGCAATTGTAGGTCCTACAGCTGTCGGTAAGACTGCACTCAGTATAGAGCTTGCAAAAGCATGCAATGGAGAAATCATTAACGGCGATTCTATGCAAGTATATCGTGGATTAACTATTGGAACTGCTAAAATCACTATAGAAGAAATGGAAGGGGTTCCACATCATTTATTGGATATCAAAGAACCTACTGACACTTTTTCTGTTGCTGAATATCAACGAATAGTCCGTGAAAAAATAGAAGAGATTGCGCTACGTGGTCGTGTTCCTATAATAGTGGGAGGAACAGGGCTATACATTCAATCTGTATTATATGATTTTCGTTTTACGGAAGAGCATAAAACGGATAGTAACTTGATGAAAGAATTAGAGCAGTTATCTTCAGACGATTTATATACCCGATTAATTGAACTTGATCCAATCGCTGCTAACGAAATCCACCCGAATAATGTTCAACGAATTATGAGAGCTATTGAACGAGTGGAATTAAGCGGTAAAAGAAAAAATGAAATTGAACAAAATCAAGGGAATGAAAGAATATACCCACATTATATTATCGGACTTACCATCGACCGAGCACTTCTCTATGAAAGAATCAATAAGAGAGTGGATATTATGATGGATAAAGGATTACTGGATGAAGTAAAAGGCCTTCACGGAAAAGGTATTCGAGATGTCCAATCAATTCAAGCAATTGGTTATAAAGAAATCTACGAATATTTGGATGGGAAAATTTCTTTAGAAGAAGCTATTGATAACTTAAAGCAAAATTCACGTAGATATGCAAAACGCCAACTAACTTACTTTCGAAACAAAATGGAAATACACTGGTATGATCCATTCACTGAATCAGAAAGAATAATAAAAGAAATTCAAGCTATTTTGCAGGAAAATGAGTAATTAAAGCGAATAGTAATGAGTGGAAGAGTCTATTTGATGTAAAATGCATACTTTGGGGGTATTGGAATGAAACCTATGAATATTCAGGACAATTATTTAAATCAATTAAGAAAAAACAATATTTATGTCACCGTATTTTTGTTAAATGGTTTTCAATTGAAAGGTGTTATTAAATCTTATGATAATTTTACTGTTTTACTTGAATCCGAGGGTAAACAGCAATTAATCTATAAGCATGCAATTTCTACTTTCTCACCATCCAAATCTGTAGATATCAACACTGAAGAAGTTTGATAAATTGACTTTTAGAAATACTCCTATTATTATTTGTAGGAATCTATACAGAAAGTGGCGAGTAAAATGAACTTTATAACAGCACAAGAGCTTCTACAAAAAATAGATGCTGGAGAACAATTTAGCATAATAGATGTCCGTGAAAAGGAAGAAGTTGCAAACGGAATTATTCCCGGTGCCAAGCATATTCCTTTAGGACAAATTGAAACTAGTTTTGATCAAATCGATCAAACAGTTCCTCAATATATTGTTTGTAAAGCTGGTGGACGCAGTGCAATGGCGTGTGAAATTCTAGAAGAGAATGGATATACAGTAACAAATATTGTTGGTGGCATGCAAGAATGGGAAGGCGAATTACAGTTCTAATGGTGAGGACTAATTTCATTTTATGAGATTAGTCTTTTCTCATGGTGTTTTTCAAGAAAAATTAGGAGAGAATAACATGAACTTTCATACAACATTGTCAGACGAAATATTAGCTATAGCGGATAAAGCTGAAGAAAAAATTACATCCTTTCATAAGGAGGTAGAAAAAATAGCATTTTTTAACCAACAAAAAGTGATTAGTGCTTTTAAGTCCCATCATGTAAGTGACCATCATTTCCATCCATCAACTGGTTATGGGTACGATGACGAAGGTCGTGATACACTAGAAAAGGTATATGCGACAACATTTGGGGCAGAGGCGGCACTCGTTCGTCCACAAATTATTTCAGGTACACATGCTATATCGATAAGTTTGTTTGGTGTATTACGTCCAGGAGACGAACTTCTATACATAACAGGTAAACCATATGATACGCTCCAATCTATTGTTAGCGGTCAAGGAGAGGATACTGGTTCACTTGTTGACTTTGGAATCTCTTATCAACATGTGGATCTCTTAGAGACAGGAAAAGTGGATTGGAAAAGCGTTGAAAATAAAGTCACAGAAAATACGAAAGTGATCGCAATCCAACGTTCAAAGGGATATGCAGTACGTCCTTCTTTTACTATTAGTGAAATCGAAGAAATGGTTCAAAAAATAAGATCAATTAAAAAAGACAGTATTATTTTTGTTGATAATTGTTACGGAGAATTTGTGGAAAAATTAGAGCCAACTAACATCGGTGTAGATTTAATGGCAGGTTCACTCATAAAAAATCCTGGCGGGGGTATAGCTAAAACGGGTGGATATATTGCTGGTAAAAGTGACTTAGTAAAAAAATGTGCTTATCGAATGACGTCACCTGGAATAGGAGCGGAAGCAGGTGCTTCTCTAAATACGTTATTAGATATGTATCAAGGGTTTTTCCTTGCTCCTCATATTGTCTCACAAGCTGTAAAAGGGGCTATTTTTACTTCTGCAGTTTTAGAAGATGCTGGCATGACAACTGAACCGCACTTTTCTGAAAAGAGAACGGATCTTATTCAATCTGTTTCATTCCAAACAGCAGAGCAAATGATTCAATTTTGCAAAGCAATTCAATTACATTCCCCTGTAAATGCTCAGTTTGCACCTGAGCCTGCTTATATGCCTGGTTATGAAGATGATGTTATCATGGCCGCTGGAACATTTATTCAAGGATCAAGTATGGAGTTAACAGCTGACGGACCAATCCGTCCTCCTTTTACTGCGTTTATACAAGGTGGTTTAACGTATGAGCATGTGAAATATGCAATATTAGGAGCCTTACAAACATTAAAAAAATAGGCAGTAAGCAAAACAGAAAGTGATATTCATTAAGATAAAAATAAATGTAAGTTTTTCTGACATGATGTTGACATGTAAGCTAACATCACATATACTATTTTTATAACCTACTAGGAGGTGCAGCGATGGAAAAGGAATGGAGACGTTCTATGCCACTGCTATCCATGAATATAGTCATGCAGTTAACAGGATTAACAGCAAGACAAATTAGATATTATGAAGAGCAGGAACTTGTTCACCCTGCACGTACAGAAGGTAAGCAGCGAATGTTTTCGTTAGATGACATTGATGTATTATTAGAAATTAAAGATTTGCTCAAAACAGGAGTGAATATTGCTGGCATTAAGCAAATTTTTGAAATGAAAAAGAATCCAGCTGCTTCGAAAGAAGTACGACAAGTAATTTCGGACAAAGAATTACGTGCAATTGTTAAAGAAGAGATGCAGCTTGCTCAAAGGCAACAACGTGCATCTTTAAGACAAGGGGACCTATCTCGTTTCTTTCGATAGAACGAGGTTCATATATATTAACTTTTTAGGAGAGTGAAAAAATGGGCAAGTATACAAAAGAGGATATTAAAAAGTTCGTTCAAGAACACGAGGTGAATTTTATTCGTCTTCAGTTTACAGACATACTAGGTACGATTAAAAATGTTGAAATTCCAGTGAGTCAGCTCGATAAAGCTCTCGATAATAAAATGATGTTTGACGGATCTTCTATTGAAGGATTTGTTCGAATTGAAGAATCTGATATGTATTTAGTTCCAGATTTAGATACATGGGTAGTATTCCCTTGGATTACTGGGAAAGGGAAAGTTGCTCGTCTAATCTGTGATGTTAATAAAGCGGATGGTACACCATTTGCCGGCGATCCACGTAGTAATTTGAAACGAGTATTGAAAGAAATGGAAGAATTAGGATTTACAAGCTTCAACTTAGGACCTGAGCCAGAATTCTTCTTATTTAAACTTGACGCTCAAGGGGAGCCAACTCTTGAACTTAATGACCATGGTGGTTATTTTGACTTAGCACCAGTTGATCTTGGAGAAAACTGCCGTCGTGATATCGTGCTAGAACTGGAAGAAATGGGCTTTGAAATCGAAGCATCTCACCATGAAGTAGCTCCAGGGCAACATGAAATCGATTTTAAATATGCTGATGCAGTTACAGCTTGCGACAATATTCAAACATTTAAATTAGTAGTTAAAACGATTGCTCGTAAACATGGTTTGCATGCGACATTCATGCCAAAACCACTTTTTGGTGTTAATGGTTCAGGAATGCACTTTAACGTTTCTTTATTTAAAGGAAAAGAAAATGCATTCTTCGATGATTCAGCAGAATTGAAAATGAGTGAAACGTCCATGCAATTTATGGCAGGCGTATTAAAACATGTTCAAAGCTTTACTGCTATTACGAATCCTACTGTAAACTCATATAAACGTCTAGTACCTGGATACGAAGCACCATGTTACGTAGCGTGGTCTGGTCAAAATCGTAGCCCTTTGATTCGAATTCCATCATCTAGAGGATTGAGCACTCGTATCGAAGTTCGTTCAGTAGATCCTGCAGCAAATCCATATTTAGCAATGGCAGTTATTCTTCAAGCTGGTTTAGATGGTATCAAAAACAAAATGACACCACCACCTGCAGTAGATCGTAATATTTATGTTATGACAGAAGAAGAACGCATAGAAAATGGTATTCACAACTTACCACCTACTCTTCACGCTGCTATTCAAGAGCTTGGTAAAAACGAAATAATCCGCGGAGCACTTGGCGAACATATTTACGCTAACTTCGTAGAAGCAAAAGAAATCGAGTGGGATATGTTCCGTACAACTGTTCACCCATGGGAACGTGAGCAATATTTAAAAATGTATTAAGATTGATTTAGCGGGGTTTATGGACTTGATTTATGGGGTGTTTTAAAAAGGAACACCCCAATTTCACCCCAATAAAAAGCTATAAAAATATTATTTGAAAACATCGTTCAGTCGTGAGTCGACTCGTTCGGTGTTTTTCTTTTTTGTTTTATTAGAAATATGAGCGTATACATCAACGGTTATTAGAAATCTAACATGTCCCAGTTGTTTTTGAATATACTTAATATCCGGCTTCGGCTTCCATTAGTAAAACTACAAACGTATGTCGTAATGAGTGGGTTGGTAAAGGTTTTATGTCTGCTCTTCTAAAATTCGTTAGTAGGACTTAAACTGAAAAGTCTTTGGCATGGTTGACTATCTTTTGGACAAAGTCTGTCCATTTTTAAGAAGCATCTTCACCTTTACTAATACGTCTTTCAATTAATGGTTTGAAAAATATCCCAAAAAAATTCATACCTTAAAACGTTGACGGTTCGTAAATACCTTTCAGAGAATCCTGTAGGTGTAGTGAAGGTGGGGTGGAATAAATAATGAAAAGACAGGTAAAAGAAACCTGTCTCTAATGAATGATTTTTATAAGGATGTTGTTAGCAATCGTCGCCACCATATCTACCATGGTTTACGAAACTTGCGCCAATGATAATCAATAGAATAAATAAAACAACAATTAAAGCGAATCCTGAACCATAAGGTCTATTATACTCAGGTCCATACCCGTACCCGTAACATGGATAACAATCATAACCCATTTCAAACACCTCCCGTTTGTTAGATAGTTCATCCTATGTAATTCATTTTTCACCGACTGGTTCTTTTGCTTAGTTAGAAGAACTAATTTTTCTGAACTAACTGGAGGGTGACTGGAGGGGCTTCCTTCGAGATGGCACAAGATTGTGCCCAAATTAAAATGGATATCTTAAAAAAGATCTTAGAATTGGTTGAATATAAAAATCTAAAAATTTGCTATGAAAGATAATTAAGAGTAACTCTTGTGATTATAAACTTTTTTAAAGAACGTCCACATAGTCGTTCTTTTTATTTGTCCAAGTTCAAAAAAGACCTTCCGCATGAAGGTCTTATTAAAGGAATATATATATTTTCTAAGAATAAGGAGTTGGGCCGCAAGGATAATTATAGTGAAAAGGATACGGAGTAGTGTAAGGATAATAATGATACGCGTAATTATTCTTATGTTGAGAGTGCTGTTTAGAAGATTTCTCTTTTTCTCTATTACAATCTTTAGGAGGTCCAATATAGGTGGATGGCTGTACAGAGGCAATTGCCTCTTTCCATTGATTTTCATCCATACAATAGGTATGTGCCATTATGTTAGATGGTGTAAATTTTAAGATATCAGAACCTAAAATTACCTCAGGAGTTGGAGCATCAAAAATAGCTAATAAATGAGTGTTATCGACAGTAGCGATTTCGTAATGCCACCAACCTTGAGGAACGTTTGCTACCTGACCAGGTGTAATTTGATAATTTTGTATTTTCTTTGTATCAGGGTTTAGCAAAGAAATAATAGCTGCTCCAGAAATACAATAGACAAGTTCTGCAGCATTTTGATGGTAATGGGGCTCGACTACATTACTCTTGCTAAGAAAAATATCAAGTAAAGACACATTTTGTAATGTATTTAATTGCTTAATACCAAGTACATTAATAAAATTTCTATTATCTTTCTTGATAAGTGTACTTTTATTTACATCAAAAGTGAACTGTTTATTTGATGAAGTGTAATCCATTTTCGAACTAATACTTACATCCTTTCTAAATAGGTTTATCAGTGCTTTAAGCGCATTTTTTTAGTATATGTCTGTTCTTATTTTGGGTTTAAGTTATTTGTGTTTGGATTTTTAGTCTTTCAATATAAGATTCTTTTGACTATCTATGAAAGGTATTTCATAATGTCATAGAGAATATTTTATAAAATGAATATTTTAATGGGGGATAGGAATGTATGACAAAAACATCTATTCAAAGTAATGGTATAAATGGAAATGTAGTTATATGGCATTTTGTAGAGGATTTACTTAGTGCGGTTGAATGGTATTCAGACCTTTTAGGGACTAAACCAACTAGCAATATTGATGTCGCTTACTTCTTTTCTCTAAATGAACACACTAAACTTGCAATCAGTAATCGTTTTAAAGCAAGTGAGAAGAATAAGTTGCCCAAAAGCGCTGCAATGGACTTACAAAGCGATGATATATTTGAGACCTATCGGATTTTTAAGGAAAAAGGAGTGCGGGTAGAAGAGATTCAAAACCCTATTTTTAACTACTATGAATTTTATTTAAGTGATTTAGAGAATAATTTAATTAGAGTACATGGTTTTGTAAGAGAATAAAAAATTATTACGACATTTCAATTATTAAAAAAATAAAATAAGTGTATTTGATAAAGAGAACAATGTTTGCAGGGGGGCATGAAGGAGGAGGTTTATAAGATGAAAATTATAAAAGAGAGTATAGAGGGGTATAAAGGGTTTAAAATTCCGTATAAATTATACGGTAAAAAAGAAGACTCTCAGGACTTATACATCTTACTACCAGGTTCAGGATACACGGTAAATAGTCCAGTTTTTCATTATATAAGTGGAATTATTTTTAATAACAATAAAGATATTTTAGAAGTCAATTATTCTTATAACACAGATTTTTATAGTGACTTTAACAAAGAAGAGATAATTAAAGCAGTAAAAATGGATTCAAGGTTAGTTATAGATACTGTTTTAGAAACTAACTCATACACAAATTTTTATTTTATTGGGAAATCCTTAGGTACAATAGCTATGAGCTCAGAATTACGAAGAGAAAAGTTTAAGGAAGCAAAAGCAATTTGGTTAACCCCGTTATTAAATTTAGACGAAGTCTTAGAAACTATAGTTAATATTGGAAACAAAGGGTTTTGTATAATTGGGGATAAAGATCAAGTTTATAAGGAAGAGTTATATGATAGATTGATACAAAACAAAAATTTAACGTCACAATTAATTTCTGGTGTTAATCATAGCCTAGACTATAACGATGATATTATTAACTCGATAGATGTTCTAAAAAATATAATTATAGACATAGATAAATTTTTATCTGAAGACTTTTAAGTACTTTTTATTCTGCATTACAGAAAAGCGGTGCAAACAATTATTGCTTGCACTGCTTTTAAAGTTTATTAATTTTATTAAACTATTCCATATTATTGCCTTTGGATAAAAACTAGCTATTTACTGGAATTCTAATCGATACAGCATAGAAGATAAGCTTCCACTGAAGCGGGTGGAGAAGGTAAGGTAACTAGTAACTTATTAACTAGAACAGCACAAAATTTAATAGTACACATTCATAGGAGGGAGGTTCTTTTGGAAAGATGAAACTCTTATTTTTTAGATTATTAAATTATTACAAACTCTTATGCATTTGCTATACTTGAGTATATAGCAATAATAAAGTAGGAGGAACGGAATGATTCGCAATAAATTATTATATGACTTTCTTCGTGAAAGAACATGGTTAATAACAGAGCGTTGGTATGCAACACTTAATAAAGATCAAAAAGGAATATACGGTACCTTAAATCCAGAAGAAATAGATAAGCTTAAAAAACAGAATCATAGATTTCAAGAAAAGTTTGTTTATTTATTTAATGAGCCAAGTGAAGAATTCTTAGAAATCTTTGATGATTTTGTGGAAACTGTCGTAGAAGATGAAGGGCACCAGAAGACTCCTTTAACTGAGATAATCGGGGAATTCTTTCGTCAGCAATACTTATATTTAGAATTAATAGAAGAATTTGTTGAACAGTATCCAGAAGAACTTACAATTAAACAAATTTTTACATGTCATAGTGCAATTATTGAAACGATTAATGGAGTCATACTAAAATTTAGTAATGAATTTATAAGACAAACAGAAAGTCGTTTAATTGCTCATCAAGAAATGATAATGGAACTAAGTGCACCAATTATCGAATTGGTTAATAAGACAGCAGTATTGCCGTTAGTAGGAGAGATTGATACGAACAGGGCAAAGGTGATGCTAGAGCAGGTGTTAAAGCAATGTGCTGATTCTCACATCCGCCATTTGTATATTGATTTATCTGGTGTTCCAGTAGTGGATACAATGGTTGCACAGCAACTATTTCATATGATTGATGCATTAAAGTTGATTGGAGTTACATCAAGCCTATCTGGGTTACGACCAAGTATTGCTCAAACAACTGTACAACTCGGGATAGACTTTTCCAATATAGATACACATTCTACGATAGAACAAGCTATGAGAAAACATAAATAAATATAACAGAGCTCTATTGGAGGGCTCTTTTTTGTTTTAAATAAAATGTTAAGTAACAGTTCTTTATAACAATTATGTAGAAAATTTTTTCACCTAACACTTTAAATCGAAAAGAGATGTATGTTATTTACTGCATAAATGTATATGCTGCGAAGTTGTATATTAGAGGATTAAAATTATCTATAAAAAAAACTCTGAGTTATTTGTGAGGAAAGATATGGAGCATTATTTAATCAAAGATGCTAAGGTTTTATTGTTTTTAATAAGTTAGTATTAATTTATAGGATAGGAATCTTGTTCATGTTGTAAAATAGCCAAAGCTTCTTTTAAAAGATTAATATCTTGTAGTATTAGTTCTTTAATAGAAGAATTTTCACAATTTCTATAATCCTCTAACAAATAATTTAGCTCATTCTTGATGAAAATCATAAGACATTTCTCCTTTTAAAGCTTCTTTTACACCCTCATTATGAACTATTTCTAGGGAAAAAGAAATAGTAAATATTAAAGTTATGTGCCCTACATAATGTAGGGCGTAGTACTATGGCTTTAATCGCTGTTCTTCAATCCACCAATCAATATGTTCTAGATTAAAAACAAGCATAGTGGAAAGAGGTTTTTGATGAGGTATCTCTTTTTTTAATATTAAATCATTAATTTTTGATTCAGACATTGGAAAATTTACTGAATCAAGATACTCTACTAAGCTTTTAATACCATAGACTTTTTTCAATTAATCACCTCCCACCAAGCTCTCTTTTCTGTAAAGAAATCTTAGAGTTAGGTATTAAGTGAAATATGAACTAACTTAAATGTACCCTACTTTCCTAATATTACACCTTTTATTTTTTGAAAATTTCATTTAGAAAAAATCTAGTTTTATCTTTTTAAATTGGGGTATATAAATATAGAGAAACAAATGTGATCTCCCTTCATTTTTCTCATATATATTTGACTTAAAAGATTGTCAGATATGGTCTCACTCATAATAGAGTGAGACTATTTTTTTATGTCTAATTATTGTTAGAAAAAATGAAAAAAGAAAAATATATTAACTTAATAGACTTACATTAGTCCTTCTCTTATGCATTCAATCACTGTTGAATCAAACAAAGGAATAGACTTTGGTAACGATAGAAGTCCATTAGTAAGTATCAGTCGGTTAAAGTTTTACAAGATCTGTGGTTTACTGAAGCTGTACTTATAAACCGATAAATCGCTTGAGACTTTGGCTTTGCTAGTTATTGTTATATTAATGATTATTAAATTTAAAATATACATTTATTTATTTTGAATATAATAACGCTCAGAGAGATTTTCTGAGTGTTAAATTTATTATTGAAAGTGTAACTAACAAGGTGTTTATATACATTATTCCGGAAACTACTCCTTTAGATGAAGTCTTTACAAATGAAATAATAGTACTTACTAGAATAAAACTATAGACAAACACATATTAATAGAATTATGTATCCGAGATTATATTATTTTTAAAATGACAAAAACCCCTCGACCATGAGGTCAAGGAGTTTTTTCGATGATCTAAACAAAAATGTCCACTTTTTGTTTAGATATGATATCGGCTCTACGTAATCATACGGATTATAACTCTATCTGTCAAGTCAACCATGAATCTATTGAATGTGACGATAAACACCTACAACTTTTCCTAGTATTGTTACTGAGTTGACGATAATTGGATCCATTGAGGAGTTTTCAGGTTGTAACCTGAAAAAAGATTTTTCTTTGAAAAAACGTTTTACAGTTGCTTCATCGTCCTCTGTCATTGCAACTACAATTTCACCATTATTAGCAGATTGTTGTTGTTTTACTACAACATAATCTCCATTTAATATGCCTGCTTCAATCATACTGTCACCCATAATTTCAAGCATAAACAAATGATCGTCAGATGTACCAAACGTTTCAGGAAGAGGGAAGAATTCTTCAACATTTTCAATTGCTGTTATTGGAAGTCCCGCTGTTACTTTACCAACTAACGGTACATGAACAACACCTTGTCTTTCTATAGTAGCGCTTGTACCATCAAGAATTTCGATGGCACGAGGTTTTGTAGGATCTCTTCTTATCAATCCTTTGCTTTCTAATCTTGCTAAATGACCGTGTACTGTAGAGCTAGAAGCGAGTCCAACCGCTTCACCTATTTCACGTACGGAAGGTGGATATCCTTTTTTTCGCACTTCTTCTTTTATGAATGCTAATATATCTTCTTGTCGTTTAGATGCTTTCTTCAATACCTTCACCTCTTTTTATTATAGAACTGTTTTTTCTTATTTATAGTATATCAGCCTATATAATGAAATGCAAACATAGGTTCTAAAAGTTGTTGACAAAAACATGTGTTCGTTTTAATATAAGAACATACATACCGAACAAACATTCTATAAAAGGGGTAATTTAAATGAAATTGTTAGCAAAAAATTATTTTCTTACTTTATTTTTAGGATTAAGCGTAACTTTCATCTTATCAATTGTTATTATAAACTCTCAAGTTGCTGAAGAAGAATATAAAATAAAAGTAGAACCAGGTGATTCATTGTGGGCGCTTGCTGATAAGTTTCAATCCGAAAAATCAAGAGATGCATGGATCAATGAAGTAATGAATTTAAATAATTTACATTCCGCACATATAAAAGCAGGAGATGTATTAATAATTCCGAATGAAACGGAACATTTTCATTTGGATAATTCCACAGAGTTAGCAGGGGATAGTGAATGAAAGCGGTAATATATTGTCGAGTTAGTACTGAAAAAGAGACACAGGAATCGTCTCTAGTAAGACAAGAGGAAGAGCTAACCGGCTTTGCACTTGCTCAAGGGTATGAGATAGCAAGAATATTTACAGATCAGCATAGTGGTTACGATATGGAAAGAGAAGGGTTACTTGATTTATTGTCCTTTATTAAAGAAGAAGAAATAAAAGCTGTATTTGTTCAAGATGAGACTCGAATAGGTCGTGGCAATGGAAGGATGGCGGTTTTACATTTACTTCAGAAAACAAATACTTCTGTCTTTACACTTCAAGATAAAGGAGTATTAAATTTAAATGAAATGGACTCTATGCTTTTAGAAATTTTGGCTCTAGTTGAAGAATATCAACGGAAATTGCATAATGCTAAAATTAAGCGTGGAATGAAACGTGCAGTATCGCAAGGGTTCCGTCCTGAAAAGAATTTAAAGATGCGAGGAAATCAAGAAGGTAGAGAACGAATTGAAGTCCCAGTTGATGAAATCGTAAGATTGCGTAATGCTGGATTGACGTTTGAAGAAATTGCTTCCACATTAAAAGGTTTAGGTTTTGAAATAAGTAAAGCAACAGTACATAGACGATATATTGAATTTATTGAAACACACGGAGGGTAAAGGCTTGCACTCTGTGTGTTTTTTCCTTACCTTTATATAAGAATAAAATATAAAGGGTGATTGTTATGCTTAGTAAGGAAAAACTAGCAAGAATTGGTGAACTATCTAGAAAATCAAAGTCTTCTGGATTATCTGTTGAGGAAGCAAAAGAACAAAGTTCATTAAGAAAAGAATATTTAGAGACATTTCGTGCAACAATGAGAGATACAATTGAAAGTGTGAAAATTGTGGATCCCGCAGGTAATGATGTGACACCACTTAAGGTGCAACAAGCTAAAAAAGGAAAATTTCTGAATTAATCAATCATTAAGAAACCATTGATAATGCAAAGATTGTTGTCTAAACTATAGATATAGAAAAAATTAGCTTGAGAGGATGTCAAATATGTCACTTCAATCAGATTTACTTGCAATTAATACCATTCGTACTTTATCAATTGATGCTATAGATAAAGCGAATTCTGGTCATCCAGGTTTACCAATGGGAGCAGCTCCAATGGCTTACACGCTTTGGACAAAGCATTTACGACATAACCCAAATAATCCTAATTGGTTCAATCGTGATCGATTTGTTTTATCGGCGGGTCATGGTTCTATGCTTCTGTATAGTCTATTACACCTTGGTGGATATGATCTTCCTATGGAAGAGATTAAAAACTTTAGACAGTGGAATTCTAAAACTCCAGGACATCCAGAGTTTGGTCACACGGCAGGGGTAGAAGCAACAACAGGACCTCTTGGACAAGGTATCGGAATGGCTGTTGGAATGGCAATGGCAGAGGCTCATTTAGCAGCTTCTTATAATAAACCAAATTATGAAGTGGTTGATCATTACACGTATACTCTTTGCGGAGATGGAGATTTAATGGAAGGTGTAGCAGCAGAAGCGATTTCACTTGCTGGACATTTGCAATTAAGTAAATTAATTGTTCTTTATGATAGTAATGATATTTCTTTAGATGGAGATTTGAATAAATCTTTCTCAGAAAAAGTAGAGAAACGTTTTGAATCTTACGGATGGAATTATATTTTTGTAAAAGATGGTAATGATTTAGAAGAGATATCTGCAGCAATTGAAAAAGCTAAAGCGCAAAATGATAAACCAACACTTATTGAAGTTAAAACAGTAATAGGGTTTGGTTCACCAAATAGAGCGGGTAAATCAGATGCTCATGGTATGCCATTAGGTAAAGACGAAACATTATTAGCGAAAGCATCTTATAAATGGTCGTTTGAGGCGGACTTCCATGTACCAGATGAAGTATACGAAACGTTTAAAGAAGCTTCAAAACGTTTAGGTGTTGAACAAGAAAGTGCTTGGAATGAAAAGTTCCATGCTTACTCTAATGAATTTCCTGAACTTGCAGATACATTAAAACGTGCGATAAATGGGGAATTACCTGAGAACTTTGATGAAGCTATGAAAGTATATGAGGAAGGCTCATCTCATGCAACTCGTTCAGCATCTGGTGATGCAATTAATGCAATAGCTCAAAATTTACCTTCCTTCTTTGGAGGAAGCGCGGACTTAGCTGGCTCCAATAAAACGACAATTAAAAATGCTGGAGATTTTTCTCCACTAAATTACGAAGGTAAGAACATTTGGTTTGGTGTTCGTGAATTTGCAATGGGTGCTGCTCTAAATGGAATGGCATTACATGGTGGACTCCATGTATTTGGTGGTACTTTCTTTGTGTTCAGTGATTATGTAAGACCTGCAATTCGATTATCTGCTCTTATGGGACTTCCTGTAACATATGTGTTCACACATGACAGTATCGCTGTTGGGGAAGATGGTCCGACACATGAGCCAGTTGAACATTTAGCTTCTTTACGAGCAATGCCAGGATTATCTGTCATTCGTCCAGCTGATGCAAATGAAACGAAAGAAGCATGGAAGCTTGCAGTATCTTCTAAAAACAAGCCAACAATTCTTGTTCTTTCAAGACAGAATCTACCAACACTTAAGGGTTCTGTGGAGAAAGCGAGTGAGGGTGTTTCAAGAGGTGCCTATGTAATTTCTCCTAATGAACAAGCGGAAGCTATCTTACTTGCTACTGGATCAGAAGTTAGCCTTGCGATTGAAGCGCAAGAGGTTCTTGCGAAGGATGGAATACAAGTTTCGGTTGTGTCTATGCCTTCATGGGACTTATTTGAGCAACAGGACAGTGAATATAAAAAATCTGTATTACCTTCACATTTAACTAAACGCCTCGCTATTGAAATGGGAGCATCTCTTGGTTGGCATCGATATGTTGGATTTGAGGGAGATGTCATAGCGATTGATAAATTTGGCGCAAGTGCTCCGGGCGAAATCGTTATGAAAGAATATGGTTTCTCGGTTGAGAATGTCGTTTCCAAAATGAAAAACTTGCTTGAAAAGTAATAGATACTTTAAAGCAATTCGAATACTTACATCGTAAAGTATTCGAATTGCTTTTTATCTTTGTAGGACAAACAATTCTAGAAAGTTAATCTCACTGGAAGAAGTTATATTTAGTCTAAATTACTTTTTTTGAATTTATATAGTCTGGATAAAGAATCTATAGTATAATTTTCAGTGGTGTCTTGTACACGTAGACAAGAACGTAAAGGAGGAGAAAGTATGCAAACTTGGATTTGGATTGTTATTGTAATCGTTGCATTAATTGCTGGAGCTGCAATAGGCTTTTATGCTGCACGTCAATATATGATGAAATATTTAAAAGAAAATCCACCTATTAATGAACAAATGCTTCGTATGATGATGGCACAAATGGGTCGCAAGCCTTCTGAGAAACAAGTAAAACAAATGATGAATCAAATGAATAAAATGCAAAACAAATAAAAGCACTCAATGGAGTGCTTTTTATTTGTTTAATAAATTATTTTGTTGTAAAAAGTCCGCAACAACTTGTTCGTATTCCTCGCTATTTTCATTGAAAGATTTTGCATGTGCCCCAATATCAAAAAACTTTAATGACTTAGGACCTTTTTTCTTTTCGTACAATTCTTCTGTCATTACCGGAAGAATAAAATCATCCTCTAAACTATGAATAAACAACACCGGTTTCTCTATTTGATCCACCACATCAATCGGAGATACAAGATTTAATGTATAACCATCTCGCATTTTTAAAAATAAGTTAGCGAAGCGAATAGCTAAGCTGGATCGAAGAGGGGTTGTTTGTCGCATAATATGAAGAACTTGTTCTTCAAAATTTGAAAAAGAACAATCGGAAATATAGAAATCAGCATCATCTATTATGGAGCCTGCATATAGTATCATAGTCGCAGCACCCATTGATTCTCCGTGTATCCCTATGATTGCATTTTCTCCAGCACGTTCTCTTACTGCTTCTACAATAGATTGCAAATCAATTTTTTCATAAAATCCAAAACTTGTTGTTTTTCCACCAGAATCTCCATGCCTACGATGATCATAAACGACACTGTTAAATCCTAATCGTTCGAACATGCGAACAAAACGAAGAGAATTAATTTTATTTTCTGTTACTCCATGACATATAATTACGTAATTATTTGTTTGAAGCGGTTCTACAAAAATAGCTTTAAGCGAATATCCATTTATCGATTCAATCCACTTCTCTGTTTTATTCACAGCACGAAACCAAGCTTCGTCTAATCGTTTTGATGTTATCTCCCTATTGAGTATAAAGTCATCTTCTTTTTTCTTCATATACATTAGTTTATTAGTGACAAAATAACCAAAAACAGTGGCAGTAGCTGTTAAAATACTAGTTAACAAACTCGTCCATATGATTACACGTTTTTTCATTGCATCAACCCCTATTTGCTTTTAACTAGTTTATACATACCGGTCTCAATTGGTCTAGACACAAAAGGAGCAACTGAATCAACAGCTTCAATTAATAAATCAAGGTTAATATCCGTTTCAATATCCATTTGATGTAGCATATTCACGACATCCTCAGTTGCTACATTTCCCGTAGCACCCGGCGCAAATGGACATCCGCCTAAACCACCAGCTGAACTATCAAAACGATCAACCCCTGCTTGGAGTGCAGCAAATATATTAGCTATACCCATTTTTCGTGTATCATGGAAATGAGCAGTGATAAGTGTTTCAGGAAATTCTCTCTTCAGTCGTTCAAACAGTATATAACTTTCTTTTGGATTAGCCATACCTATTGTGTCTGCAACACTTAATTCATTTACTCCCCAAGAAACAAATTCTCTACATAACTCGATAGTTTTATTGGGGTCAATTAATCCTTCATATGGACAATAAAAAGCAGTGGAAATGCAAGCACGTACAAAATGACCCTCATTTACTAGAACTTCCACAAGCGGTTTGAGTCCGATCATACTCTCTTCGGTCGTTTTATTGATATTTTTTTTATTAAATGTATTTGATACCCCTACAAATACCGCAAAATTATTTGCCCCCGCTTGTTTTGCGAGTTCAATTCCTTTTTCATTAGGTGTTAAAACAAATTGCCTTCCAAATTTAGTAGTATTACCTACTATTTCTTTTGCATCCTTCATTTGTGGAACCCATTTTGGTGATACAAATGATGTGAGCTCCATTTCCTTTACACCAGCTTTTTGAAGTTTCTCGATAAACTCTAATTTAACTTCAGTTGGTACTTCATTTTTTTCGTTCTGTAATCCATCTCTCGGACCGACCTCGATAATTGTCACTTTTTTTGGTAAACTGAACATAATCATCCCTCCATCTATATTGTAAGGAATGGATGGTTAAACAAGCAAATTTTATTATAGGGGTTTAAGAGGAGGAGTTTAACTGTGACAAACGAAGTAGTTATTGTAAGTGCTGTTAGGACAGCAATCGGATCTTTCCAAGGGGCATTGAAAGATATACCTGCAACAAAATTAGGTGCTATTGTTATTGAAAAAGCGTTAGAAAAAGCAGGGATCGCTAAGGATTCTGTAGATGAAGTTATCATGGGAAATGTCCTGCAAGCGGGCTTAGGACAAAATCCAGCAAGACAAGCTTCGATTCAAGCAGGATTACCAGTTGCTGTTTCAGCATTAACAATAAACAAAGTATGTGGTTCAGGTCTTAAAGCAATCCATCTAGCATCTCAAGCTATTATCGCAGGAGATGCAGATATAATAGTAGCAGGTGGAATGGAAAATATGAGCCAAGCTCCTTATCTATTAAAAAATGCTAGAGACGGTTTCCGAATGGGAGATCAAAAAGTTGTAGACAGTATGATTTCTGATGGTTTGTGGTGTGCATTTAACGATTATCATATGGGAATAACAGCTGAAAATCTTTGTGACCAATTCAATATTACAAGAGAAGAGCAAGATTCATTTTCTGCACGTTCCCAAGCTCGTGCAGCAAAAGCAATTGAAGAAGGAAAATTTGTGGATGAGATTGTTCCAGTAGAAATTCCTCAACGAAAAGGAGATTCAATCATATTTGATACCGATGAATATCCGAAAAAAAGGTCCACTCAAGAAAAATTAAGTACTTTACGCCCAGCTTTTAAAAAGGATGGTTCTGTAACGGCAGGAAATGCTTCCGGAATAAATGATGGTGCAGCAGCGGTAGTTGTTATGTCTAAAGCAAAAGCAGACGAATTGGGCATAAAACCATTAGCTACGATTGTTGCAAATGCATCTGCTGGGGTAGATCCAAGTGTTATGGGTATTGGTCCAGTGGAAGCAGTGAAAAAGGTTCTAAAAAAATCAAACCTTTCACTAGCGGATATCGATTTAATTGAAGCAAATGAAGCCTTTGCTGCGCAGTCGATTGCTGTAGATAGAGAGCTTTCATTTGATCATGATAAACTAAACGTTAATGGTGGTGCTATAGCTTTAGGCCATCCAATCGGAGCAAGTGGAGCAAGAATTTTTGTTTCTTTACTTCATGAAATGGAGAAAAAGGATGCAAAAACTGGATTAGCGACACTTTGTATCGGTGGAGGACAAGGGGTAGCTACAATTATTAAGCGTTAATAAAAGAAGGTGAAACATTTGGCAAAGAAAAAACAAAGACAGCCTGTTAAGCCAGCTGTTCAAAAAGAAGAAGGAAATGGTTTGTTTGATCAACTTTCCTCTGATGTGCTTGCTAAACTAAAAGAAACAAAGAAACAATTAGTAGCAGAAGAGCAAGAAAAAGAGGAAGAAAGACAAGCAATGCTTGCATTTGAAAAAAAGCAAAGAGAGAAGAACAAATCATTTGCAGAATTACTAGATGAGTATGGGGACAGCGGTTCAAAGTTTTAATAGAAGACCTATTCGCTTCGGCGGATAGGTCTTTTATTTATTTTTATGATTGTGGTCCTGTGAATTGACAAGTGCATAAAAGGTAGAATGTAAGGTGGAGGAAACGATGCTTATCTTTTATACCCTCTTTTAACCAATAGTTCCTCTATAGTGGTAATATAAATTAAATTAACTAAAAATATTATATTCTATCATTAGTAAAGGGGAACTATATGACTTTTATCGTATGGATAGTTTTTGCAGTTGCAGCTGGAGCAATATTTGAAGCCACAATTTCAAAAAAAAAACTTAGAGAAAAGATTCAACGATTTAGAGGTAGAGGTGGAACTCCTTAAATATGAGGATAGAAAAAGAAAAGAAAGGGGAAGTACAAATGATTAAAGCAATCATTTTTGATCTTGATGGAACGTTGTTAAACCGTGATGAATCGGTAAAGAATTTTATTGACGATCAATACGAGCGGTTTAAAAAATGGGTAGGCAATATTCCAAAAGATACATATACGAAAAGATTTATTGAGTTAGATTGCAGGGGTTATGTATGGAAAGATAAGGTCTATCAACAATTAGTGAGAGAGCTAGAGATAGAGGGAATTGACTGGCAGTACTTATTACAAGATTATATTTCTCAATTTCCGAATCATTGTGTTCCATTTCCTAATGTATTAAGCATGCTGGAAAAACTCAAAAAAAATAATTTAGTTTTAGGAATGATTACGAATGGATTTGGGGACTTTCAGATGAATAATTTGAAGGCATTGGGCATAGAAAAGTATTTCAAGGCTATCCTCGTGTCTGAATGGGAAGGAATTAAAAAACCAGATCCAGAGATATTTGAAAGAGCATTAAAAAAACTCCAAGTAAATCCGAACGAAAGTATATTTGTTGGTGACCATCCGGAAAATGATGTCATAGCATCTAGAAACGCTGGTATGATTAGCATTTGGAAGAAAGACTATCAATGGGATACATTTGTAACAGAACTATATGTAAATGATTTAGCTGAACTTCCTTCTATTATTGAAGAGGTAAGAACAAATCTATGTAAAGGAAAATAATATCATTTGCAAATTATTCAATTCGTTTTAAGAATGAATACATGTCCAGCTGTAGAAAAAGTACCCCGAGAGTTCGTCTCTCACCTTGATTTCCTTCATTTCATCACGTAATTCTCCGGGTGAAACAGCTTTTTTCCGTTTTCTTCACGATCTAGATTCAGCTCTTCTTGAAGCTTTTCCTCACTTTTTAAATTAGCCAACACTAGTCGATTGGAGTGGAAGGCGCGAAGACCACGAGCCGAAGCACCGGGACTAAGTGTAGCGAAATTAATTTCTCGACGAGCTTGCGCAGGAGCAAGGGAGAAGGCTGAGGCCGTGCCCGTGGAAAGCGTAGCGAATGAAACGGAAATCGACGATTTCTTACTATGTATTGTAAATAAAAAAGACTATAGACAATTTCAAATTTCTTTGAGTTTGTCTACAGTTTGATGTCCTTTGTATGTATAAAACCATTAAAATAGAATTTATAAAATTTTCGAAAAATTAATTGATTAATAATTGTATTTATACTACTATTTAATAAAAGGTTATAAATACATGTCGTATACATGTATTATATGTTCTGAGAGGTGATGTTAATATGAAAATGGCTAAACTGGGAATCGTTTTTGATGAAGAAGAAGCGGAGTTACGATGGTCAAAAGGACAGAATATTTTTGAGAAATATTTATTTGAAATTCTTGATCATTTCAGACTACCATATGAAAAAATTGATATTTTGGGAGAATATGAAACATTTGATGTTTTGATGATAGCTCAGTGTCAAGTAAGCATAAATACTACTTCAAAAATATTAGAATATGTTAATGCTGGAGGAACAGTGATTTCATATGGTGGATTGGAAAGTGCTAGAGAATTATTAGGTTTTTCTAAGAATTTAGAGCCTATTAAAGGATATGCTCATTTGTCTAGCTTTCTAAATCAAAGTGTTCCATTGCGTTTTCTTCATGCGGATCCTTGGAAGAATGAACATAACCGTTTGAAAGTAATTGAAATGGGTTTGATCAATGAGACAAAGAATGGGCAAGAAGCAACTGCATTACAACGGATTAAATATGGTGAAGGGATAATAGAGCGTTGGGCAGTTTCCATTCCAAGTACAATAGTTGGGTTGCAACAAGGTACTCAACATGTGATTGAAGATGGAATACCAGCTCCTGATGGTTCGGCAAACCTAGACGAAAATATTTTAAAGGCGGAAGACGGTTTTGAATTAGACTGGGTTTTAGACAGAACTTATTCAGAAACAGGGATGCTTTATTTCCCACACCCTTATGCTGACTTGTGGAAAGAAGTTATTGTTGAGCATCTATTAAAATGTGTTATGGAAAAAGGATTGACACTTCCATTTTTAGATCTGTGGCCTTCTGATGTGAAATATGTGGCTATGATATCCCATGACAGTGATTTAAATGTCGATGAATCAGCTGAAATAACATTAGATACCCTAAAATCTGAAAATGTCCAATCAACTTGGTGTATGATAGCGCCAGGATATAGCTCTTTGATCTATGAACAGATTAAAAGAGATGGACATGAAATTGCTTTACATTATAATGCACTAGAACAGGAAGATGGAGTTTGGTCAGAGGATGCCTTTACATCACAATTAAAGTGGATAAAAAAAGCAGCAGATACTCAAGACATTATTTCAAATAAAAATCATTATACGCGTTACGAAGGCTGGGGAGATTTATTTGCGTGGTGTGAAAAAAATGGGATACAAGTAGATCAATCAAGAGGCCCTAGCAAAAAAGGGAATATTGGCTTTTTGTTCGGAACCTGCCATCCTTATTTTCCAATATCATGGTCGGATGAAAAGAATCGTTTCTATGACGTTTTGGAAATTGGTTTTTTAACGCAAGATTTAAATCATAATACGCTTTCAGACGTTAGTGTAATTCAGCCATTCTTAGATGGTGTAAAAAGGGTAAACGGAGTGGCTCATTTTCTTTTCCATCAGTTTCATATTTACAACCAGCCGAAAGTACGTGAAGCAATTCTAGAATTAATAACTACTGCCAAAGATCAGGATTTTACGTTTTGGACCAGCCGGCAAATCAATGATTGGGAAAGGGAACGTCGAAAATTATCTATAACAGGCATAAGTGAATCAGGAGAAATTGAATTAACTGGATCAATGGATAGAAATGACTTTGTAATCCTAGTTCCATTATCCAAAAATCAAAACTTAGATACAAATAATTTGGAGATAGTACAAAGATTTGGGTTTAATTGTAAACAGGTCTCAAAAACAGCTGAGATTCTGAAAGAAGCCTAATTTGGGGGACTTATTATGGGGGAAAATATTCTGGCTTTAAAAGGTGGATCAAAGGTGAAAACAACTCCTTTTGGTACTGGCCAACGTTTTGGACTTGATGAGGCAAGTGAGTTGTTGGAAGCTCTTGAGCAAAATACATTATTTTATCATTTTGGAAATAAGGTTAAACAATTTCTGAATGATTTTAATGATTTATACGGAGTTGAATATAGTGTCGCTACATCCTCTGGTACTGCAGCGCTTCATGTAGCCCTTGGTGCTGCTGGAGTTTCAGTTGGGGATGAGGTTATAACAAGTCCAATTACAGATCAAGGGACGGTAATCGGAGTTCTTTACCAAAATGCAATACCTGTGTTTGCTGATTTGAATCCCTATAGCTATACAATGACCGCTGAAACAATTGAAGAAAAAATAACTCCGAGAACAAAGGCAATCATTGTAGTTCATTTGGCTGGCAACCCATGCGATATGGACCCCATCATGGAACTTGCGAAAAGGTATAATCTCAAAGTCATTGAAGATTGTGCACAAAGTTATCTTACGACATATAAAGGGCGTTTAACTGGCACAATTGGTGACTATGGGTGCTTTAGTACAAATGATTTTAAGCACATTTCTACTGGAGACGGAGGAATTGTGACTGTTAACTCAGGCTCAGAGTCGGATTATTTCACTACTCATGCATTTGCTGATAAAAATTATCACAGACAAGAAACGTCCGTCTTAAAGGAGTTAGAGTACTTAGCGCCGAACTACCGTATGACAGAGTTACAAGGTGCCGTAGGTATTGCACAGTTAAGAAAGCTTAACTGGATCTGTACAAGACGAAATGAGTTAGGGGAAAAGTTAAATCACGGTCTAAGTGCTATAAATGGAATTAACCCGATGAGAATTACTAATGGGGGTTGGTGTAGCTATTGGTTTTATATGTTGACCTTAAACACGGAACATTTATCCTGCTCGAGAGAAGAATTTTCAGAAGCTCTATCTGCTGAAGGAATCCCTAATCAGCCGGGATATATTCCTAAAGTCTTATATGCACAACCATTATTTCAAAAAAAACAAGCATATCTAAATAGCCACTTTCCGTTTGAAACTGCTACGTATGACTACTCTATTGGTAGCTGTCCAAACGCCGAGCGTATACTTGAGACAGCAATTCGATTAAATATTAGTGAATTTTATACCAATCAAGATATTGAAGATATGATTGCAGCTGTAAATAAAGTTGCTTCCTATTATGTTTTGTAAAATGAAACTAGAAGGAAAGAGTAGTTTGCGAAAGGAGAGCCAAAGTGCATAAAGCTAATTCACATTTTACTGACTATGGAATCCCTGTTTCTGCAGAAGAAGAAAGAACTGCTGCGATGTGCATTAATGTAGATAGAGAAATTAGATTTGTTATTGCTGCAAAAGGATTTGTCCTAATAATTAATCCTGAAAACGGTTATTCAAAACAAGTATTTTTTCCTGATAACAACCTAGAGTATCCTTTCTCATCGTTTAGCAGTAATGGGTTATTTTATACAGGCGCTGGAACAATGTTCATGGTATTGGATCCTTTTCTAGAGCGCTTTGTATATTATAGAGTCATAAAAAATGGAGAAGAAATTCTAGGTTTTAGCTTTGGAGAGGATAAGGTTGGGAATATTTACTTCACTTCATATCCGCACTGTCATTTACTCTGTTATCATCCTAAAACAAAAGAAATTGTTGATTTTGGCTCTATGGATTCATCAGAAAAATATCCAGGTAGTTTAGCGATTGATCAAATGGGCTGGGCGTATATAGGGATTGGAACAGAAAATAAAAATATCGTTGCCTTTCATCTTGAGAAAGGCTATAAGAAAAATCTAATCCTGGATTTACAGAGGCAAAAGGGAGCAGGTTATGTCTACTTGGGAGAAGACGGAAAAGTTTATGGACATACGGACGCTTCTGACTTAAAGGATGTGAATTATTCCTTACGTTGGATGAAATTTTCTGATGGAGAATTCCAATATATAGACAGTAACGAATTATCTCCATCCTCCTTCTCTGGAACAGGCTTTCAAAAAATTCACCGTAATCTTGAAACAAATTATCAAGTCATTTTATACAGTCTGTCGGAACGTATCATTCGTATGATTCATAAAGAAACTGGAGAATCAAAAACAATAACATTCACATATTTTTCGGATGGAGCAATTTTATCTACTTTATGTTTTGGTCCAGATGGACATATTTATGGCACCTCTATGCATCCGTTGCAATTTTTTCGATTTGATATCTCAACAGGTAAGACTACCAATTTTGGTGGTCAAATAATCGAGAAAGGCGGAGGAGGGAATATTTGTGCATATGCTTCCAATGGAAGTTTGCTTATTGGGGTTGCCTATGCAGGAGGTAAGCTATATGTGTTTGATACTTCAAAGGCATTCATATATAAAGATAACCCTAAGTTAGTGTTACAGGAAGAGAAAATTCATCGACCACGTTGTGCAATTGCACTAAGTGATAGGCAACATATCATTTGGGGAGGATTCCCTGGATATGGAATGGTTGGGGGTGCGTTGGGCATCTATCATATAGAAACAGAAAAAAACCAATTGATTACGCATGAAAATGTTGTGGTCAACCAAAGTACTGTCAGCCTTGCTGAATTAAGCTCAGGAGAAATCCTTGGGGGAACAAGTATTGAGACACCAGGTGGAGCTCAGTTAAGAGAAAAGGAAGGTTGCTTATATGTTTTAGATTGGAAGTCTAAAGTAGTGAAACATAAATTTACTCCTATAAAAGGTGCAAGAGAAATTTCCTTGATTTATGTGGATTCATTCGACCGTGCTCATTGTCTAACAGATCAGAGTGTTTATTTTGTGTGTAATCCCTATCAACAAGAAATACTTTATCAACAAGACTTATCTAGCTGGGGGAATGTAATTAGAGAAGGATTTGTATATGATATAACTTCTAAAACACTCTTTTGTCTCTTAAGTAAAACATTGCTTAAAATTGAGATTAGTAAAGAGAAGGTTTATGAACCGAAAGTAGTCCAAAGATTGGTACGGGAAGCCAGTAGTGGGATCGTCTTTTTTAATAAACAAATTTTTTACGGTAGTGGAAGTCATTTATTCAGTATTCAGACAGAGAAATAAATAGTTGATTTGGAGTGGACACAAACCATGTATACATTAAGAACGTTGGAAAAAGAGGGTGCACCACCTTTACTAAGAAACGTAAATGACTCGAATGATTGGATGAACAAAAGAACCACCATATTAAATGATTGGCTGAAGTGTATAGGTGGTATTCCCCCTTTAGTAAAAACCAACAAAAAGATTATCTCTTGGGAGGTTTACGCTGACTATTACTTAATCAGGATTAGGTATGCCTCTGTCTATAATGATTGGGTACCCGCAAACCTGTTAATACCAAAATCCATTGAACAAGGCGAGTTAAGAAAAGAGAGCGATGTTATAAACTTATTACATGCTAATAACAAAAATAAGTTCCCTGCAGTTATTGCTTTGCACCCAACGAGTGATAACGGAAAGGAAGATATAAGCTCCTCAAGCGGAAGAGAAAACAGAAAATATGCTCTAGAGCTTGTTAAAAGAGGCTATATTGTTTTAGCCCCTGACACTATTACTGCAGGAGAAAGAGTCCACCAAAACGAAAAGCCATTTCAAACTGCTTCTTTTTATAAAAGTCATCCAGAATGGTCCGCGGTAGCCAAAATGATTGTAGACCATCAACAAGGAATAAGCTTGTTGGAAGAGCTAACTATAGTAGAACATTCAAAGATTGGTGCAATAGGTCATTCTCTTGGGGGCTATAATAGCTACTTTTTAGCTACTGTTGATAAAAGAATAAAAGCTGTCATTTGCAGTTGTGGATTCTCGCTATTTGAACAAGACCCTGAGATACATCGTTGGGGTAGAAGAGAATGGTTCACCCATTTACCTAAAGTGAGTGATTATCTAGATGATGGAAATGTACCATTTGAGTTTCATGAAATTGCTGCCCTTGTTGCCCCAACCCCATTTTTTTTATGGATGGGTCAAAACGATAAAATATTTCCACATTGGAAGCCAGCAGCAGTAGGTTTAGTTGAACTAAATTCTTTATATGATTGGTTGGGGGAAGGTGAAAAAATAAAATATCTTATAGGAAACTCTGGACATGATTTTCCGTTTGAGATCCGTCAAATTGCCTATTCATTTCTTGATTATTGGTTGTGTAAAAAATGATTTAAAACATCTTTGCAAAACATTCCATTCTCATTTAAAATAGGGCAATCAATCTGTAGGGGAGTTGTATTTATTGCTAAAACGTAAAAGTGAATTTGAAAACCGCTACAATAAGTTTATCCATGCTCTAAAAGACGAAATAATAGCAGGGAAAATTAAACCTGGGGAATTTATTCTTCCTGAAAATACATTAAGTAAGGTGTATGAATTAAGTAGAGTATCCATAAGGAAGGCCTTGGCCGAGCTAGTCGATGAAGGTCTTATTGAAAAAATACCTGGAAAAGGCAATAGAGTTACTATTCCTAATGAAACACAAAAACAGACGATTACTCTCGGCTGGTTTTCGAATTCCTATGAAATTGAAATTATTAGACAGATTATTAGACGTTTTGAACAACTTAATCCTTTTACTAAAGTAAATCTTCGAATATTACCAAATAGTCAATACGTATACAATCTGACACAATCCCTTGAACATGAAAATGGACCGGATGTATTTATTGTTTCTGATTATCATTTCCGTGAGCTGATGGAAACGAATCGTTTGGATATTCTGGAGCCTTATTTGCCTGAACACATTGATCCAGAGAAGGATAGCTATCAAAAAGTATTTGAAATGTTTTCAGTTGATCAGGAAATTCCTGTAACGCCATTTGTGTTTTCACCAGTTATGATCTGCTACAACCGACGAATGTTTGAGGAAGCTGGTATTTCAAAGGATTTCAAGATGGAAAATTGGAATGACTTACTTGAACTGGCACGCCGGACAACGAGAGGTTTAAATAATAACAGTTTAATAAATGAATATGGCTTTTGCTTTTCGTCTTCCACTAATCGTTGGCCAGTATTTCTCTTGCAAAATGATGGGAAATTTATGGAAGATGATCTGTCCAATTCGATCATGAATAGTAAAGAAAATAGTGAAGCTCTAAATTTCTGTGGTGATTTAATGTATAAGCATCAAGTCTCTCCAATATTCTCTCATGGCAGTAATGAGTTAGCTGAAAATCTTTTTATGCGTGAAGGTGCTGCAATGATCTTAACCACCTATTACTTTATGAATGAATTTAGAGATCACAAGATTAAATGGGATGTTCTTCCACCACCTAAAAAAAAGGTGCCGGCAAGTCTTCTCCTAGGTGGTGCTCTAGGAATTAGTGCAAGTAGCAATATAAAAGAAGCTGCACAGGCTTTTGTAAGTTTTATGGTCAGTACGGAAGCACAAACTCTAATAAAGCAAAACGGCTGTACAATTCCAATGCTTCGCTTTGTTGCGGAAGATAATAATTTACTACAACCTGGAATACATCCAGAAAACTATAATGCTTTTAAAAATGTAATGAAGAGTGTGTATACAATTAGAGATCTTAATTTGACGATCGATGAGTTTGAGTTAGTTGAACGGGAAATGCAATTCTTTTGGGCTAATATGGAAAAAGCTGACGAAACGTGTAAAAGAATTGAGGACTTAATAAATCAAAAACAAGCTACTGTTAAGAAGTAAATGTAGATATACTTTATTAAACTTGGATAATCAGAATAAATAAGGGGTGTAATAGTTGTTATGGTATTATCCCAGTCTCTAAAGTCAATAAAGCCAAATCCTAGGATTCTAATGAATGAAATGGAAATAAGAGAAATTAAAGCTCGAGTGGAGAAAAACGAATTTAGTGACATTTGGAAAAATACTATAAAATTGGCGGAGTCATATATTGTAGAACAAGGTTTTACTTTGTCCTATCCAAGCTGTTCTGTAACGTTGGATATCACTTTACCTCTGAAGCAATTAGAGCCTATTGGCGACCCCCCTGGATATACTGATTACCCTTTTTGGACCATGTTTTCTCGCGCAATTGAGGAAAGAATCAATGTTTTAGCATTTGCCTATGGAATGACTAAGGAAATAAGGTTTGCTAATAAGGTGAAGGCGTACCTTATTGAATTATCTTCTTTTACTAGATGGTTTGAATTTCCGCATAGGGGTTCAGAGGGGAATTTAAGTAATGCTCATTTCACAATAGGAGCAGCAATCGGGTATGATGCAATTTATAGCACGTTATCTATGAACGAAAGAAGAAAAATTAGGGATGCTATATTTACAAAAGGTTTACAGCCATTTAAAAAGGATTTTAACAATCATGACAGTCATAATATAATTGCTTCAAAAAAAGTTGCAATGTTTATTGGTTCACTTGCCATATATGATAGCGATAATAAGGATGAACTCAAGCCATTTTTGTTAAACGCCTATAGTTATCTAAGAGATTATTTAGATAATAGGATGAAGGATTCTGATGTTGAAGGTTTGTTGTATTTGAATGTGGCCGCACGGCATATTTTAATGGCTGCAGATATTTTTTATCGTTCTACCGGAGATGATGCGTTGCTGAAGCATTCGTATTTTAATTTTCTGCCAGATGTTTTTATTTACATGCTTGGAACAGGAGGAAAAACGAGCTTTGTTAACTTTTCGGATTCTTTTTACAGCTTGGATATTTCCTTCACAATGGCAATATTAGCATCCAAAAATCAAAATCGTATTGCTAGCTGGTACATAAATAAATTCTCAAATAGTAAATTGGAAACATTGATCCATACAAATGGCATTCCTGACCCAATAGAACCAGAAATTTATTATAAGAATAAATATGCTAATATATTTTCTAGGATTGGCTGGGCTGCTCTTCGAAGTGGTTGGAAAGAGGAAGATCACCTCTTGGCTTTTAATTCAAGTCAATCAGCTAAAGACCATAACCATTATGATCAAAATAATTTTATATTACATGTTGCAGGCGAATGGTTAATAACGAATCCTGGATATCAGGATTATGTAGAAGGTTCTAGAAGAGATTTTACTATTGGAACTGTTGGACATAATAGCATGCTTATGAATGGTGTAGGACAAACACAAATGGGGAGCAGTAAGTTTGTAGATTGGTATACTTCCGCAAACTTTTCCTACGTTATTGGTGATGCAACGCACGCTTATGATGCAAGTGTCTCAAAATGGGAAAGAAAAATTTTACACGTAGACAAAAGCTATTTTATTCTGGTTGATAAGTTAGTGAAGGAAAAAGCAGATAGCATTCCTAGCTTTCTATATCATACAACTTCTCCCATATTCGCAAATGAAAAGATATTAATGGCGGGAGAAAAAACAGAAGAAAACAGGATAGATTTTAGAGGTGAAATAGCTTCAGTATCTCTGTACATTTGCTATCCCCACCAAACAATTAAGAGTATTGAGCAATATGAAGGAGCAGAGGAGTACGGATCATATCTTTCAGTGGTACCTAGTGAGAAGGAAAAGATGCAATACCTAATCACTATGCTTGTTCCCAAAGTTTCAAAAAGTGATATCTCTTATTCAATGAATAGTAATAGACCATTTTTTCAAATGCAAGTTAGCCGTATAAGTGAGGGCATTACTGATTATATCCTTATAAATGAAGATAGAAAAAGTGCCTTACAAATTACGGATAATGGCGTGATTTGTCTTCATGGAGAACAGGGATGGGTTTCATTTCATCTCACCGATAACTCTCCAAGTAAATTTTCACTAATGAATGGTAGCTTTCTGAAGGTGAAGGATGACACTTTTATTAAATCGACAGAGAAGATGAATATCTCCGGCTATTTTGAGGAAACAGAGGCAATGCTGCAAATTGAACTTCATAAAGTTA
Source organism: Psychrobacillus sp. PGGUH221 (assembly GCF_042055255.1). Classification (NCBI taxonomy): domain Bacteria; kingdom Bacillati; phylum Bacillota; class Bacilli; order Caryophanales; family Bacillaceae; genus Psychrobacillus; species Psychrobacillus sp. PGGUH221. The sequence goes on from NZ_JAQMHQ010000004.1 coordinate 202,945, forward strand.
CTCAAATTTTTATAAAAACTGCTCCTCCTACAAAGATATGTATTAATGGTGAGGAGGAAAAGGGTAAATACGATGTTTTCTATAATACAAAACAAGGCTTGCTAGAATTTAATTTGAAGAATGGAACGTATAACGTCGATTTATTCTTTTGATTTTCAAAAATGAATAAAATCTGTGAAATAAAGACTGAATTTTCGATAATTAATTTCGTTCTAAAGAGGGGTGAATATATGGAACTTACTGGATGGAGGGGCACTATATTTCGTTACTTGGACTTAGCTATGAAACTTGCATATCTTAATATTCTGTGGGGTGTGGGAATTGTGATTGGGGCAGGGGTTGCTGGCTTCTTTCCTTCTAGTGTAGCAATGTTTTCGGTCCTAAAAAAGTGGATGCATGGTGATGACATCGAAATTAACATGTTTTCGCATTTTAAAGACGAGTACCGCAAGGAATTTATTAACGCAAACTTATATGGGTATGCATGGACTATTTTAGGGCTAGTCATATATGTAGATTTACTGTTTTTTCGAGGTATTTCAACACTATGGGGACTGTTAATTTCCTTTTTCTTTTTTATTCTTGGTTGCATTTATATTGTAGCTTTACTTTATGCTCTTCCGATTTATGTCCATTATAAACTTAATTTTAAGCAATATTTTAAAAACTGTTTACTTATTGTCCTTTCCAACCCTCTCTACTCAGTGATGATGGTGCTAGGTTTTTACTTTCCGTATTATTTTATGATTAAAATTCCGGGATTGCTTCCTTTTTTTGGTGGTAGTCTGATTTGTTTTATATTAATGACTATTTCAAGCAAAGTGTTTATCCTTTTTGAAGGAAATAAAAGAACAAATTAAGAAAAAAATAGAAAAAATATCCCTGAAAAATATTGAATAATTCTAAAATTTAAATTATTATTATATAAATACATGTAATATACATGTAATCTATAGTAGCTTTCTAGTTTAAGAGAAAGGGGTAATTAGTTATTGGAACTAAAAAAAAGAATATTGATACACTTGATTCGACTTTAGATGTATCAATCAAAATCCCGAAACAGAAAAGAAAGAATTCTATAAAAAAGAAATTATGGCTTGATCGCTATCTATTACTTCTAATTTTACCTGGTATTTTGTATTTTCTCATTTACCGTTACATTCCAATGGCTGGAATTCTTTTAGCATTTAAGGATTATAGTCCATTTCGTGGTTTTTTTGATAGCCCCTGGGTAGGGTTAAAATATTTTAAATTGATCTTTGAGGATGCAGAAGTCATTCAAGTCATATGGAACACCTTACAAATCTCTTTGTTACAAATATTTTTTGCTTTTCCAATTTCTATCATACTTGCCTTAATGTTAAATGAAATAAGGAATCAGCTTTATAAAAAGTTTCTTCAGTCTGTCGTTTATTTACCGCACTTTTTATCATGGGTGGTTGTAGTAGGAATAACAGTTATTTTTCTTAGAAGTGAAGGATTGGTAAATAGTTTTCTAGTAAATTTTTTGGACATAAACCCAATCCCTTTTTTGACTGATCCAGCAATGTTCAAGCCGATTGTCATTTTTCAAGTAATCTGGAAAGAATCCGGGTGGGGAACAATTCTTTTCTTAGCAGCGTTGTCCGGTATCAGTCCTCACTTATATGAGGCTGCTGTAATGGATGGAGCTAGTCGATTAAGACAAATGTGGCATATTACATTGCCAGCATTAAAAAGCACAATTGTCATCTTGTTAATTCTTCGTCTAGGAAATGTAATGGACAGTGGTTTTGAACAAATATTTTTAATGCTAAATCCTTTTAATATGGAGTCTGGGAATGTTCTTGACACATATGTCTACTTCAAAGGAATACAGCAGGCGAATTTTAGCTTTGCTACAGCTGTAGGCTTGTTTAAAGGAATTATTGGTTTAGTGCTGGTTGTACTAGCAAATAGGCTCGCTAAAAGGTTTGGCGAAGAAGGTTTATATTAATATGTTAATATTTTCTTTATCTTTGTTTAAGTGAGGGGGTTAGGTTGTGTTTAAATCTACAGGTCGTGAAAGGGTTATGGAAGTTATAAATAACATTCTATTGTTATTGATTGCTTTAACAATGCTCTTTCCTTTCTTTTACATTTTTTCAGTTTCGTTTTCGAGTGTAAGTGATGTACTTAATAGTGAATTCCTATTATGGCCAAAGGAATGGGTGACAGATGCTTATACCTATATTTTGGGTTCTGACCAGTTTATTCGGTCCCTCTTTGTAACGATTTATATTACAGTGGTAGGAACATTTGTGAATCTCGTGTTCACCTCCACAATGGCTTATACATTAACAAGAAATATTATTGGTCAGCGTACGATCATGTTCCTTGTATTGTTCACGATATTATTTTCTGCGGGAATGATTCCTACTTACATTATTGTGAAAGAAACTGGTTTATTAAATTCGTTATGGGCTTTAATAATTCCGGTTGCAATAAGTCCTTTTAATCTAATCATCATGACACAATTTTTTAAAGGTATACCTGAAGAACTAACAGAGGCAGCGGTTATTGATGGCGCCAATGACATTCAAATTTTTTCTAAAATTATTTTACCTTTATCGAAGCCAGCTTTAGCAGCCTTTGGTCTGTTTTATGCGGTTGGTCATTGGAACAGTTATTTTACAGGAGTACTATATTTAAACGATCCTGCGAAATGGCCAATACAAGTCATTTTAAGGCAAATTGTAATTGTGAATGAGCCAAATGCTGCTCTTGGTGGTCATGCAGCAATGTTAGAAGCATTACCTCCTCCGGAAACAGTTCAAATGGCTGCTATTTTAATAGCTACCTTACCAATACTGATTGTATATCCTTTCTTACAAAAACATTTTGCTAAAGGAGTGATGCTTGGATCGGTAAAAGGATAATAGTAAAGTTTTTCTGTATTGAGTGAACTTAAATAATATTTTTACTTAAAAAAATGATGGAGGGGTTTACTTGAGAAAAAAGCATTTGATTATTAGTTTTCTAATTCTTTTCCTAAGTTTTATATTGGTAGCTTGTTCAGATGAGACGACAGAGGATGGGAAGGAAACAGAAAAAGAGAAAGAAACTGCAACTGAAACAGAAAAAAACATTGAAATTGACCCGTTCGATCATACTGAAAAGTATACTATTACAGGGATGACATTTCGCTTTGGTGACCCTCCCCCTGTAACAAGCCCTGGGCTAGACATGATAAATGAGCGATTTAACGTTGATTACAAACCAGAAATTATTCCGCAAGGAGATTATATTGAAAAATCTTCAGCTATTGTAGCATCAGGTTCTATGCCAGATTTAGTTGGATTTCCTGGAACAGATACACGATTTTATCAATGGGCTGAAGATGGTGCATTTTTACCTTTAGATGATTATTTAGCACATTATGAAACTCTGGGTAATATCCCAGATTATATTTACAATTCATTTAAAGTGGATGGTAAAATTTACGGAATTCCACGATATTCTCAGCCGTATCCTGTTACCCCTGTTATACGTAAGGATTGGTTAGATAAATTAGGTCTTGAAGTTCCAACGAATTACAAGGAACTGGAGGAAGTTGCGATCGCTTTTACAAAAGACGACCCAGATGGAAATGGTAAAGCGGACACTTATGGTGTTGCAATTGGCGAAAATATAAATCCAAACTTCAATATGGGAACTTATTGGGACTTTAACGCATGGTATCACCAAAATGATAACGGGGATTATATTCCTGGTGTGATTTCTGAGGGAAGAAAAGAATTAATTCAATTTTTTGCTAACATTTATAAAGAAGGCGCAATGACAAAAGATTTTGCAGTACTTGACTGGGCAAGTACCAACACGGAATTTTATTCAGGCAAAGCTGGGATATTTGTTGGTGGAGTCTCTGGTATGTCTGAAGCGTATTTCGAAGGGTTATTAGCAGCTAATCCAGATGCTAAACTTGTAGCAATACCTCCATTTGAGGCACCTGATAAATCGAAAGGTTTTACAATGGGATCGGGTTATTCGGGAATTCTTGCTTTAAATGCAAAACTTGCAGAAGATGAGGGGAAAATCTATCGAGCTTTAGAAATGATAGACTTTGGAAAGAAATACTATCCAAGAGATGAAAAGAATCCTCAAAATGAGGATTATGATTTCTTTTTAGGAAAAGAAGGAATTGGTTATAACATGGAAAATGGAGCTCCTGTCCAAGTTCCAACATTCTCATCTGACGGGCTAGCACCTTCGACTTACTTCTTAGATAACAGAGAGCAAGTTCCAACGGATGCAAAGATTAATTATGCCGACGATTACAAGTTGCCGGAGTTGAAGGAAATGACAGCGTCATTACAGGAGATGTTCGAGTCAAATCAACTATATGTTGATCCTTCATACGGAGTCTTGTCACCAACAAATCAAGAAAAGGGTACTGATTTAATGCAATTTTTGATTAATGAACAATCTAAAATGATTGCTGGTCAAAGACCAATATCTGATTGGGATAATCTTGTTGATGAGTACTTGAAAAAAGGCGGAGAAGCGATAATTAAGGAAGTAAATGAAGGAATTAAGGCTAAAGGGTATACTGATAGAGAATGGAAATAATAAATAGTTGACCTTTAATAGGCATATCAAGCGTGTTGATGTATTGTTATATGTGGAATTTAAGTAAAATAGTTAGCACTCACATAATAATAGATGAATAAGGCAAAGTAATCTAAAGTTACAAGTTGGCTACTTTCAGTAATAGGACTACCAACAAAAGAGAGGAGGGCAGTGACGGTAGTCACTGCCCTCCTCTCTTATATGTTGGCCAAAGTCTGTTCACAGGGCTCCGAGAACCATTTTGAGATACGTAGTCTACTTATTTTTAGCTATTCTAATGATAGATTATACTCTATGCTCCTTATAAACATCTTGTTTGGTAAATTCACTTACTTTATCAAGTATGCCTACAGAAACTTGCTGTTTGTAAGCATGAATTGTCTCTAATAACTGCTGAGAACTACTAGCACCAATAATCATCGATCCTGTAACTTTACTTTGTAATACATATTGAAGTGCTATGGAGTTAAGGGGCTTATCTAATGATTGAAGATTTTCAATCGTCTCGATTAATTCACCTTTTGAATAGGACAAATATTCGTCTGTTTTGTTTGCTCGGCTTATCCCTTCTGGAGTTAATAAGCCTTTTGCTAAAGTTCCGCGTGTTAGAAGAGAAACTTCATTTTTTTCCAGTAAGGAAAACCATTCTTCAGGTCTTCGATCTAATAAACTATATTGCATCATTACAGATACTGCATTGCTTTTCGATAAAAAGCGATCGATTACATTTGGTCGAATAGAAGAAATTCCGTATTCACGAATAAGTCCATCCTTTTTCAGTGATTCCATCGTGTCAATTACTTCATCAACGTCATCCTCCATAGTGCCACCATGCAATTGATAAACGTCTATATAATCCGTTTGCAGTCGCTTAAGTGATTCGTGAACTGCTGTAGTTATCCACTTTTTTGATGCATCCCATGTCCAGCCTTCTCCTGTTTCATTAGTACGATTGCCGACTTTTGTTCCAAGAATTATATCTTTACGATTATTCTTCAATGCATTTCCGACAATTTTTTCATTTTCTCCTTTGTTGTATAAATCTGCCGTGTCAAAATAGTTAATGCCATTATCAAGAGCGAGTTGAATAATTTTATTAGCCATTAGTTGATCTGTTGGTAGTGACATACAGCCTAGACCAATCTCCGAAAGATATAAATCACTTTTACCAAGCTGTCTTTTTTCCAAGATTTATCACATCCTTTACTACATGGTACAATGAGAATTATACAGTTTCAAATGAAAGGAAGTAGAGTGATGAAAAAATTTGAGGAAAAAACAATTCAAACTGACCTTAAATATAAAGGTAGAATTATTACGTTACAAGTGGATGAGGTATTATTACCAAACGGGGAAAAGAGCAATAGGGAAATAGTTAAACATCCAGGGGCTGTAGCTATAATAGCTCTAACAGAAGATAAAAAGATTGTATTGGTGGAACAATATAGAAAAGCTCTAGAACGTTCAATTATTGAGATTCCAGCTGGAAAAATCGAACCTGGGGAGCCACCAGAAGTAACAGCATTAAGAGAATTAGAAGAAGAAACAGGTTACACGACAAGTAAACTAATCTATATTCAATCATTTGCTACATCTCCTGGTTTTGCGGATGAAATTATCCATCTTTATTTTGCAGAAAATATAGAAAAAATGACAGTAAAAGCAAATCTTGATGAAGATGAGTTTGTAGAATTAATGTATGTATCAATGGATGAAATGGAATCTCTTATAAAAAATAAGCAAGTTTATGATGCTAAAACAGCGTTTGCTTTTCTTTGGTTAAAAAACTATTTACAAGAAAATTAATTTTAAAGATAATTATTAAATTTTAATAGTTTTGTTTGAGTTTTTGTTGGCATATTTAATCTTTGTACAAGCATATGATGGAAATAGATAGGGAGGTGTTCAAATCGAACCAGACTTATACTATTTTCATTTCATTATGCGTGCTCGTATTTAGTTTTATTGGTGGTTTAATACTATTCGAAAAAAGTACTACAGAACAACAGCAATGGATTATTAATCTCTTGGACGCTCGTGTTCTCTTGGCAGAACAACCTACTTTTCTAGAAACTATTTTTCCGCACTTGATGATAGCAGTTGTATTTTTTTTATTTTATCAACACCGATATTTACGAAAACTAATATTAGTTATTTGTGCATTTAAGATTACTTTTTATGGTTTTTGTTCTAGTTATCTATTACAAACCCAAGAATCCACTTATCCATACGTGTTTTGGTGGTTTCCGTTTCAATTAGTATATTGCATCCTTCTTCTAGCTCTAGCAAATCGGATTAATTTGTTTACGTTGTCCTTCTATATAATTATTATAATTATAGAGTTCTTTGTTATACCATTTGTATTATTTAATAATTAGTTCTTGTTAATAATTATTATCGTGTGAATCTCTTGTCATTAGAATTCACTATTTGGTATAATGTAAGAAGTTTAAGGAGGCGTCATATGGAAAGCCGTATTGATCGTATAAAAAAACAATTATCTGGTGCGAGCTATAAACTGACGCCACAGCGCGAAGCGACAGTCCGAGTATTGCTTGAAAATGAAGAAGATCATTTAAGTGCTGAGGATGTATTTTTACTAGTTAGAGAGAAATCTCCTGACATAGGGCTTGCTACAGTTTATCGTACATTAGAATTATTAAATGAATTGAATGTTGTCGATAAGATTCAATTTGGAGATGGAGTATCGCGTTATGATTTAAGACAAGAAGGAGCTGCTCATTTTCATCACCATCTTGTTTGTATTGAATGTGGAGCGGTAGATGAAATTCAAGAAGATTTATTAGAAGACGTGGAAGCGATCGTTGAAAAAAAATGGAATTTTATAATAAAGGACCATCGATTAACTTTTCACGGAATATGCCACCGTTGCCAAGATAAATAGATTTAAAGGAAGCATTTATCAATAATCTGAGGATAGCAAATTGCTATCCTTTTTTTTATAAGGAGGTAAACAATGAAAAAAGGAATGCTTCAATTAGAAGATTATTTGCATTTTTTGCGGATTGAACGTCAATTGGCAGATAACACACTAATATCCTATAAAAAAGATTTAATGGATTATATAAATCATATTTTTAATGAGCAAAAATTACATAGTTTAGATGAAGTAGAGCGCCAGAATATACTTATTCACTTACGAAAGTTAAAGTCAGAAGGGAAAAGTCCAAGATCCATTGCAAGACATATTTCTTCGATTCGTTCGTTTCATCAATTTTTGTTGAGAGATAAAGTAACAAACCATGATCCCACCATCCATTTGGAAATTCCACAGATGGATCAAAAATTACCAAATTTCCTTTCCGTAGAAGAATTAAACAATTTATTAAGTAGTATCGATGTTTCAAAGCCTCAAGGTAAACGAGATTTAGCAATGTTTGAATTAATGTATGCAAGTGGTATGCGTATTAGTGAGTGTCTAAATTTGAATTTGGAAGACTTACATTTAACTATGGGATTTGTTCGTTGCTTTGGAAAAGGTGGGAAAGAGCGTATTATTCCATTAGGTGGAGCAGCAATAAAAGCGTGCCAAAATTATATTGAAGAGGCACGTCCAAAATTATTAAAAGCTACTGAGAAGACTGATGCCATATTTATTAATCAAAGAGGAAAAAGATTAACTAGACAAGGGATATGGAAGTTATTAAAAATGCATGCTATGAATGCAGGAATAACAAAAGAAATCACTCCACACGTACTTCGGCACACTTTTGCTACTCATTTGATTGAAAATGGAGCCGATTTACGAGCGGTTCAAGAGATGCTTGGTCATGCAGATATTTCAACGACACAAATATATACACATGTAAGTAAAACTCGTTTAAAAGAAGTATATAAACAATTTCATCCAAGAGCATAACTTTAAAATTTGTCAGAGGTCTGACCTGTACTTTATTAAAAATTTTGGTAAACTAGAAGTAAACAGTGGGAGGGAAAAAGATGAGAAAATTTAAACGTATCCATGTCATCGTCATGGACTCAGTTGGAATAGGTGAGGCACCAGATGCGGAAGCATTTGGGGATACAGGATCACATACCTTAGGACATATAGCTGAAAAAATGAACGGCTTGAACATGCCAGAGATGCAAAAACTAGGGTTAGGAAATATTGAAACGATAAAAGGCATTTCACCTGTCCAACAACCTTCAGCGTATTATGGAAAAATGCAAGAAGCTTCTGTAGGAAAGGATACTATGACGGGTCATTGGGAAATCATGGGTTTAAACATCGATAAACCTTTCAAAGTATATCCTAATGGATTTACAGAAGAATTAATCTCAGCATTAGAAGAAAAAACTGGACGTAAGGTAATTGGTAATAAACCTGCAAGTGGTACTGCGATACTAGACGAACTTGGTGAAGAACATATGAAAACTGGAGCAATTATTGTGTATACTTCTGCTGATCCAGTACTCCAAATAGCTGCACATGAAGAAATAGTTCCACTCGAAGAACTATATCGTATTTGTGAAATTGCAAGAGAACTAACTCTCTCACCTGAATATTTAGTTGGAAGAATTATTGCACGTCCATTTATCGGAGAACCTGGAAACTTCATACGAACATCCAATAGACATGATTATGCTTTAAAGCCCTTTGGAAGAACAGTTATGAATGAATTACAAGATGCTGGTTTAGATGTGATAGCATTAGGCAAAATAAACGACATATTTAATGGGGAAGGAATAACTTCTACCGAACGCACGAAAGATAATATGGATGGAATGGATAAGTTAATCACGACATTAGATAAAGACTTTACTGGCATAAGCTTTTTAAACTTAGTAGATTTTGATGCATCATTTGGGCATCGCCGTGATCCACTTGGATATGGGAAAGCTTTAGAAGAGTTTGACGCACGCTTAACAGAAGTCTTACCAAAGTTAACAGAAGACGATTTATTGATTATTACTGCAGATCATGGGAATGATCCTACAATGCCGGGAACGGACCATACACGTGAATATGTTCCTTTAACAGTATATTCTCCACTGTTGAAAGAGATGAAAGAACTTCCTTTACGTAGCACATTTGCTGATATCGGGGCAACTATTGCTGAAAACTTTGGAGTATCAAAAACGAATTTTGGAGAAAGCTTTTTATCCTTACTTAAGTAAAGGGCGGGTCAAAACAATGAGAATGATTGATATTATTGAAAAAAAAAGAGACGGAAATTCTTTAACGAAAGCTGAAATAGACTTCTTTATCCAAGGATATACGAATAATACCATTCCAGACTATCAAGTCAGTGCGTTCCTAATGGCTATTTTCTTTCAAGATATGAATGATGAAGAGAGAGCGAATCTAACGCTTGCAATGGTAAACTCAGGGGAGCAGATAGATTTGTCTGCTATTGAAGGGATAAAAGTAGATAAACACTCAACCGGGGGAGTTGGCGATACAACTACACTTGTACTAGGTCCGTTAGTTGCTGCGTGTGGCGTTCCTGTTGCTAAAATGAGTGGACGGGGTCTAGGTCATACTGGCGGTACTATCGATAAACTAGAAGCAATTGAAGGGTTTCATGTTGAGCTTTCTCCAGAACAGTTTGAGAAACAAGTCAACGAACTTAAACTAGCTGTGATTGGTCAAAGTGGTAATTTAACTCCTGCGGATAAGAAGTTATATGCACTTCGTGATGTAACTGGGACCGTAAATAGTATACCGCTTATCGCAAGTTCCATTATGAGCAAAAAGATTGCAGCTGGAGCAGGAGCAATCGTTTTAGACGTAAAAACTGGCGAGGGAGCATTCATGAAAACGACAGAAGATGCTAGAGAGCTTGCAAAAGCAATGGTACGCATCGGTAATAATGTCGGAAGAAAGACAATGGCTATCATTTCAGACATGAGTCAGCCTTTGGGGTATGCGATTGGAAATGCACTAGAGGTCATTGAAGCAATTGAAACGCTTAAAGGAAAAGGACCAAAAGATTTAACGGAACTTTGTTTGACTTTAGGAAGCCAAATGGTTGTGGTAGGAGAAAAAGCCGATTCGTTAGAGGAAGCAAGAGAGATGCTCCTAAAAGTTATAGAAGACGGTTCTGCTTTAGATATTTTTAAAAGGTTTATTAAGAGTCAAGGTGGAAACGATGCCATTATTGATGATATTTCATTGTTACCTCAAGCAAAATACACCATTAATGTTCCAGCTAAACAGGATGGTTTTATTACGTTCATGGAAGCAGATGAAATAGGTACTGCAGCAATGCTATTAGGAGCAGGGCGAGCTACGAAAGAGTCAGAGATCGACCTTGCAGTAGGTATTGTATTACAGAAAAAAGTTGGTGATTATGTTAAGAAGGGCGAATCACTTGCAACCCTATATGCTAATACAGAAAATGTACAAGAAGTATTAGACAAATTAACTGCTAACATTGAAATTGAAGATACACAAAAAGAAGCCCCACCACTTATTTATGAAATTATAACAGCTTAAATTTATTACAAGTAGGCATCTTGCGAAAGTTTAAAAAAACTTTTGCGAGATGCCTATTTTTTGTTTAGAAATAGAATAATATTCCTATACTAGGAATGAATAATTCTTTGTCGAAAATGAACTAAAAAACAATGATTTTTTCTACTTTTGTCAAGCGCAAGGATTTTCATTTGTGGATGTTGAATAGCGCTATCAGAGGAGGCGATTTTATGTATCACGAAGTAGAAAAAGTCGGAGACGAAATAATTATTATTCGATTAAAAGGTGAATTAGATCATCATGGAACTCATGATATACGCAATGAGATAGTACCGATGATCAAAAATGGTTCTATTAAAGTAATAGTTTGGAATTTAAAAGATTTACATTTTATGGACAGCTCTGGAATCGGTCTAATTCTTGGTAGAATGCGCGAACTTGCACCAGTAGATGGACAAACAATTATTGTAAATCCATCCCCTACGATGAAGAAAATTTTCGAGTTTGCAGGTTTAAGCCCATATATTTATAACGAATCAGAAATTGAAATTATGTCAAATTTAGGGGGAATCGTTTATGGACAATGAGATCACATTATCTTTTATTGCCAAAAGTGAGAATGAAGCGTTAGCTAGAATGGTAATGTCTAGCTTTATTGCTGAAATTGATCCAACCATTGAGGAATTATCGGAATTTAAAACAGTTATTTCAGAAGCAGTAACAAATGCAATTGTTCATGGATACGACGAAGATGGTGTTGGGAAAATAGAAATTCATGCGCAAAGAATAGGTAGAGAAATAGTTGTTTCTATTGTTGACTCTGGCAGAGGAATTCGAGATATCAATCAAGCACGTGAGCCTCTTTTTACAACGAAACCGGAGGAAGAACGTTCTGGAATGGGGTTTACCATTATGGAAAGCTTTAGTGATGACGTGGACATTTACTCTATTCCTGATAGGGGGACAACGGTAACCATTACGAAGAAATTTGTACCAATTCAAGAGTCATGTAGGATTGTCTAATGATGATGAATAATAAGCCGACTACTTTACTTACACAAGAAAAAATGAGGGAGTTAATTGCTTTATCGCAATCGGGTGATAAATTAGCGAGACAGCAGATGATTGAGGGTAATACGAGGCTTGTTTGGTCTATTGTGCAACGGTTTGCATCAAGAGGGGCCGACTTAGAAGATTTGTTTCAAATTGGTTGTATTGGTTTAATGAAGTCCGTCGATAAGTTTGACCTTAGTTATGAAGTTAAGTTTTCCACGTATGCAGTTCCGATGATTATTGGAGAAATTCAAAGATTCTTAAGAGATGATGGGATGGTTAAAATTAGTCGTTCCATTCGAGAGCTGAATTTTAAAATCCGTCACGCAACAGATGACTTCATGAAAAAGCATGAACGACAACCGACTATACTTGAACTAGCAAGTATTTTAGAAGTTTCAAGAGAAGAAATAGTCATGGCAACAGATGCATTAAGAGATCCAGCTTCGTTACAAGAACAACTATATGAAAATGAAAGTGGAGATGCTTTGACTTTGATGGATCAAATGAAAGATGAGCGCTCTGAAAAGTCATTTGATCATATACCGCTTAGAGAACTAGTAGAAAAGTTAGAAAAAAGAGAACAGATGATTATTTATTTGCGATATTACCTAGACTGTACTCAAAGCGATATTGCAGAACGATTAGGTATATCTCAAGTACAAGTCTCAAGATTAGAGAAGAAAATCTTAACTCAGCTTAAAACTTGGTTGGTACCTGCTGGTTTTGCGCATAATCCAAAAGCAAAAGATGGGTGATTAAAACGAAACCGCTATTTTCTAATATGTCAGAAGCAGAAGAGTACTTAAAAGAAAAGTTTGGCGTCAATGAATCGTATGATGTGGGAATATTGCATACCCATTTATACGAATTTCCAGTACTGCTTGTCTATATAAATGGTCTAGTAGATGGGCTAGTGCTTACTGAATTGTTAACAAATGTCCAAGATAATAATTGGCATACAGATTTAGATGAGAATAGAGTAATGGAGCATTACTTTCCTTATCACGCCATTACAGAATATGATTCGAAGGAAAAATGGCTTGCAGCACTTCTTAGTGGACAAGTTACATTTATATTAAAAAATGGCTCTGTATATACGATAGATGTAAGATCATATCCAGGTAGACAGCCAGAAGAGCCAGATAATGAAAAAGTAGTAAGGGGTTCTCGTGATGGCTTTACAGAAAATATCGTACAAAATACGGCATTAATCAGAAGAAGAATCCGTGACACCGATTTGCGGTTTGAATTACATCAAGTTTCTAATTTAGGTCAAACAGACATAGCAATTACTTTTATTAAGGGCATAGCCAATGAAGATAATTTGGTTCAGATTCGTGATAGGCTAAAACAAATTAATCATGACGGGTTCACGATGACGGATAAAGCCTTGGAGGAATGGTTATTTAAACAAGGCTTTCATCCATTGCCTTTTGTAAGATTCACCGAAAGACCTGACATTGCAGCAGCTCATTTACTTGAAGGACATATTGTGATCGTTGTCGATACTTCGCCGTCTGTCATTATTGTTCCGACAACACTTTTTCACCATCTTCAGCATGCCGAAGAATATAGGCAGGCTCCTATAATTGGTACAGTTGCACGACAGTTGCGGTACTTAGGAGTGCTACTAAGTTTATTTCTTTTACCTTTGTGGTATTTATTAGCGAAGCATCCTGAATTTCTCCCTAAAGCATTAGAGTTCTTAGGGCCGAAGAAGTTAAGTGAAATACCGCTTTTATTACAGATTCTATTAGCAGATGTTGGTATAGAATTTCTGCGATTAGCAGCTATTCATACACCTACCCCATTGTCTACAGCAATGGGAATTATTGCAGCATTGGTAATTGGACAAATGGCTGTTGATGTAGGTTTGTTTATTCCAGAAGTAATTTTGTATACAGCTATCACTGCAATTTTTACATTTGCTATTCCATCTTATGAGTTAAGTATAACGACAAAAATTTTCAGATTGTTTATTTTGTTGAGTACAGCAGCATTTGGCGTAAACGGGTTTTTCATTGCTCTCGTAATTTTGTTTTGGTATGTGTGCTCGGTGAAACCTTTGAATGTTCCCTATTTATGGCCAGTTGTTCCTTTCTTTCCTAAGGCTTTTTTACGTATTTTTATAAGATTTCCTATGCCTGCAGATGCAAAAAGACCTTTTATTACACGAGCGCCTGTTCGCAAAAGGTCATGAATAACATTGCATTTGCCTCATTTTCTGTGGTAAAGTTCATATAGAAATAGAGGAAAAGAGGCGGGAGACATGGTGATGGTATCAAAGCATGCTGTAAATGAAAAAGGACACTTATTAATTGGTGGAATCGACAGTACAGAATTAGCTAAAACTTATGGGACACCACTATTTGTATATGACTTGTCGCTAATTAGAGAGCGTGCACGTGGATTTAATAACACGTTTAAAGAACAAAATGTACAAGCCCAAGTTGCCTATGCAAGTAAAGCATTTTCAAGTGTCGCAATGTATCAAGTAATGAAGCAAGAAAATTTATCTCTTGATGTCGTTTCGGCAGGAGAGTTATTCACCGCTTTAAAAGCTGGATTTCCTGTTGAACGTATACACTTTCATGGGAACAATAAAAGCAAAGAAGAATTATTGTTGGCGCTTGAGCATAAAATAGGTTGTATCGTGGTAGATAATTTCTATGAATTAGAATTATTGGATACGTTAACTAAAGAACACAATCAAAAAGTAAATATTCTATTGCGTGTTACTCCTGGCGTAGAAGCACATACACATGACTATATTACAACAGGGCAACAAGATTCCAAGTTCGGATTCGATTTGTTAAATGGACAAGCTGACAAAGCGTTCCAAGAAGTTTATCAACATGATTATATTCAATTACTTGGATTGCATTGCCATATTGGATCTCAAATTTTCGAAACAATCGGATTTAAAGTTGCAGCCGAAAAATTAATCAAAAAAATGATTGAATGGTATAATAGTTATGGATTCCTGTGTACTGTATTAAACTTAGGTGGGGGCTTCGGTATTAAATATACGGAAGAAGACTCTCCTCTTGAGCCGTCTGTTTATGTGAGAGAAATGATAAAGGTTGTTAAAGATTTAGTGGAAGAAGTTAACTTGGCAATGCCAGAAATTTGGATTGAACCAGGCAGATCACTAGTTGGAGATGCAGGTAGTTCTCTGTATACAATAGGTTCTGAAAAAGAAGTACCAGATGTACGGAAGTATTTAGCAGTTGATGGTGGTATGTCCGATAATATTCGACCAGCATTGTATGGAGCACTTTATGATGCAGTTATTGCAAATAAAATGGGTGAAAAAAATGTTGAAAACTATACAATCGCTGGTAAATGTTGTGAATCAGGTGATAAATTAATTGAACAAATTTCATTACCTAAAGCGGAGCCAGGGGATATTTTAGCAATGTTTTGCACAGGAGCATATGGCTATTCGATGGCTAGCAATTACAATCGTTTAGTAAGACCTGCAGTCGTTTTTGTGGAAAATGGCAAACATCAATTAGCGGTAAGAAGAGAAACGCTGGAAGATATTGTCCATCTTGACCTTCCTTTATCATTAGAAAAGGAGTGAAACAAGATGAAAAAACAAAACATTATTCTGTTTCTTATTTTACTTTTAGCTGGAATTATTTGGGGTTTAATATACTGGTTCTTTATAGCTCCTAATAGTAATTTGTAATTGAAAAAATTGTCACGTAAAAATATTCTTTTAAAGAAATTAAAAGAGGGTCTTAACTATGTTGCTACGTTATAAAAAAACATTTGAAAAAATATCAATGGGACTACTTTCCTTTATGCCTCACGAGAAAGACGTGAAAAAACTATTGGAAACAATTCATCTATATGAAACCGATCCCGATTGGCATTTGTTTCTTTGGAAAAAGGATGAAGATCTAGTAGGGCTAATCGGTGTTAGAATGAATGGTACAGATGGAATCATTCAACATATTTCAGTCAATCCTTCTCATCGAGGAGAAGGTATAGGAAAAGATATGATACAGAATTTGCCATCTATTTTACATACAACATCTATTCAACCATCAGAGGATATTAAAGCTTTCTACGAAAAATGTAAGACAGAAGATGAAGAGGTTTAGATTCTTAATGTATTCCGATTAAAGTTCTGTTAAGAAAGAAGAATGACATTATAAAATGTCATTTCTTCTTTTTTTGCTTTTTTCTCTCTCTGCAAGTATTTCTGAACGATCTCTTAGCATATGCTTATGAATAAGAAAATTTTTATCAAAACTAGTTTTGATATTGTAATTTTCTACTAATGAGTTTAAATGCGGATCTTTAATAGAAACAAGAAAAGGCTGAAATGGTTCGTTTTCTTGCATATGTATTAATGAACTTGCAGTGTCCTGTATTAGACTACTATAATCAATGGTTTCATAAAAAGGTGAGCCACTAGTTTCTATTAACCGTTTTATACTCGTTTTCATGGTTTTTAGAGCTCCTGGATTATTTCCCCTACGCCAATGATACATACTTGTAGACATTAATATTAACGCGGTTAAAGGATGACTTTTTTGTTTTGGGGCAACCTCTTTCCAATAATCTTCTAATACCTCGTGACATTCAAAATAATCGTGTGTCACATTAAATTCTTTTATAAATTGTACGAAATTAGGATGGAATGTAGGATGCAATAGTATCACCTTTCCTCTATAATGATGTTAAAAACCGATAATAGGTGGAGTTTTATGTCTTATGAAGTTAAAACGGAGGCGTTTGAAGGGCCTCTGGATTTATTATTACATTTAATAAATCGTTTGGAAATAGATATATATGATATTAAAATGGCGGAGATCACATCACAATATATGGAGCATATACATGCTATGCGGGTGCTCGAGTTAAATGAAGCTAGCGAGTATTTAGTGATGGCAGCTACTTTATTATCCATTAAAAGTAAAATGTTACTCCCTATACATCAAGATGACGAAATGGATGATGATTTTGATCTTTCGTTAGATGACCCAAGGGATGAATTAGTTTTAAAGTTAATAGAATATAAGAAATACAAAGAAGCGGCAAGTAATCTACAAGAGATGGAGGAATCTTCTAGTCTCTTTTATACAAGACCTCCTGCTGATTTAAGTGGTTTTCAGGATAGTAAGCAGTTAGCATTATTTGAACTTGATGTAAATGTGTATGATATGTTGGGTGCCTTCCAAAAAATGCTTAGAAGGAAACAATTGAATGCTCCACTTCATACTCGAATAAGTAAACAAGAAATTTCGATAAAAGATCAGATGAAAAATGTTATATCCACTTTAAAGAAAAGTGGGGGAAAAATATCATTTTATAATCTTTTTCCTACTAGGGATAAAACGACAATTGTAACCACTTTTTTATCCTTACTAGAGTTAATGAAGCGGCAGATTGTTCAAATAGAACAAAAAAGCAATTTTGAGGAATTATTTGTTCTATTGCGAAAGGAAGATTTTGAAAGTGAATTCGACGATGAAATTGATGAGTAAAATTGAAAGCTTGTTGTTTGTAAGTGGAGATGATGGTTTAACAATAAAACAACTAGCATTTTTAACTGAAACGACAGAACAACAGATTACAGAAACTATAGAAAAAATGATAGTAGATTACGAGAATAAGGAAGAAAGAGGTATCATCATTAAACAGTTAGCAGGTACATATCAATTAGTAACTAAGCTTGAAAATGTACAAAGCATACAAAAATTGGTTGAGAATCCTACTACTCAGTCTCTTTCTCAAGCATCCTTAGAAGTACTAGCTATTATTGCGTATAAGCAACCAATCACGAGGGTTGAGATAGAGGACATTCGTGGAGTGAAATCTGAACGACCAATTTATACTTTATCTGCTAAAGGTCTTATTCAAGAAGTTGGTCGAGCAGAAGGCACTGGTAGAGCCATTTTATATGGTACTACAAACGAATTCCTTCAATATTTTGGATTAAAGAATATTTCAGCACTTCCACCACTTCCGGATGAAATTGCAGTGGATGATATGGAAGACACTGACTTGTTTATGACGAAGTTCCAGGAAGCATTTGTAAATCAGGAATAAATTAAAGAGGAGTAAATAATATTTTCAAAAAAACACTGCTTATCTTGATGTTCTTGCTATTTTGGCAAACAACTGGTGTAGAGGCTTCTTCCTCTTACGTAGCCATTGATGTTAACTCTGGTAGATTACTAGAGGGAAGCAATGCTCATGCAGAGCTACCGATTGCTAGTCTAACAAAAGTTTGGACAGCTTTAACAGTTCTTGATGCTTCTGATTTAGATGAAGAAATTACGATTTCAACACAAGCAGCCTCGCAAGAAGGATCTTCTTTATATTTACAAGCTGGTGAAGTATGGACTGTAGAATCTCTTCTTTATGGTCTTCTTTTACAATCGGGTAACGATGCTGCATATGCACTTGCTGAACATGCAGGGGGGTCGGTTGAAGGATTTGTCAAAATGATGAATGAGAAAATGCAACTTGCAGGACTAGAAAATTCACATTTTACTAATCCGTCAGGACTTCATCATGATGATCATTATTCTTCTGCAATAGATATGGCTAATATGCTTCGACTTGCCCTTAAAGATGAAGATTTTGAGAAAATAGCTTCCGCCAAAACGTTTCGACCAAAAGAGAGAAATGTGATTTGGAAAAACAAACATAAACTTCTCCATTATTCAGATCAAGCTATTGCTGGTAAAACTGGTTTTACAAAAAGAGCAGGCAGAACGCTTGTTACTTATTTTAAAGATGGTTCGAAAGAAATAATCGTTGTGACATTGAATAACTCAAATGATTGGAAGACACATACTGCATTAGCTGATAATATTTTCGCAAATTATGAAAACGTTAAAGTAGTGGAAAAAGGTAAATATAAAATTTTTAATAAAGAAGTAATCAAGGTTAAAAAAGACTATATATTACTATTAAACAAAGATGAAAAAGAGCAACTCCAAAATGTTTTACATATACCAAGGAAAAAAGATTCCAATCCATATATGTGGAATGTCTACATTAATAATGAACTTGCTTTACGATTTAAAGTAGATAAAATAAAATAAACAATCGGAGGAGACAGTTTTTCTAAAAAGACTGTCTTCTTTTAATTTGGCTGAAAGTATGACATAATTCACTCATGTTAGTGGAAAGAATGGACGAGGTGAATTAATTGGAAAGATTACAAAAAGTACTTGCTCATGCAGGGGTAGCATCAAGAAGAAAATCAGAAGAACTGATCCTACAAGGAAAAGTTAAAGTAAACGGTAAAGTAGTCACGGAACTCGGAATAAAAGTATCGGATTCGGATACAGTGGAAGTAGAAGGAGTTAAATTAGAAAAAGAGCAAAAAGTTTACTATTTACTCTATAAGCCTAGAGGGGTTATATCAGCTGTATCGGATGATAAGGGTAGAAAAACTGTGACCGATCTTTTACCTCATGTTACGGAGCGTCTATATCCTGTAGGAAGATTAGACTACGAAACTTCAGGTTTATTATTACTTACAAATGACGGAGACTTTTCTTATGCTTTAACACATCCTAAATTCAAAGTAGATAAAACGTATGTAGCGCGGGTAAAAGGTATTCCATTAAAAGAACAATTACGTCCCCTAGAACGTGGAATTGTTTTAGAGGATGGAAAAACTGCTCCTGCTCGGGTAAAACTATTGTCTTCTGAAAGAAAGACAAATAAAGCTATTGTAGAAATTACAATTCATGAAGGTAAGAATAGACAAGTTCGTCGTATGTTTGATGCAATCGGTTTCCCTGTGCAAAAATTAAAGCGTGAGCAGTTTGGTTTTTTAACACTGCATGGTTTAAATGCGGGAGAATGGAGAGAGCTTACTACTCATGAGGTCAAACAATTAAGAGTTCTAGCTGAAACAGGTAAGGTAGGGAAATAAAGGGTTTTTTGTTCACAAAGCAGTCATAAGTCTTAATTTTTGTGTGTATTTATTTTGGTATAATAGTGTCGGTTATGTTTGGAAATGGAGGAAAATGAAATGGCTCAAACTAAAAAACAGCGTTTTTATATAAGAACTGTTATTTTGGTAGTGCTTACATTTGCTATTGTGTTTACTGTTTACTCCAACTTAAACAAAGAAAAAAACGCCGTCCTTCAAGTAGGTGATAAAGCACCAGATTTTATGCTAGTAGATATGAATGGTAACGAGCATAAACTTTCTGATTATCAAGGTGAAGGTATTTTCTTAAATTTTTGGGGTACGTGGTGTAAACCTTGCGCAACAGAGATGCCGGCTATGGACAACCAGTATAATGAGTATAAGGATCAGGGTGTTCAAACACTGGCAATTAATATTGGGGAATCTGATTTAAAAGTAAATAGCTTTGTTAATCGATATGGTTTAACTTTTCCTATTGCAATTGATCGGAATAAAAGTGTAATGGAACTATATAATATCGACCCACTGCCAACCACTTTTTTAATTAATCCAGAAGGTCGTATTGAGAAAATTATAAAAGGTGAAATGACAGAGCAAGACATTGCTAATTTTATGGAACAGGTTAAACCTTCCTAAAGGAGTTCGTATAAATGGACAAAATAGTTTGTACATGCGGTAACGTAAACCCAGCTGGTACAGAGTTATGTGAAAGCTGTGGTCGTCCTTTATCACAAGAAATAAAAGAAAAAAAACTAGTAGACATGCGTTATGAAGGATCTGCTAGAAGGTCTCAAACATATAACAAAACAATTATTGATAAGATTTGGAATTTCTTTTCTAGTGTGAAAGTCGGTATGTGGATAATTGTTGCTATTTTAGTGGCGGCTGCGATAGGGACAATATTACCACAAGTGTTCTATGTACCTGCGGTATCGGAAGCAGATATTGCCGCGTATTATGAGAGAGTATATGGTACTTTCGGGAAAGTTTATTATGAATTGGGATTATCAGACTTATATAGCTCATGGTGGTTCCAAACATTAGTTGGTATGTTAGGGATTTCATTAGTTATTGCAAGTTTAGACCGTGTAATTCCACTTTATAAATCTCTTAAGAAACAAAAAACGAAAAGACATATCAGTTTTTTGAGTCGTCAGCGTATTTATGGAATTGGCAATGTGGAAGAGCCATTAGATTCTTTAAATAAAGCAGAAGAAAAACTGAATACAATGCGCTATAAAGTAAAACGAGAAGGAAATGCAATCTTAGCAGAAAAAGGTCGTTTTTCTCGTTGGGGCCCATATGTGAATCATCTTGGTCTAATTATCTTCTTATTTGGAGTTATGTTGAGAGCTATACCGGGATTTTATGTGGATGAAACAATGTGGTTAAGAGAAGGAGAAACACTTTACATACCAAAGACAAATGGATACTTCTTGGAAAGCAAAGATTTTATTTATGAAACGTATTCAAAGGAAGAGTCGGAAGAAGTGTTTGGTGAAGCAATTGACCGAGTTGGAACAATTGCTAAAAATTATCAATCAGATGTTGTGTTATATAAAGGTGCAGATGATGCAATTGCAGGAAAACCTGATGATTTAAAACCTATTAAAGAAGAATCAATTCAAGTGAATCAACCGCTTAAATTTGATAACTTCTCTGTCTTCCAAATGGATTTCCGTTTAGATGAATTAAAATCTATGACATTCCAATTACAAGACAAAGCTTCTAAGGAGTCTTTCGGGGAATTTACAATTGATTTGGCTAATCCCCAAACAGAATATCAGTTAAAAGATGGCTACAAAGTGGAAATTATGGATTATTACGCGGATTTCACTGGTTTTGAAGATGGAGTTCCACAATCACAATCGCCGCTTCCTAATAATCCTGCATTTTTGGTGAAAATGTATAGTCCGGAATTTCCAAAAGGAGAAACAAGCTTTGTAATGATCAAAGAAACATTAGAGCCACTTGGCGAAAATCAGCATAAGATTGCATTCCAAAGCGTTGAGACAAGAGATGTTTCTGGTTTAACTATTCGCAAAGATTTAACGCTTCCTTTACTCGGACTTGGCGGACTGATCTTCATGATTGGGGTAGCCCAAGGTTCATACTGGAATCATCGTCGTATATGGTTGCAGCAATTAGAAGATGGGCAAGTTGTAATTGCAGCACATACAAACAAAAACTGGTTAAGTATTCAAAAAGACTTAGATGCAGTTTCAAAAGTTGCGATTCTTCCACCTTATGAAGACCAACAAGATTTAGACGCTAAAGCGGAAAAAGAGAAAGGAGTCTAGTTTTATGGATTTGGTATCACTTAGTAGTACCTTATTATTAATAGCATTTATTGCTTATTTAGTTGCAACTTTTTTATTCGGGGGAGCAGTAAAAGGTTCTAGCTCGGAGAATACTACTTCAAAATCATTTGATCGCTGGGGAAAATTAGCAATTACAGTTACTATTATTGGTTTTATATCCAATCTTGGTTACTTTTTTACAAGATGGATTGCAGCTGGACATGCTCCGGTTAGTAATTTATTTGAGTTTACAACTGCGTTTGGGATGATGGTTGTAGGGGCATTTATTTTAATTTACTTTATTTATAGAGTACCTTCTCTTGGGCTTTTTGCATTACCAATTGCCGTATTAATCATTGCATATGCAAGTATGTTCCCAAGAGATATTACCCCGTTAATCCCGGCTCTTAAAAGTTACTGGTTGACTGTCCATGTAATTACTGCGGCACTTGGTGAATCCATTTTAGCCATTAGTGCCGTTGCAGGATTAATTTGGCTTCTAAAAAATATTGATTTGACAAAAAAATCAAAACAGAGCTTTTGGATAGAGGCAGTTATGTATTTGGTTGTTTTAGTTCTTGGTTTTGTCATTTCTACGACTTCATTTACAATTGCAGACTATAAGGCTGAATATAGTTATGTAAATAAAGAAGGTAATGCAGCTGAAATGGAATATAACATGCCAGCTATTTTTGGGATGAATAAATCTGAAGCCATCACAGAAAATGCGATGGAACCACTGGTGGAAATGCCGCCATTAGTAAATGCTAAAAAACTTACGATTGTTACATGGTCTGTTATTTTTGGAACAATATTATATGTAATACTGCGTTTAATTTTACGCAAACCTATAGCAGCTGTGCTGCAACCATTTGCTAAAAAAGCTAACTCTCAATATATGGATGAAATTGGGTATCGTTCAGTTCTTATCGGTTTCCCTGTGTTCACTTTAGGAGCACTAATTTTTGCAATGATTTGGGCACATGAGGCATGGTCTAGATTCTGGGGATGGGATCCAAAAGAGGTTTGGGCGCTTATTACTTGGTTGTTCTACGCAGTGTTCCTTCACTTACGTCTAACTAAAGGTTGGCATGGTGAAAAATCTGCTTGGCTAGCTTTAATTGGTTTTATAATTATTATGTTCAATTTAATAGCAGTAAACTTAATTATTGCTGGCTTACACTCTTACGCTTAATAGAATCGCTTATGTGCTTATATAACTCTCGGTGAATAGTGTATGAAGTCTGTACAAGTAGCGATAGATATTCTATTCTATAAATAAACGAAAAAGCTCTTGTCTCTTAAAGAGATAGGAGCTTTTCTTTCAATTTAGTACGACTAATTGTACAATATATATTAGAAGTTGATAGAAGGGTATGATATTATGTCTGAAATGATTAAGCTTTTAGTAGTAGACGATGAAGAACGTATCCGTCGATTGTTAAAAATGTATTTAGAACGTGAAGGTTACGAAGTTGAAGAAGCAGAAAATGGAGAAATTGCATTACAACTTGCCTTAGAGAATGATTATAATTGTATATTATTAGATATTATGATGCCTGAGAAAGACGGTATTGAAGTAATTACTGAATTAAGAGGACATAAGGAAACACCGGTCATATTGTTAACTGCTAAAGGCGAAGAAGCAAACAGAGTCGAGGGATTTGAACTTGGTGCTGATGACTACATAGTAAAACCATTTAGTCCAAGGGAAGTAGTCTTGCGCATTAAAGCTATTTT
Source organism: Psychrobacillus sp. PGGUH221 (assembly GCF_042055255.1). Classification (NCBI taxonomy): domain Bacteria; kingdom Bacillati; phylum Bacillota; class Bacilli; order Caryophanales; family Bacillaceae; genus Psychrobacillus; species Psychrobacillus sp. PGGUH221. The sequence goes on from NZ_JAQMHQ010000004.1 coordinate 226,979, forward strand.
AAAACGCTCTGCTGTATTGTCACCTATTCAAGGAGCTTCTGCTTCAAAAGATATTGTAGTATTTCCTCATTTAACTATTGATCATGATGCACATCGTGTTACTGCAGATGGTGTTGAAGTAAGCTTAACTCCAAAGGAATATGAGTTACTTTACTTTTTAGCAAAAGCACCAGACAAAGTGTTTGATCGAGAACAGTTGTTAAAAGAAGTTTGGCATTATGATTTCTTTGGAGATTTGAGAACAGTCGATACCCATGTAAAACGGTTACGTGAGAAGTTAAATAGAGTATCTGAAAAGGCAGCTAAAATGATCGTAACTGTTTGGGGTGTAGGTTACAAATTTGAGGTTGTCAATGAATAGAATTTGGAATAGTGTTGTCGGGAAGCTATGGGGAACCATATTGCTTCTCGTCTTATTTGTGTTGTTTATTGTCACCGTTTTAATGCTAGAATTCTTAACAGATTTCCATACAGAGCAAGCGGAAGAATCTTTAAGACAAGAGGCAGCAACTATAGGGAAAATAGTGGAAGAGTACAACCAGGTGGAAGATTCCTTTCAAATTATTGAAGATATACTTGGTACAGAAACAAGTGCCTTAATTGTTAGAGATTCGAATTCCGTTTCTTTGTCTGTTCACGATGGTTTAAAGAAAGATGTTATTAGAGATAAAATACTTAAAGATAAAGAACTTACAAAAGTTTATACATCTAACGATACAATTATTAAAAAAATGTTAATGCCGTCCATGACAGAAGAGAATAAGATGGAATCATATATTATATTAGCATCTCCTTTGGAGTCAAATAATGAAATACATGGCGGTGTATTTATATATCAAAGTTTAGACGTGGTAAACAAAACGTCCAACCAGACAACGAACATTGTCTTTTTATCAGGATTTATTGCGTTATTGTTAACTACCATGTTTTCGTTTTTCTTAACTTCTAGAATCACATCTCCTCTCCGCTCTATGCGAGAAGCAGCTTCAGAACTAGCAAAAGGGAATTTTGAAGCAAAAGTTTCCTATCATCAAAAGGATGAAATAGGAGGACTGGCAACCGCATTCAATCGAATGGGAAGTCAATTAAAACATCATGTGGAAGTAATTAATCAAGAAAAAGAACAGCTATCAAACATATTAACTTCCATGACAGATGCAGTGATTACCTTTAATAAAGATTTCAACGTGCAAGTAAGTAATCCACAAGCGGAGCTTTTAATGCAAAAATGGCATATGAATAATGAAGTAGCTGATAATTCTCATTTGCCTGCAGAACTATACCATTTACTGGATCATGTTTTCCATAATGAAGAGGAGATAGATGAAGAATTAGAAATTAAAGGTTCCTATTTCTCCGTTTCTATAAGTCTTCTTTACAGTAAAGATATGGTTAGGGGAGCAGTTGTAGTTCTGAGAGATATGACAGAACAACACCAGTTGGATAAAATGCGTTCTGACTTTATTGCCAATGTCTCACACGAACTCAGAACACCAATTTCGATGCTACAAGGATATAGTGAAGCGATCATTGATGATGTTGTGACGACGGAGGAAGACCGTAAAGAGATGATTCGAATCATTTATGATGAATCTAAACGAATGGGAAGACTTGTAACAGAATTATTAGATTTAGCACGTTTAGAATCAGGCTACTTAAGTATTTTTAAAGAGGAAGTATTGGTAATACCTACAATTGAACGAATTACTCAAAAGTTTGATCAAATAGCGAAAGAAAAAAATCTTCGTTTAAATTTTGAACAAAACTTACTTGAGCCTATGACGCTAGAAATCGATGAAGATCGTATGGAACAAGTGCTGACAAATTTAATTGACAATGCTCTGCGTCATACGGAAAAAGGATCTGTCACAGTTAGAATTTCGAAAATCGACCATCAATTTGTGATGGAAGTGGAAGACACAGGTTATGGCATACCGAGTGAAGACCTTCCTTATGTTTTCGAACGTTTTTATAAAGGGGATAAAGCAAGAACGAGAGGAAAGAGTGGAACAGGTCTTGGTTTAGCAATTGCTAAAAATATAATAGAACGTCATGATGGTAATTTATCTGTGGAAAGTGAACTAGGTGTTGGTACTAAATTCATTATCCGATTACCTCTAACTAATTGAAACAAAAACAGTTCATGAACGACTAATTGTAAGAACGGGGGGAGCTTATGAATGACTCCGTTTTCCACCGCTTGTATGATAATTATCATCAAGACGTTTTTCAGTTTCTGATCTATTTGGTTAAAAATAGACAGACTGCGGAAGACTTGGTCCAAGAAGTGTATGTTCGCGTTTTAAGGGCTTATAGCCGATTCGAGGGGAAAAGTTCTGAGAAGACATGGCTATTTTCTATTGCTAAAAATGTAGCAATCGACCATTTTAGAAAGCAATCAGTGAGAAAAAAAAGGTTGTTCGAATCCTTTAATTGGGAAACGATGCAGCTTGCATCGTCAGATATGCTTCCAGAGGATTTAGTTCAATTGAATGACGAAATGAAATCTCTATTAACTGCTCTAGATGATTGCACTGGCGATCAAAAAATGGTTATCATAATGCGATATTTTCAGCAGCTATCTATTGCTGAAACAGCACAAATACTAAATTGGTCAGAAGGAAAAGTGAAAACAACACAACACCGAGCTATAAAGTCATTGCGTGAACGATTATCTGAAACAAAGAAGGAGGGTAAGGTTCATCATGAGTAATTGGAAAAAAGATGATGAAGCACTAGATGAATTACTGAACCAAATGCCCAAGTTTACAGATCATCGTTCCAAAGAAGATGTGTATAATCGGGTAAAACAAGAGGTATTAGGTCACGAAAAAGAATCAACTATATATTCTTCACGTAGGATTCAATCCAAATGGTTACCTTTAGTTATTTCTATTGCTTCCGTATTTCTTCTCACTTTTTTAGTTTCTTCCTATTTGAATAATAATAATTCAATGAAGCAGTATAGCACTAGCGAAAAAATGGAACAGAAGAGCAGTGAAGAAGAAAGTATGCAGTCAATGGATGTTACAGAGAATGCTGCCATAACAAGTGAAGAAAGTAAAACTGAATCATCGGACGATATGTCAAAAATGACAAGTATAATGGAATCGTATATAGAATTAAAACCAATAGATAAAAGATATGCTGTCTATGAAGGTGATTTAAATGGAGGTACTGTGTTTCATTTTTCATTCAATGAAAATGCATTAACTGTACCTGTCACAATTATTATTCCAAAAGAGCAAGTGGAAGCCGATTTTCCAGATATGAAACCAAATAGTTTACAGTTGTATGAACGTTATGCAAGTTTGATTAATGAAGAGTCGCTCGGATTTACAGAGTATCATCCTTATAAAGGGTATTTTGTTGCGGATAATCAATTATTAAAGCATTATCTCCCTAATGAACATGGTTATGACACAGCGTCTGGAACATCGGTACCGTATTGGAGCTCTCTAAATGAAATTTTTACGGATTTTGATTCAATCGCTCTTTTAAATGAGGACGGCTCTCCACTTGAATGGGATCAAGTAGGCATATTAGCTGAGCCGAGTAAATTAGAAGGGTCGAAAGGTCAACATAATTACTATAATTACCGTGCCCAAAATGGAAATATATATTTAACTCCTAACTTTTCAGCTTCTTATGAAACGATTGCTGAAGCATTTAGTGAAATGAAAAACGTAGATAACGACATATACACTTCTGTAATCCCATCGAATATTACTTACTCATATGAAGATCGAGAAGGAATAGCTGTTATCAAATTTAACGAACCATTGGATTTAGAATCAATGGAGCCAAATGAGGCTACAAGATTAATTGAAGCATTCGCATTGACCGCAGCAAGCTTTGGAACTGAAGTGAAATTAGAAAATGTAGTACAGGAGCAGTGGGAAATATTTAATTTCGAAAATACCCTTCCTACTCCACTTGGACCAAATGGTTTTATAATGAGCGTCCAATAAGAATTTGGAATGCCAAGCTTTGATTTTATCAAAGCCTGGCATTTTTTGTATCATAAAATTTTGAAGCAATTATATTGCATAAAGGTTGTGTTTTTGTTAATATATTATTAATTCAAGATATTATTCTTGAAGTATAATAAAATATTGATTCATCTTCGGGGCAGGGTGAAATTCCCGATCGGCGGTATTAGAAGATTTATTTCTTGAGCCCGCGAGCCGTAATTGGCAGGATTTGGTTAGATTCCAAAGCCGACAGTATAGTCTGGATGGGAGAAGGTGAAGGTACAGTCGTTTTTCGTATACTCTAATGCGGATACGCTTTTTTTAAGTGTGCCTTGTTTCTCCCTTGAGCTCTTTAATAGCTTAAGGGATTTTTGAGTTACAATTTCGTACTGAACCTTTCTTCTTGTGGAGTGAATCGCAAAAGGAGAGAGGAATAATGACAAAAAGTAAGACGCGAAAGCTTATTGCTATCGCAATGTTGAGTAGTATTTCCTTTGTATTGATGCTACTTGCATTTCCGTTACCGGTACTACCAGCTTATTTAAAAGTGGATTTTAGTGATATTCCAGCACTAATTGCGGCTATTACGATGGGGCCAATTGCAGGTATTGTCGTAGCGTTTTTGAAAAACGTATTAGATTGGTTGTTTGCTGGAAGTCCAACTGGTGTACCAGTAGGACATATGGCGAATTTTGTAACTAGTATTCTATTTATAGCACCTGTTTATTTAATTTATCGCAAAGCATCATCATCTAAAGGGATCATGTACGGTTTAGCTTCTGGAACGATTTCCATGGCAATAGGCATGAGTGTTTTAAATTACTTTGTATTTTTACCAATGTATACGTACTTCTTAAACTTCCCTATGGAGACTGGTACAGCTTTGTTCAATTCTATTATTTTCGGTATCCTACCGTTCAATTTGATAAAAGGACTATTAGTTACAATCGTTATGATTGTTTTATTTAAGCGAATGAAACCAATGCTCGACCGAGTAACAAATTCGTTTCGAGTTCCGGATACAAATTAATTAAAGGTCGTTTCTCTATCTTAGAGAAACGTCCTTTCTCGTTTTACAAAAGGAATTTTGCTAATTGGTCTCGTTCATTATTTTGATTTTTTGTCAGGCTTTTCTATTAACTCAGGATTATTCTTCCTGAGTATATAAAAAATAATAAAGTATTTTTTTTGTAGGTTTGGGAAGAGTCCGCTCGAATCCTTCGGGAAAGCGAGAAAGGCGACACTACAGGAGTCGAGCAAGGGCACTGAGAAAGTCCTCACTGAAGTATGTGAACGACAAGTTGTTCACATACTCGATTTTTATGTTGGCCACATTAATTTCCGTTCCGGGCGGACGCGTTCCGCCGGCATGGCTTCAGCCGCTTCCCTCGCTCCGCTCAGTCCAGGGTCTTCACCTCATGCTTTTCCGGCTAGAGTCGCCGCCTTTCACTTCAATCAACTATTATCCGCGTTCCAATTAGAAATCCATCATGCCATTAATAGAGCAAGTATTAATCACTTAAATTTTTTCAATCAGTATATAAAGAAAATCGTTGAAAAAGGCGACACTCCTGCGGGAAAAGCGTTAGCCGAAGACCCCGCAGTTGAGGGGGAAGGCAATCTAAGTTCGCCGCATCATGCGGCGACGATTGCATGACCAACATCGTGTTGGCCTAGGAGGCTAAGGCAACGCCCGCGGAAAGGGAGCCGTTTCAACGATTTTTTTATTTATCGGACGACATTATTTAGTAAAGTCAAATTCTATAGACTTTTTCAGTGCCCTCTGCGTAAGGAAGGCTAAGTGCGCCTCGTCAAATGTAAGGAAATAAATTCGAGTTTGTCTACCAGTCTGAAAGGACATTCCTCTATTATTTAGAAAATGCTTCTTTTAGATAAGCCTTTTAAAATGTTTTTCTTATAAAAAAACTGCCTGAAAAATCTAGGCAGTTTGTATTGTTCATCTATTCAAATTTCAAAGCATCGCCTTCAAATGACTCATCTGCCACTTTAATTGAATCTGTAGGGCATCCTTCAAAAGCATCTTCCATATCTTCTAGTAGTTCGTCTGGAACTTCTACTGTCCCCATGTTATCATCTAGAATAACGTATGCAATGCCTTCATCATCGTAATCGTATATATCAGGTGCTGCTGCGCCACATGCGCCACAAGCGATACATGTATCTTTATCTACAATTGTATATTTAGCCATAAATATATTCTCTCCTTTATATCTGCTTACACGGAATAGCTATCCTATTCATTCTAAAGCTGTTTACGTGACATTTCAACAAAAATACATTAAAAAACGTGAGGTATTTACAGTGTACTTTCATCAATTATTATTATTAATCATACATAAGTTTCACGGAGAACGGTCTTCTACAGCTCCATTTTACTTATTAAAAGGTAAAAAATCTGGCCAGACGATACAGGATGTTACTTATTTTAAACTTCATCCTTTTTTTTCACTGTATCCTAAATTATCACTAGATGAATATAATGGCGAAATTTTGACACTTTTAAAAGAGGGGTATATTGAAGAAGACAAGTCGATTATTAATCTTACAGAAAAAGGCACAATGCACATCAATTCAATGAGAGACCCTCAATTTAATGGATGGTTATATAGAGGAAATGAGCATATGTTTTGGAGCAGAATTGCTTTGGTTATTCAAACTTTATCTCATTTTGAAGCCAATGTGCACCGTTATGTTCCAAATCAAAAGAATCCAGATATACATCGTTTTGTTAAAGGATATCTATTTAGCAGGGATTATAAAAGTGCAGAATTTTATACAAACTTTAGGCAACAATTGCTGCAGCTACTTGAGAACACAAAATTTGAGAATATTCATAGAGAAATATTTGTCTATCGTCTAAGTGGTTATGGAAGGAGTGGGTTGACATGGGAGCAATTAGCTCGGTATTACAATCGACCACTTTTGGATATAAAACTGTTATTCATTGAGAGTTTACATATTGCACTATCGATTATCCATAATGAAAAGTTTCCAGACTTATTACCTCTCACAAAAAATGTAGAGGTTCAAACTCCTTTGACTGAATCTGCAATGAAGACGTATCAATTAATTCAAAAAGGCCATACCCTGGAAGATATAGCTGCAATACGCTTTTTAAAATTTAATACGATTGAAGATCATATTATTGAAATCGTATCAGCTATACGAAACTTTCCTATTTACTCTTATATATCCAATGAACAAGTTGATAAAGTGTTGAAGATTTCTAATAGTTTACAAACTAAAAAGTTAAAAGCTATTCGCGAGCATGTTCCTCATTTAAGCTTTTTTCAAATTAGAATTGCACTTGCAAAAGGAGAAGGGGCTAATGGATAAGCTGACAGAAATTCTTCATCAGAAATTTGGATATATTTCTTTTCGAGAAGGACAAAAAGAAATAATTGAACAGGTCATCGAAGGAAAAGATGTAGTCGCAATACTGCCAACTGGTATGGGAAAATCATTATTATATCAATTGCCCGCTTATTTTATAAAGGGTACTGTTTTAATTGTTTCTCCATTAGTATCGTTAATGCAAGATCAAGTAGAACAATTAAAGATAATCGGTGAAAAAAGAGTAGTTGCAATAAACTCTTTTCTAACTTACGAACAAAAAGAAATGGTTATGAGAAATTTGGCTTCCTATAAGTTTATCTTTACTTCACCAGAAATGCTTCAAAATAAACGTTTTAATAATGCCTTATCCGCTATTTCCATAGCATATATAGTAGCAGATGAAGCACATTGTATTTCACAGTGGGGGTATGATTTTCGTCCTGATTATTTGAGAATCTCGAAATGGTTAGATGCATTTCCAAAAGCGAATGTACTTGCTTTAACAGCAACTGCCACCAAAAAAGTAGTTAAAGATATAAAAGGGACCTTACATATGAAAGATCCATTTGAGTATATTCATTCATTAGATCGACCTACAATTGCTTATGAAGTACAAAAAGTAGATGATCATAAGGAGAAAGAAGCTTGGATTGTAGGTCGTATAACCTCTACTAATGGTCCAGGAATTTTATATACTCAATCTCGTAAAAAAGCAGAATTTTATGCTAGTGAATTAGAGGAAAGAGGAGTAAAAGTGGCATTTTATCATGCTAAAATGGAACAAGATGATCGTGTATTAGTCCAACAACAATTTCAGCATGGGGATTTAGATTGGATTTGTGCAACAAATGCATTTGGTATGGGTATTCATAAAAACAATATTCGACAAATTATACATGACCATATCCCAACTTCTATTGCTAGTTATATGCAAGAAGTGGGAAGAGCAGCAAGAGACGGAAATCAGTCGATCGCTTCACTTATTTACACTAATTCGGATGTAGAACAGTCTTTTTATGTTGCAATGAAAGATTTTCCGGATGAAACGGATATTCATGCTGCTTTTCAATCTGAAGACAATCAGATTAGTCTTTCGGAGACTACGTTGCGTATATTGAATTATTGGAAGGAAATCTTATCTGAACAAGAGACTATTGCTTTATTTTATGACATAAAACAGAGAAAATGGCTAGAAATTCAAAAGTTATTTAATTTATTCCAAAGTGAACGGTGTATAAGGGAACAGATTTTATATTCTTTTGATGAACAACTGGTTACTAGGCCAATGAACTGTTGTTCAAATTGTTCACTTGATCTCCAGCTATTTCTTACAAAACGTGAAAAGCAAAATGGAGAAGAAATAGAACTAAACTGGTTCAATAGAATTAATGAGTTGCTCCGTCCTTAAAACATTGTGAAGTTTACTTTTTCAACAAAATTCGTCATAATAGAGTTAGTAAAGAAGGAATGAATGGAGTTTGAACAATATGAATCAAGACGATTATCAAAAAAAGATTGATGAGCATAGACAATCTATTGGCCTAGAAGATAATATAACGGAATCAAGAAGAACGAGAAGATCTAGCTATACTAAAAAGCCTAAAAAAAAATCTAAAAACCTTCTGTTACCTTCTTTGTTTTTTATCTTTATCTTAATACCTGTGTGCATTTTCCTATATGTACATTTTTTCTACACTCCAGAAGTGGAAGAGGCTTCTAGTCAAGGTGTCATTCAAGTGGAAACAAAACCAATATCAAATGGCACGGAGCAGGAAGAGAAAGAAGAAAGTGTGGAAGAAAATTCGCAAGAAGCAGAAGATGAGAATGAACCTTCAACCCCAAAAGAGGAGACAACTGAACAAGCGACTCCTGAAGCGAAACCAGAAGTTAAACCAGAAGTGAAAACAGAACCAAAAGAAGAAGAACCAAAAGAAGAAGAACCAAAAGAAGAAGAACCAAAAGAAGAAGAACAAAAAGTTGAAACCGAACAAAGAACGCATATTGTAAAAGCAGATGAAACACTGTATCGAATAGCAGTAAACTATTATAAGGATCCAAATGCAGTTGAAAAAATAAAAGCTGCAAATGGATTAACATCTAATAGTATTTCAGCTGGACAGAAACTGATATTGCCTTAGAATAACTTGTAAAGAAGGATATTTTCTACTTTTGAAGAATATATAAAGAATATCCCGTTTGGAAGAGGTGTACTTTAAATGTTTGTAAAAAGTGTGATGATCCCTAAAGAAAAATGTTTGACTGTTCAACCAAATACTTCACTGCTAGAAGCTTTGCAGCAGCTTGATGAAAAAGAAATTGATGCACTTCCTATACTCGATAATGGTATATATAGAGGTATGTTTAATAAATATCTTTTATATAAGGCCTTTTACTATAGTGACTTGGATCGAGAAACATTTTTAAAGAAGACGACTGTTATGGACGTTGTTACAAGAGAAGATACATTCGTAGAATTAGAAGATGTATTTGAAAGTACTTTTGTAAAACTGTACGACTTTCCAATTATCGCGGTATTAGATGAAGGAAAGTTTCTAGGAATTGTGACACGATATGATACAATTAACCAGTTCCAAAGCGCTTTTGGTATGAATAGAAAAGGCACTAGAATTACTTTTGCCTCAGTTGAATCCGAAGGTCGGATACTTAAGGTTTCGGATATTCTACACAAATATCATACACCTGTAATTTCATTAGTTACTTTTGATGAAACGGATAAACTAGCCCGTAGAATCGTACTTAAAATTGATAACGATCAAAAAGTAGATCGAATTATTGCAGACCTTGAAAAGTCAGGATTTCGAGTATTACACATCGATAAAGATTGATAATAATCTCTACAATATTTGTACGGCGCTGGACAGGGGAATTCCCTGTCCTTTTCTATGTTTAGATAGGGGGATATAATTGACTTATATCATTATACTTTTCATCATTTTTAGTGCTACGTTGATGTTTTATATGAGATTTTTGGCGTTTCAGACAAATGTTATAAAACATTCATTACAAATCGAGGAAATGAAAGATGGGGAGCAATTTAATATATTTTTCATCTCCGATATTCATCGTAGACAAATACCCGAAAAACTGATTCATTCTCTAGTAGGAGAGGTAGATATAGTAGTGATTGGGGGGGATTTAACTGAAAAAGGTGTACCCCAGGAGAGAACTGAAAATAATATAGTTGATTTAAGTAAACTTGGACCTGTTTATTACGTTTATGGAAACAACGATCGTGAAATAGGTGAGGAGCATCTGAACTCTATATTAGAAAAAAATGATGTAGTGATTTTAAATAATACATCTCTGGCAATACATAATAACCATTCTGTCATTCGTTTAGTTGGAATAAATGATGGTTTTAGTGGAAGGGTTAGAATATATGATGCTTTTCAAGAAGTATCAGAAAATGAAGTAGTTGTATTTGTATGCCATGCACCAGCATTTTTCAACAATGCCAAAAAAGTGGCTAAACCACATTTGTTAATGGCCGGACATCTTCATGGCGGGCAAATTCGTTTGGGCCCTATTGGAATTTATGAAAAAGGAACGTTTCGGGTGAAAGAGAATAGTGCGGAACTTGTAAGTAATGGCTTTGGTACTACAGGGATTCATCTAAGGTTAGGGGCTAAATCAGAGTGCCATCTCATCACATTATTTGGAAAGCAATAAGGAAATAACTTGAAGAATTAAGGAAGGAAGTTATAAGTGTGGATAAAAACATAGACGTACTCATTGTTGGTGGAGGACCATGCGGACTTGCAGCAGCAATCGCTGCTCAGGAAATTGGTTTAAATTGCGTAGTTATAGAAAAAGGAAATATCGTGGAAGCAATATATAATTATCCTACTCACCAAACTTTTTTTAGTACAAGTGAGAAACTATCGATAGGCGATATACCATTCATTGTAGAAGAAAGAAAGCCAAAGAGAAATCAAGCGTTAGTTTATTATAGAGAAGTAGTTAAGTTAAAAAACATACAAGTTAAAAAGTACGAGTTTGTACAAAGTGTAGAAAAAAAAGATAAACATTTTCTAGTGACAACTTCAAAAGCAATTTATCATACTTCGAATGTAATCATTGCAACAGGTTATTACGACCAACCTAACTATATGGGGATACCTGGAGAAGAATTACCCAAGGTTCTACATTATTTTAAAGAAGGTCATCCTTATTTTGCCCAAAATGTTTTAGTAATAGGAGGCAAAAACTCCGCAATTGATGCTGCTTTAGAGTTAAATAAAGCAGGTGCAAATGTAACAGTTGTGTATCGCGGTAGTAATTATTCTCCAAGCATTAAACCTTGGATTTTACCTGAATTTGAGGGACTTGTCCGCAATAAAGAAATAATTATGCATTTTGATACCTCAGTGTTAGAAGTTGACGAACAGTTTGTGTATTTAAATGGACCAGATGGTGATTTCAAAGTTGAGAACGACTTTGTATTTGCGATGACAGGTTATCATCCAGATCATAATTTTTTAACTAAAATGGGAGTTATTATTGATCAGGAGTCGGGTAGACCTACATTTAATGTGTATACAATGGAAACGAATATTGAAGGCATTTTTATTGCAGGGGTGATTGCTGCAGGAAATAATGCAAATGAAATATTTATTGAAAACGGACGTTTTCATGGTAATCTGATTGCAAAGGAAATAGAACGAAAAAGAATAGGTAATTAATGGATAATCGTTTCATGATAGATAATGTTCGATCAATCCTAAGCATTTAACTTTTCTGAGGGCACTGAAAAAGTCCATAGAATTTAATTTTATTAATAATGTAGTCCGATAAATAAGAAAATCATTGAAACGGCTCCCTTTCCGCGGGCGGTTGCCTTAGCCTCCTAGGCCAACACGATGTTGGTCATGAAATCGTTGCCGCAAAAGTTCTTTTGCGACGAGCTTTGCGCAGGAGCAGGATGCGGCGAACTTAGATTGCCTTCCCCTCAGCTGCGGGGTCTTCGGCTAACGCTATTCCCGCAGGAGTGTCGCCTTTTTCAACGATTTTCTATACTAATTGAAAAAATTTTAGTGACTAAAACCTGCTCTATTAATGGCAAGCGAAGTGGAAATCATCAATATAATTCATCCGCATTTATTGTTAAAGTAAAAGACCGTAGGCAAACTCTTTGCGTTTGCCAACAGTCTAACACTGTTCGCTTATTCTTAATTTATATAGAGAAAATATTCTCCATAGCTTTTGTTTTATTTGGATGGTTTAGTGCTATTAGAAGTGCTAGCCTTGCTTTTTGCCCATTTAATCCTGGAGCAAATATAACACCAGCATTTTTTAAGCTTTTTCCTCCACCATCATATCCGTACACATCTTGCGCAATACCATTAAAACATCTAGAAACGAGAACAATCTGAATATCCTTTTTAATACTTTCCTCGATAATTGGTAGAAGACTTGGGGGTACATTTCCCTGACCTAATCCTTCTAATACAATTCCGTCATAACCTAATTCAACACATGAAGCTAACAGATCTGGCTCCATTCCCGCATACACTTTGAAGAGAGCGACTCTTTTCGCGATACTATGAATAGGAAACACTGCTCGATGATTTGGTGAGTGGTGAAAATGCACTATAGACTTAGATATAAAACCTATCGGTCCATACTGAGGACTTTGAAAAGTACTTACATTACTGGCATGAGTTTTTGTAACATTTTCGGCTGTGTGTATTTCATCATTTAATACAACTAACACCCCTTTGTCTTTTGCATCATCAGAACTTGCAACTTTTACAGCAGATAATAGATTATATAATCCATCTGATCCTACTTCATTGGAAGAACGCATCGCACCAGTTAGTACAATTGGAATAGTAGTATCCACGGTTAAGTCCAAAAAATAAGCTGTTTCCTCTAAAGTGTCCGTTCCGTGAGTTATAACTACTCCTTCTATATGGTCCTTTTGAATAGACTCGTCTATCATTTGTTTTAACAAAAGCATTTCTTTTGGAGTAATATGTGGAGATGGCAAATTAAAAGCTTCAATTTCTTTAATATTTGCATATTCTTTTAATTTTTCTCCTTCCATCGAAATAGGATTATTTTCTATAGGGATGACAGCTCCTGTTTCTGCCTGAATTTGCATAGAAATAGTACCGCCTGTATGGATTAATAATATATTTTTCATAGAAACACCTCCGTTATTTTTACAAATTAGCAAAATTATAATGTATAATAGATATAGTTATATGGAAGGAGTAAGGATATGTTTATACTGCTTTCCGTTGCAATAGCTCCGGCTCTTGCACTTTTAAGTTATTTTTACCTACGTAAGGAAATTGCAAAAGAACCTTCTAAGTTATTGTTACATACATTTATTTACGGTGCTATATTAACTTTTCCTATTTTATTCATACAACATGTAATTCAACAAGAAGATGTGTTTTCATCTATATTTATCCACCAAGTATTAGTAACAAGTGCACTAGAAGAATTTTTTAAATGGTTGATTCTTATAATTGCTATTTATAAACATGTTGAGTTTGATGATCCTTATGACGGTATTTTGTATGGGGCAAGTGTTTCTCTTGGATTCGCTACAGTTGAAAACATACTGTTTTTATTGAATTTTGGGATGAATCAAGCATTTTTACGTGCCTTACTACCGGTTTCAAGTCATGCATTATTTGGCGTAGTGATGGGATATTACATAGGAAGAGCAAAATTCACAGTAACGAAAAAAGTGAAATATGAAATTGCTTATGCTCTTTTAGCAACCTTCTTTTTACATGCTACTTATAATAGTATTTTAATCATCAAGGATGTAAATTTGCTATTAATGGTTCCATTTATGTTGTTTTTATGGGTATTCGGTTTATCCAAAGTAAAAAAAGCACATATACTTTCACGTCATAAAAGGTTTGAACATCATGAATATTTTTTGAAAGAAGAATCTAGCCGTAGCTAGATTTTTTTTTGTATATTTATCGATTTCTTACCCAAGCTAGTTATAAAGGAGAGATGTCATTTGAAACAGATAAAATACATCCTAATTAGCTTGGTCTTTATTTCTGGAAGCTATGCATTTATAGGACGGGAACAATCAACTCAGGCATTTTCCACCCAGGTGTTAGAACGGGGTGCTTTTGGTGACGATGTAATTGAATTACAAGCAAGACTTCAATACATTGGATTTTATACAAGTCAAATAGACGGTAAATTTGGCTATAGCACATATTGGGCATTAAGAAATTTTCAAGAGAAATATGGACTTCCTATTGATGGGATTCTAGGGGAAGGCACTAAAAAGAAACTAGTAAATGCATCTAAGTACGATAAACAATATGTGCATGGTCAACTTAATAAAGGCAACAGTTTTACCTATTATGGTGGAACGGACCTAGATAAGCAGGTAAAAAACAAAAAAGCAGAAAGCACGAATATGCAGCTTCCCCCAAAATACTCTGAAAAAGAGTTAAAGTTGATTGCGAATGCCGTTTATGGAGAAGCAAGAGGAGAGCCATACGAAGGGCAAGTTGCGGTTGCAGCAGTTATATTAAACCGAGTGGAGCATCCGGATTTTCCAAATACAGTATCAGAAGTAATTTTTCAGCCACTAGCCTTTACTGCTGTTGCTGATGGTCAAATTTGGCTAGAGCCAAACGAACGAGCAAAAGAAGCAGTTTTAGACGCATTAAATGGTTGGGATCCTACTGAAAATGCTATTTATTACTTTAACCCTGATACAGCTACAAGTGAGTGGATTTGGTCAAGACCTCAAATTAAAAAAATCGGACAGCATATTTTTTGTTCATAAGGAGATAAAATGAAAAAGTATATATGGATAATTGCATC
Source organism: Psychrobacillus sp. PGGUH221 (assembly GCF_042055255.1). Taxonomy (NCBI): domain Bacteria; kingdom Bacillati; phylum Bacillota; class Bacilli; order Caryophanales; family Bacillaceae; genus Psychrobacillus; species Psychrobacillus sp. PGGUH221. The sequence continues at coordinate 242,143 of NZ_JAQMHQ010000004.1, forward strand.
TGTCGCTGTCATATTCCTTGTCTATCATTTTTCAGTTCAAGCAAAGAATAACCGGTTAGAAAATGCGCTGGCTATTCAGTATTCCAATCAATTAACATCTGCTTCAGAAAAATTAGTAAAACTAAGTGACTCAATTGATCAAACTCTATTATTTCAAGATAAAGAAGCACTAGAACAACCATTGGACGATGTATGGAGGCTATCCTCTGATGTTCGTGCATCAATTTCAGCATTACCAATCGATAGTGAGACTTCTACTGCATGGATGAATTATTTAAATCGTATCGGAAATGGTGCTTCACTCGTAAAAGAGGGAAAAGTACCAATTGAAGATTGGCAAAAAAATATGTCAAATGCACGTGATAATTTACGTTCGCTTTCTGAACAATGGGCTTTTACAAACAGAGAGGACGGATCGAAAGATTATATAGTCAATTCGTTTGTGAATAATAAAGTAAATAAAAGTAGTGAAAAGAATTGGAAGTCACTTGGAAATTCAGTGAAAACCTACACGGAAAGTGATTTTCCAATGACGGCTAGTGAGACGGATCAACAGAAAAAGAAGGATCTTAAACATATAGAGGATTCAGAAGTTACTGCTGAACAAATGAAACAAAAATTTATTAAGTTATTCCCAGAATTTAAAGATGCTACAATTCATATTACGGAGAGTTCCAAAGATGCACCATATCCTTTTTACCATATTCAGTTCCATAAGGGAATTCGTATTGGATATGCTGACTTCACTAAAAAGGGTGGTCATTTATTATCTTACTTAATGGAGAGACCATTTGATCAAACAGCAATATCCGTTGAACAATTAAAAGAAAAAGCTTCAACCTATATGAAAGCTTTTGACTATGCGGATACCGAAATGGTGGAGTACCGTGAGAACAATATAGCTTGGCATTTATCATTTGCTAGAAAGGATTCGGAGAATGACGCATTAATTTATGCAGATGGAATTCAACTAAAGGTTGCAAAAGATAATGGCGAATTACTTGGGTTAAACGCAATGGAATATATTCAAAAAGAAAAAATTGCTCCTCAAGAAGTGAAGCCACTGAACTATAAAGAGATGTTCTCAAGTGATTTTTCAGTGGAAGAGGAACGTTTAGCTTATGTTGAAAATAAAGAATTACAACAAAGACTAGCTTTTGAAGTTTTAACAAAAAATGATTCTATTGGCACATATAGAATTTATATCGATACAGAAAATCATGAGATATTGCATGCAGAAAAACTCCCTTAAACATTTTTTTATAGAAAAATGTACTTTTAAGTGTCATAATAGAATTATTATGACACTTAAAGAGGGATAAAAGTATGAAAATTAAACTTGGGACTAATTTAATACTAGAGCCTACGTTTACAGAAAAAGCAGAGAAATATCGATGTAAAGTGGTTGACTTAGATGAACAGTTTATTTATGTTGACTATCCGATAGATACAAATACGAATAGAACCGCTTTTTTCATTGATGGTGCTCAACTTCGTGCTTCTTATGTAGAGGAATCTAAATCCGCGTTTGCTTTTCAAACAGAAGTATTGGGTAAGAGAAATGGGCAAATACCGATGATAAAGCTTCTTTATCCAGGTGACTCGGAAATAATAAAAATTCAAAGAAGAGATTTTGTTCGAGTTACTACTGCTTTAGATATCTCCATACAATTTGAAGATGAAAAATACCAATTTGTTACGGATGATCTTAGTGCAGGAGGAACAGCTGTTATACTGAATCGGGAAGTTAGGTTTAAAGAAGGGGACGAAATTTCTTTACTTATTCCTCTTGCTTTTAATAATGGTGACATTAAATATGTTACTACAACTGCAGCAGTTGTTCGAATATGGGAAAGAGGGCAACAACATATAGCCTCTCTTCAATTTACTGATACAGATGACTTAGATAAACAGCAAATAGTTCGCTTTTGTTTTGAGCGCCAATTATCATTAAGAAAAAGAGAAATGAGCTGAAAAAAGTCTGTTTATACAGGCTTTTTTTTTACGTACGAATTTATGCTAAAATATACTTGAATAGAGTGGAGGCTACAATATGACAAAACAAATACAAATAGCAATAGATGGTCCTGCAGCGGCAGGGAAAAGTACTATTGCTAAAAAGACTGCAGAATTACTTGGATATACATATGTAGATACAGGAGCAATGTATCGTGCAATAACGTATAAAGCCATTCAATCAAACATAGATTTGCAAGATGAAGATAAATTAACTAGTTTACTTAAACAAACATCGATTGAGTTAAAGCCTTCTCCTAAAGGACAGCAAGTATTTCTAGATAATCAAGAAGTAACAGAGGAGATTCGCTCAAAAGAAGTAACAGCATCCGTTTCTGTAGTTGCAGCACATGCCGAATTACGTAAAGAAATGGTGCGTAGACAGGTAGAGATGGGGAAAAACGGAAGTGTGGTAATGGATGGTAGAGATATAGGTACATCCGTATTAACTGATGCTGAGTTAAAAATTTTCATGTCTGCAAGTGTAGAAGAACGTGCAAAAAGAAGGTTTAGTGAGAATAATAAAAGAGGTATTGAGTCCAGTCTAGAAGAACTTATGAATGATATAGAACTTCGAGACAAGCTGGATAGTGAGCGAGAAGCTTCACCTTTAGTACAAGCAGAGGATGCAATTTTTATAGACACTACCTCACTTACAATTGAAGAAGTATCTGAGAAAATTATGAAACTTGCGAAAGAAAGGATGGCATAATATGAATCTATATTCCTTTGCGAAGACAGTTGTTTATGCTGCTTTAAAACCTATATACCGATTTGAAGTAATCGGAATAGAAAAGTTCCCAAAAGAGGGAGGAATTCTATTATGTGCGAATCATATTGATGCTTTAGATCCACCAGTAGTGGGTATTAATGCACCAAGACCAGTAAACTTTATGGCGAAGGAAGAATTATTTAATATTCCAATCTTGAAAAATATTCTTCCTGGAGTAAATGCTTTTCCAGTAAAAAGAGGGATGAGTGATAGAGATGCCTTGCGTATGGCTATTAAACTCTTAAAGAATGGAGAAGTAGTAGGTCTGTTTCCAGAAGGGACAAGAAGTAAAGATGGAAAGCTAGGAAAAGGTTTTAGTGGGGCAGGTTTTTTTGCGCTTAGAGGAGATGCAAATGTAGTTCCTTGTGCGATTATCGGTCCCTATAAACCATTTAGAAAGTTGAAAATTGTATTTGGAGATATGATAGATATTCAACCTTATAGAGAACGGAAAGCTTCTGCTGATGAAGTGACTGAAGTTATAATGGAGAGTATTGGGGTACTACTAGAGCAACATAAAAAAACGAAATAAATCAAATCTTTTTTCAATTTGAGAAGGGCTTCCTTTTGTATTTCTGTGCTTGTTCGCATAAAATAGAGAAGAGACGTTGTGAAGGAGGATAATCATATGTCAGAAGAAATGAACTTAGTTGACTCACATGAGTTTAAAGAGGGAGATCTAGTAAAAGCGACGATTGCGCAAGTAGACGAGAAGTCAGCAATCGTAACAATCGAAGGTGCACCTTTTGATGGAATAGTTCCAATCAGTGAACTATCGAGCTTGCATATTGAAAAAGCATCCGACGCCGTTTCCATCGGTGAAGAATTAGAGCTAATGATTACAAAAGTAGAAGAAGCAAATTTTGTCCTTTCCAAGCGCAAAGTAGATGCAGAAAAAGCTTGGGATCAGCTTGAAAAACAATTTCAATCAGGTGAAGTGATTGAAACAGAAGTAAAAGAAGTAGTAAAAGGTGGTTTAGTCGTTGATTTAGGTGTGAGAGGGTTTATCCCGGCATCTTTAATCGAGGATCATTTTGTAGAGTCATTTGAGGATTATAAAGGTAAAGTGTTAACCTTTAAAATTGTGGAATTAGAGAAGGAAAAAAATAGGCTTATTCTTTCTCATAAAGCAGTTGTTGAAGATGAAAAAGCTGTAAGTAAACAGAAAACGCTTGAAAATATTCATAGCGGAGATATAATTTTGGGAACTGTTCAGCGAATTGCATCTTTTGGTGCTTTTGTTGATATTGGCGGTGTGGATGGTCTTGTTCATATTTCTCAAATATCTCATGATCATTTAGATAATGTTGCGGATGTATTAAAAGAAGGACAAGAAGTAAAAGTAAAAGTATTATCAGTAGATCGAGATTCAGAAAGAATTTCTTTATCTATTAAAGATACTTTACCAGGACCTTGGACAGAAATTGAAGATAAAGCATCTAAAGGTTCTGTATTAACGGGTACGGTGAGACGCATCGTTTCATATGGTGCGTTTGTAGAAGTATTCCCTGGTGTCGAGGGTCTAGTTCATATTTCTCAAATTGCGCATAAGCATGTTACTTCTCCTCATGAAGTGCTAAAAGAGGGCGAAGAAGTGGAAGTGAAAGTACTTGATGTTAATAGTAAGGACAAACGTCTATCTTTAAGCATTAAGGATCTTATTGAAAATGAGAACGACTACAACTTAGACGACTATCAATTACCAGAAGAGTCAAAAGGATTTTCTATAAGTGATGTATTAGGCGATAAACTAAAGGATTTTACGAATAAAAACTAGATTAGACTGTTCCCAAAAAGTTTTTAGGGAGTCGAAGGTATTATTCATAATATGATTTAATTGAGCAGGCGATTTTATAAAGTCGCCTGCTTTTGTGTGTCCTAATCCCATGCAATTTTACTAAAGGGAGTCCCGTTTCCACAGAAGAACAAATGCTTCGCCTCTGCATATCCCATTGAAGGTGGGAAGCTTCAATAGTGAAAAATCAATAAAAAGTGAACACTTCGAAAAATGTATCCTAAAACAAAATAGACCTTTTGCATGAAGGTCTTTAAAAACTGGATATTAAACTGGGAGTTAGGAAGGAAAGTGACGCGTCTTATTTGCTTTTAATAATATGTCCAATAATTACAAAATAATATAACCAATTAGTGTTGATGTGACCTAGATCTTTTTCTATTCCTTTTTTAATCTTTTCGACTATTACCATTCTGTGTACTTTCAGCAATTGTGGAAGTAGCTTGCTTATAATCATTATTTATAGTAGGTGAAGAGGCTTTTACAGGATCTCCATACGCTGTATCAGTAGTTTGAACTTTCTTTTTCTTACTAGTACTTGCATTCGTATTCACGTTTTTATTTGTCATTTGTGTAGAACCTCCTAAATAAATTTCTAAATATCCTACGAAAGGAGAGTTGATTACGCTTATTATTCATCTCAAATCCGATTTTTATACACAGACCAGTAAGGCAAGCGACTTTGTAAATAGAATTTTTTGAGCATAAAGAAAAGGAGGACTGAAGAGTGACTTTATAAGTGGTGCAGATAATAATTGTGAAGGTCGCTTTTTTGTTCGTTCACATTATCGTAAAAATTGAATATTCAAAAAGGATAGACAAAATTATTTTTTTAGTATAATATTCCTTGTAGGGTAGGTAATATGAATTACTTAAATACCGGATATTTTTAAAAATCTTAGCAAGAATATTATTTCTAGGAAAGAAGATGCGAACGGTTATGAAGAGGTATTATGTTTTGAGACAAAGAGATGATTTTTTGGATTATTTTCACAATTAATAGATGATTCGAAGTGTATAATAATTCCCAAAAAAATGATAGATGTTTTTTGGATGTGGTCTATCTAGTTGAAATTAACAAAATGGATAGAGGATATGAAATAAAAGTAATAAAAGAAACGAAAATATAGGTGACATGGTTTGAACTATTTCAAAAAAATTTAAAAGTTTCTAAGGAAAAAGGAGAAATCTATGAAAAGAGTAGTAGCAGATAATTCTGGGATATTGGAATAATGAAAGCTAATAAAAATATAAGAAATAGAAATAGAAATAGAATTATAGTAATGATTGTAATGATTATAGTTATAATTTTAATAAGTATAGAATACAATATTTCTCGTTAAATATAAGAATAACCAAGAATTTGAGTTATAATGACTGACAAAAATAATTCCATTCCTCCTCACTTAATTGTGGGTGGGGCTTTTTTTATTTGCCTAATAAGGAATCATGATTGGTGAATACATTGATTATAGTTGAAAAGAAAAAGGAGAGAATAAATGGATCCTCGTTTAGCAGAGCTTCTTCAGAAGACAAGTTTATACGGTACTTTAGCGAAATACTATGAACATATAGATCCAAAATGGCATATGTATTTTTACGAATTGCACTTTAAGTATGAGAATCAGCTTGTTCAATATTACTGGATGCTTCGTCAACAAAATCCAAATATGGATAACGAATGATCTACACTATTTTTAATTTAGTTAGCCGCCAAGTTAGAAGCGGCAGACGTTACGTTAAAATAATTGAATCCAACGAGTGATTTATGATTTATTCAACTAACGAGTGCTTTAGTTGATGAAGGCACTGCGTTCTAAACTATAAATAAAAGCCCAACCACAAAAAAGTGAAAGGGCTTTTGTTATTTAATCCATTTCAAAAAGGTATCTTGCTATTTCACTTTCATTGAATTTATCATTAAAAGTGATTTCGTAAACTCCTCTTTCTCGCATGTCTTCAATCATTAAGTCTTCATTAATATCTATGCCTAACCGTTTTTCTAATTCTTCATCTGAAAATGTAGTATCTAATTGAATATTTACTAATTCATCTTCAAAAAACATAGCACTTACATAATCAATTCCATCTGTTCCTAAATAAGAAATATAATCAACTTCTACAATTTCACCTTGTTTAAATTCCAGTTGACCATTTTCATATTACGTTTCGCGAGGATCTATTGAAAATAATGCATCTATGTTTGCACGTGTTAATGTATTATCTATTTCTACCAAAGGTGGTATTGAGTGCTCAAATCGATTCCCACCGAGGGTGTAGCTGAATAGTTATACAAATAAAGATAAAGATAACAATAATTTGTTGTCTGTTTATTAGTAATGCTTGTAATATCCGTTAGTTAGCTTTCTTAACTTATACATAATGCCGCCTATGACTTTTATGTTCTAGCCCCAAGACAATGCATGGTATGCAATTAATTTGTGTAAGTTTATTTAACAATTTCTAAACACTTGATACGTCTAGGATTTCGTTTAATATATAGGGAATGTGCATTTGTGTGTCACTATGTTGTATAATACAGAATAGATGAAGTTGGAAGGATGAATTAGCAATGACAAAACCAGTAGTAGCAATCGTTGGTAGGCCAAATGTCGGCAAATCAACTATATTTAATCGAATTGTAGGAGAGCGTGTATCTATTGTGGAAGATATACCAGGTGTTACACGTGATCGTATATATAGCTCGGCAGATTGGTTAACACATGAGTTTAACATTATTGACACAGGTGGTATTGAGCTTAGTGATGAACCATTCTTAGAGCAGATTAAACAACAAGCAGAAATTGCAATGGACGAAGCTGACGTAATTGTTTTCTTAACAAATGGGCGAGAAGGTGTAACTTCAGCTGACGAATATGTTGCAAAAATTTTATACAAAACGAAAAAGCCTGTAGTTTTAGCGGTGAATAAAATCGACAATCCTGATATGCGTGAAATGATCTATGACTTTTATGCATTAGGTATGGGCGAACCATATCCAATCTCTGGATCACATGGACTCGGACTTGGGGATTTATTAGATGAAGTTGCGAAAAATTTCCCTGATTTGGAGGACCAAGAGTACGGTGAGGATGTTATTAAATTCTCATTAATCGGAAGACCTAATGTAGGGAAGTCATCATTAATCAATGCATTTTTAGGACATGAACGTGTAATCGTAAGTGATATAGCTGGTACTACGAGAGATGCTATAGACACTGAGTACTCCTTTGATGGACAAGATTATGTCATGATCGATACAGCAGGAATGAGAAAAAAAGGTAAAGTTTACGAAACAACGGAGAAATACAGTGTGTTGCGTGCTCTAAAAGCGATAGAACGCTCAGATGTTGTTTTAGTTGTTATAAATGCAGAAGAAGGTATTCAGGAGCAGGATAAAAAAATTGCTGGATATGCACATGAGGGCGGAAAAGCGGTTATTATCGTAGTCAATAAATGGGATGCAATTGAGAAAAATGATAAAACGATGAATGAAATGACAAAATCTATTCGTGAACATTTTCAATTCTTAGACTATGCACCAATAGTATTTGTATCAGCAAAAACAAAACAACGTGTGCATGCAATTTTACCTATTATTAATAAAGTAAGTGAAAATCATTCACTTCGTGTACAATCTTCTGTATTGAATGAAGTGATTGAGGATTCTGTAGCTCGTAATCCTGCCCCTACTGATAAAGGCAAAAGATTGCGTATTTACTATGCAACGCAAGTGGCTATTAAGCCACCGACATTTGTTGTGTTTGTAAATGAACCTGAGTTAATGCACTTCTCATACGAGCGATTTTTAGAAAATCGTATTAGAGAATCATTTGATTTTGAGGGAACTCCTATCCGAATCATTACTCGTGCAAGAACTTGATTAAATTGTTTTAAAGGGGCGTATAGTAATGGAGAAGATAACTGTATTAGGAGCTGGTAGCTGGGGTACAGCTCTAGCAATGGTACTAGCTAATAACAATCATGATTGTCTCCTTTGGTCACATAGAGAAAACCAAGCAGCTGAAATAAATACTGAACATACAAATAAAAAGTATCTACCAGAAACCGTTTTACCGAGTAACCTAAAAGCAACTAGTAGCTTTGAAACAGCTATCAAACATGCAAATACCATTGTAATTGCGGTTCCTACGAAGGCGATTCGAGATGTTTGTAGTGATATGAAAGAGCATTTAAATAGTAAAAAACTGTTTGTGCATGTTTCGAAGGGGATAGAACCTGATTCATTCAAACGTATTTCTGAAATGATTGTAGATGAAATACCTACAATCAATGTGGAAGCAATTGTTGTATTATCTGGTCCGAGCCATGCAGAAGAAGTTGTCTTAAACCACCCTACTACTATTACTGCTGCGAGTGAGAATATGGAAGCTGCTAAACAGGTTCAAGACTTATTTATGAACAATTCTTTTCGAGTATATACGAATGATGACGTGATTGGTGTAGAAATAGGGGCTGCCCTTAAAAATGTAATTGCTTTAGCTGCAGGTATTGTTGATGGATTAGGCTATGGTGATAATGCAAAGGCTGCTCTTATAACAAGAGGCCTAGCAGAAATTACGAGGTTAGGTATTAGTTTAGGCGCACAACCTTATACATTTTCAGGTTTAACTGGGATGGGAGACTTGATTGCCACGTGTACAAGCGTCCATTCTAGAAACTGGAGAGCTGGAAATATGCTTGGCAAGGGTGCATCGCTTGAAAAAGTATTAAATGAGATAGGTATGGTAGTAGAGGGCGTTCGAACTACGAAAGCTGCTTATCAACTAGCTCAAAAACAACAGGTGGATATGCCTATTACTGAAGCGCTTTATTCTGTTTTATTTGAAAATATAAGTCCTAAAGAGGCAGTAGATATACTAATGCATAGAACGAAGAAACATGAGTTAGAGGATTATAAAACTTTCTAATTTATACAAAAAGAGTTGTACAAATTACAACTCTTTTTTGATGTGATATACTTTTTAGTTGTAGAAAGGTGGGTAAGCACATGTTATTGATATCATCTATGGATAAGATGTGGATTTCATTTGGTTCAATGGGCAGTATGTTTTTAGCTATGTTGTTTATGTTCTTTGTTAAGACGAAACTACAAAACAAATTTCTAAAAGCTATATTTGGTTTGATTGCATACATATTATTATTTATTGGATTTATCACAATGGTATATATTATCTTTAATCCAACAAAAGCTTAGTAAGGAGATTAGGATGAGAAATATTAAACTACTTGGTATGCTCATGATAGCTATTCTTGTATTGGCTGGATGTGGCTTTAAAAACGGACAAGAAGCTGAAAATCTATTGCCGTATGAAGATCAGTTAGAAGCTGTCCAAAAAGCCGTTGATAGCTTTAAAGAAGATTCGGCTGGATTATTACCGATTAAAACCCGTGATATGGAAACGGACTTGTATATTAAGTATCCGATTGACTTTAAAAAAATTGTACCTTCATACTTAGGGAAGGCGCCAGCCAATTCTTATGAAGTTGGTGGTATTTATCAATACGTGTTAATGGATGTAGAAGATGATCCGACTGTAAAATTAGTAGATTTACGAATTGCAGATACTATACGAGATATAAACTATCGAAAAGGTATTAATGGATACGGACCCGTTGCTGAAATCATTACGGAAGGTGTCTACAAATTAGATTACAAGAAGATGGGATATAAAAGTGAATTATCCGTACAGAGCCCTTATTCAGACACTCAATTACCTTTAGTGGCAACTGGCGATGGCAAAGTATACGTGGATTACTCAATTGAATTGAATCGTTTACTTCAAGAGAATGAAACTAAAGTTCAACCAGGCGAGGACATTCGTCATCTATTAACAGATAATTTTGCAATTGTTCCTGCCTACTCTTTACCGTATACCGTAAATGAGAATAATGAACCAGTTTTTATGTTATCAAAATAAGCTCTCCAACGTTTCGTGCATTATGCATGAAACGTTTTTTTTGTGCATATATTAAACTGCGAAGAAAGGAGAATATCCATGACAAATAAACTTTATGAACAAATAGCTGAGCGTACTAATGGAGATGTGTATATTGGTGTTGTAGGACCAGTTCGTGTTGGAAAATCTACATTTGTAAAGCGTGTAATGGAGCTTGTAGTTATTCCAAATATAAAAGAGGAATCGGAAAGAATACGTGCACAGGATGAACTTCCACAAAGTTCTCCAGGTAATGTAATTATGACAGCAGAGCCCAAATTTGTTCCTGCACATGGAACGAATATCTATCTGGGCGAAGAGCAGTTACGATTACAAATTAGATTAGTAGATTGTGTAGGTTATATGATTGATGGAATAAAAACGCATTCAGGCGAAGATGGTCAAAAATTAGTGCATACACCTTGGCATAGTGAAGCCATCCCATTTGAAGAGGCTGCAAGAATTGGAACAGATAAAGTAATTCGAGATCATTCAACAATCGGTATAGTAGTAACAACAGATGGCTCGGTTAATAATATTCCAAGAAAAGCTGCTGAAAGTGCGGAAAGAGAAATCATTGCTCAACTGAAAGAAATCGGTAAACCTTTTGTTATTGTATTAAATAGTAAATTGCCTGGTCATGTTGATACTATTCAATTATGTGAAGACTTACAGAAAGAGCATGAAGTGCCGGTTATTGCGGTTGCTGTCGATCGAATGACTGCGGAGGAAATTCAATACATACTCCAACAAGCACTTTATGAATTTCCGATTACGGATATTGAACTAGTGAAACCTGATTGGACTGATGTATTAGAACCAGATCATTTCGTGAATAATGCAATTACATCCTCCTTGCAGGAATGGCTTCAAATTGTATCTAAAATGAGAGATGTGAAAGAGCTGGCTTCACGATTTAAACAAGTTCCTTTCATTCAATCTGCAGATGTTGTGGAAGCTAATCCTGGACGTGGATCAGCATGTATCCAAATTGGCTTAAAACCTGAGGTATTTCAAGAAGTGTGTGACGAATGGTTAGAAGAACCTATTCAAACTAAAAAAGACTGGCTCCTGTTTGTGAAAGAAGCTTCAACAGCTAGAAAGGCATATAACAAATTTTCAGAGGCTTTAGAGGCTGCCAAAACACATGGTTACGGTGTTTCACTACCAACTATCCAAGACTTCCAACCGTCTGCACCTGAAATTATAAAGCAAAATAATTTCTACGGTGTTAGCTTAAAGGCTAAGGCAGCTTCGCTTCATATAATCCGTGTTGACATGGAGGCTGAATTTGCGCCGCTGATTGGATCAGAATTCCATAGCCAACAACTGTTAAAAGATTTAAAGCATGGCTATTTACATGATCGAGATGCATTATGGCAAACACAAGTCTTTGGTACTTCACTTGTAGAAGTTATGAAAGAAAGTTTGCGATATAAAACAGAGAATGTTTCGGAAATTGCAAAGAAGAGAATGCGTGAAACAATTGAAAGAATGGTAAATGAAGGAGATAGAGGTTTAGTAACATTTATTTTATAAAATTTATAACGGGGCTTTTCGCGACTATGCGAAAAGTCCCGTTATTTCATTAAATTCCATTATTTTTGCTTAAAGTTCCCAAAAGAGGTGCAAATAGTGTTGCTAAGCCTTTTTGGTTGTGATACTCTTTTTACAGGTTGAAGCTATCTTCCTTTGAGAGGAGGTGAATGGTATGAATAAAACAGAATTAGTGAACTCTGTTGCTGAAGCTGCGGATCTTTCTAAAAAAGACGCATCTAAAGCAGTTGAAGCTGTATTTGAATCAATTCAAACTGCACTTGCAAGTGGTGAAAAAGTTCAATTAATCGGTTTTGGTAACTTTGAAGTTCGTGAACGTGCTGCACGTAAAGGACGTAACCCACAAACAGGTAAAGAAATCGACATCGCAGCAAGCAAGGTGCCTGCTTTTAAACCAGGTAAAGCGCTTAAAGACGCAGTAAAATAATCGATGTTGTAGTACATAGAACGGTTGCCTTGAAGCTAGCTTCTGGGTAGCCGTTCTTTTCTTTAAATAAACATATCTTGAAGAAAACATAATTATCCATTGGGAAAGTTATTTATTATATTCGATTCGTATGCTAAGATGCTAATGGTATATATCAATGCGTTTTTTAGATGAATTGTTTCTAGGGGGTTAACAGATGACAAATGTCGATCTGAAAAAAATAGAAAAAGCAGTTACAATGATTTTAGAAGCTGTTGGCGAGGATCCTTCGAGGGAAGGGTTACTAGACACACCAAAAAGAGTTTCAAAAATGTACGCTGAAATGTTCGAAGGATTACATCAAGATCCAAAAGAATATTTTAAAACTGTTTTTAACGAGGACCATGAAGAACTAGTATTAGTCAAAGACATACCGTTCTATTCAATGTGTGAACACCATTTAGTTCCTTTTTATGGGAAAGCACATGTTGCGTATATTCCTAGAGATGGAGTAGTAACAGGACTAAGTAAATTAGCTAGGGCAGTAGAAACTACTGCAAGACGCCCGCAGCTTCAAGAAAGGATTACATCCACTATAGCGGAAAGCATAATGGATATGCTAAATCCCCACGGTGTTTATGTTGTAATCGAAGCTGAACATATGTGTATGACAATGCGAGGTATAAAGAAACCTGGTGCTAAAACAATTACTGCAGTAGCAAAAGGTATCTTAGAAAAAGATGAAGTGAAAAGATCGGAAATATTGTCTTTTATACAGATGAAGTAACAGCTTTGGATGAATGGATAAGAATATGTTATGATGGAAAAAGACTGTGAACAAAGGAGACTTTAAAATGTCTAGTTCAGATTTTATTGTTATAAAAGCAGAAGAAGATGGCGTACATGTGATTGGATTGACAAGAGGTACTGATACAAAATTCCACCATTCAGAGAAACTGGATGATGGGGAAGTAATGATTGCTCAATTTACTGAACACACATCTGCTATGAAAATCCGTGGTAAAGCATCTATTCACACTGCGAATGGTATTGTTCAAAGTGATACGAAAAAAATGTAAGAAACTTTAAAAGATCAATTGCGATTGAGAAATGGAGTAAAGTGTATGAACGAGGCATTGTTGACACAATATGTCGAAACTTATAAAAAGAATATTCTCATGCAAATTCAACAAAACACTTTGCAAAAATACACAGGTATACCTGATGTAGATGATAAACGTTTATTTTTTACACTTTTACCGCTACTAAATGGAGAAAACTGGGATCAATCGGTTAAGATATCTGCTATTTCTGTTTCTCTTATATTTGCTGCACTTGCTGCGCATGATTTAGTTAAAGAAGATAATGCTACCGCTAAGTCTCAACAATTGCAGGTGCTTGCCGGAGATTATTATAGTGGCCGCTATTATCAGTTATTAGCAAAAGAGAATCTGATTGTTTTAATTCAACAGCTATCTGATAGTGTTGCTAAAATAACAGAGCACAAAACTAGATTTTACGATTTAGAGGATTACTCATTTGAAGAATTAATTCAATCCATTCAACTAGTAGAAAGCAAACCAATTGAACAATTCTTTGAATATTACTCCTATCATGAATATGTGTTTATCATGAAAGAAGCTTTATTGCTAGCAACATTAAAAAAAGAGTTAGTTGCTTACGAAAAAAGTGAAAAAACTTTTTATATAAGTAAATCGAAATTATTTCAAAGAAATTTGGACGCACTACGTCGAGAGATAGATAAAATAGAACATGCACTAGTACTTGACGTCCGTTCCTCAGAATTATTAAACGAGTCCTTAAAACATGCCATTTTAGAGCGGGTTTGTGAGCATTCGCTTGAACAGCAGTTGAGAGAAGGTTAAAGAATGGGTAAATCAAAAGAACAATATGTACATGAAGTTTTTGAAAAGATATCAGATAATTATGATTCTATGAATTCAGTAATTAGTTTTAAGCAACATATTAAATGGCGTACGGATACGATGAAAGAAATGCAAGTTAAAAAAGGAAGTAAAGCTCTAGACGTTTGCTGTGGTACAGCAGATTGGACTATTGCATTAGCTGATGCAATAGGTCCTACTGGAGAAGTGATTGGGTTAGACTTTAGTCAAAACATGCTGAATGTTGGGAAAGAGAAAGTGAAAGATATTTCTCAAATACAGTTAGTTCAAGGTAATGCAATGGAATTACCGTTTGAAGATAATTCTTTTGATTATGTAACGATAGGTTTTGGATTAAGAAATGTTCCTGACTATGAGCAAGTATTAAAAGAAATGAAACGTGTTGCAAAGCCTGGTGGAATGATTGTTTGTTTAGAGACTTCACAACCAGATTCTAAGTTATTTAACACTGGTTTTAGATTTTATTTCCGATATATCATGCCACTGTTTGGTAAACTATTTGCAAAAAGTTACAAAGAATATTCTTGGCTCCAGGAATCTGCAAAAGACTTTCCAAATCGAGCAGCTTTAACAAAACTATTTGAAGAAGTTGGTATGAAGAATGTTACGAGTAAGCCATATAGTGGTGGTGCTGCAGCAAGACATATTGGTTTCAAAAAAGATATTTAAGTGGGAGAAGGTTTTTATTTGTGGATAAGATGAAGTTGAAATTACTTTATTCCGATTTAAAATCGGATTTAGATGTCATCGAAAAAGAACTAGCAACAGCGGTGAATTCTTCATCTCACTTATTGAATGAAGCTTCTCTTCATTTACTACTTGCTGGAGGTAAAAGAATACGACCAGTTTTTGCCTTACTGTCAGCTAAGTTTGGCAATTATTCAATTGACACTATAAAAAACGTAGCAGTTTCAATTGAGTTAATCCATATGGCTTCACTTGTTCATGATGACGTAATAGACGATGCTGAAACACGTAGAGGAAGAGAAACGGTAAAGGCTCAGTGGAATAACAGAGTTGCCATGTATACAGGTGATTTTCTCTTTGCAAGGGCAATTGAATACATAACAGTACTAGAAAATACATATGCACATGAAGTGTTATCTCATACAATGGTAGAACTTTGTATTGGGGAGATTATTCAAATAGAGGATAAACATTTTTTAGATCAAACAGTTCGAGACTATCTAAGAAGAATAAAGCGGAAAACGGCAATCTTAATATCTGCGAGTTGTGAATTAGGGGCAATTGCTTCTGGTGCAGATAGTAAGACGACAAGAAATCTTAAACAATTTGGTTATTATGTCGGAATGTCGTTTCAGATTATAGATGATATATTAGACATTACCTCAACAGATGAACAACTCGGAAAACCAGCTGGAAGTGATCTGTTGCAGGGGAATATTACTTTGCCTATACTTTATGCTAAAAATGATCCTGTAATCGCTCCATTATTAAAAGAATTATTAGATGGAAATATTTCAGAAGAAAATAAACAAAGACTATTAACTGAAGTAAGAAACTCAGATGCTATTAATAAAGCGAAGCAAATAAGTAATATGTACTTGCAAAAAGCTTTGAACGAAGTAAAACAGTTACCTCCCATCCAGGCAAAAAAATCCTTACAAAACATCGCATTGTTTATGAGTAAACGAAAGTTTTGATTGGTATAATACATAGATTTGATTAAGGATACCTATTAAGATTTATTGATAACGCTAACTAAAATGCATCTTGAACGAAATTAATTTGAAAATAATACATCATAATGATATTATTTGTAACGGTGGAGATAATATCCCATTTCATATTTGAAGGAGTGTTAAACATGGAAAAAACATTTTTAATGGTAAAACCTGATGGCGTACAACGTAACTTAATCGGTGAAATCGTAAGTCGTTTTGAGAAAAAAGGATACCAATTAGTTGGAGCAAAATTAATGCAGATTCCTACTGAGTTAGCAGAACAACACTATGGCGAACATAAAGAACGCCCATTCTTTGGTGAGTTAGTAGATTTCATCACTTCTGGACCAGTTTTTGCAATGGTTTGGGAAGGTGAAAACGTTATTTCAACAGCTCGTCTTATGATGGGTGCAACTAATCCAAAAGAATCAGCTCCAGGAACAATCCGTGGTGACTTCGCAGTAACTGTTGGAAAAAATATTATTCATGGTTCTGACTCACCTGAAAGCGCTGAGCGTGAAATTGGCTTATTCTTCAAACAAGAAGAATTAGTTGCTTACTCAAAAGACGCTAACAACTGGATTAACTAATACGAAATGCGAAATCGCCTATTTCTGCCACGACAAGCAAATGAGAAATTACGAGGAGGCAGTTCTTCAGCCACCGCAGTAATTACTCATTTGATCTCGAGGGGCAAGGCGAAGTAGCTGGACACGAAATGCAAAATCGCCTGTTTCTGCCCCGACAAGCAAATGAGAAATTACGAGGAGGCAGTTTTTCAGCCACCGCAGTAATTACTCATTTGACCTCGAGGGGCAAGGCGAAGTAGCTGGACAATGAAATGCGGAATCTCGTAAGTTAACTTGTGGAACGAAGAAGTTCCACATTAAACTCGATAAGTAATCTTATAAAATAACATGAAAGACAGTCAAATTAAACTTAAATTGACTGTCTTTTTATTATGTCCATAATCTTTAGAATACGATATACTAGATATAGGCCTTTTGAAAGGAACGATGTACTTTGTCAGACTACGTTAAATTTGTGGATTCTATCAAACGAAAAACAGGAATCGATCTTGCAGCCTATAAAGAAGCGCAGATGAAACGACGACTTACTTCGTTATATGAAAAAAAAGGATATAAAAATTTTGTCGATTTTTTTAATGCTCTAGATAAAGACAGGGATTTAATGAATGAGTTTTTAGATAGAATGACAATTAATGTATCCGAGTTTTACCGTAATGGGAAGCGTTGGGAAGTTTTGCAAAATAAAATATTTCCAAAATTATTAGCAGTTAATAAGCGTTTGAAGGTTTGGAGTGCTGCATGCTCTACCGGAGAAGAACCTTATACAACTGCAATGGTGCTATCAAATTATCTACCTTTATCACAGATTTCAATTCAGGCGACTGATTTAGATGAAAATGCAATACAACGTGCAAAAGTCGGTATATATCCTGAACGATCACTTGCAGAAGTTCCAAGCGATATGATAATGAAATATTTTGAAAAGCAAGGGCAGTTTTATAAAGTTGAAGATGCGATAAAAAGAACAGTTACCTTTAAAAAACATAATTTATTAAAAGATACATACGAAAAAAATTATGACTTAATTATTTGCCGAAATGTGATGATTTATTTTACGGAAGAAGCTAAAGACCAAATCTATCAAAACTTTAGTAATTCTCTACGATCAGGGGGTATACTCTTTGTTGGTAGTACAGAACAAATTTTCAATCCAGGTAAATACGGATTTGAAACAGAAGACACATTCTTTTACCGGAAAAAATAAATAGTAAACTGTCCGAAGAAAAATACCAAATCGGGCAGTTTTCTTCTATACTTTGAAACTAAAATTATGATATAGTTGAAAACAAATACTTTAGCGAGTTGAAGGGGGAAAGTGTTGTGCGTTATTTAACAGCAGGTGAGTCACATGGACCACAACTAACGGCAATCATTGAAGGGTTACCAGCCCAATTAGAAATTACGAGTGAACATATTAATAAGGAACTCAAGCGACGTCAAGGTGGTCATGGTCGTGGAAGAAGAATGCAAATTGAAAAAGATACAGTAGCTATTACTTCTGGTGTACGCCACGGAAAGTCATTAGGTTCTCCTGTTTGTCTAGTTGTAAATAATGATGACTGGAAGCATTGGACGAATATAATGGGAATTGAACCACTTGGTGAAGAAATTGATCCAGAAGATATTAAAAGACAAATTACTAGACCACGTCCTGGGCACGCAGATCTAGTTGGTGGCATGAAATATGGTCACCGAGATTTACGTAATGTTTTAGAAAGATCTTCTGCAAGAGAAACTACAGTTCGAGTTGCAGTAGGGGCTGTTGCGAAGCAATTGCTAAAACAATTAGGGATTTCAATAGTTGCTCATGTTACAAAGATTGGTGGTATTGAAGCAGACCTAACTCTAGCTACTGGAAAAACGATTGAGGAAATTCGTGAAGTTGTAGAATCTGACCCTGTTTACTGTCTGGATCCGGTAGCCTCAGCAAAAATGGTAGAGGCAATTGATCAAGCCAAAAAAGCTGGTGATACCATTGGTGGTGTAGTAGAAGTGATTGTGGATGGTATGCCAGCTGGGGTTGGCAGTTATGTGCACTATGATCGAAAACTAGATGGCAAACTGGCAATGGCTATGATGAGTATTAATGCTTTTAAAGGGGTAGAGGTTGGTCTCGGATTTGAAATGGCAAATTTATTTGGAAGCCAAGTCCATGATCAAATATCTTGGAGTGAAGAAGTTGGTTATACTCGTGATACAAATCGTTTAGGTGGTTTAGAAGGTGGAATGTCTACTGGAATGCCAATCGTTGTAAGAGGGGTTATGAAACCTATTCCTACTTTATACAAACCGCTTCAAAGTGTAGATATTGATACGAAAGAACCGTTTAAAGCAAGTATCGAACGATCTGATAGTTGTGCTGTCCCTGCAGCATCTGTAGTAGCAGAGGCAGTAATTGCATGGGAAATAGCAACTGCTGTTCTAGATACTTTTAATAGTGATCAAATAGACATTTTAAAGGCCGATATTGAAAGACACCGTGCATACACAAAGGGGTTTTAATGAATGATTATCCCGGTAAGAACGAAAGATTCCACCTATGAAGTTTATTTAGGCGAAAATATATTAAAAGCGTTCTGTGATAGAAATACAGAGGGTTTTGAAAAAGCAGATAAAATAGTTGTGATTACCGATGAAAATGTTTGGGGATTACATCGAGATTACTTTGACGATAACTTCTCCTTTAACTATCAGGTACATCTTGTACCAAACGGAGAAGCTTGTAAAACATTTGACTCTTATTTCAATGTACAAACATTCCTACTACAAGAAAATTGTTCAAGAAATAGTATTTTGTTAGCCCTTGGGGGAGGGGCTGTAGGAGATTTAACTGGATTTGTAGCATCAACTTTTATGCGTGGAATTCCTTTTATTCAAATCCCAACAACGATACTTGCCCATGATAGTGCAGTTGGAGGAAAAACTGCTATTAACCATCCCAATGGAAAGAATATGATTGGTGCTTTTTATCAGCCAAAAGAAGTTTTATATGATTTTCATTTTTTAAATACTCTCCCAAAATCAGAAGTTCGTTCAGGGTTAGCAGAAGTGATTAAACATGCACTAATTAGTGATATAACATGGTCCAATGACTTTTTGAAATTAGAAAGCATCGATGCAATTCAAAAAGAAGAGCTCCTCGTTTGGTTGGAAAAAGGAATACGCGTAAAAGCACGTATAGTGGAGTTAGATGAAAAAGAGAAATCATATCGAAAATATTTAAACTTTGGTCATACATATGGACATGCAATTGAAGCAACAATTGGTTATGGAAAAATAACTCATGGCGAAGCAGTTATGATTGGTATGATTCCTGCACTTATGTTAAGTGAAATATACGGGGAAGTTAAAGCGGGTTATGCTCGTGATGTATATAAACTTGCTAAAAAGCTTGAATATAATTTTCAACATGTATTAAACAGTCCCTTTGATCAGTTGGCTACATTTATGTTGAAAGATAAAAAAACGACAAATGGTGAACTACATTTTGCTTTACTTAACCATATTGGGGATCCTTTTATCCAAATTGTTACTATGGATGAAGTAAAAAAATGTGATGATCTATTACGAAAATGGATAAAGGAGGAGATTTAATTGATAAGAGGAGTTAGAGGTGCAATCACAGTAACAGAAGACTCTAATGAAGAAGTACTTCAGGAAACAGCTCGTCTTGCGACAGAAATGGCAAGAGCTAATAATATTGACCCTGAAACAATTGCATCTGTAATCATCTCTACTACTACGGACATCTCCTCTGCTTTTCCTGCAAGAGCTGTGAGAAGTATTGAAGGATGGACATATGTACCAGTAATGTGCACTCATGAGATGAATGTTCCAGGTGCATTAGAGAAATGTATTCGTTTATTGATGCATATTAATACTGACAAAACTCAAAAAGAAATCCAACATATTTATTTAAATGAAGCAGTCCGATTAAGACCAGACTTAGTCAAGTAAATAAAAGAATCGAGGAGCTTTAAATGAAATTTAAAAAACAAATTAAAGGATTACAAGCATACCAACCTGGAAAGACAACAGATGAAGTAAAAAGAATATATAATTTAGATAAAGTTGTAAAACTTGCATCGAATGAAAATCCATACGGAGCATCTCCTAGAGTGAAAGCTTTTTTGGATAACGCAAAAGTAAATTTTGCAATTTATCCCGATGGATATGCAACAAAACTTCGATCTGCAGTATCTAAACATTTAAATGTCTCAGAAAACCAATTATTATTTGGTAATGGTTCAGATGAAAATATTTTAATAGTTTCGAGAGCAATTTTGAGACAAGGGTTAAATACGGTTATGGCGAACATCACTTTCGGACAATACAAGCATAATGCAATTGTAGAAGGTGCTGAGGTAAGAGAAGTGCCTCTTAAAAATGGTGAACATGATTTAGACAAAATGTATGAAGCTATTGATGACAACACAGCAATCGTTTGGATTTGTAATCCCAATAATCCTACTGGAACATTAACACCAAGCCAAAAAATTAAAGAATTTGTTGAAAAAGTTCCAAGCGATGTATTAATAGTATTAGATGAAGCTTACACCGAATATATTACGGATGAAACGTATGTAGACTCTATTGGTCTTATAGACAAGCATCCAAATGTGCTAATTATGCGTACATTCTCGAAAGCATACGGTTTAGCAAGCTTCCGAGTTGGATATGCCATTGGTTCAGAGGAAGTTATTAGTCAACTAGAACCAACTCGCGAGCCATTTAACAATACCGTTTTAAGCCAAGAGGTAGCAATAATTGGACTAGAAGATCAGTCATTTATTCAAGAATGCAAAATGAAAAATAATGCTGGGAAAAAGCAATTTGAAGAATATTGTAAAGTTCGTAATTTAGATTTTTATCCATCTCATACAAACTTTATCTTAATGGAAGTAAAAGCGGATAGTGATTTAGTGTTCCAAGGACTAATGCAACGAGGATTTATCGTCAGAAGTGGGAATGCTTTAGGAGTGCCTGGATATCTAAGAATAACGATAGGTACAGAGGAAGAAAATACAGAGCTCCTACAAAAACTTGATGAGGTATTACGTGAGGAAGGCGTTATTTAATGAAACAAACTGTTTTCATCATAGGACTAGGACTAATTGGAGGTTCTCTAGCACTTGGTTTAAAGAGAAATCCTGAAACTTTTATCATCGGTTATGATGCGGATAGTCACACGCTTCGCACGGCAAAGAGAATCGGTATTATCGATGAAATGGCAGTTCATATGAAAGATGCATCAGAGCTAGCGGATGTTATTATTTTTGCAACTCCTGTCAATGAAACTATTCGCTTGATGCAAGAGATGCATAACTGGCAATTAAAAAAGAATGTGATTGTTTCAGACACTGGAAGTACTAAAAAAGTAATTATGAAAGCTGCTTTAGAATTAAAAGAAGCAGGTATTACGTTTATTGGTGGCCATCCAATGGCTGGCTCTCATAAAAGTGGTGTAGAAGCCGCTAGAGCGCATCTTTTTGAAA
The DNA here is from genome assembly GCF_042055255.1 of Psychrobacillus sp. PGGUH221. Classification (NCBI taxonomy): domain Bacteria; kingdom Bacillati; phylum Bacillota; class Bacilli; order Caryophanales; family Bacillaceae; genus Psychrobacillus; species Psychrobacillus sp. PGGUH221. The sequence continues at coordinate 264,344 of NZ_JAQMHQ010000004.1, forward strand.
ATGCCTATTATATGCTAACTCCATTTCAAGATACAAAAGAAGAACAAATTCAAACACTTTTGAATCTCTTACAAGTGACGAAAGCAAAAATTGTACAAGTGGATGCAGAAGAGCATGATCATATGACTGCGGTTGTAAGTCACTTTCCTCACTTAGTAGCAGCATCGCTTGTACATCAGCTAGCAGGTGAAAACGAAGCCTTTCCTTTTACAAAACAACTAGCTGCTGGTGGATTTCGTGATTTGACAAGAATCGCTTCTTCGAATCCTATTATGTGGAGAGATATTACTGTCCAAAATCGTCAAGAACTATGCAACCAACTACAAAGCTGGACGGAAGAAATGATTAGACTTCAAAATTTATTATTGCACGCAGAACCCGATGAAATAGAAGCTTATTTCTCCAGAGCTAAAGAAGTCCGCGACAATTTACCTATTACTACACAAGGTGCCATGTTTACTGTATTTGATTTATATGTGGATGTTCCAGATTATCCAGGGGTGATCTCAGAAATCACTGGCTATCTAGCTAAAGACAGTATTAGTATTACTAACTTACGTATTGTTGAGACTAGAGAAGATATTTTTGGAATACTTGTTATTAGTTTTCAAACAATGGAAGACCGTGCCAAAGCAGTAGAATGTATTGCAAAAAATACAACATTTGAGACATATATTGCGTAAGGGAGGAAAATGATTTTGAGTAAAGTTTTAAATTATGGACAGCCTTCCTTGAAAGGCACTCTACGGATACCCGGTGACAAATCTGTTTCCCATCGTTCTATTATGTTTGGAGCAATAGCGAAAGGAACAACAACTGTTGAAGGTTTCTTACAAAGTGATGATTGTTTAGCAACAATCGATTGTTTTTCTAAACTAGGCGTAGATATATCAATCGAAGGTGAAAACGTCAAGATATTAAGTGAAGGCATTAACGCTTGGAAAGAGCCAAAAGAAATTTTATATACAGGAAACTCTGGAACAACGACACGACTAATGCTAGGTATTTTAGCTGGTTCCAATGTCTCTTCTGTACTAATTGGTGATGATTCGATTCAAAAGCGCCCAATGAAGCGGGTAACAGAGCCTTTAAAACAAATGGGTGCTAAATTTATTGGACGAGAAAATGCTCAGTATACACCTATTGCCGTTGAAGGAACAAAACTTCACTCATTTCAATACAAAATACCAGTAGCTAGCGCACAAGTAAAGTCTGCTATCTTATTGGCAGCACTTCAAGCAGAAGGAGAAACCGTAGTAACAGAAATAGAAACCTCACGCGATCATACAGAAAAAATGCTTCAGCATTTTGGCGCGGACATTACAGTAGAAGATAAAACAATTCGTCTAACTGGTGGACAGGATCTTACTGGCACACACGTTGTTGTGCCAGGGGACATCTCCTCTGCTGCATTTTTCTTAGTTGCTGGAGCGATTGTGCCAAATAGTGAGTTAACGCTACTTAACGTTGGATTAAACCCTACTCGAATTGGGATTATTGAGGTACTTGAAAAAATGGGTGCTAATATTAAGACGGAGATGAACTCTTTTAAAAGTCATGAAGAGATGGGAACATTGGTAGTAGAGTCATCTGCTCTAAAAAGTACGGAAATTGGTGGAGATATTATTCCTAAACTAATTGATGAAATCCCAATTATTGCTCTTCTCGCAACCCAAGCACATGGAAAAACAATTATTAAGGATGCAGAAGAGTTAAAAGTGAAGGAAACGAATCGAATTGATGCTGTCGTCGATGAACTAAAAAAATTGGGAGCCAATATTTCTGCTACAGATGATGGAATGATAATTGAAGGACCAACCCCTCTTTATGGAGCAAACTTAAGAACTTATGGAGATCATCGTATCGGAATGATGGCTGCAATTGCTTCTCTCATTACTTCTGGCCCAGTGACAATTGATAATGCTGAATGTATTTCTGTAAGCTATCCTAACTTTTTTGAGCAATTGAATAGTGTAATTAGATAAAGTATAGCGTTGTTCTTTATCCCTATTTATTTTTAGCCTAGTTGGCTTAGTATTATATTTCGCTTTTTTAAAAAGCGCTCAAGCGAGGGCAATGAAAAAGTATATAGAATTCTACTTTACTAAATAATGTCGTCCGATAAATAAGAAAATCGTTGAAACGGCTCCCTTTCCGCGGGCGTTGCCTTAGCCTCCTAGGCCAACACGATGTTGGTCATGCAATCGTTGCCGCAGGATGCGGCGAACTTAGATTGCCTTCCCCTCGACTGCGGGGTCTTCGGCTAACGCTATTCCCGCAGGAGTGTCGCCTTTTTCAACGATTTTCTTTAAATACTAATTGAAAAAATGTAAGTGATAAAAACTTGCTCTATTAAGACATGATGGTTTTCTAATTGTAAAGCGGATAATAGTTGGAGTGGAAGGCGGCGACTCCAGCCGGAATAGCAAATGTTTTCTGCACCGAAAGCGAAGCGTCAGGTGCATGAGCTGAAGACCCTGGACTGAGCGTAGCGAAATTAATTTTTGCGACGAGCTTGCTCAGGAGCATCGTTTTTTTTTGCGACGAGCTTTGCGCAGGAGCAAGGGAAGCGGCTGAAGCCATGCCGGCGGAACGCGTCCGCCTGGAACGGAAATTAACGGGTCCAAAACTATTTTTCCTAAAAAGACATTAAATAACTCGTTTATTAGAATTTTGTCTACTTTCTTGAACTCTCCGATTTATGGAGAGTTTTTTTCTTGTTCATATGCAAATGTTCTTGTACGATAAAGTTATAAAGAAAGTATGGTGATAATATGGAGAAAATGATGCCTTTTATCCAAGCGATGGAGGAAGGGGATACGGAGAAGCTAGGAAAAATAGTGGATCGTTTTTTAATCGAAGGAAATCCAGATGAACACTACGAACTTGCTGATTTACTATCCCAATATGGTTACACAGAAGAAGCAATAAAAATTTTAGAGCATCTTCAATATTTATTTCCAGAGGAAACCCAATTAAAAATAGACCAGGCACAGCTATGTTTAGAGATGGATCGAGAAGATGAAGCATTAAACTTGTTAACAAGTATTGATAAATCAAGTGAAGCATATCCTCAAGCATTGCTTACTTTAGCCGACTACTATCAAATGATAGGATTATATGAAGTTGCAGAACAAAAAATAAATGAGGCAATTGGATTAATACCAAATGAACCATTATTGCTCTACGCTAAAGGTGAACTATTATTTGAAACTGGAAGATATTTAGAAGCAGCTAGGATAATGGAAGAATTATTACCACAGAAGAGTACATTGCAAGGAGTCGACTTGCCTTTGAAGCTTGCGGAAATATATAGTGCAGGAGCCGCATATGAAGAGGCAATTCCTTATTACGCAGACGCCTTAAAAGCTGAGGTTGCTCCAGACGTTTTATTTCATGCAGCATATGCTTCCTTTCAAGTACGACATTATGAAACGGCGATTAAGTATTTAGAAAATTTACTTGAAATAGATCCTGATTATTTTTCTGGTTATATGTTACTGGCAGAATCGAATGCCATGCTGGAAAAGAATGAAGAAGCGTTAAAAGTAATTACTGAGGGCATTGCTAGAGATGAATTTGAAAAAGAATATTATTTATTTGCCGGTAAAATTTCTCTTAAATTGGGTAAAGTGAAAGAAGCAGAGTCATTTTTACGTGAAGCCATTGCACTTGATCCAGAATATATGGATGCAATATTTACGCTTACCTCACTGTTTGCAACAGAAGAACGTGACGAGGAATTAGTTGGTTTATATGAGGATCTTAAAAAAGAGAACTTTGAATGGTCTTCCATGTATCCATTTTTAGCTTCAGCATTCGACCGATTAGAAATTTACGAAAAAGCATACGAATTTTATAAGTTAGCATATACTGACCATAAGGACGATGCACAATTTTTAGAGAAATACGTATACTTCCTTTTGGAAGACGGAAAAAGAGAAGAAGCACTAGAAGTAGTGGCTTTACTACAGAAATTAGAACCTGAAAATAGTACTTGGTTTGAAATGGTTGAATAAAAAGGAAGGAGAGGTTACGTGACTGCTTCTGTTTCAGTTGGCGAAAAGAAAGAATTTGTCCGTTGGTTTTTGAAAAAATATCAGATGAAAAGAAGAGAATGCGTCTGGATCTTGAACTACTTAATCAGTCATGAGACACTTTTGAATAATGTGCATTTTGTAGAAGAAGCGCATTATTGCCCAAGAGCAATGGTGATGTCTGTCACGACATCATCAGGAATACCATTCCGATTTTATAAGGGAAGCGTTATGACAGCTGATGCAGAAAAATCATTTCATGATTTGAGGCTTCACCCAGAAGAAGAAATGTATATCCAGTTAAATTTTCAAACGGTTCCACCAAGTCCTGAATACTTAGCGGTACTAGAAGAAAATCCTTATATGCCGAAGTATTTGCATATTAGCGAAAAGGATAAACTAATTGTAGAAGATATCTTATCTGAGAGTTTGTATTCCTTTCAAGTAGAACATTTACAAAAACAAATCGATGAAGCAATCGACCAAAATAACAAAGCTAAATTTTTAGAACTATCAGCAATGTGGAAAGCACTAGTAGATAAAGATATTTAGGAGAGATAGAGATGCATTGGAACGGTAAAGATAGCGCAGTATTTCAAGCACAAAAAGAATATATAGATACAGCAGTAGTCCCATTAACATTAATTGATGGCTCTGAGCAAGGATTCCAATTTGCAGCATCAGCTGCCGATTTTACATTATCCTTAGCAAATATAATCGAAAATCAATTCAAAGGAAGGATTGTTTTATTTCCTTCCTTCTCTTACACAAAAAATCAGGACAAGCTCACATTATATAATCAGTGGAAAGAAGAGTTGAATAAAGCCGAGTTCAAACATGTATTTTTCATTACTTCTGATAAAGAATGGAGTTCACTGGGAGAAGAGAAAAATATTTTTTGGACACCTTCTGTACCTCTCGATTCTATGGATCAAAAATTGAGAAATTCCGTGTTGGAAGATCAGCTTCGTCAACTTATTCCGACATTCGCAAAAAAATGGGCGAATTAGTGACAATATCTTTCATTAATTGTTCACAAAGTATATAATTCGTTTCAAAGGAATATTGACCTTCCTTTTTTATTGATATATCATTGATATGTCCTAGTATTATTAATTCAAGCAAGTATGTCCATTGGACTGACCTTTAAGTTAGAGGGGGGAAAAGGATGAGTAACAATAAAGTATCAAGACGTCAATTTCTAAGTTATACATTAACAGGTGTTGGCGGATTCATGGCTGCAGGTATGCTAATGCCTATGGTACGTTTTGCAGTTGATCCTGTATTGCAAAAAACAGAAGGCGGAGATTTTGTACTTACGGAGAAAAAAGTTGCTGATATTACGGAAGTTCCTGAACGCGTTGACTTCACATTTGAACAAGTCGATGCATGGTACAAGTCTGATGTAACAAATACTGCATGGGTTTATAAAGAAGGAGATCAAATCATTGCTCTTTCACCGGTATGTAAACATCTAGGTTGTACAGTGAACTGGGAAGGTGACCCAGATCACAAAAATCAATTCTTCTGTCCATGTCACGCAGGTCGCTATGAGAAAAACGGGAAGAATGTTCCAAAAACACCACCTCTAGGTCCGTTGGATCAATATGAAGTACGTGAAAATGACGGTTTCTTAGAAATTGGAAAAGCTATGCCTAACACATTAGTTTAAAGTAAGGGGGTACGACATCAGTGCTGAACAAAATCTATGATTGGGTGGATGAACGTCTAGATATTACACCTATATGGCGTGATATTGCAGACCACGAAGTACCAGAACACGTAAACCCTGCACACCATTTCTCAGCATTTGTATATTGTTTTGGAGGATTGACATTCTTTATTACGGTAATTCAAATATTATCAGGTATGTTTTTAACTATGTATTATGTACCAGATATTGAAAATGCATGGGAATCTGTTTACTATCTTCAAAATGAAGTAGCATTCGGTGAAATCGTGCGTGGGATGCACCATTGGGGAGCATCACTAGTAATTGTTATGATGTTCTTACATACGTTACGTGTATTCTTTACTGGTTCTTATAAAAAACCTCGTGAACTAAACTGGATGGTCGGAGTATTAATCTTCGCTGTTATGTTAGGTTTAGGATTTACGGGTTACCTACTACCTTGGGACATGAAAGCATTGTTCGCAACAAAAGTAGGTATTGAAATTGCAGCATCTGTTCCATTTATTGGTGGAGCAATAAAAACATTATTAGCTGGTGATGAACATATCATCGGTGCACAAACTTTAACAAGATTCTTTGCGATTCATGTGTTCTTCTTACCAGCTGCATTATTTGCATTACTTGCAGCTCACTTTATCATGATTCGTCGTCAAGGTATTTCTGGTCCACTATAATGGGTAAGTGGAGTAGATAATTCTTAAAAGGAGGGGACATTATGCATCGCGGAAAAGGTATGAAATTTGTCGGTGACTCTCGAATAACAGATCCCGCAAGCCGACCAAAGAAAACTCCGAAAGATTATTCTGAGTATCCTGGTAAAACAGAAGCTTTCTGGCCAGACTTTTTATTAAAGGAATGGTTAGTCGGTGCAGTTTTCTTAGTTGGTTATTTAGTTTTAACCGTTGCGCATCCATCACCACTTGAGCGTCAAGCGGATCCAACAGATACAGCGTATATTCCATTACCAGACTGGTATTTCTTGTTTTTATATCAATTATTAAAATATGAGTTCGCTTCTGGTCCATTTAATGTTATTGGATCAATCGTTATGCCAGGACTAGCTTTCGGTGCGCTATTATTAGTACCATTCTTAGATACAAGTAAAGAAAGAAGTCCTTGGAAACGACCACTTCCAACTGGATTTATGCTTCTTGCTATTGCTTCAATCATTTTCTTAACTTGGGAATCAGTTGCAAACCACGATTGGGAAGCTGCTAAAGCTCAAGGGGAAATTAAAGAAGAGGTTGCTGCAGTGGAATTTGATGAAACTTCTGAAGGTTATCAAATTTACCAAGGTTCGTCCTGTATTGGATGTCATGGTAACGCCTTCGAAGGTGGTTTAGGAAAACCGTTAATCGGTTTAGAATATACTGCTGAAGAAATTGTTCAAATTGCTCATGAAGGTCAAGGCGGAATGCCAGGTGGTACCTTCCAAGGTTCTGAAGAAGAACTTCAAAAACTTGCAGAGTTTATTACAACTCTTCAACCAGCAGAATAATATTTTAAATTATTATAGGACTGTCATGAAAACGTTTGTCAATCGAGCGTGACGCACGAAGTGCAAACAACGAAGATTGCGAGCGTTTGTCAACAGTCTTAAAGAGTCAGGAAACTGGCTCTTTTTTTTACCTACATATAAGAGGAGCGTTTACATGAAAGATCAAGTGACGGTTTTGAAAGTAATACTCTACAATAAATCATTTATGTGGTTATTATTCCTTGTAAACTTATTAGGTACAATTTACGGTTACTACTGGTATGAATCTCAGCTTTCTATTACGGAACCAAAATTTTATTTATTTGTCCCAGATAGCCCGACAGCAAGTTTATTTTTCACGATAGCATTATTAGGTTGGTTACTAAAGAAAAATTGGAAGTTAATCGAGGTTCTTGCCTTAATCACTTTAGTAAAATACGGACTTTGGGCAGTTGTAATGAATCTTTGGACTTATGTAGAAACAGGATCAATCGGATGGATGGGTTGGATGCTAGTAGCCTCACACTTTGCAATGGCACTTCAAGCAATCTTATATATGCCATTCTATAAGTTTAGATGGGTACATATTTTAATTGCTTCTATATGGACGCTCCATAATGACGTTATTGATTATGTGTTTGACCAAATGCCTATATATAGAAGTATAAGTAGCTATTCCAATCAAATTGGATATTTTACATTTTGGTTATCAATTGCATGCATTACAATTGCAATTGTAAATTATCAAAAAAGGTCAAAGCGAATTAGTTGATTGAAGAGAGCATTCCATTTAAAATAGTAGTATAGATTGAGAGGGGGAAAAATTAGTTGGTTTCTTACATTGTATATTTTGCAATAATTTTGTTATTGCCAATTTATGCACAAATGAAAGTAAAAAGTACGTTTAAAAAATATTCAAAAGTACGTTCGACATCTGGAATGAGCGGTGCCCAAGTAGCTAGAACAATTTTAGATGCAAATGGATTACAAGATGTTAAAGTAGTAGAAAGTAGTGGGTTTTTAACTGACCATTACAATCCGATGACTAAAATTGTTGCATTGTCTTCGCAAAATTATCATGAGTCTTCGGTTGCTGGTTCAGCAGTTGCAGCCCATGAGGTTGGACATGCTATTCAACATAAAGAAGCATATTCTTTTCTAACTATTAGACATAAACTAGTTCCAATCGCTAACATTTCTTCAAATGCTTCTTGGATTTTCATCATGATAGGTATGCTTGCAACTTTCCCTAGTTTAATGTTACTTGGTATTGTATTGCTTGCAGTAGGCGTAGTATTCCAAATAGTAACCCTCCCAGTGGAGTTTAACGCTTCCAATCGTGCGATGAACCAAATGGTATCGTTAGGAATTATTCGCAATGAAGAAGAACCTCACGCGAAAAAGGTACTTAACGCCGCTGCATTAACATATGTAGCTGCTGCAGCAGTAGCAGTTCTTGAGTTAGTACGTTTAATCTTAATATACACAGGTATGGCAAACAGAGACGAATAGAATTTAAAAAGGATTGTCCCTCGTCGTTATGGGACAATCCTTTCTTATTCAATTGGTTTTTTCTCGTCATCGAGGGTGAAGCCTTCACCCATAACGTCATGCACATCCATAAGAGATACAAAAGCATGTGGGTCAACGGAAGTGATTATAGACTTTAATGCAGTAATTTCATTTTTAGCGACCACACAGTAGAGAATTTCCCGCTCATTCTTAGTAAAATGACCATGTCCGCGAAAAATAGTTACTCCACGGTCCATTATTTCTGAAATGCGATCAGCTATTTCATTTTGCTGATCAGAAATGATAAAAGCACCTCTTGCAGAATAAGCACCTTCTTGTACGAAATCAATAACTCTAGCCCCAACAAAAACAGCGACTAAGGTATACATCATCGATCTTTCGTCTAAAAAAGTTAACCAGGAAAGTAATATAACAAAAGCATCAAATAAAAACATTGTTTTTCCCATGCTCCAGCCTTTGTATTTATAGACTAGACGAGCAATTATGTCTACTCCGCCCGTTGTTCCACCGAATCTAAAAATAATACCTAAACCAATTCCAACGAAAACTCCGGCAAACAGGGAAACAAGAAACAAATCATCCTCTAATCCTAATTGGAATTCGTATACATGAAATATCTTTAAGAAAACTGAAACAGAGAATGTTCCTATTACAGTATAAGCAAACATTTTTCTGCCGAGCAATTTCCAACCAATGATAAACATTGGAATATTTAGTAGTAGGTTCATCAATGCTGGATCCCAGTTAAATACGAAATATAAAACTAAAGTAATACCAGAAAATCCACCTTCTCCAAGTTCGTTTTGCATATTAAAATGTACAAAACCAAAACTATAAATAGCGGATCCAATTATTATAGCTATAATATTTTTAAGTTTTAAACCAATCCCCATGAATCCACCTCACTATAATAGTATACTTATTATTATCATTCATTTGTTTGCTTTTGACAACCAGTGTATATTTTTATTAGGATGAGTAAGGGAGTGTGAAAATATGTCTGAAAATAAAACGTTAGTTGACTTACAAAAAGATGTAGATATATACATAAATCAATTTAAAGAAGGTTATTTTCCACCAATGGAAATGTTAGCTAGACTGACAGAAGAGTTAGGGGAGCTTTCCAGAGAGATACAACATAAATATGGTACGAAGAAGAAAAAGAGTACGGAAGTTGATAAAGAACTTGCAGAAGAAATGGGAGATTTCTTTTTTGTGTTAATTTGTTTAGCAAATGCAGAAGGAATTGACTTACAAGAATCCTTGCAAAAGGTATTAAATAAATACAATACAAGGGATAAGGATCGTTGGACTAAAAAGGAGGACTAGTTATGGTTATAAAAGTAGCAGTAGCAGGGCCAAGAGGAAGAATGGGAAAAGAAGCAGTAGATACAATAGTTAAAAATACAGACTTTTTATTAGTTAGTGTTTTAGACAATAAAAAAAATGAAGACTTTTTAGGAGATAATATTCCGATATTCACTTCTTTAAAAGAGTTAATATATCAAACCGAACCTGATGTACTTGTAGATTTAACAGTACCAAGCTCTGTTTTTGAACATGCAATGATTGCTTTGGATAGTGGAGTAAGACCTGTGATTGGTACTACAGGCTTTACTGATTTACAATTAGATGAGATTCGGAACAAAGTAGAGGAGAAGGAAATAGGATGCATTATCGCTCCAAACTTTTCAATTGGAGCCGTCCTAATGATGAAATTCTCCCAAATGGCTGCTAAATACTTACCGAATGTAGAAATAATTGAAATGCATCATGATAAGAAGGTGGATGCTCCTTCAGGTACAGCAACAAAAACAGCACAGATGATTAATGAAACGAGAACTACATTTAAGCAAGGTCATCCAGATGAAAAAGAAATTATGGAAGGGGCAAGAGGGGCAAACTTTTCCGGAATGCATATACATAGCGTACGAATGCCAGGTCTACTTGCACATCAACAAGTTCTTTTAAGTGGAGAAGGTCAGTTATTGACTATTCGACATGATTCGTTTGACCGGACTTCTTTTATGTCTGGGATTGTGTTATCCATCACTGAGATAATGAAACAAAATACACTAATTTACGGCTTAGAAGATATTATTTTAGAGGAGTGACATGATGAGAATAGCATTAGTGGCACATGACAAAAAAAAGGATGATTTAATTCAATTTGTTACTGCATATAAAACTATTTTTGAGGAACATGAATTATTTGCAACAGGAACGACAGGTACACGAATAATTGACGAAGTAGGTCTGTCAGTATTCAGATACAAGTCAGGTCCCCTAGGAGGGGATCAACAAATTGGTTCAGCGATAGCAAACAATGTAATGGATATGGTAATTTTTTTCAGAGATCCCCTTACTGCGCAACCTCATGAACCAGATGTATCTGCTTTAATCCGATTATGTGATGTGTATCAAATACCTTTAGCGACAAACATGGGTACCGCAGAGATATTACTAAAGGGAATTGAAGAAGGATTTTTGGATTGGCGGTTGCTTGAAGAGAGACGTACACGTTAAGGAAGTGATTTTATGCGCAAATTGAAAATTGGAATAACCTGTTATCCGACAGTTGGCGGATCAGGTGTTATTGCTACTGAATTAGGGAAATTGCTTGCTGAAAAAGGTCATGACATTCACTTTATCACTTCCAGTATGCCTTTCCGTTTAAACAGAATGTATCCAAATATAACGTTTCATCAAGTAGACGTTAATAGCTATTCTGTATTTCAATATGCCCCATATGATATTGCATTAGCGAACAAAATGGCTGAAGTAATTGAAGATGAAGGTCTAGATGTTTTGCATGTACATTATGCGATTCCTCATGCAGTTTGTGCTATTTTAGCCCGCGATATGGCGGATTCAGACATTGGCATTGTTACAACATTACATGGTACCGATATAACTGTGCTTGGTGAGGATTCTTCCTTATCAGGTGCCATTCGTTATGGTATTGAGAAATCAGATGTTGTCACTGCGGTTTCGGATTCCTTAGTTAGCCAAACATTGGAGTTAATTTCTCCGAAAAAAGAAATAGAAACTGTTTATAATTTTGTCGATGAAAATGAATATACAAAAAAAGAAGATAGAAATTTAAAGGAATTATTAGGAATTAGAGAAGATGAAAAAGTAATTATCCATGTTTCTAACTTTAGGAAAGTAAAACGTGTGCAAGATGTAGTCAAAAGTTTTGAGTTAATTCGAAATGAGATTCCCACAAAATTATTATTAGTTGGAGATGGACCTGAAAAACACCCTATTATGGAATATGTTAAAGGGAAATCTATCGAAAATGATATATTATTTTTAGGGAAGCAAGATAATTTATCTGAGTTATATTCAATATCAGATTTAATGCTACTGCTATCTCAAAAAGAATCTTTTGGATTAGTATTATTGGAAGCAATGGCATGTCAAGTCCCTTGTATTGGTACAAAAATTGGTGGTATACCAGAAGTCATCTCACATGGTGAAAATGGATATCTTGTTGAACTAGGAGATATAAATAAGGTCGCTGAATATGGATTGAATATATTACAAGACCCATTATTACATAAAGAACTAAGTGAAACATCTCTAAAAATTGTAAAAGAACGTTTTAGTTCTGCTAGTATTGTTGAACAGTATGAATCGTTATATGAAAGAGTGGCGAGAAAATAACATGATGAAGAATCGGTGGCCGATTGCATATCAAGTAATTGAACAGCTAGAGCAAGCTGGATTTGAAGCATATGTAGTAGGAGGAGCAGTCCGCGATTTCATAAGAGAAGTCGATGCAAATGATGTAGATATAACTACTAACGCGACACCGATTGAAGTCAAACAATTATTTAAACACACAATTGATGTAGGGATTGAACATGGAACAGTACTAGTTGTATTAGATGAAACAATCGAAGTGACTACTTTTCGTTCAGATGCAACCTATTCCGATTTTAGAAGGCCAGATCACGTTGAATTTGTTCGATCGCTTCAAGAAGATCTAAAAAGAAGAGATTTTACAATGAATGCAATGGCTTTAACAAAATCAGATGAGTTAATAGATTACTTTGGTGGTCAAAAGGATATTGAAAATAGATTAATACGTGCAGTTGGAGACCCGAAAAAGCGTTTTTCAGAGGATGCACTTCGAATGCTAAGAGCAGTTCGTTTCTCTGCTCAGCTGAACTTTTCCTTACAAGAATGTACATTGGATGCAATTAATTCGTTGCATGCTTTGATTGAGCATGTATCTATGGAAAGAGTAAAGGTTGAACTCGAAAAGATTTGGACAAGTACTTATGTCGGAAGAGGAATGCAATTATTTGTATCAAGTAAACTTGCAATAAATTTTCCAGGTGACTGGGATACTTATTTGGAAAAATGGAATAGCTTTAATTACTTTGGTAATGCCGCAAATGGTTGGGCATTTTTTTCAATTATGCAAAAAAGTGATGATATAAATGCTTTAATAAATTTTTATAAGTGCTCCAATGCTGAAAAATCCTATGTGAAACAAGTATCAGATGCAGTAGAATTATTGAAAAAAGGACATTGGACTACCTATGAAATTTTTCAATTTAAAGAAGATGTTCTAATAGCGGCAGCTAACTATGGTGCGCTCTTATTTGGAATTTCAGTTTCCTATACAAATGAGTCAATTCAACAATTAAAAAAAGCTATTCCGATCTCTTCTTCGAAAGAAATTGTAGTAAACGGAAATGACATTATGGAATGGAAACAACAAAAAAGGGGACCTTGGTTAAAAGACGTTATTGATAAAATGACGGAAGCTATTGTTAATGGACGAGTAGCGAATAATCGAAAAAGTATAAAGGAATGGTTTTTTCGTGAATATGACGAATAAAGAAAAAATACTAGCCCAATTGATTGCTGCAAAAGGAAACCCGATATCAGGCCAAAAGCTTGCAGATGAATTATCTATCTCACGAACAATGATTTGGAAGCACTTGAAAGCGCTAGAAGAAGAGGGGTATGTCGTGGAGGCTGTTAAGAAAAAAGGATATATTCTTCAAACAATCCCGGATATTGTATCGAAAGAGAGAATAACTCCACTATTAGAAACAAAGCAATTAGGTCATAATATCCTATATTTCCCTGTTTGCGATTCCACCCAAAACATTGCAGCTGAGTCTGCCAGAGAGGGTGTCTCTCATGGAACGGTAGTAATTACGGAAGAGCAAACATCTGGTAGAGGTAGGTTAGAACGAGCTTGGGATTCCACTGCGAATAAAGGAATATGGATGAGTGTCATTATTCGACCAGAGATCAGTCCACATCAAGCACCGCAATTTACACTTGTGTCTGCTGTCGCTATAACAAAGGCAATAGAATCATTAACAGGTTATGCACCTGAGATCAAGTGGCCGAATGATTTATTGTTAAATGGAAAAAAAGTAACTGGAATATTAACAGAGCTACAAGCAGATATGGATCGTGTTCAATCTATCATTATTGGAATTGGGGTAAATGTAAACCAAGATACGGAATCTTTTAATGAGTCCATTCAATCCATTGCTACTTCATTAAAAATGGAAACAGGATTAGAGATTGATCGAGCTGAGTTAGTTGCTAAAATCTTATTTTATTTAGAAAAATACTCGTCCATTTATGTAGAAAATGGATTTGAACCTATAAAACTTTTATGGGAAAGCTATAGCTGTACAATTGGAAAAAGAATTAGAGCCAGCCTCTTAAGAGAAACACTCGAAGGGGTAGCTATTGGAATAACTGCTGATGGTGTACTAGAGCTTCGTTTAGATAGTGGGGAAATTAGAGGAATTTATTCTGCAGATATTAACTTGATTGACAAATAATAATTTGGACTATTTTGTAGTATTCTGTTATTCTGTATGCGAAGGGTAGTATCTTTATTGAACTGCACCTGCTTATTATTTTACTGTAATTAAATAGTCTGCCTTGATCATGTAACGACAGGGACGGAGAAAACCTCAATTAACTTTTTCTGCCCTTCTGCCCATTTCTGGGATTGAAGGGCTTTTTATCGGTTTTCTTCTCAATAAAAAGAGGAGTGATACACAATGAAAACAACAAGTAGTTTTGTAGAGATGAAAAAAAACAATGAAAAAATTGCAATGATTACTGCATACGATTATCCTACTGCTAAGTTTGCAGAAAATGCAGGAATGGATATGATTCTAGTAGGAGACTCCTTAGGTATGGTAGTGCTTGGCTATGATTCAACTGTTCTTGTGACGCTAGATGACATGATACATCATGGAAAAGCTGCTAGAAGAGGTGCACCTAATACTTTTTTAGTAGTAGATATGCCTTTTGCAACTTATCATGGTTCATTAGACCAAACTCTTTCGAATGCAGTAAAAATTATGCAGCAAACGAGTGCACAAGCAGTAAAAGTGGAAGGTGCAGATGAAGTAATTCCTGTTATTCAAAGATTAACTTCTGCAGGTATTCCAGTTGTTGCCCATCTAGGTTTACTTCCACAGTCAGCTGGAGTTCTCGGTGGATATAAAGTGCAAGGTAAAACTGCAGCAGCTGCAGAAAAATTAATAGAGGATGCAATAAAATGTGAGCAAGCAGGTGCTTGTGCAGTAGTTTTAGAGTGTATCCCTCATCAGCTAACTGAAAACATTTCTACTGCTTTAACAATTCCTACAATAGGAATTGGAGCTGGTGTTACTGCGGATGGTCAAGTGTTGGTTTTCCATGATATGGTTAAATATGGAACACATCATATACCGAAATTTGTAAAGGAATTTGCAAATATTGGTGGACCAATTGCAGATGGTATAACACAGTATGTGAAAGAGGTTAAACATAAATCTTTCCCAGCAGAGCAACATCAATTTACTATGAAAGAAGATCAACTTCAACAATTGTATGGAGGAAAACATGAAAACAGTACAAACAATTAATGAATTACAAGAATTTCTAAATAGTAATAAAGGAAAAACAATTGGATTAGTTCCTACGATGGGATACTTGCATGAAGGACATCTCGCTCTACTAAACAAAGCAAGACAGGAAAATGATATTGTCGTTTCGAGTATTTTTGTCAATCCTGCTCAGTTTGGTCCAAACGAAGATTTAGATCGGTATCCAAGAGATATTGAGCATGATACAGAGCTTGCAATAGGAGCGGGGGTAGATGCTCTTTTTGTTCCGTCTGTTTTAGAAATGTACCCTTTTGAAAGCGGTATTTCTATTCATGCAGGGGAGCTTTCCACTAAACTTTGTGGAGAAAGTAGACCAGGACATTTTGATGGTGTATTAAAGGTTATTACTAAGTTATTTCATTTAGTAGAACCGACAAATGCTTATTTTGGCCAAAAGGATGCGCAACAACTTGCCATTATTGATACATTTGTTCAAGCTTATAATTTTCCTGTTCAAATTGTTCGAGTGCCAACTATTCGAGAAGCTGATGGACTTGCAAAAAGTTCACGAAATGTCTTTTTAAGCGAAAAAGAAAGAGTAGAAGCCATTCATTTATATAAAGCATTATCTATTGCGACCGATACATGGATGGAAACAAAGAATATCCAGGATGCTCTTGCAAAAGGTAAGGCTCATATTGAACAAAATACATCAGGTCGAATTGATTATTTTCAAGCATTATCTTATCCAAATTTAGGAACGGATCTGAATAATGTGGAACAAGTATTGTTTGCAACAGCTGTATTTTTTGAAAATGCCCGTTTGATCGATAATATAATAGTTGAAGTAAAGGAAGTGTGATTGATGTTACGAATGATGTTAAATAGTAAGATACACCGCGCAGTTGTGACTCAAGCAGATTTAAATTATGTAGGTAGTATCACAATCGATCAAGATATTTTGGATGCAGTAGGGATGCTGCCAAACGAGAAAGTGCATATTGTAAATAATAACAATGGAGCACGTTTTGAAACGTATATTATCTCTGGTGAAAGAGGAAGCGGTGTTATTTGTGTAAATGGAGCAGCTGCTCGCCTCGTGCAACGAGGAGATATTGTTATTATCCTTTCCTATGCCTACGTGATGAATGAGGAAGCCAAAACACATCAACCTACAGTAGCCATTATGAATGATAATAATACGATTAAACAGATAATACATTACGAACCTGAAGCTACAGTGATGTAATTTACTATCTGGCCAAAGACTTATTAGTTTTCTAAAATTCTTGAATGCGAGGGACGTGACTTTATCACGTCCCTCGCATCTTTTTGTAGTAATGATGTAAAAAAAGTTGTTCAAAGCACAAAGTAATAGTTTGAAAACAGAAATTCTTTAAATGGTGTGATAAAGGGGTACCTTATCTATATGCATTCGCGCTGGTCGCACGTCCGCATGAGCCCCTGTATGCGCTAAGGCTCATACATCTATCTCATACGGCACGTCATGCGGCTGGGAAGGCGCGACTGGAGGTATCATCAATTTCAAAAAAAGGTTTTCAATTAAAATGAGCTACATAGTAGTGTAAGACCTAAATACTTTACTTGTTATTAATGATTTTTCATCAAAAATAGGATGTGCAAACGACGAAGGAGCAACTCATCCTACGGAGGCTCATACATAGCGTGCGGCAAGCGCACACCCGAGTCCTAAAAGAGCAAATTAATTAGGTTTTAGGTTACATGGAATACTACTTATCTATATGCATTCGCGCAGGCCGCACGTCCGCATGAGCCGCTGTATGCGCTAGGCGCATCCATCTGTCTCATACGGCACGTCATGCGGCTGGGAATGCGCGAATGCAGGTGTCAGCCATTACAAATAAAAGGTTTTCTATTAAAATGAGCTACATAGTATTGGGACTCCAAAATATTGGCTGATTTTTCATCAACAGTGGTGACTAAGATGTGCGCATTACTAGCCGTAAGCGCACTTACATGTTAAATGCGGTTTTATACTGATAAATCATTTCTAAATATTTTAAGACCCCACATTTACTTCTTTCAATAAAATTTCATTACTTAAAGGGGAGTATCCAGGATGTGCACCTTACCCGCCGCAAAAGTGCGAAGAATGAGACCCCGTAAAGGATGTGGGAGCGACGAAGGAGCGACTCATCCTGCGGAGGCTCATGCGAAGCGTGCGGCAAGCGCACATCCGTATTTCTATTTTCTATGGTTTTGAAACATTTAATGAAGATTTATTTTCAATTGTTTACATCAAAATTTTCGTTTCTTATTAGTGAATGTGTTACAATTTTTTAGAGAAAGTCTTTAATGTTCTTACTTTTAAAAATTAGAATTGTGAGTTGAGGAATGGTGGAAAATCATAAATATGCAGTTGTAGATATTGAAACAACAGGCCATTCATCTTCTAATGGTGACCGCATAATTCAGATAGCAATTGTCTTTATAAATGACTATAAAATCACAAATACGTATACAACATTTATTAATCCGGAAAAACAAATTCCTTTCTTTATTCAAGATTTAACGAAAATTAAAGATGAAGATGTAGTGAATGCTCCTCTTTTTGAAGAAGTTGGTTCACAAATTTTAGATATGCTTCAAGACCATATATTTGTAGCACATAATGTTCATTTTGATCTTCCATTTTTACAAAGTGAACTTAAAAGAGTTGGGCTTCCGAAGTTAATTTGCAAAAATATGGATACAGTTGAATTTACAAAACTAATGTTTCCCAACTTGTATAGTTATAAGCTACAGGATATTTCCTCTGAATTACATATTGAGTTGCATTCAGCGCATCGTGCAGACGATGATGCGTTGGCTACTGCACATTTGCTATTAAAGTGCATAGAGCAACTTTCTCAATTACCACTACGAACAATAGAATTATTACATAAAAGATCTTTTCATTTGAAATCTAACTTATCCTTAATTTTCTTTGAGGTATTAACTTCTAAAAGAAAAGAGTTGGACTCAAAAGATTACCCAACTTATCATTCTATACCTTTAAAATATGTAGAGAATGAGATTGATTTTCAGCCTATTCAGCAATGTTATCCTTTAGAGAGATCTTCTAAATTGAGATTGTTCCATGAAAGTATGGAACGATTTGAAGAGCGTCCAGGTCAATTTGAATTAATGGATAAGATTCACGCTGCACTAAAGGATAAAAAAGAAATTGTTTGTGAGGCGGAGACTGGGATTGGTAAAACCTTGGGTTACTTACTTCCTGCTACCATTTATGCAATGGAGCAACGGAAACCAGTAATCGTTAGTACGTATACAACTCATTTAATTGATCAGTTAATTTTGGAAGAAATACCTAAATTAAATGAGCTCTTGGGTGTTCAAATCCAAGTAGGAAAATTGAAAGGGATGCATCATTATATCGATTTATATCGATTTTGGCAGCATCTTCAATTAGAAGACGAATCTTATGATGAAACTTTTACTATTATGCAAATATTAGTTTGGTTAACACTAACAGAAGAAGGGGATTTGACCGAGTTAAATGTTTCAGGTGGTGGTCAACTTTTTATTGATAAAATAAGAAGAACTGATCGTTTTAATATGGAAGAGTTGAAAGAGGTAGACTTTTATCAGAAAGCTATTCGAAAAAGTGAAAAATGTGATATTTTAGTTACCAATCATGCCATGATATTAGCAGATCAGGAAAGAGAAAATAGGTTATTGGCAAATGGATGTGCAACTATTATTGATGAGGCACATCAATTTATACATGCAAGTATGTCTAGAAAAGAACGTGTTTTTTCTTATACAAATTGGAAGTATGTGCTTGGTCAATTTGGAACATTGGATACGGAACATTTACTTTATAAATTGTCCGATTTGCATATTCCATTAGCTTTACGTGTACGTTTGGAAAAACAATTTGTTGAAGTAGTAAATACTTTTGATGATACTATTTCTGCTATCGTCCATTCTGCAAGCCAAACAAAAACTCGATATAAAAATACAAAAAAATCTATTCTTCTTGGAGAATTCAACATAGATGAATCCAGTTTGAGAAGAGTAGCAAACTCCATTCAAACTTTTATTTTTTCTGCAAACTCGATTATCCATTCATATTCGGACCAGTTAGAATTATATTCATCTATCATATTGAACGAATGGGAATATTGGATTCGAGAGCTTGAAATAAAAGTAAGCGAATGGGATGAAATATTTTTACAGGATGCCACACTTGAAGCAAAGTGGTTGGAAATGGATACAAGAAGCATACCGGGTAGCTTGACTATTATTAAAAGACCATTAAACTATCAGCAAGATATTAAAAGTGCCCTCGATCCGCTAAGAGAGGAAGGGGCGGTTGTATGGACTTCGGGAACACTTTCGGTTCCTACCAATCGCCACTTTATCACTTCTCAGTTAGGATTAGATAATAATATTAGCATTTCTACATTTAAAGCTTCTGCTGACTATTATAAAGGAGCAGAATTATTAATTGTTGACGATATGCCAGATATCCAGCAAGTATCTCAAAGTGACTATATTGAATCTATCGCAGAAGCAATTGTTCAAACAGTGCTGGTGACCGAAGGCAGATGCTTTGTCTTGTTCACTTCTCAAGATATGCTTCGAAAAACAGTTGACTTAATACAAGACACAGAATTGTTAGATGATTATATGTTGTTTGCACAAGGTATGTCATCTGGAAGTAGAATGCGCTTATTAAAATCATTTCAGCGTTTTTCTAAATCTGTATTATTTGGCACAAATAGTTTTTGGGAAGGTGTAGACGTTCCGGGAGACGCATTATCTGTAATAATTATGGTGAGACTTCCTTTTTCCTCTCCAGAAGACCCTTTATTTAAAAAGAGAGCAGAATTATTAACAATTAACGGTCAGAACCCATTTACTGCTTATTCTTTACCAGAAGCAGTTCTTCGCTTTAGACAAGGTTTTGGTCGATTAATCCGTTCATCATCCGATAAGGGTGTTTTTATCGTGTTAGATAGAAGAATTGAAACAAAGTCCTATGGAATCGATTTTATTCAAGCAATCCCTAATATTCCAGTAAAGAAAGTATCGCTAGAAAATATGGTCTTAGAGCTGGAAAATTGGTATACTAAGGGAGTATGAGTTTTAGAAAGCGGGTAGAAATATGGAAAAAAAAATTGAAGTGCTATCAACCGTTACGGTAAATTATCAGGGTGACTTATATAAAGTGGTTGATGCTTTAAATCGTACATTAAAAGAACAGGATTTAATGTTTGGATTGGCACTTGATAAGCAAGATCAAGAAAAAGCAGTATTTACAATTTACAGGACTTAACTAATGGCATTAAAAAGATGGATCCTGTTTATTGTTATTTTTTTAATCAGTCTAACGGTTGTTCTAAGCTTACTAATTTACTTTCAAGCAAAAAATCCTTTCAAAACTGCTAGCGAAGATGCTGAATCTTATGTAATGAAACATGAGTTGTTATCAGATATTAATGATTCTTATGTATATAATAGTTCTGATTCATTCCATACAGTTATAGGTACAACTGATAACGGGGAAGAAAAAGCGTTTTTCATTCCTGAAAAAAAGATAGATGAAGCTATAATGGAAGTTAATTTAAAGGATGGAATAACGAAAGAACAAGCGATTGAACTAGCTATGAAAGAGGAAAAGGACAGTAAAATATTACATGCTAAACTTGGAGTAGAAGAAGTAGGTCCAGTTTGGGAAATCACGTTTGTAGATAACGACAATAACCTTGGTTATGTGTATTTGTTATTTAATGACGGAGATTGGTGGAAACGTATTTCAAACTTATAATTTAACTTTTGAATTTTTGGAGGGTAACATGAAAAAAATTATGATTAAAGATATGGAGAACCATGTCGGCGAAACAATAAAATTAGGTGCATGGCTTTCAAATAAACGGTCAAGTGGTAAAATTGCTTTTTTACAACTACGTGATGGTTCTGGTTTTGTTCAAGGAGTTGTAGTGAAAGAGGAAGTTGGAGAAGAAATTTTTCAAGTTGCTAAAGGATTAACACAAGAAACTTCTATGTATGTAATAGGTGAAGTAACTAAAGACGATCGTTCTTCTTTTGGTTATGAATTACAGGTAAAACAAATTGATGTGATTCATGCTGCTGTGGATTTCCCAATTACACCTAAGGAACATGGTACGGAATTTTTAATGGACAATCGTCATTTATGGTTACGTTCTAGAAAACAACATGCTATTATGAAAATTCGTAATGAAATTATTCGTGCTACATATGAGTTTTTTAATAATAATGGATTTGTAAAAATGGACCCACCTATTTTAACTGGATCAGCTCCAGAAGGGACGTCCGAATTATTCCATACAAAATATTTTGATGAGGATGCTTATTTATCTCAATCTGGTCAATTGTATATGGAAGCTGCTGCAATGGCACTTGGTAAAGTATTTTCTTTTGGACCTACATTTCGTGCAGAAAAATCTAAAACACGACGTCATTTAATTGAATTTTGGATGATTGAGCCTGAGATGGCTTTTGTAGAATTCGACGAAAACTTAGAAGTGCAAGAACAATATGTTGAATATATAGCACAAGCAGTATTAAAAAATTGTACATTAGAATTAGAGCGTTTAGGTCGTGATATATCTAAACTTGAAAATATTAAAGCACCGTTTCCACGTATTTCTTATGATGATGCTATTAAATTTTTACATGAAAAAGGATTTGATGATATCCAATGGGGGGATGATTTTGGTTCTCCTCATGAAACAGCCATTGCAGAAAGCTACGACAAACCTGTTTTCATCACACATTATCCAGTAGGGATCAAACCTTTCTATATGCAACCGCATCCAGATAGAGATGATGTTGTATTATGTGCAGACTTAATTGCTCCTGAAGGTTATGGAGAAATTATTGGTGGATCTGAGCGTATTCACGACTATGATCTTTTAAAACAACGATTAGAAGAGCATGGTTTAGATGAAGCAGCATATGCATGGTATTTAGAGCTTCGTAAACAAGGTTCCGTGCCACATTCAGGTTTTGGACTTGGACTAGAAAGAACAGTTGCATGGTTAAGTGGAGCAGAACATGTACGTGAGTCTATTCCATTCCCACGTTTATTAAACAGATTATATCCATAAGATAAAACAACCGCTATATTTTCTTACTTAAAGGGACAAGGCATCACGGTTGGATCAAAAAGAAAGGGAGACGAGTATGCAAAAGCGAGATCGACTCCGTATTTGGACAGAGCAGGGAAATGTAACCATTTCCCAGCTTTTTTTTAGCTACTACAAGATGATTGATGTGAAAGATGAAGAAGCTATCATTCTTCTTCATTTAATTGCTTATGGTGAGGCTGGAAACCATTTTCCAACTCCCCAAAATCTAGTGGACAAGACGTATTTTGATGAAAATAAAGTAGTAAGTATTTTACAACGACTTTTGCAAAAAGGGTTTGTTCAAATTGAACAGCAAATTGATGAACAAGGTGTTCGTAATGAATATTATGATTTTCAGTGTCTCTGGAACTTACTTTTGGATTATGCAGAGCACGAACAGAACAAGGAAGAAGATCAACAAGTGAAAGTGGAGGAAGGCAATATTTATAAGTTATTCGAGCAAGAATTTGGTAGACTGTTATCACCCATGGAATATGAAACAATAGGCATGTGGTTTGACCAGGATCAACATTCTCCTTCACTTATTCGGTTAGCACTTAAAGAGGCAGTACTTGCCCAAAAGCTTAGCTTACGCTATATAGATCGTATTTTATTTGAATGGAAAAAGAAAAATATTAAGACAGTAGAAGCTGCAGAAAAAGAGTCGTCTAATTTCAGACAACAAATACCTGTTCCAAAACAAGTTGAACAAATTTCTAGTTCTACAAAAGTATCTTTTTATAATTGGTTAGAAGAAAGAGAGTAGGAGGGGGAAAATTGCTTACGAAAGCACAATGGCATTATTGCCTAGACGAGATGGAGCGAATGTTCCCTGATGCTCATTGTGAGCTCGTTCATGAAAATCCATTTGAACTCCTTGTTGCTACATTATTGTCTGCACAATGTACGGATGTTTTAGTAAATAAAGTGACAAAAACTTTATTTCAAAAATATAAAAAGCCTGAAGATTATTTAATGGTTTCTATTGAAGAGCTTCAATCAGATATTCGATCAATTGGTCTATATCGTAATAAGGCGAAAAATATACAAGCATTAAGTAAACAATTGATAGAATTATACGGTGGCGAAGTCCCTGCTAATAGAGACCTATTGACTACTTTTCCGGGTGTAGGCCGCAAAACCGCAAATGTTGTTGTTTCAGTAGCCTTTGACATTCCAGCAATTGCGGTGGATACACATGTAGAACGTGTAACAAAACGCTTAGGTTTATGTAGATGGAAAGATACAGTCTTGCAAGTAGAAGAGACATTAATGAAGAAAACTCCGATGGAGCTATGGTCAAAAGCACATCATCAACTAATATTCTTTGGGCGCTATCATTGTAAAGCACAAAATCCAAATTGCCCAGAATGCCCCTTATTGGCAGTTTGTCGAGAAGGGAAAAAGAGGATGAGTAAAATTGTCTAAAGATAATTCTTTCGATTTTCGGAGTAAATTTAAAGAATGGGACCTGTTAAAAGATAGTTTGGTCCAGCTTTTTAAAGAAAATGATGATTCAAGAAAAATCATCATGGAGCATGGGATACAGCTATTGAAAGATATTATTAAGGTTGCTGATGGAGTAAATTTAATCAATTTTACCGAACGCTTTGAATTTATTCAAAAGAATAGTTCAAATTATACTGCGTATCGTCAACTTGATGAGTTGTTTAAAGAAGCGAAAAAGAAAATTGCAGTGAAAAGAATCATGAATGATAAATAGTAGAAGATGACATAATGGGAAGTTTTTAATATTTACAAATAAAAAACGAGTTATCCATCTAGGATAACTCGTTTTTTTGTTTTATGGAGTTGTACTGGAATCCTCTCCAGATGTGGTACCATCAGGATTCGTTTCTTCCTGACCATCATCAGGTGTTGTATCTGTACCGTCCTCCCCAGTATTAGTTCCATCCTCACCATTAGAATTTCCATCGCCAGTGCCAGTGCCGTTGCCCTGGCCATTACCCTGGCCATTACCATTACCCTGGCCATTACCATTTCCATTATTGTTACCATTGCCGTTACCATTCTCATTACCTTCATTTTCATCAATATCGTCTGAAGGGTTATCTTCTGGATTTACTTCTTCTACGGCATCGAGTGTCAGAGAGATAGTAGCTGGTTCACTTCGAATTTCATCTGAAACTGCTATAACCGAAAATACATAAGTACTACCAGGTATCAAACTTTGAACGATTAATCCCTGTTGATTTGTTGTTTGTAGAACTTCACTTGGTCCATTATCGATAGCAACGGAAACTTCAAATTGTACATCTGTTTCCATTTCTTCTGGTTTTTTGAAATCCCATGATAATGTTGCAGTTGAAGTTATCTCATCATAATCCACGGATAAATTAGAAGGAGTATCTAACTCAAGTTGCTTATATTCTTCCGATACAGTAGTAGGTTCAGTTCCTTTAACAAACAGTTCGGTGGATTTTAAATTGTCAGGTGTATAATCGCTTGCTAATTGTAACGGATCAGTTCCTACCTCAATTGTCGCTTCTACTACTGAACTTGGTTTTTTGAAGCGCTCTGTATTTGTTCCATCTGAAATATTAGCCATTACTTCTTTAAAAATATGCTGTGGCAAATAACGCTCCTCGTTTGTAGTCATTGGAGTTTTTAATTCAGGATAACCAGACCAAACAGCAATAGAGTAATTTGTAGTGTATCCAGCAAACCACACATCAGGAAATGCGCTATCCGGTAAATTCCATTCCTTCATTTGATTTGCGTCATAGTTGGATGTACCAGATTTTCCAGCGATATCTAATCCACTCACTGCTGCACGTTTACCAGTACCTATCGTCATCACATCTCTTAGGACATCTGTCACTATATAAGCTGTAGAATCCTTCATGACAGGTTTAGATTCAGGACGATAATTTTTTTCTGTTTTACCATCTCGGTAAACAATTTTAGTTATCGCATATGGTTCAGTATGCATACCGCTATTTCCAAATGCTGCGTATGCTCCAGCCATTTGAATAGGGGACATGGCTTTAGATGTACCACCAATCGCACTACTTTCGGTTACGTCTCCTAAATCTATTCCGAAACGATTAATAAATTCTTTCGCATTTTTTGTGCCAACCTCTTGTAGTGTTTTAACAGCAGGTACATTTCGAGAATTATAAAGTGCTTCGCGCATTGTCATTTCACCTTTATATTTCCCATCAAAGTTTCGAACAACTTGATCCGTACCAGTGTATTTGATTTTTTCATCAACGATTGTCTGACCAGTTGACCAATTTAAATACTCTACTGCTGGACCATAGTCGATTAAAGGTTTGATAGTAGAACCGGGAGAGCGAACATTCATATCTTGTGCAAAGTTAAATCCTCGTTCTGCTCCATAATTTCTACCACCACCAACTGCAGCGATTGCACCTGTCTTTGTATCAATAACTGCAATAGCTGATTGGATTTTTTCTGAAGGGAACATATCAGAGTTAAGCGTAGATTCTACAGTCTGTTGTGCTGCAGGTTGTAAAGTTGTATGAATAGTAATACCTTCGGAGATTGCATCCCCATCACCATTTTTTTCTAATTCATCCAATACAATATCAATAAACGCATCATATTTAGAATCTTGTCGTGCTACACGTTGCTCTTCAGGTAATAAACCTTCCTCTATAGGTACTGCTTGTGCTGTTTTCATTTCTTCTTCTGTAATTTTGCCATGTAAATTCATTAAATGAAGTACAATGTTTCGTCTTTTTTCAGCAAGCTCAGGATTTTTGAATGGATTATAATTATTCGGACTTTGTGGCATTCCTGCAAGTACTGCGTATTGATCTAAAGTTAAGTCCTTTAATTCCTTACCATAGAAATATTGGGATGCTGTTCCAAATCCATATATTCTTCCAGACATTAAGATTTTATTAAAGTACATTTCAAATATTTCTTCTTTTTCATACTTGCGTTCTAGTTGAATAGCAAGATAGGCCTCTTGTGCTTTTCGTTTTAATGTTTTTTCATTTGTTAAAAACGAGTTTTTAATCACTTGTTGTGTTAAAGTACTGGCACCTTGAGAACCAAAACCGCTTGTGAAGTTTGCTAATACTGCTTTCCCTAAACGTAGGAAATCGACTCCCATATGATCATAAAACCGAACATCTTCCGTCGCTAAAATAGCATCTTCCATTTGTTGGGGTATTTGATCGTAGGGAACATGTTCTCTACTTTCCGAACCAACTGTAGCAAATACTTCTCCGTTTGCATCCAAAAGTTTTGGACTAATAGGATCCTTTAAAGATTTTTCGTCTAATTCTGGAGCAGTGCTTGCATAATAAGCGAATAGGGATCCTCCTGCTATAAGTCCTACAATACCTAAAGCTAGTACAGTAACAAAAATACGTTTTATCCATAGTTTTATAGGTTTCTTCGGTTGTTTTTTTTGTTGTAATTCTTTTCTTCTTTGTTCACGAGTTCTTTTTTGCTCACTCATAAACGTCTCCTCACTTTCACTTTATACGTTCAAGTTATCAACTATTTTTAAATAATCAATCCTTGGTGCATATTTGGGAATAATCTCTATTGCATGCTCTTCAAATTCATTAAAAGCAATAGATTTTCTTCCACCTGTTTGCATTCTTTCCCAAAAAAGCTCTAATTGTTCAAAAGGCAAATAAAAATACCGATCAAATGCCGAGAAACGTACTAGTAAAAAACAAACGCCATTTTGTTTAGTTACTTTTCTCATATGATTTACTTGATGTTCGTGTACATTTTTCAAGGGAAACGCTGTTCTATTTTCCGTTTCTTTTGCTTCAAAGTCAATATATTTACCTTGGTACACACCGTTAAAGTCTGTAGTAGAAGGTGTTCGATAATACGCTTCTCTAATCACTGCACTACTTCGACTAGGATATTCTACTTTAACGACCTGAATAGGGATTGGTTTTTTATATATGACAGCTAGACCACTTAAAAGGTAGTATTCGTTTGCATCATTTAACTCATCCTCTAACGTCTTACCCCTATTACTAAAAGAATAATCCTTTTTCTTAATTTTTAACGGTTCTTTTTTGGGAGTATACACTCTACCATTTGGATAATGAATAGCCAAGCAGATCACCTCTTTATGCTATTAGTTTATCACAAGTTACTTAGACGAATACTATTCATATTTAGTTTCATTTCTGTTACAGCGAGTTTACTTTGTCGAGTGCACACTAGTTTTGTCTGTTGTAAAGAACGTTTGTCGAGAGGGAAGGTATTTATAGAAAAACAAGGAACATACTCTAAAAAGGAGGAATTATTATGAATAAAATTGAACGATTAATTGACCAACTTGAGTTACTTGAGTATTTACTCGAAAGTCGACTACACGATGAACAAGATAAATTCGAGGAAAACTTTAGTCAGTCCTCTTTTCATTTGCTAGCTAAAATTGAAAAAATGGAAAAAAAATTATAAAGAATATACGTTCGCCTAGAACTAGTAAAAAGTTTTGTTATTTGATAAACTATTACTAGAATGTGAGGGATAACTTTGTCACTATTAAATATTAGTAAACATTTATTGAAAGAATGTGATGATTGTATCGTCCGTTTTGAAACTTATCGTAAAGAAGATAAAGATCCTGATTTTTTTCAAGATGTAAAACCACATGCATATCAAATAGATGAGCTTTTGCAAGAATGGGAACAACTAGTCCGAAAATGGATTCAAGAAAAGAGACCTAAGTATGTCCATCCTAGTCAGGTTGACTCTTTACTTGAGTCCATGAAGCAATTTATTGTGCAATCGTACTATAAAGGTACGAGTAAAAAAAGGTTTCTAAAGTCAATTCATTCATCAAAATATACATTGGAAACAATTATTCAAGCTATCAAGGAAGTGGGGGATGAACATGCATAAACGAAAGAGCGTTCAACAATTACTAGATGATTGGAAGTTAGATGGAAATAGAAATTCACGCATAGTGCATGTTCATACAACTGAAGAGAAACAAGCAAAATATGCACCATTTCCCGATCAAATGCATCCTTCTTTACAAAAAGCATTAGTCAGTCGTGGAGTAAATCAATTGTATATTCATCAAAGACAAGCTTTTGATACTGCGATGTCTGGTAAGTCATATACTACAATCACTCCTACTGCCTCAGGAAAATCACTTTGCTATCACCTACCAGTTCTTCAGTCGATATTAGACGATCCAACCTCGCGAGCCATTTACTTGTTTCCGACAAAAGCATTAGCCCAGGACCAAAAAAGCGATTTAAACGCACTAATTCAAGAGAGTGAAGAGGAAATTTTAAGTTATACATATGATGGAGACACAGAACCTGGTATAAGACAGAAAATTAGAAAGTCAGGTCATATAGTATTAACAAATCCTGATATGCTTCATTCTGGAATTCTCCCACATCACACTAAATGGGTATCTCTTTTCGAGAACTTAAAATTTATAGTTATAGATGAAATCCATACATATAAGGGTGTTTTCGGTAGTCATGTTGCACATGTTATACGAAGGTTAAAGAGAATTTGTGCGTTTTATGGAAGTCATCCGCAGTTTATTTGTACATCTGCTACGATTAAAAATCCAAAAGAGCTTGCGGAATCTTTAACAAATGCTTCGCATACATTAATCGATGAAAATGGTGCCCCTGCAGGTAAGAAACATTTTGTGTTTTACAATCCACCAATTATTCATCCAGTATTTAATGTGAGAAGAAGTGCAATATTAGAAGTTAGAGATTTAGCAAAGGAATTATATGTGAATGGGATTCAAACAATTGTTTTTGCAAAAAGTAGAGTTCGAGTCGAAATGCTCGTAACTTATTTACAAGGGCTAGTTAGCAAAAAAATAAATGACCAAACAATTCGCGGTTATAGAGGAGGTTATTTACCTTCTGAAAGAAGAACAATTGAAAAAGGTTTAAGAGACGGATTAATTAGAACTGTAGTAAGCACTAATGCATTAGAGTTAGGGGTAGATATTGGTCAATTACAAGCATGTATAATGACAGGATACCCTGGCAATATCGCAAGTGCATGGCAACAGGCAGGTAGAGCAGGAAGAAGGCAGGATGAGGCTCTAATTATATACGTTGCTCAATCCACTGCACTTGATCAATACGTGGTGAACCATCCTTCTTACTTTTTAGGTCAATCTCCAGAAGAAGTACGTATTCATCCTGATAACATGATAATTTTAATGGATCATTTGAAATGTGCAGCATTTGAGTTACCATTTTCAACGATGGATTCATACGGCGAATTTTCAATTCAAGAGTTACTTGAATTTTTGGAGGAGGAAGGCGTTTTATTAAAAACAGCTGAGAAATGGCATTGGATGTCTGAAAGTTTTCCAGCGAGCAATGTAAGTTTACGTTCTGCTTCTCAAGAAAATGTTATTATTATTGACCAATCTATACCAACAAAAACGAGAGTGATTGGTGAAATGGATCAATATAGTGCGATGACTTTACTGCATGAGGAAGCGATATATTTACATCAAGGAACTCAATTTCAAGTAGAAATACTGGACTGGGAAGAGAAAAAAGCATTTGTCAGAGAGGTAGACGTGGATTATTTCACAGATGCTAACATTGCGGTAGAGTTAAAAGTATTGAGTGAGGATAAGGAAAAAGAAGCCAATGTTGGAAAACTGTTATTTGGTGACATTATTGTATTAGCGCAACCAACTATCTTTAAAAAAATTAAGTTTGATACTCATGACAACATTGGATCCGGTAAGATTCACTTACCTCCAATAGAATTGCATACTTCCTCTACATGGTTTAGCTTTGAAAAACCAGATGATTGGACGGATACTCTACTATCAGATGCAATGACTGGAGCAGCTTATGCGCTTCATGCATTTATTCCATTATTCATTCATTGTGATTCTAAAGATATTCATGTCGTACCACAAGTGAAATCAACTAATATGGAAAAACCAACTTTTTATATTTATGATAGTTATCCAGGTGGTATTGGATTATCAGAAAGAATGTTTGATTTATGGAATGAATTAGTTCCTAAAGTAACAGAGCAAGTAGCAAGCTGTTCTTGTAGTAATGGTTGTCCTGCTTGTATCGGAGCTCAAGATGCTGAATTGAATTTGAAAAAAGAAGTATTAAGACTATTCCATTTTTTGCAGGTAAAAGAAAATGTCCTATGAAAAAAAGTTATTACAAATGAAAGGGCTCGTAAAAAAGAATTCGAGCGAACAGATTAAAAAGGAAGTTTCTACTTATCAGCTTCCTTTTTATACAGAGAAATGGATTCAGCACGGACTTAAACTAATTCAGAACGAACATGGTTTTTTATTTGTAAAAGAATCTTTCTACTCAAATGAGCATATACATGGAAACATTGCATTGAGTAAATTAAATCAAGCGATCAAATTTATGCAGAATAACTATCCAGAACATCCATTAACAGTTTCTTCAAATAATAGCTTTTCCTTTTATGATACAGAAACAACTGGTTTGAAGGGGACAGGAGTACTTATTTTTCTTAATGGAATATTAACGAAAACGAATGATGGTTTTTTATTGAAACAATTTGTACTTGCAGATCCAAGTCAAGAAACCGCATTTTTATATGCTTCGGATTTCTGGAAAGACACACAAACAATTATTACTTATAACGGAAAAAGCTTTGATTTGCCACAACTAATTACAAGATGGACAATGAATCGAAATTTTCTTCCAACATTAAAACAGCATGATCATATTGACTTGATGCATACTTCCAAACGAATATGGAAAGGTGATTTAGAAAGATTTAAACTAAAGCAAATCGAAGAACAAAAGTTAGGTTTTAAAAGAAATGGAGATATACCAGGTCATCTTGCTCCCATTATTTATTTTGACGCAGTGAAGACAGGTAGTCCAGTTAATTTGATGAAAGTTTTAAAACATAATGAATGGGATATTTTATCTTTGGTAACGCTATATATAATTACAGTGGATTTAATGACCAAAAAAGATGAGGTAGCTGAATCTTCTGTGACGTATACAAATATCGGAAAATGGTTTCAGGATTTGAAAACAACCGAAGTTAGCTTTGACTGGTTTAAATTTGTCGTGAATCATTTCCCAAAAGAGGAAGCTTGCGTTGCCTATATGTTCTTAGGCTTACATTTGAAACGCAAAAAGCTTTTTATCGAGAGCATCCAAGCTTTTGAGGAATCTTTAAAGGAAATAAGCGGGAAATATCGTTTAAAAGTTTATATAGAATTAGCTAAATTGTATGAGCATCAACAAAGAGATTTTGAGTCAGCGCTAAAAATGACCTTAAAAAGCGCGGCATATATGGATTCTTTAAGCGATAGTATTTCCACACAAACAAAGTTACGCATCGAAAAAGAACTAATTAAAAGAAGAGAAAGAATAAGCCGGAAAATAATTATTTCCCGGGCAAGCGCACAACATAACAAAAAGCGCGTACAAATGCCTTAAATTACTCCATTATTCGACATCATTATGCTATAATACGTTTAGCGAAATGTAGATGGAAGGAAGATGTACTATGGAATTGAAGTTTAAACCATCAGATATATTAGAAAAAGAATTTAAAACAGGCTTAAGAGGGTACAACCAAGAGGAAGTTGACGTATTCTTAGATGATATTATTCAAGATTACGAGGCTTTTGAAAAGAAAATTTCCCAACTTCAATTAGAAAATAAGCAATTAAGAGAAGAATTGGCAGAGGCTCCGAAAAGAACTCAGCAAGCACCACCACCACCTACTGGTGCAACGAATTTTGATATTTTGAAACGACTTTCACATTTAGAGAAACATGTATTTGGAAGTAAATTATACGAATAATTATATTAATTTCAATGCGTTGAAATGTCGACAAGTTTCGTGTATACTATGAATACCACTTATATATTCGGGCAATCGCTGCAATGCTAGACATTGTAGAGGAAAGTCCATGCTCACACAATTCTGAGATGAATGTAGTGTTCGTGCTTAGTGAAAAAATAAACTAAGGCAGCTATTTTTAGCTGACGGCGGGATGAAGGCCTAAGTCCTTTTTAGGATATGGCTGACAATCTCTGAAAGTGCCACAGTGACGTAGCTGTATAGGAAACTATACAGGTGGAACGAGGTAAACCCCACGAGTGAGAAACCCAAATTATGGTAGGGGCATCTTCTTGAAGGAAATGAACGGATAGAAGAACAGAAGTTATTCTGTAGATAGATGATTGCCATCTACACAGTACGAGGTAAAGCACCGTTTGAGTACCGTAGAGACAAAACATGGCTTATTGAGTGTATGAGTGGCTAAATAATAATATAAACAAGCTCTCCATTCGAGGAGAGCTTTTCTTATCTTACATAACCTTTTTCATAAAATTATAGAGTAAAAATTTTGATTATTACTTTGTAGCGTAAACAAAGGCAGGTATTTGATTGTGAAGAAAAAACAACAACCTGAACAATTTTATTTATACCCAAATAAATTAGTAGAGGAAGTATTTCATTCTACAACTGAAGGTATAATGATTACCGATGGACAAATGCACATTTCTCTTGTAAATGCTGCTTTTGAATTGGTTACAGGGTATTCGATGGATGATGTTCGAGGTAAAAATCCTCGTATTTTACAATCTGGTATGCAAGATGCTTCGTTCTATAAAAATATGTGGAATGAACTTAATACGAAAGGTGTTTGGCGGGGGGAAATCTGGAATAAAAGAAAAAGTGGTGAAATTTATCCAGAACAATTATCAATTGCAAGTATAGTGAATAGCGCTGGAGAGGTTACCAATTATTTTGGAGTTTTTTCAGATATATCTCGTAAAAAAGTAATAGAAAGAGAGTTAGAAGAGTTGACCCTTACGGATCAATTAACGAATTTAGCTAATAGATCGACGTTTAAAGAATCATTAAATGAATTAATTAGTTTTCCTCAATCACTTAATCATAAACATGCATTACTTTTTATTGATTTAGATCGTTTTAAACATATCAATGAGACAGTAGGAAATGATGTTGGAGATTTAATATTAACAGAAGTTGCCAATCGTATTAAATTAATCGTAAAAGAGAAAAATATATTTGCTCGATATGGTGGAGATGAGTTTTTACTGACTTTAAATGATATTCACCATCAAAAAGATGCAGCTCGTCAAGCTAAAGAAATTATTAAATCTTTAAACAAACCCTTTTTTATCGATGGAAACGAAATATATATCACTTCAAGTATAGGAATTAGTATTTTTCCGCAAGATGGTATAGATGCAGAAAAACTTATTCATAAAGCGGATAAAGCAATGTATTTTGCTAAACAGAATGGACGAAATCAATATGCTTTTTATTTCGAGGAGTTAAAAAAAGATTCTAAACGGTTACTTCTTTTAGAAGCAGAACTTAGAAAAGCCATTCAAACAAAAGAATTCCATATTTATTATCAACCTAAAATATCAGTTGGTAACCAAGAAATTATAGGTGTTGAAGCACTTGTTAGATGGGAAAATGATAAGTTAGGCAACGTTTCACCAGGAGAATTTATTCCTTACGCAGAGGATACTGGTTTAATTATTCCATTAAGTGAATTGATACTGGAAAAAGTATGCCTAGATATAATAGATTGGAGAAGTAAAGGGATACTCCACTTACCTATTTCAATTAATATTGCGTCATTACATTTCCAACAAGATGACTTTATGGAAAGAATAAATGCAATTCTTATGCAATATAATTGTAGTCCAAGCCAATTAGAATTAGAGTTGACAGAACGGACGGTTATGAAAGACGCGAAGGGTATAGTCAACAAGTTAATTAAACTAAAAAATATGGGCTTCAAAATTTCTATAGATGACTTTGGAACAGGTTATTCTTCTTTAAGTTATCTAAATCGTTTTCCACTAAATTATTTGAAGATAGACAGTAGTTTTGTTCAACAAATTACCTCTTTAAAAGATAAACAAGCCATCGTAGATTGTATTATAATGATGGCCCACCGTTTACATATAAAAGTAGTAGCTGAAGGTGTAGAAACGAAAGAGCAAGTTAAGCTTTTAAAGGAAATGGATTGTGATATCATCCAAGGATATTATTATAGCAGGCCAATTCCAAGCTCAGAGCTTTTGGATTTCATCGAATTATGGGAAATTCATAAGCAAGAAAGGAATGTATAATGACAAAATTTAAATTAGTAGCAACATCCGCAATGGGGTTAGAATCGATTGTAGCAGATGAAGTAAAGGCGCTAGGTTATGAAACAACTACTGAAAATGGAAAAATTTATTTCGAAGGTGATGAAAGAGCAATTGCCAAAGCAAATATTTGGTTGCGTGTTGCTGATCGTGTAAAAATTGTAGTTGCACAATTTCCAGCTAAAACATTTGACGAGCTTTTTGAAAAAACAAAAGCAATTCAATGGGAAAAGTTTCTAACAGTAGATGCTGCATTTCCTGTACAAGGAAAATCAGTTAAGTCTACTCTCTTTAGTGTTCCGGACTGTCAAGCTATTGTAAAAAAAGCAATTGTAGAGCGTCTTAAGCTAGCGTATAAGCGCATAGGATTTCTAGATGAATCAGGAGCAACATATAAAATTGAAATAAGTATTTTAAAAGATATAGCAACGATCACAATTGATACTAGTGGTGTTGGTCTGCATAAACGCGGTTATCGTCAAGAACAAGGAGAAGCTCCATTAAAAGAAACTCTTGCAGCTGCACTAGTGAAAATTTCTAAATGGAATCCAGATCGCCCATTTGTTGATCCGTTTTGTGGTTCTGGAACAATTCCGATTGAAGCTGCTATGATTGGACAAAATATAGCTCCAGGCTTTAATCGTGATTTCCATAGTGAATCGTGGTCATGGATGTCTAAAACTATATGGGATGATGTACGAAATGAAGCGGAAGATCTTGCGAGATATGATCAAGAGCTTCAAATTATAGGTTCTGATATCGATCATAAAATGATTCAAGTAGCGGAACAGAATTCTTTTGAGTCTGGTTTTGGAGACATTATAACATTTAAACAAATGCAAGCTAGTGACTTTTCCACTACGGTTACAGACGGTGTTATGATTGGTAACCCTCCGTACGGGGAGAGAATTGGAGAAGTTGAAGTAATTGAGAAAGTAATTAGCGATTTAGGATATTTAATGGAAAAGTATCCTACCTGGTCTGTCTATATGCTTTCATCCATGGAAAACTTTGAACAATTGTATGGTAAACGTGCAACAAAAAAACGTAAATTATTTAACGGATTTATTCGAACAGATTATTACCAATTTTGGGGTAAACGTTCTTAAGTAGAGGATTATTTGTGTAGATTAAAAATTAGTTTGACGGAAGGGAGGAACTCCTTTCCGTTCTTATTTTATTTTGGAGGAGTTCATATATGAAAAAAGCTTTACCATTTCAATTATCCAAGGACCGCTCTTTCTTCGAATCATTAGGTGATTGGATGGGAGATGTATTATACGATGAATTACCAGAAAAGGGTTTTGAGTGCCGTGATGAACAAATATTTATGGCTTATCAAATTGAAAAAGCTCTAAAAGAAAAAAATGTGCTATTTGCCGAGGCGGGAGTAGGTACAGGGAAGACTATTGCTTATTTGTTACCTGCAATTTCTTATGCAAGATATACGGGAAAACCTGCTTTAATCGCATGTGCAGATGAAACGTTAATTGAACAATTAGTTAAAGAAGCAGGCGATATTTTTAAACTGCAAAATTATTTAGATATTAAGATTGATGTACGTCTAGCAAAATCAAGAAATCAATATCTTTGTTTAAAACGATTAGAGGATGCTCAAAAAGATTTAGATAATGATTATTTCATAGAGGAAATAGAGGATCTAATTCCGGATTTTGTTTATGGTCATTCCTCTCTTCAGAAAATATTTCCCTATGGAGAAAGAAGCCAATTTTCTGGGGTAAGTGATGAAGATTGGCAAAAAGTAAATTTTCATCCGACTCAGCAGTGTATGGTTTGTGATTTGCGTAATCGTTGTGGCCAAACTATTCATCGTCAAAATTATAGAGAATCGGCAGATTTGCTTATATGTTCTCATGAATTTTTAATGGAACATATTTGGACAAAAGAATCGAGAGTTCGTGAGGGACAGCTTCCTTTATTGCCAGAAGTATCAATGATTGTATTGGATGAGGGACATCTATTAGAATTTGCTGCACAAAAAGCGCTTACGTATGAAATACAGAGTGAGACATTAGTTCGTTTATTAGAAAGAATCATGGTAGATGGAATTAGAGAGAAAACATTATATTTAATGGAGCAACTACAAGAAACTCATGATGAGATTTTTGGTTTAATTCGAAAAAATAGCATCGCCAGAGATTCAGACCGAATGACGATCAATAAATCAGATTTACTTATTCAAACATGCAAGAAAGCTATTAGTTTAACGGAAGATCTACTCGAAGAATTCGTCTTTGAGTCAGAGTTATTTACAATCCCTGAATACGAGCTGCGTATGGTGGAAGAATTTTTAGAGCAGTATGTTTATTCTTTACGTTTGTTCACGGAAAAAGGGGATGGAGTAGAGTGGCTTGAAATTATTGATGGCCATGAAACGTTGATTATTATGCCGCGTTTAGTAACAGATATTTTAAATGAAAAACTGTTTACTTCTAAAATGCCAATCGTATTTTCTTCCGCCACACTTTCTATTGAAAAAGATTTTACGTATATAGCGGATTCACTAGGTGTTGAAAAATACCAATCGTTCTCAGTAGCTTCCCCATTTGACTATGATGAAGTGATGAAAATCAATGTAACAAAACTACAACAAGAAGACAAAGCTAAACATGTGGCTAAATTATTGGAAGATAAGCAACAAACATTAATTTTATTTAAATCAAAAGCAGCAATGGACCAATTTCGAAATTCTATCCCTTTAACTAAAGATATTGTTTTTGAAGGGGAGAGAGAGCTTTCCACAATAGTGAAGGAGTTTCAAGAAGGTAACTTCTCAACATTATGCTCTTACCACTTATGGGAAGGTCTTGATTTACCTGAAAAAGCGTTAACAAGAGTTATTATTGTAGATTTGCCGTTCCCACCAGCAGATCCTTTGTTTGACGCAAAACGTAATTTTTCAAACGAACCATTTGAAGAAGTTGATTTACCATTTATGCTACTAAGATTGCAACAAGGCATCGGAAGACTTATTAGAACATCTAACGATTACGGAGAAATTCATATTCTACTTAACCCAGAAGAAGCAAATTTACAAAGTCGATTTGTTAAAATCTTGCCAACATCTATTCATCAATAATAGTCATATGGTACGATAATGTGGAGTTGGAAAAAAGGGGGAATTTATTTTGACGTTAGAACAACAATTTTTAGACTATGTAAAAAAGATTGGTGCGTACAATGAAGCATTAGGTGTATTATATTGGGACATGCGCACAGGGGCACCGAAAAAAGGAATAGACCAGCGTTCTGAAGTTGTAGGTGTACTTGCAACAGATGTATTTAATCTTTCCACATCAGACGAGTTGAAGAAATTATTAGATGAACTAGAACCTACAATTTCTTCAGCAAATATTGTAACGAAGCGTGTGTTTGAAGAAGTGAAAAAAGAATATGATTTGAGTAAAAAAATACCTGCAGATGAATATAAAAAATTTGTTATTCTTCAATCTAAATCCGAATCTGTTTGGGAAGAAGCAAAGTCCAAAAACGATTGGGCGATGTTCATGCCATATTTGACAGAAATGGTGGACACTTTAAAGAGATTTGTGACTTATTGGGGAGTAAAAGACAATAATCCATATAATGTATTGTTGGATCAATACGAGCCTGGAATGACTACGGAAATACTAGATAAAGTATTTGGAGATTTAAGAAATCGTATTGTGCCTTTATTAAAGAAAATTTCAGAATCTCCAAATCAACCGAAAACAGATTTCTTATATATGCATTTCGATAAAAAGCAGCAGGAGTCATTTAGTTTAGATGTGTTAAAACAACTTGGTTATGATTTTGAAGCGGGGAGACTAGATGAAACAGTTCATCCATTTGCAACCGGATTAAATCGTGGAGATGTCCGAATTACAACGAAATACGATGAATCAGATTTCCGTTCTGCTGTATTTGGTACTATTCATGAGTGTGGTCATGCCATTTATGAGCAAAATGTTGGGGAAGAATTAACGGGGACACCTCTAGCAGGTGGTGCATCCATGGGAATTCATGAATCACAGTCTCTATTTTATGAAAACTTTGTTGGCAGAAACCCGAAGTTTTGGGAACAAAACTATGAAAAGTTACAAAGCTATTCTCCAGAGCAATTCGGAAATGTATCGATGGAGGAATTTTTGCGTGCAATAAATGAAGTCAAGCCCTCCCTTATTCGTATTGAAGCAGATGAACTAACGTATGCACTTCATATAATGATTCGTTACGAAATCGAGAAAGGTCTATTTAATGGAGATTTAAAGGTTGAAGAACTGCCTAAAATCTGGAACGCGAAATATGAGGAATATTTAGGAGTACGACCTTCTACTAATGCAGAAGGAATACTGCAAGACGTTCATTGGGCGGGAGCAAGCTTCGGATATTTCCCTTCCTATGCTTTAGGTTATATGTATGCTTCACAGTTTAAGGCGGCTATGTTAAAGGATATCCCGAATTTTGACGAACTATTTGAACAAGGGGATTTATCTCCTATCAAATCTTGGCTCACCCAAAATGTCCATCAGTACGGTGCACTAAAAAAACCATTGGAAATACTAAAAGATGCAACAGGTGAAGGGCTTAATGGTAATTACTTGGCAGATTACTTAGAAGAGAAATATACTAAAATTTATCAATTATAAAAAACTGCTACTTTTTACAAGATTGTAGACAAACTTAAGAACGAGTTGTCTATAGTTTTTTCATCCGCTTCAATAAAATACATTTAACTTTCTAGGTATCCAATTGTCACTCTGACAGTTTTGGATACCTTTTTTATTGTTGTGCAGTCATGATAAAAGCAACTTAAGTAAATAGTCATGTTACAAAAATCATTCTTTTTCATTAGAAGGAATTTTCAGAAAACATATTGTTTTATAAAATTCCTTATGTTAAACTAATTTTGTAAATGGAACGGTATTCCGAATAATGGAATGGTGTTTATTTTTTGAATTTAATGTAAGCGTATTCAGAAGAGAATTTGAAAGGGGTAATGGTAATGGTTTATTGGAAGAAGGAGAGGGATGTTGAGATTTATTCACCACCTGGACATGAAGGAACATTCAACCGTCGTCTAGTAGGACCGGCTGAGGGTATTGAGAATTTGGAGGTCATTATTGGCGAGATGGAACCAGGCGGGTTAGCAGATCCACATTTCCATAAGGATATGGAGCAAATTATGTACATATTGGAAGGTAAGATGCATATTGTCATCAATGAAAAGGAGGCAGTCCTGTCTAAAGGAGATGTAATTTGGATTCCTAAAATGGCGATGCATGAAGTGAAAAATATAGGAGAAAGTCTTTTGCGTTTTGTCCTCATGTATTCCCCTCAAAAAGTGAAGGGATGAAATAATAACTGAAGGGAATGGGTGCAATGAAAGAAATGAAAAAAGTAGTAGCTTTGCTAAGTCTTTCTATTTTAATACTCGTCTCAGGATGTGGAAATACAGTTCAGGGCAATGAAAGAGACGGGGTTATTAAGCTGAAGATAGCGGATTCACTTCCTACTACAAATTATCTTTCGTCAGAAGGTACTTTGTTCTTCATGAATCGTGTAGAGGAATTAACAGACGGTAAAGTAGAATTCGAACATTATCCTGCCGAACAGATTGGAAAAGCGAGCAGTTATCTTGATTTGACATTGTCTAAAACAGTGGACATCGGATATACATCCTATTCTACTGAGCGTCTACCCTTGACAGAAGTTGCAACTCTGCCAGGTGCTTATAGTTCGTCCCAAGAGGGTTCCGAAATCTTTTGGAAGCTAATGAAAGACTATTTAACGGAAGAAGAGTATTTGAAACATGATGTACGTCCAATCTTTGCAGTTGCTTTACCTCAATATCAATACGTTACAGCAGAAAAACCGATTAAAAGTATTGAAGATATCAAAGGTACAAAGGCACGTGTTACAGGGACAATGGAGTTCGGTTTTGACGAACTTGGTGCTTCACCGATTTTCATGCCAGCTACGGAAGCTTATACAGCAATGGAGCGAGGTACGGTCGATGGGGTCACATTTCCATTCACAAGTTTTGCCGCCTATCAAATTGAGGCAATTGCTAAGTACACAACTAAAGGTGCCAATCTAGGTAGTTTTGCTGTAGTTTATTCCATTAATGATGAAGTCTATCAATCTTTACCTCAAGGAGTGAAGGAAGCGATATCCCAAGCGGGGGACGAAACTGTCGCACACTTATCGAAATTCCTGGATGAGAAAAACGAGGAATTGGCAGAACAATATGCCGAAGAAATGGAAGTATACGAGTTAAGTGAAGCAGAATCCGCCCAGTGGGATAAGGCTCTTGAACCTTCATGGGACCGTTGGGCACAAGATTTGGAAAGCCGTGGTTTCAATGCTAAAGAAACAATCAAAAAGTATCGTGAAATACAAGCTAGTTTAAATAAATAAAAGGCGTTCTTGTAACGAGAGCGCTGTCCCTAAGGAGGTGGAAGTATGGACTTCATTGAAAAATGGTTTGATAAGTTAGAATTTCTTTCATTGAGGCTTTCACAAGTAGCTGTTGTGATCATGATGTTATTAACGACCGCAGATGCAATAAGTCGTTATCTTTTAAAGCAATCTATTATAGGAGCTTATGAAACGATTGAATTGTATTTGATGGTGGCACTTGTGTTTTTAAGCATGAGCTTTGTACAGAAAATAGACGGACATATCCGCCTTGACATTCTATTCGATCGATTTCCGAAACGAGTGCAGGATGTTCTGAATATCATCTATTACGTGTTCGCGGCAGTGATGTTTTTTTTCATCGGTTTGAAAGGGTCCAATATGACACTAGAAGCATTGCAATTTAATTATGTTGCGGCTGGCCTTATCAATCTACCTTTATGGCTATCTTATATATGGATTCCGATTGGTTCATTCTTATTGGTTATTAGGTTGATATTACTGGCTTTACTTCTCGCTATAGGAAAAGGTAAATACAGTGAAACAGATCCTTCTGATGGGAGTGAAATGCTATGAGTGTTGCAATACCGCTTATTTTACTTTTACTATTCTTAGCCTTCGGAATGCCTATTGCTTTTGCTTTAGGAATTGCAGGATCTATTGGATTACTTATGAACAGCGGATGGGATTCATTTTTAGGAATTATGCAGACAGCACCTTATGACAGTGTTAAAAGTTTTATAATGACCTCGATTCCAATGTTCATTCTCATGGCTTCATTAATGACAGTTAGTGGAATTATGAAGGATCTCTTTCAGGCTGCATACAAATGGCTTGGAAAATTGCCAGGAGGACTTGGAATTGCGACTGTATTTGCAGGGGCGATGATGGCATCAGTTTCAGGTTCGAGTCAGGCTTCTGCCGCAGCCATGTCGAAAGCAGCTGCACCAGAAATGAAAAAATACAACTACGATACAGCTTTTACTATGGGCGTTGTTAGTATGGCCGGAACCTTGGCAGTCATGATTCCACCAAGCATTATCTTAATCCTTTATGGAATTTTAACTGAAACAGGTGTTGGGTCCCTACTCATTGCTGGAATTATACCTGGGGTTCTTACAGCTCTAGGTTATATTATTGTCATTTTCCTTTGGGTAAAATTTAAGCCCGAAATTGCACCAAAAATTGAAATCAATCCTACCATAAAAGAGAAGTTTGTTGCTCTAAAGAATATATGGCCGATGCTTATCATTATCCTTGCTGTTATTGGAGGAATTTATAGCGGACTAGTAACAGCTACGGAAGCAGGAGCGATGGGTGCTTTTATTACATTAGTCGTTGTATTTATCATGGGAAGAATGAATCTTAACAAATTTGGAGAAGCACTTACTGATACTATCAAATCTACTACGATGATAATGACGATTATCATTGGGGCACATATTTTCAGTTACTTCTTAACATTGACTCA
Organism: Psychrobacillus sp. PGGUH221; assembly: GCF_042055255.1. Taxonomy (NCBI): domain Bacteria; kingdom Bacillati; phylum Bacillota; class Bacilli; order Caryophanales; family Bacillaceae; genus Psychrobacillus; species Psychrobacillus sp. PGGUH221. Next base: position 307,141 of record NZ_JAQMHQ010000004.1, read on the forward strand.
GTCTACCCAGCGAATTGTTGGAATAGTTGAAAGGTTGGATACATCTAAATATTGGATATTGGCAATTATTATCATCATCTATCTAATTTTAGGATTCTTTATGGACCAAATAGCAATTCTTATTTTGACACTTCCATTAACATTCCCAATCATCACATCGCTTGGTTTCGATCCAGTATGGTTTGGAATTATTGTGACGAAAACTGTAGAAATAGGATTGGTAACACCTCCAGTCGGTATGAACGTCTTTGTCGCAACAGGAGCTGCAGGAGTTAAGACTGCGGAAGGATTTAAAGGGGTAACTTGGTTTGTCATCATGGATCTGTTTATACTAGTATTATTAATTTTAATGCCATTCATTACATTATGGCTTCCTGAATTAATGATTAAATAAAGCAAAATTAGGAAGGAAATTAATATGAATTCAAATGTCATCTCTAAAACTTTTTCTATACTTAGAGCATTTACTGATATACAAAACGAGTGGGGAGTGAATGAACTCTCCAGATATCTTAAGATGCCTGTAAGTAGTACCCATCGAATGATTTCCATGTTAAAGGACGAGCATATTTTGGAGTATTCGGAGTTAACTAATAAATATAGAGTCGGATCTGACTTCATCAGAATGGCATCAATCGTTTCTACTAATGTAGATGTGAAACGAGTAGCTCGTCCACAACTGGAAAGTCTGGCATCAGAATTACGGCACTCCGTATATTTTGGACTTTATTATCCGCAACATACAAAGCTTTCGTTTGTTGATAGTGTTAAAAGTTCATTTGCACTCCAGTATGTCTTAGAAATCGGTGTTTTACAGCCGGTCCACATTGCAGCCAGTGGTAAAACGATACTCGCATATCTTTCAGATTCTGAAATTGAAGATGTATTTGATAAAGAAGGAGAATCACAAGATAAAAGAAATGAAATTAAAGAGGAACTTAAAAAAATTAAAAGCCAAGGGTATGCAATTACAGCTAATGAGCGGAAAGAAGGAGCTCTCAGTATTGGAGCACCAATTTTTGATGCTGGTAGTAAGGTAATAGGCAGCATAATTTGTGTAATCCCTATAGGTGATTATCAAAAAGAGCTCGAAGGTTCGTATATAGAAAAAATAAAAGAGGCTGCTCTTAATATTTCCTATAAATTAGGTTATCGGAAAGTGTAAAGGAGGATTCTATTGAATAACTATCGAACGTTTCTTTTTGTACCAGGGATTAAGAAAAAGTGGTTTGATAAAATTCCTACCTTTGGAGCGGATGGTGTCATTCTCGATTTGGAAGATAGTGTTCCATTGCATTTGAAAGGTGAGGCACGGGGCTATGTAGCTGAAGAGATTCCTCATCTATGCTCTAAAGGTATAAATGTATTTGTCCGAATCAATAAAGAGGAAGAATTCGATTTGGAGGATTTAAGGGCTGTCGTAGTGAAGGGTATTAAAGGTCTTGTTTTGCCAAAATTGTATGGTCCTGATGACATTGAATCGATTTCGAAAGTTCTGGAAAATTTGGAGCACGATCAAGGAATCCCTAGAGGGACGGTAAAACTTCTACCTATCCTTGAAACAGCAAAATCGATGCAGATGGCGTATGAAATTGCTATTTGTGAACGCGTTATAGGAATAGCGGGTTTAAGTGCCAAAAATGGGGATGTTGCTCGTGCACTCGGATATAAATGGACGAATGAAGGCTTGGAGACTTTGTATATGCGTTCTAAAGTTGTGATGGCTGCACGTGCTGCAGGAATCCTACCAATTGGTGGTCTTTGGCAAGATGTTCATAATCTAGATGGGTTAAAGAGAAGTGCAGCGTTCAATCGACAATTGGGGTTTGCTGGCGAGCTGATTCTACATCCTTCTAATGTCTCGATTGTAAATGAAATTTACTCTCCTTCAGAGGATGAAATCATCTACTATCGTGGTTTGGTGGATGCATTTGAGTTAGCAGAAAGCAATGGCGAAACGGCCATCATGTACCAGGGCGAGCATATTGATTATGCCCATGTGAAAACAGCAAGGGAAATATTGGATATCTATCAACAACTACATCAGACAAGCAAGTAAGGGGGAGAAACCATGTCAGGCGGAAAATATTATGAGGAATTAATGATTGGTGATGTCTATAAACACCTGCCTGGACGTACAGTTACAGAAACGGATAACTTGTTGTTTACAACTTTGACCCATAATACGCAATCACTACATTTAGATGAGGAGTATTCAAAAGGGACAATTCATGGAGGACGAATCGTTAATAGCCTTTTCACCTTATCTTTTGTCGTAGGAGTAGGAGTTGCAGAATTAACAGAAGGGACTACGCTAGGTAATTTAGGTTTTGAAGAGACTACGTTTCCTGCACCTGTTCGAATCGGGGATACACTCCGCGCTGAGACGGAGATTGTTGGTAAACGTGAGTCAAAATCACGTGCTGGCACTGGAATCGTCTGGTTTGAACAAAGAGGCTATAACCAGCATGGGGAGTTGGTGGTAAAGACAAAGCGAGCGGGTCTTATGTTAAAAAAACCAAGTACGAGTAAATAATTAATCATTTTATTTAAAAGTTTAGGAGGAGAACAGATGAGTGGACCGTTGGAAGGTATTCGTGTACTTGATCTTACTTCAGTTGTAATGGGTCCATATTGCACACTCATGTTAGCAGATATGGGGGCTGATGTCATTAAAATTGAAAGCCCATCAGGGGATACGACACGGTATCTCGGACCATCGAAAAACCGTGGAATGGGAAGTCTCTTTCTCCATTTAAACCGCAATAAGCGGAGCGTTGCTCTTGATCTAAAGAGTAAAGATGGGTTGGAAACGATGATTGCCCTTGTAAAAGATGCAGATGTTCTCGTTCATACGATGAGACCTAAAACGATGGAAAGACTCGGCCTTTCCTATGAACATCTCAGGAAAGTAAATAGTCAACTAATTTACTGTGGGATGTATGGGTTTAGTAAAGAAGGGCCGTATGGTGACAAGCCTGCTTACGATGACATTATTCAGGCTGCATCAGGAATTGTGTCAGCCCAAGGGAAGGTTTCAGGATCTCCCCAATACTTGGCAACTGTTTTGGCTGACAAGACTGCCGGGCTTGTCGGTCTCAGTTCGATTTTGGCTGCATTGCTCTATCGCCAGCAAAAAGGGGGCGGTCAGGAAATTGAAGTGCCAATGTTTGAGACGATGGTTTCATACAATATGATTGAGCATATGTATGGGGAGACATTTATTCCAGCAAAAGGCTCAACCTATTATTCACGTGTTACTTCTCCTTACCGAAAGCCATATAAGACGAAGGATGGTTACATAGGTGTCATGATCTACAATGATAAACAATGGAAATCTTTCTTTGAAGTGTCGGGTCACCAAGAGTTGGCAGCAGATGAAAGATTTGTTGATATGGAGGTTAGGACACAAAATATAGATTTTGTTTACAGTATGATTGAGGAAATAATAGCTGAGAAAACGACTGAAACATGGCTCTCCTTATTAGTGAATGCTGATATTCCTTGCACAAATATCAATACACCAGATGACCTATTTAAGGATCCTCATTTGAATGACATTAATTTCTTTAGAACTGTCAATCATCCGACGGAAGGAGAAATAAGAGATATGAAGTTCCCAGTAACATTCTCGGAAACTCCTGTCGAATTAAACCGCTATGCACCGAACTTGGGAGAACATAATGAAGAGTTATTAAAGGGACTTCAGTTGCGGGAAAAAGACGGGAAATAAATAAGAAGAGTCGGCTATCATCATTAGTGCCGACTCTCTTACATATGGGGGAGTAATTTATGGCTGATTTACTATTTCTTGTGAAAAATCATATCGCTACGATTACATTGAATCGACCGCTCCAAATGAATGCCTTTAGCAAAGAAATGATTGATTTATGGATTAAGGCGTTGGAGGAGATAAGGGATAATCCAGAAATTCATATCGGAGTAGTTACTGGTAATGGACGTGCCTTCTGTGCAGGTGGTGATGTGAAGTCAATGATTAATCAGAAAGGATTCTTAGCCAAGAAAGAATTAGATGAGACTGATTTTAGAAGTACACCATTGCATGTGAAAAATAGCCTTTGGAAGAACATCCAACGAATTCCACTTCTAATGGAAGAGATAGATAAACCGATGATTGCGGCAATCAATGGTCATGCAATGGGGGCTGGGCTTGACATGGCTTTGATGTGCGATATAAGAATCGCCTCTGACCAGGCAAAATTAGGTGAAACCTATATAAACGCCGGAATCGTCCCTGGTGATGGCGGAGGATATTATTTGCCAAGAATTATCGGAATGGACATGGCATTAGAAATGCTTTGGACAGGCAAAGTGTTAAGTGCCGAAGAAGGACTAAAGTTAAAAATGTTGAGTCAAGTTGTCCCTTATGATGAATTGTATGGATTTATTCAAAACTATTGTGAAGGGATATTGAAGAAACCTCAAGAAGTAATCCAAATGACAAAACGAATTGTGAAAGAATCTCAGACAATGTCTCTGAAGCAATCATTGGATTATGTTTCATCCCAGATGGCCATTAGTGTGTTTCATCAGGGTCATAAAGATGCCCTAATTGAACTTAGAAATAAATTTATGAAAGAAAAATAGATTATGCAATTACTAATAAATCTAGAATGGGCCATTTACAAAAATAGGCGAGGAGGGAAGTGTGTTATTCACTTCCTCCTCGCTCAATTCTCTGTAAATTTTGTAAATTACTTTATTCACGATACCGATTACCAGAATTTATATCCTTTTGATCCAGGTGGTGCATTTTGAATCATATCGATTAGGGGAACTGTATAAGCAAATAAAATTAAAGCAATACAAATGGTTAACCAAATTTTCCAATTCTCCAGTACCATAGGTGTTTTCTCAGCATGTTCAGAAACTTCACTGATAGGGAATTCAGTTTCTCCTTTTGGAGCAAACCATATTAAGTTTATAACAATATAAAGGACTAATATGATCCCTATGAATAGAATGGTGCCACCAACTGCTTGTGCAATTTGATAGGGAATCCATTCTGCCGCTTGTTCAGAACCTCCATAAGTAGAGAAGTCCGAACGACGAGGGGCTCCAAATAAACCGACAATATGCATTGCACCTGACATGATACTCATTCCAAATGCCCAAACAATACCTTGAATAATAGCAAGTCTGTTCATTTGCTTTGTTAATACTCTCCCTGTTAGATGTGGGAGGAGCCAGTATGCTGCACCGAAGAAAGTTAACACAACAGTTGTAGCTACTGTCAAATGGAAGTGGCCAGTTACCCAGATAGTATTATGAACTACTTGGTTCATCTGGTGAGAGGCATTAATTATTCCACCAGCACCAGCAGGGATAAATGCAGCCATTCCGATAAAAGGAACTAAGAAACGAGCATCTCCCCATGGTAATTTTTTTAACCATCCAAATATACCTTTTCCACCTAATGCACGCCCACGTAACTCAAAAGTTGCAAACATAGAAAATGCAGTTAATAGAGAAGGGATAACAACCATTAATGTTAATACAACTTGCAGGAACTTCCAGAAAGAACTGATTCCTGGCTCAGTTAACTGATGGTGGAATCCTACTGGAATAGAGAAAAGTAAAAATAACATAAATGACAATCTAGCGAGTGCATCAGAGAAAATTTTTCCTCCAATAATTTTTGGGATAATAACATACCAAACCATATATGCTGGCAATAACCAGAAATATACTAATGGGTGACCGAAATACCAGAATAATGTACGGGAAAGCAGAACATCCACTTCATCTACCCAACCCAATGACCATGGGATCAGTTGGAAAACAACTTCCACTGCTACACCAAGTGAACAAATAATCCACATTGCCAAATTCACTACAACCATAAAAGTTAATAATGGACTAGGCTGACCAGGATTAGCCTTTCTCCATTCGATGTATTTCATTATCTGGCCTGCTCCACCAATCCATGATCCCACAACTACTAAAGCCATTCCTACGTAGAAAATCCAGTGAGCTTGTAGTGGAGCATAGAAAGTATACAGTACAGATGCTTCATTTAACAAAACCATAACGGAAGCAGCAGTTGTACCGATTGTCATTGTCCAAAAACCGATCCATCCAAACAATCTTTGTATATTAGTTAATGTACCAGCAGTACGGCTAACGGCAGCAATTTGAAAACCAAAAATAAAATAGGTTGTTAAAATTAGTCCTAGTAAAACACCATGAACCGTTAAAATTTGATAATAGCCGATTCCCCAAGGGAGTGTAAATGTACCAGAGCGTACTAATGTTTGTAAAAGACCACAAAGCCCACCAATCGCTAATGCGATGAAAGCAACATATATATGGGCGAGTGCTAGTTTTCCGTCTCTTTTATCTACTTTTACTAAGTCTTTCGCTTTTTCTGTAATAGTTGTCATATTACTCAACCACCTTTAGCATGGATGTCATGGACGAATGTCCAACACCACAATATTCATTACATAAGATTAGATACTCTCCTGCTTTATCAACGGTAGTTACATATTCAGAAACATATCCTGGTTCAAGCATCATATTAATGTTTGTGCCAGCTACTTGGAACCCATGAACTACATCCTTGGTTGTTGCTATAAATTTCACTTTAGACCCTAGGGGAACTTCAATCTCAGGTGGATTATAAAAAAATGCAGAAGCTACAAATACAACTTCATAGTCCCAATCTTTTCCTTCCACTTTATGCACTCCTGGGTTATTAAATGGTGCTATCTCTTCCACACGTTCCGGATCAATATAAATTTTTGAGCTTGGTGGATGTGATCCAAAGTGGAATGCACTAATACCAACAATGACTAAAAATAAGACCAATGAGCTAACTCCAAATGTTATCCACCATTTTTCGTACTTATGAATATGCATCGCTTTAAACCTCCAAATTATTAAAATCTATCAATAAACAAGTAAAATGCCATAAACCATGTAATTAATATGAATACCCCAAGAAATCCAACCGAATATAATGTTCCTTTCAAATCTAGTTCTTTTTCACGTTTTTTCGACATTTGTCTACACCTCCTACAATAGTAGTTCTTGTATAGTTTTAATAATAAATAGTATTGAAGTGCAATGATGTGAGAAAAGTCACACAAGAAAGGGGATAATGTGAAATTAATGTGAAGAATAAATGAGATAGGGGTAGTTGGAGGAATAAAAAAAGAACTTTCATAAGTTGAAAGTTCTCTTAGGTCTCATTATTCATCGATCGTAAGTATAATCGTTAAATTACCAATGTCATTAATTACGACTGGTAGTCTAAAAGCATGCTGAAATCCAAATAATTTGGTCGTACCAACAATGACAGTAGGTGGCGTAATGTCTATTTCTAAGTTGTTACCTGCAACAGTAGTACATAAATTACCTGCTATCATATTTCCTAATTCACCTGTAAATGATTCAAGCATTTCTCCTTCTAAAGCCATACCAAACATAGTTGCACCAATCGATGAAAAACAATTAGATGTCGAATCTATAATTATACGACCTTTTATATCTCCTATAATCCCAATTAGTACACCCATCTCTTTTTGATCATATGGTTGAACCATCAAAGATGGTGATTTAATATCCATAGGAAGAGGGATAACGGACTTTAACGATTGAATCGTGCCATTTAGTATAGTTTGTATGTGTTTAGACGCACTCATTTTATCCCTCCGAATAGTAAAGATGGCTTAATTTTAGCATAAAAGCATTACAAAAAGAATACTATATGTAGAAAATGTCGAAACATTGTGCTATTATTTAAATGAGAATGAATTTCAAATTCACTTGAGAGGACGATATGTATGTTAGCGTTATTAATTGGATCAACTATTTTACTTTATAGTGGGGTCACAGCTTATGTGTTACGTGCAACTTCCCCCCAAGTTAAATAAAATTACTTTCTGAAGTTGGCTTGATTTGTTCAATAGAAGTGGAACAGATGAAGCCAGCTTTTTTTACTTATGAAGCGGAAATAAAAAACGTACTCCTGCGCAAGCTCGTCGCAGAAATACAAGAGATTTTGCTCCTGCGCGGAGCTCGTCGCAGAACTTCAAAAGATTTTGCTCCTGCGCGGAGCTCGTCGCAGAACTTCAAAAGATTTTGCTCCTGCGCGGAGCTCGTCGCAGAACTTCAAAAGATTTTGCTCCTGCGCGGAGCTCGTCGCAGAAAATCAAGATCTTTTGCTCCTGCGCAAGCTCGTCGCAGAAAATCAAGATCTTTTGCTCCTGCGCAAGCTCGTCGCAGAAAATCAAGATCTTTTGCTCCT